>DXLX01000020.1 GCA_019414515.1 Collinsella sp.
GGGAGGCGCCGCGCGCTCGGGCGGCGCGCCAGGGAGATAGTGGACGAGATAGTCGAGAGGCGCGGTCTCAAGAAGGAGTAATATCGGGACTTGCAGCGACGGACCTCAGGACGCTCTTACACCACGTCTGCGCGCGCCACCTTCCGCACAGCCCGCTTGGCGCCAAGATATTCCACATTCGTTTATTATCTCTTCGCTGAATCCAGTTTTTCGGCCCAAGTTTCTTTATTTTTGCTGTCACTAATCTAGTAACAGTACTCATATTTGCCGTTTTTTGCACATGGCATATAAACAGACCCCCTATAAAGCCATAGTTTTACGCCGGCTTGAGCCCAAAGCACGCTCGGAGCGTATTCAGCAGAGCATCTTGCCTCTTTCGACGAGCCTCTACACGATTCTGATATCGTTTACCCATACGCTGGTGGATGCGCCATGCGAGCGCTTCCATCGCTTCCATGTCGCAGAGCATCTCGTTGTTGACCGTCGCGACCTCGATTCCCATGGACGCCAAACCCGTATTGCGTTTTTCATCGTGAATGCGCCCGCCGCGAGACGAATGGCCCTGCTCACCGTTGTATTCCAGGTCAAACCGAGCTGCTTCCTGATAGGCATCGCAAACCGCATACGGCATCCCCGAGATCGCCTGCGCACGGTCGTTGAACTCGATCTTGTGGTCGGTCTTAAAGGGACCGCAGGCAAATCCGCCATAAGAAAACGGAAGCGAAAACATGGCAAGCATGATGCATTCCATGGGTGAGCGCAGGTTTTCCGACAGAAAGGGGCACAGCCGCCGCAGCTGCTTGGCCGCGCTCCCCTTGCATGCCGCAAGGTAATCTGCCAGGCGATCGGGCGTCAGCACTGGCTCGACCTCAAAGTAGCCCACATCTGACGGCTGGTCCTTATCCTTTGCAAGCCTGTTCACGGTAGGCGAGCTGTAAGGGGGCAGATACTGCCCGCGATCGCTCAGCGAAATCTTGGAGCACAGCTCCTGGGCCAGGGCAAACGCCTGGATGCAGCCGACCTCGCGCGCGATGGCAACACAAAGGGCCTCGGGAGATAGACTGTACACCCCCGGTTCCACCTCTAGACTCGAGCCGGCGGGCAACCCGGAACACACGGACCAGCTCACGCCAGGGATGCGGCGGCGCTGCGCCGCAGACCCCACCAGCAGGCACAAGTCTTCTTGGACCTCGCCACTCACGGCCCCGATCCGCACCAAATCGGGAAGATAGATGTCCTCGGCCGAGGGAGACGATGTATGCAGCACACGGCGCTCTTCATCGGGATAGAGGTCTCTCCAGCTGATGTAACCCATTTGTCGGCGCTCGGCGCGCATCATGCGCAGCGCCGAGGCACCGGTCAGGACTACGGAGGCCGCCAGTTGCTCGCTTGTCGGCTCGATGCGCCGCGCTATCTTCACTGCCACAAAGCCACCCCCTACCAAACGCGTGCGATAGCGAGGCCATCGACTGCTGCGGCGCCGGCACGCTTGAGCTCCGCCGAGGCCGCCGCCATGGTCGCGCCCGTGGTAATGACATCATCGATGAGCAGCAGGCGGCAGCCGCGCACATCCTCGACCGTCTCGTACATGCCCCGGGCATGTTCCCGGCGCTCATCGCGACCGAGCTCTCGCTGGTCACCGTGACCGTATTTGACCAGGGCGTCGAGCAAAGACACACCCGAAAGATCGCAAAACGAGCGCGCGATTGCTTCCATATGGTCGAATCCACGCCGCCGAAACGCCGCCGCAGTCGCGGGCACAAACACCACCGCGTCCGCACCGGACAGCACACCGCCGTAGCGATCGGGGGCTGCCGCCTGGGCATGCAAGGCGGTGTCGTAGAGTAGCTCCGCCAGATACGGTGCCAGACGGCGCTCGCCCGCATCCTTGTACGCCTTGATGATGCGCGGCAGCGGATGTGCGTAGACGGCACACGCCAGACAGCGATCGAGCGCCTCGGCCATTGCCGAAGACGCGCCCTCGACCGAACACTCGGTACACAGCAAATCCCCAAACGGGGCGCCGCATCGGATGCAGCTATGGCACGGGTCGATGAGTGCGAGCGATGCCAGACAATCCTGGCAGATCAGCGCACCGGAACGCTCGCAGCCGGCGCATCGCGTAGGCGACAACGCCTCGAGCGCCTCGTATGTCGCGTGCTCGGCAAGCGGTAGCAATTCGTCCGCAAACGGTAGGACACCTGCGTCCTGCAAGCGAGTCAATACGTTCAGATGTCTCTTCATGACACAACCCTCCCTACGCGAAGGCGAAGGGAGGGTTGTCGGTGTAGAGCCATGATACCCAGAGGTGCTGGGGTCAGGCGGGTTACATCCGCTTACGGACGTTATTCGCCGGCAGGCGGTTGCGGTGCGGACGAGGTGTGGGTCGAGCCTTCACCACCGTCCTGGCGCGGCTTGCGGGAGCGACGGCGACGGCGGCGCTTTTGACCCTGGTCGGTCGAGCCCTCGCCACCGCGATCCTCACGCGGTTCGCGCTCATCGCGAGTACCGCCGCGCGAAGCCTTGGCGGCAGCTCCTCCACCATCGCCGGGGCGACGGCGCGTGACCTTGACTTCTCCATCCGAAACCTGATCGGCCACAGAAGGAACCGAGGGCTTCTGCTGCGTGCCCGAGGAATGGCGACGGCGCGGACGTGACGCCCGCTCCTCCTCGCCACGCGGCTTGCCGCCCTTGTCGGTAGGCGCGTCGGAGGCCGAGGCGTCCTTGGGAGCGGCACCGGCCTCGCGAGCGGCTGCGGCGCGGAAGGCGTCCTCGCGCTCCTCGCTCGACAGGTGACGGCGACGACGGCGCGTGGGGTTCATGCCACCGCCGCGGTTTTGCTGCTGGGGCTGTTGAGCCTCGCGCTCGCGGGAAACGTTCTTGCCCGCGGCCGCAGCCTCGGTAGCATCACCCGAGCCCGCGCGCTTGCGACGACGACGGCCACCAGCGGCCTCCTCGGCCTCGGGCGTTGCGGCATTGCCACGGCCCTTTCCGCGGCCACGGCCCTCGCCCTGCCCCTGACCGGCGCGAGCATCGGAATCGGCATCGCGACGACGGCGCTTGGGCATCGACGTACCGGCCAGACGGTCGGCGCTCGACAGGCCATCGCCCACGTCGACGCCGTTCTCGCGGTCGAGCTCCATGAGCGCCAGGCGCATCTCGGGCGACTCGATGCGCTCGAGCACGTCGCGCGTCACGCAGTCGGGGCGGCAGTTGCAGCCCTGCTCGGCGGCCTTCTTTTTGCAGCCCTCCGAGCAGGTCATATCGGCCAGGTTGACCTTAAAGACCTTGCCGTTCTCCAGGCGCAGCACCAGCTGCTCACGCGGCGTGTCATATTCCTGAATACGCGCCTTGCCGAGCGGCGTATCGATGAGCGTCTTCTTTTTGGGCGCACGGCTCTTAAAGTCCTTGTACGCTTCGAACTCATAGCGCAGGCAGCACATCAGGCGGCCGCAAACGCCGCTGATCTTGGAGGAATTGAGCGGCAGGTCCTGCTCTTTTGCCATGCGGATCGAGACGGGCTCAAACTGTCCGCCAAAGCGCGTGCAACAGAGCTCCTGGCCGCACTGGGCATAGCCGCCCACCAGGCGGGTCTCGTCGCGCACGCCGATCTGGCGCATGTCGACGCGAATGTGCAGCGTCGAGGACAGGTCCTTGACGAGCTGGCGAAAATCGACGCGCTCCTCGGCCGCAAAGTAGAACACGGCCTTCTCGCCGCCAAACAGGTACTCGACGCCCACCGGCTTCATCTCGAGGTCGAGCTCTTTGACCAGACGGCGGAAATCGACCATCGCCTCGTCGCCCTGGATGGCCAAATCGTCGGCAAGCTGCAGGTCGATGTCGCTCGCCACGCGCAGCACGGGCTTGAGCGGCTGACCGATCTCGTCTTGCGGCACCTCGAAGGGATCGGCCGTGACCAAGCCGATCTCGGTTCCGCGCTCGGTGGAGCAAATGGCATAATCGGCCTCGAGGATATCCAGGTCCTGCGGGTCAAACCACAGGTCGCGCGAGGCGTAGGTAAACTTAACGGGTACGACTAACGGCATTTCAGTGCCTTCCTGATATCGAACAGCATGACCTCGATGGCCAGCTGGGGAGTAACGTTTCTGGCGATGTTGCACTCGGCGGTTGCGACCGCCTCGAGCACCTGGGTGGCACCCGCAACATTGGTCGCGGCGGCAAGCCGACCGATCGTGTCGCGCACATCCTCGTTCACGACGTCGGCCGCCTCATCCTGAAGCGTCAGCAGCACGTCGCGCATGAGCGTCCGCGCGCTCGCCAGCGCTTCCATGATACCCGAACGCTCGCGCGCGTTGAGTTCGCGCTTGTTGCGGTCCTCAAGCTGCTTCAATGCTCCACGCGACAGGTAGTCGGCATTTTGCTCGAGCACCTTTTCCTGCGTGGACTTGACCTCGGCGAGCGGCGCCTTGACGGCGACGATGAGTGACTTGGCGCGGCTGAGCACGTCGGCCTCGTCGGCGGCAATGAGCGAGTCGATGGCACGGACCATCTGACGGCGGGCGTCCTGGCGCTCGGCGCTCTTAAGAAACTCGATGCCGCGTGTGGGGCTTCCCGCCACGGCGACCGCCATGCGGCAACGCGCAGGGTCCTGACCGGTGGCGCGGCTCACGGCCTGCGCGGCGGCGGCGGGCGATACCAGCCGAAACGGCACGCACTGGCAGCGGCTCACGATAGTGGGCAGCATCACGTCGGCCGAGGTGCCCAGCAAGATGAACATAACGCCCTCGGGCGGCTCCTCGAGCGTTTTGAGCAGCGCGTTGGCGGTGTTGGCGCGCAGTTGCTCGGCACGGTCGATGATGTAGACCTTGGCCTTGGCGCGAATGGGCGCCAGAGGCACGTCATCGAGCAGCTCGCGGGTCTGGGCAATGAGGTAACCCGTGGCGCTCTCGGGCGTGTAATAGTGCACGTCGGGGTGCGTATGGCGGGCGACGCGCACGCAGCTATCGCATGAGCCACAGCCATCCTGCTCGCACAGGAAGGCTTGGGCGAGCGCCCACGCGGCGTCGAGCTTGCCCGCGCCGGGAGCGCCCAAAAACAGGTAGGCGTGCGATGCACGACCGCTGGCGACGGCATTGGTCAAAAAGTCGCGCACGCGTTCTTGGGTATCGAGTTTGGCGAGCAAGCTTGTCTGCGCAGGGGCCATGCTACTCGGCCTCCTGGGCAAGCGCGGCGACGACGGCATCCTGCGGGATATCGAGGCCGTACGCGCGAACCTGCTCGACCGTCTGCGCGAAGACATCCTCGATCGGCGCAGTGGCGTCGATGAGCTTTACGCGGTCTGGCTCCTCGGCGGCAATGGCACAAAAACCCTGATAGACGCGCTCCTGGAAGGCTATGCCCTTTGCCTCCATGCGGTCGGCCGCGCCACGGGCAGCCATGCGCAGCGCCGCCTGCTCGGGCGTGATGTGGTAGACGAGCGTGAGCACCGGGTGTGTTCCCGCGACGGCCAGGTTGTTGGCGTCGCGTACCATCTGGCGATCGAGGCCGTCGGCAAACGCCTGGTAGCAGGTCGTGGAATCGTAGAAGCGATCGCACAGGACCACCTTGCCGGCCGCGAGGGCAGGCGCGATAACCTCGTGCACTAGCTGGGCGCGCGCGGCCTCGTAGAGCAACAGCTCGCAAGTATCGCCCATTGCCGTGTTGGCGGAATCGAGCAGTAGGGCACGAATCTTCTCGCTGATGGCGGTGCCACCCGGCTCGCGCAGGGCCACGACCTGGTAACCGGCAAGGTCAAGCGCGCGGGCAAGCAGGCGCGTCTGCGTGGACTTGCCGGCGCCATCGACGCCCTCGAGCGTAATGAAGCTATGTTGAGCGGGCTCAAAAGCCATGGGCGCAGCCCCTTCCTACAAGGCGCGTAAATGCGAGTTATAGCAACCAAGCCATGATACCCCAGTGCCCGGCGCGTCCCCAATGGCTAAAGGTGCCTTTCCAAAGTTGCGGTGAAATAGGGACTGATTGAAGCTCTGAGACCGCCAAACAGTCCCTATTTCACCGCAACTTATGATGGGGAATTTTGGACGCTGGGTATAATCGTCGTATTGCATTGAAATGTGGCGAAAGGAGTGGCAATGTCTCGGTATTGCGCCTCGTGCGGCAAACTTCTTGCAGATGATGCCAAGTTCTGCACCTCGTGCGGTGCACCCGTTGAACAAACAACCGCGAGCGATAGCCAGCCCGCTTTTGAGCAGACCGGTTCCCTCGACACGCCGCAAGCCAAGGCGGACGACCCCCTCGCCTATCGCCCCGACCCCGCCGCAGGCCCCGCGGCCGTCGAGACCACGCAGCGCATACCCGTCGCGAGCGGCTCGCCCCAACAGCAGCCGGCTCCCGCATACGCGCCCGCTTCGCCACAGACCCCCGCTCCCAAAAAGAGCGGCACCGGGCCGCTTATCGCCGTTATCGTTGTGCTGGTGGCGATCATCATCGCCCTGGTCGTTTTCTTTGTGATCAAGCCTTTCGACAACGCCGCCACGCAGACGACTGCCGAGGTAGCTAAGCTGCACCATGACGTCGACGACGATGACCTAAAGCCTCTCGGCGATCCCAACAGCCTGTACGACGATGATGACGATGACGACGAGGATGGCGGCGAAGCAACGCTCTCCGAGCAGAACCTCTACCGCCGACTGAGCGAATACTACGACCTGCTCGAAGACCTCGACAACTACGTCCGTGGCTGCGCACAGAACTTCAACGGCAGCTATCTGGAAGAAGATCGCACCACCCGTCAAAATCTCGCCGACGTCGCCGAGCGCACGGAAGACACCATCGAGCAGTACTACGATATCGTCGAGGACCTGGACGTCCCGACGAGCTCCAAGAACTACAGCTCTTGGAAGGACATCGTTGCCCTGTACGACGACCTAGATCACCGCATCGACGCAATCTGTGATGCCTGGGAGATCAGCCTGAAATACGCCAATCCTGCGGACCACAAGAATGAGATCGTGGCGCCGCTGTCGCGCGACAACGTGGCGGGCACCAATGACAATAAGTACCGCCTAGACTTTGAGGAGCGCTATCCCGACGCCAAACCCGTCGAAGTGAACTAGTCGCATGCGACGTTCTCAAACGACTAGTCATTAAAGAACGTCCCCAATGACTGCCTAGAAAATGAGCGAGGATCGCGGGATCCTCGCTCATTTTTGTTTTGGTCAATGTTTCGGCTGCGCTGTTACTTGTCGGCGGCTGCTTTCTTGGCAGTCGACTTCTTCGCGGTCGTCTTCTTGGCGGCAGTGGCTTTCTTAGCCGTCGTCTTCTTGGCCGCCGTCGTCTTCTTCGCCGTGCTCGCCTTGGTCGCAGTCTTGCGGCCGCGGGCGGGCTTCTTCTCCTTGGTCGGGCAGTCCATGTTGACGCAGATACGCCACGGGCCGCGCGCCGTGTTGACCACCACGATGGGAGCACCGCACTCGGGGCAGGTCTCACCCGTCGCCTCGAGCTTACCGCGCGCCGGCAGAGGATAGCTCACGCCGCAGTCATCGTAGTTGGTGCAGCGGATAAAGCGCTTGCCGCTCTTCTCGCTCTTGTGCGCGATCAGGTCGCCATGGCGTCCGGCCTCGGCGCACACCTTGCACTCGCCCACCTTAAGGTCAGGCTCGTAGTTGGTGGGGCACGTGGGGTTCACGCAAATCTCGAAGGCCTTCTGGCGGAACGGCTGGCACTTAATGCGCGGCGCGCCGCACTCGGGGCACACGGCTGCCTCGCCCTCGAGCGGGCTTACCTTGACGCCGCTCGGCACCGGATAGGTCACATCGCAGTCGGGCCAACCCATGCAGCCGATAAAGCTGCCACGGGTCTTGGCGCTCGTCTTCATAACCAGGTCCTTGCCGCACTTGGGGCAGGTACCCACGCGCGCATCGGCCGTGACGGCGTCGCTGATGGCGTCGCCCAGTTCCTGCGTATGTTTGAGCAGCTCGTCGAGCACGCCGGCCAGCAGCGCGCGCGAGTGCGTCACGACATGCTCTTCGGTGTCCTCGCCGCGCTCCACGCGGGTCATGTCGCCGTCGAGCTCGCTGGTCATATCGGGGCTCGTGATGCGCGGGGCAAACTGCGACAGCGCGTCGATGATGGCGATGCCCAGCTGGCTCGGCTCAACGGGATCATTTTTGAGATAGCGCACGGCATACAGGCGCTCGATGATACTCGCGCGCGTGGACTTGGTGCCCAGGCCGCGCTTTTCCATCTCCTGCACGAGCTTGCCCTGGCTGTAGCGCGCGGGCGGCTCGGTCTGCTTGGCCTCGAGCTTAATGTCGAACACGTCGACCGTGTCGCCCTGCTCAAGCGGCGGCATCTGCTCGTCGCGCTTGAGGCCGTACGGATATGCCTCGCGGAAGCCCGGGGTCACGAGCACGTCGCCCGAAGCCACGAACGGCTCGCCGTTGACGTCGAGCTCGAGCTTGGTGTTCTCGATGGTCGCGGGCCCCATGAGCGTTGCCAGGAAGCGACGGGCGACGAGGTCATAGAGTTTGCGCTGGCCGCCGTCGAGCGTGGACGGATCGCCCTCGCCCGTGGGGTAGATAGGCGGGTGGTCGGTGGTCTCGACCTTGCCGCGCGTGGGCTTCATGGGGCCGGCGAGCACCTTTTTGCACACGGGCGCCAGCGCCGGGTTGATCTTTGCCAGGTCGCTCACCACGGCGCCCAGATCGAGCGTCGCGGGATACACGGTGTTATCGACACGCGGGTAGCTGATGAGACCGGCCATGTAGAGGGACTCGGCGATGCGCATCGTACGCGCAGGCGAGATGCCCTCGGCCGCGGCGGCAGCCTGCAGCGAGGTCGTCGCAAACGGCGTGGGCGGCTGCTGCTTACGCGAGCGCTTGGTCACCGCGGCGACGGTTGCCGTCGTAGCGCCGTCAACGTGACCGTACGCCGTCTCAGCAGCATCCTTGTCGGTAAAGCGCGCCGTCTTGTGCGCGATCTTAAAGCGATCATCCTCGGCAGCGCCTTGCGCGGCGCCCATGCCGCGAATCTGCCAATAGTCCTCGGGCACAAACGCCATGCGCTCGCGCTCGCGCTCGACCACCAGGGCAAGCGTCGGCGTCTGCACGCGGCCGGCGGAACGCACGTTGCCAAAGCCGCCAAACTTGGCGAGCGTCAGGTAGCGCGTGAGCACCGCACCCCAAATGAGGTCGATGTGCTGACGGCTCTCGCCGGCGTCGGCCAGGTTCTGGTCGAGCGAGACAAGGTTATCGAAGGCCTGCGTGATCTCGGCCTTGGTAAACGAAGAATACTGGGCGCGGGCGACCGGCAAGTCGGGCGCCACCTCGCGCACCTTGTTGAGGGCGTCCGAACCGATCAGCTCGCCCTCGCGATCGAAGTCCGTGGCGATGATGACGCTGTCGGACTTTTTGGCGAGGTTCTTAAGCGAGCGGATGAGCTCTTTCTCGGCCGGAAGCTTAATGACGGGCGCCCAGGTGAGATAGGGCAGGCTCTCGAGCTTCCAGCCCTTGATGGAAATGCCATCGGCAAGGAACGGCTTGCGCTTGGTGTCGTACGGCGGGCGGGCCAGGCCATCGGGCATATCGGCCGGCAGCATTTCGCCGTCCTCCGTGACCGAATACCAGCCCAACTTTTTATCGAACAGCACACTGTCGCAAAAATCGGGTGCCAGGATGTGACCGGCAAGGCCGATCGTCACGCACTCCTCGCCCTTCCACTCAAAACGGTAGATGGCGGTGTTGTACACCTTGTCCTTTTTGGGCTTGCCCGTGGACAGACGCTCGGCGATCTGACGCGCGGCGTCGTTTTTCTCAGCGATGATGAGCTTCAAAAGAGGCTCCTATCTCGTGTGTCTGCGGCTGCGCCCGCCCTCTTGGCGGCCGACTTACGCCCTTGCTTGCTCAATCTGCCCGATGAGCCAATCGCACCAGGCATCCATGCCCTCGCCCTTGCGCGCGCTCACGGCAAACCGCGGCGCCTGCGGATTGAGGTCATCGAGTGTCTTAGTATACCTATCCATGTCAAAATCGAAAGCCGGGGCCACGTCGACCTTATTGAGCAGCTGCGCGCCGGCGTGCTGGAAGATGCCCGGGTACTTGATGGGCTTGTCGTCGCCCTCGGGCACCGAGAGGATCATGATGGACAGGTTCTCGCCCAGGTCAAAGTCGACCGGGCAGACCAGGTTACCCACATTTTCGATAAAGATGACGTCGATGTTCTCCAGACCGACGGCCTGGTCGAAGGCGTCGACGGCCTCCATGATCATGTTGCCCTCGAGGTGGCACAGGCCGCCCGTGTTGATCTGGATGGCGGGCATGCCGGCTTCCTTCATGGTGATGGCGTCGACATCCGAGGCGATATCGCCCTCGATGACGGCACAGCGTAGGCCGGCCTTGTCGCGCAGGCGCTCGTTGGTGCCCAGAATCGTGGTGGTCTTACCCGAGCCGGGGCTCGACAGCACATTGATCACGTAGGTGCCTGCCTCATTAAATCGCTGACGCAGCTGATCTGCCAGGCGCTCGTTGCGCGACAGGATCGGCGACGCGATATCAATCGTTTTCTCGGCCATACTTAGCGCTCCTTACTTTGGCTCCTTTATACCCCATCACCAGATGGCTAGCGGGCTAATCGTCGGGGGTTTCGATTTCGATACTTGCGATATCGAGCTCGCGGCCGTGCAGCAGGCGCACGTTGGCGCCGCCACACTGGGGGCAGCGACAATGGAAACGGTCGTGCTCAAAGACCTCGCCGCAGTCCAGGCACTCGCTTTGTGGATGGACCTCCTCCACGGCAAGCTCGCAGCCGCGCGTGAGCGGGTCCTCGTCGCGAAACGTCCCCCACGCAAAGTCGAGCGCCTCGCGCACGACCTCGGTCATATCCCCGATACGCAGCGTTACCAAAACGGCGCGCGAGGCCCCCGCCCCACGCGCCGCGCGAATCACTGTATCGAGTATGCCGTTGACAATGCCAACCTCGTGCATACCGTTTTACTCCTCGTCGTCCTCGTCGTCCGAGAACAGGTCCAGACGGCTCACGAACAGGCCCTCCTTGCCCTCGCGCGCGGTAATGACCACGCGGGCAATGGCGAGCGAGATCTCGTAGAGCGAAAGCAGGGCACCGTACATAAGGCCCAGCGTAACGGGCGAGCCGTCGGGCGTGATCACAGCCGAGCCCACGAGCAGGCCCACGTACACGTAGCGCCAGGCGCTGCGGAAGGCCGCATAGGACACGATGTGAAAGACGGACAGATAGAAGATGATGAGCGGCAGCTCAAACGCCACGCCAAAGCCGATCATAAAGAGCAGCTCCATGTTGACGTAGTTCTCCAGGTCGGGCAGCGCCGTAGCGACGGCCGAGGTCTCGCCGATGAGCCACTCAAAGCCCGCCGGGATGATGATGAAGTAGCAGAAGATGGCACCCAGGAAGAACAGAACCGTCGAGGCGAGCACCGTGGGCACAACCCACTTGCGCTCGTTGGGGCGCAGTGCCGGCAGGAAAAATGCCAGGATCTGCCAGATGATCATGGGCGTGCACATGACCACGGCCATCTTGATGGCCAGCGAGAAGCGCAGGCCAAAGCCGCCGAGCGTGGTGGTGATGTAGAACTTACCGTCCGGCACAAAGGAGCGGATGGGGTCTTCCAGGATATCGAGCACCACAGGCGTGGCGAAATACAGCACGATAGCGGCGGCAAACACCGATACGACCACGATAGTCAGGCGGCGACGAAGCTCTCCCAGGTGATCGAAGAGCGGCATGCGCGCAGGTCCGATCGGCATTACTCATCGCCTCCCTTCGGGGCGTCGGCGGCAGCAGCCTCGGCATCGTCCTCGACCTCGAGCTCGCGAGCGAGCTGGTCGACGACGGCCTTGCGTTTGCGGGGACGACGGGCGTAGAGGTCAGCCGTCGTGGGCTCTGCCGGCTCGGGCTCGGGCTCTGCAGCAGGCTCGGGCTCGACGGCAGCAGCAGGCTCTGTACCCTCGGCCTCATCAACAGCGCCTTCGCCCTCAGCAGCACCCTCGCTTGCGGCCTTCTCGGCAGCAAGACGGGCGCGACGCTCGGCAAAGGTCTCCTTCTTGGCGGGCGCTGCCGTCTCGGCGGCATCCTCGTCCGCATCGGAATCGTCGTCGGTCGCAGCGGCCTTCTTGGGCTTGACCGGGGCCGACGCGGCCTCGCTCACCGGATCGATAATCTCGGACTGAACAACGGCCGTCATCTTTTCCTGCGTCTCGCGGAACTGACGGATGGCACGGCCGATCGTGCGGCCCATCTGCGGGAGCTTATCCGGGCCAAACAGCAAAAAGCCGAAGACCACGATGATCGCGAGCTCACCCTCTCCAATACCAAACACACATACCTCCAAGGCTCGATGTGAGTCGAGCCCGCACCGCGCCATTCGGCCGGAACTCGTCTATTCATTCGGTCAAGTATAGCGCCCGGACGCCAAAACGTCCGAGCGCATCACAAACATATGCCAAACGGCACGCCCTTTTGGGGGCAAAGATTATGCAGCGGTGATCGAAATCTCCTGGTCGACGCCCAACAGCTGAACCACGCGCATCACCGGGGGCTGCACGTTGACGCAGCTAAAACGCTTACCATGATCAGCTGCGTGGTGTGCGGCGCCCACAAGCACGCCAATGCCCGTCGAATCGATGTAGCTCACCTGGGCAAAATCGAGCTCAACGGCCTCAGTGGGCTGCTCGAGCGCCAGGTCGATGGCATTGCGCAGGCTATCGGCGTTAGAGATATCGATCTCACCGGTCACCTTAATGGTGTAGAGCTCTGGCGTGGGGTTGGTGGAAATACCCAAATCCATGTATACGCTCCTTTACGTATCGAAAGTGCGGATAGTACTAGGCGCGGACTTGCGGGGCCCTACGCGTTAGGCGCGCTCGGCACGCGCAAGCTCGGCAGCGACGAGCTTGACAGCCAGCACCAGCACATCGAGCGCGGCCTCCAGGTCCTCGACCGTGGGATAGCTCGGCGCGATGCGGATGTTGGTGTCGCGCGGATCCTTGCCATAAGGCCAGGTGGCACCAGCCGGCGTGAGCCTGACGCCCAGGTCGGCACAAAGCGCGGCGACCTTCTGGGCCGAGCCCTCGGGGCCATCGAAACTCACAAAGTAGCCGCCATGGGGATGAGTCCAAGTGGCGCAACCCGTGTTGCCCAAGCCCTCGGTGAGTTTACGCTCAACGGCCTCAAAGCGCGGGCGCAGGAACTCGGCATGCTTTTTCATGTGCTCCTTGACCGCCTCGATGGTGGGAAGGAAACGCACGTGACGCAGCTGGTTGAGCTTGTCGGCGCTGATGAGGCCGGCCTTCAGGCGCTTGGAGAACTCGGCGATAACCGCGGGGCTCGCACCAATAAAGCCGATGCCGGCGCCCGGGAAGGTGATCTTGGACGTCGAGGCAAAGGCCACCACGCGATCCTCGGTGCCCGCCGCGCGAGCGAGGTCAAAGATATTTGCGAGCTCGTCGGTCTCGTCGTACAGGTCGTGCACGCAGTAAGCGTTGTCCCAAAAGATGCGGAAATCGGGCGCGGCCGTGGGCATCTCGACCAGGCGGCGCACAGTGTCCTCGCTAAAGGTGATGCCCGTGGGGTTGGAATACTTGGGCACGCACCAGATGCCCTTGATGGAATCGTCGGCGGCAACCAGGCGCTCAACCTCGTCCATGTCGGGGCCGTTGTCGGTCATCGCGACGGGGACGTTCTCGATGCCCAAGTCGGCGGTGATGCCAAAGTGGCGATCGTAGCCGGGAACGGGGCACAGGAACTTGACCTTCTTGCCGTCGTGCGCGGCCTCGTAGGCGTCCCAGGGCTCGCTGCCGCACGAGCCGCAACGCCAGAACATACCGGCGATGTCATGCTCAATCAGCAAACTCGACGAGCCCAGCACGAGCGTCTGCTCGGCAGGGCACCCCAGGAACTCCCCCGCTAGCTTGCGTGCCGAGGGAATGCCCTCAAAGCAGCCGTAGTTGGAGCAGTCGACGTTGCCGTCGTGCAGATCGGCATCGGCATTGAGGATATCGAGCATAGGTCGAGAGATGTCCACCTGGGAGGGCGACGGCTTGCCGCGGGCCATGTCGAGCGCCAGGCCCTTGGCCTTGACCTCGGCGACCTCGGCTTTGAGCGCCTCGATGGCGGCATCGAGTTCGGTGGTTTCCATCTTCTGGTAGATCGTCTGCATGGGTGCGACCTTTCGCGAAGCGGTACGTTGCAGTTCGTCTAAGTATAGACCGCCACCGCCACAACGGTATGAAGCCGTGATAGATTAAGTTCATCGCAATGAATTACGAATCGCCGCGCATGGCGGCGTGGGGCGCCCAAGGAGGCACTATGGAGTACGGATCGTTTAGGGCCGAGGAATTCGGCGACCTGCAGCGCCTGGTCGACGGGCTGTTTTACGACCGCCATGCCATCGACCGCCTGGACCTGATCGTACAGGCCGAAATCTTGGACCTGGCGCCCGATCTCATGGAAATCGTCAACCTGCTACCGCCCGGCTATTACGACCGCCAGTCACTCTGCGACCAGCTCAACTCCGCCTTGGCCGCCCACGGCTGGGGCGCCGTCTACGGAACGGTGGAATAAGCCTCGAGGCCGGCGATTTGGCCCGCTTCCCGACCTTGGCGAGGCTTGTTTTAGGGCTTGTGGCCAAAAAAGGGCAAATATGAGTACTGTTACCTTTTTAGTAGCAGCGATTTTTGGTCGAAATCGGCAAAACTCGACTTGAAACTTCCTAATCACCGTCAGCTAGCGCCAAATTGGAAGTCGATGGTCACTCATTAACGTACAGTTCTTATAACTTTGTTCATTATTTTCCGCACCTAAAATGATACGCCGTTTGTGACAGTACTCACAAACGGCGTTTTTTGACCACTGGCGTGTCTGGCAGGCGGCAAGCACCGCCAGAATCCGCATTTTGGACGCGCCCGAATCGGTTCTGGAGCCGGTTTTCGCGCTCTTACTCGTCTTTGGGCGAGGGATGCTTGCAGACCACGCTCATGTAGATCATGCCGAGCACGGCTGCGGTGACCGAACCGGCGAGAATAGCGGCCTTGGCTGCAAGAACCTCAAACTGGGCCGTCGGGAAGGCAAGGCCGCTGATGAGAATCGACATGGTAAAGCCGATACCGCCCAGAATGCCCACGCCGGCAATCATGTGCCAGTTGACATTGTGCGGCAGCTCGCAGGCCTTAAGCTTAACCAGGGCAAACGTCATACCAAAGATGCCGATCGGCTTGCCCAGCAGCATGCCAAAGTACACGCCGAGCGTCACCGGATCGGTGAGCAGCGTGCTCATGTCCACGCCCACTAAACGAACCTGAGCGTTTACGAACGCAAAGATCGGCAGGATCACAAAGTTGACCGGCGTGGAGATCAGACGCTCCATGCGGATAAGCGGCGGGGTCACGCGGTGCATGACGCGCTCGACCTTGGTAGTCGAGACGGTAAAGTCATGCTGGCCCAGGATGTGTGCCTCGTCGTCGTAGCGGTCATCGAGCAGCGGCAGGCACTCGCCCAGCCAATCGGTGAGACTATCGAGCTTGACGCCGCACTTGGCCGGAATGGTGAAGGCCAGGATGACGCCAGCAAGCGTGGCATGTACGCCGCTCTTGAACATGCAGAACCACAACAGCAGCCCCAGTACCGAATACGGGGCAAGGCGGTAATGCTGCGTCTTGTTGAGCCACACGAGCGCGCAGGTCACAAGCGCGGCGGCGCCCAACCAAAACGGATTGGGGCTCTGACCGTAGAAGATGGCGATGGCGGCGATGGAGATCAGGTCGTCGGCGATAGCGAGCGTCGAGAAGAACACGCGCACGCCGTTGGGAACGCGGTTGCCCAAAAGCGACAGCACGCCCAGCGCAAAGGCAATATCGGTTGCCATGGGGATGGCCCAACCGTTGCGGGCGCCGGCATGGTTAAAGATCAGGTAGATGCAGGCGGGAACGACGACGCCGCCCACCGCCGCCAACATGGGAAGCATGGCCTGACGCGGATTCTTGAGCTCGCCGACCGTCATCTCGTACTTAAGCTCAATGCCCACCAACAAAAAGAAAATCGCCATGAGGAAGTCGTTGACGAAAAGCTCAACGGTGAGACCAGCCGTAAGGTTGCCCAGGCCCACATACAGCGGGGTCTCCAAAAAGTGATGGATGGCCTCGTAGGCATCGGTGTTGGCGCAGATAACGGCGGCGATAGCGGCGAAGACCATGACGGCGGCGGAAATCGTGCCGTTCTCGGCGATGCGCTCCCAAATGTCGTGACGTTCAAAGCGCTTGCGCTCACGAACGTTGAACAGCTGCTCAGTTGCTGCCATGGGCGGCTCCTTTCACGGGAAAGCTCCCGTCTTAAAAAAGCACGGCCCGCCCAAGTGGCGGCGCCGCGCTCTAACGTATTACGCTTGCATCTAGCCTACCCTGCACGACAAGCACGCAGGCGTGGCCGAAAAGCGGAACCACAGGTTGAACATTATTTGCTCAACGGCACGGGCACGCCTGTCCAAGAGACGACGCGGCGCCGTGCACAAAAAACGACCGGAGCGCGGGACGTCCGCGATCCGGTCGTGGCGTTTGGTCAACTAAACCTAGCAGGCGGCCATGATGGGGGCAGCGACCTGCTTCTTACGGGAGAGGACACCCGGCATCCAGACGCCGTCGTGCTCGTCGGCAATGCCCAGGCCCTTCTGAGCGGCCTCGGTCTCGCCCTCGAGCAGGACCTGCGAGCCCTCCTCCATGATGTCGGTGATGCACAGGACAATGCCATCGGCACCCTTCTCGGCGGCGTAGGCGCGCATGGCCTCGCGAATCTCGTCGATCATGCCGAGCGCACGACTCTTGTCGACGGTCTCGTACTGGCCGATGAGCAGCTTCTTGCCGGCAGGCTCGAACATCTTGATGTCGTTGCCGACCATCTCGGCTGCGGTGAAGGAGCCGGACGGACGGGTGAGGAAGACCTCCATGCCAAACTTGACCGGGTCGACGCCCACCTGCTCGCCGAGCTTGGCGGCGACGGCGCGGTCGACATCGGTGGTGGTGGGGCTCTTGAGCATGAGCGTGTCGGTCATCATGGCCGAGAGCAGCAGCTTGGCCTGGACGTCGGAAAGCTCAACGCCGAGCACGCCGGCGAGCTTGGTGACGATGGTGCAGCTGGAGCCCCAGGGCAGGCAGATGTAGTGCAGCGGGCCGGCGGTCTCGAAGTCGCCGATGCGGTGATGATCGACGACGCCAAAGACCGTGGCGTCCTTAAGGCCGGCGACGGACTGGGCAGACTCGTTGTGGTCGGTGAGGACGACGAGCTGACCGGCCTCGACGGACTCGATCACGCGGGGCTCGGCGATGCCGGCGTCGGCGAGCAGCTTGGCGGACTCGGCCGGAAGCTGACCAAGGGCGCAGGCCTCGTAGGTGTTGCCGGCATACTCAACCTGGTTGAGCAGCTGGGACAGGACGACGGCGCTCATGATGGCGTCGTTATCGGGGTTCTGGTGACCAAAGACAAGAACGTTTGCCATGGATATCCTCCACTTGATATGTGTACTTGGACGTAGCTATGGTAGCACGCCGATGCCGAGCCTTCGCAGACGGAAGGGTCACGGCATATTTTGGGGCAGGCATGGGGGCCAAGACTGTCCCTTTTGCACCGTGTTGGTGCAAAGTAACCTGACCCCCTTGCACCAGCTATTTACCGGCGGCGCGCAGGGCTACGTAGGCGGCACCGATGATGCCGGCGTCGTTTCCGAGCGAAGCGACCTTAATGGGCGTCTCGCGCGAGGCAGAGAGCGCGTACTGCTTAAAGTGCTCGCGAACCTTGTCGAGGTAGACGTCGGCCGAGGCGGAGGCGCCGCCGCCGATCAGGAACATCTCGGGGTCGACCACGTTGGCGATAAGCGCCAGAGCGCGACCGAGATAATCGGCCATGGTATCAGCCGCGGCCAGCGCAAGCTTGTCGCCCTCGCGGCAAGCTTGGAACACGTCCTTGGAATCGGAGGGGCCGGTGAGCTCGATGGGCTCGACGCCCGCCTTCTTGCATTCGGCAAGGTAGTTGCTCACCACGCCAGTGGCGCTGGAATACTGCTCCAGGTGGCCATGGCCGCCACAGCCGCAGGTGCGCTCCTCGTCGGGATTCAGGCACATGTGGCCAATCTCGCCGCCGGCGCCCACAACGCCCGACACCACGTCGCCGTTGACGATAACGCCGCCGCCCACGCCGGTACCGATGGTGACCATCACCACGTTCTGCACGCCCTTGGCAGAGCCGAGCCAGGCCTCGCCCATGGCAGCAGCGTTGGCATCGTTCTCGTACTTAACGACCGCGTCGGGGCAGTGCTCCTGAATGGCGATCCTAAGCTCGGGCAGGTTAATGGCAATGTTGGCCTTGACCTTGGCATCGCCCGAGGCCGGGATGGGGCACGGAACGGCCAGGCCAATGCCAGCCACAAAGGCACGCGGAATCTGCGCCTTGGCGACCACCTGGTCGATCGCCTCGGTCACCGCGGCAAAGCCCGCAGCGTCAACGATGGGAGGCGTGGGTACGCTGGCCTTGGCAAGCAGGTTGCCGTCCTCATCGAACAGGCCCTCCTTAACCGAAGTGCCGCCGACGTCGATGCCGATGTAGTACTGCTTAGGTTCCATGGGAGCCCACCTTTCTCGTTTAAACATTGCCTGTATGGT
Source organism: Collinsella sp. (assembly GCA_019414515.1). Classification (GTDB taxonomy): domain Bacteria; phylum Actinomycetota; class Coriobacteriia; order Coriobacteriales; family Coriobacteriaceae; genus Collinsella. The sequence continues at coordinate 18,636 of DXLX01000020.1, forward strand.
ACCGCTCCTAAGACAAAAACCTGCCAAAAAGGGACAGGTTTGTTTTGGCAGGTTTTATCTGGGAAAATGCGAACGCCCGCTCATCAGCTCGCGCAAGGCCTTCGCCAAATATAAAGGCGCCGGAAGGCGGAGGCTCCCGGCGCCCGTGAAAGGGACTGAATTGTCTGGTGGGCCGAACGGTCCGTCGCGGCGATAACGCCGACTAGGCCGTGCGCGCCTGCAGCAGCTTGTGGACCTCGATGAGCTCCGTGGCCATGACGCGCATGGTCTCGGTGCCTGCCATCTGGTCCTCGGCATGCAGCAGAATCAGCGGGGCCTCGCCGTTACGCTCGCCATTGGCCTCCTTTTTAAGGAGCCCCATGTGAACATCGTGACCACCGTTGTAAGCCTCGTCACCCTGCTTGATAAGCTCCTCGGCGGCGTCAAAATCGCCCTCCTTGGCCTTTTGCACGGCATTGATGTACATGCTCTTGGCGGTTCCGACGAAACTGATGATCTCAAAGCAGGTCATCTGCAGCTCGTTCATATCCTCCATGCGCTGCACCTAGCCCATCACGCTGACGCAGTGGTCGATGATGCCAGCAGCGTTCATGCGGCCGTAGTCGACCATGTTGATGACCTCAACCGGGAAGCGGCCAGCGGCCTCCTTCTCAAAATCGCCCTTGGTGTAGCCAATCTGCGGGCCGAGCAGCAAGATATCGCACTCGTCCAGGTGATCGTGAGCCTCGTTCATAGGACGGGCCTCGACCTCGATGTCCAGACCACGGCTTGCGACCTCGGACTGCATCTTCTGGACCAGCAGGCTCGTGGACATGCCGGCATTGCAGCAAAGCATGATCTTCTTCATGGTTTCCTCCTTATAACTGCGCGGCGCGCAGACGACAACTGGTTTTATTCCTTGCGGCTACTGTACCCACCCCCTGCGTCTTTACGCAGGGAGAGCCGCGAGCACCGGCACCGCGTACCGGCGCCCGCAACAATGAAAGGGAAAACGAACCGTTTAGGCGTTCTGCTCGGCAAGGGCCTCCTGCTTGGCGATGGCCTTCTCGGAGATCCTCATAAAGGGCAGGTAGACAACCATGCCGATGACAAGCTCGAGGGCCTGCCATACGCCGGCGCGCCAGTCAAAGCCCGTGGCAAGCAGGGCGTTAATGACGGGAGGCATGGTCCAAGGCACCTGGGCGATGCAGGGGCTGATGATGCCCGCGCAGGTCAGGCCATAGGTGATGCCGATGAACAGGTCGGGAAGAAGCACGAACGGAATCATGAGCGGCAGGTTGTACACGACGGGGTAACCGTAGATGACCGGCTCGTTGATGTTAAACAGGCCAGGAACGATAGCCATCTTGGCAACGGTCTTGGAAGCCTTGTTCTTAGAGAACAGGAAGGTATCGAGCAGGAGCATGAGGGTGCAGCCCGAGCCGCCGATAAGGGCGAAGCTGTTGACGATCTGCATGTTCATGTAGTGATCGGGCTGGATGGTGCCGCCGGCGGCAAAGGTAGCCATGTTGTCGACGATGAGCATGGTCAGGATCGGCTCGACGGTAGCGCCAGAGATGGTGGACTGGTGAATGCCGACGCAGAACAGCAGGTTCGCAAGAGTGTAGATGAGGATAACAGCCCACGGACCGGCGTTCATGATGCTCTTGAGCGGGTTGGAAATACACGTGGAGATGATGGTGCACAGATCGGTGCCGGCAAACACGGCGAGCAGCGCTGCGGCAACTGCGAAGATCGAGAGGTTGAGCAGCATCGGGATCATGACGTTAAAGGAGTTGGAGACCGCGGGGGGCACACCCTCGCCCAGCTTTACTTTAAGCTTCTCGACGCCGGAAATCTTGATGAAGAGCGTGACGGAGAGCAGGGCGATGATAATAGCCGCGAACAGACCGTTGGTACCGGTGTTGGCAGTCGAAAGGGCGCCCGTGACCTCGGCAGAGGTGATCTTGTCGGTGAGCAGCGGACTCGTGGCGGCAAGCGTGGCGGTGATCTGCTGCGGCATCATGATAACGAAAGCGGAGATGGCGACGACCACGCAGGCAAGCGGGTTATCGAAGCGCTCGTTCTTAGCGAGGCTGTAGCCGATCAATCCGGCCAAGACAATGGCAGAGACGTTGAGGGTGCCCAGCGTAATTGCCGAACCCCAGGTCTGAAGATTGGCAAGACCCGCCGCATCGAGCGGGAACAGAGGGAACACGACGTTGTTAATAAGAACCGCGATACCCGCAAGGATATAGAGCGGCGTGATGGTTGCGAAGGCATCGCGCAGGGAACGCAGGTGAACCTGGTTTCCCACCTTCGCAGAGACCTCGGCAAATTTGTCGAGGAAGCTCTTTCCGTTTTCACTGGCCATGATTGCTCCTAACTATCAAATCCGGCCTTTTCCTATGCGCACGGTGGTCTGTCGCCCTTTGCCACCAGATGTGCCATGTTTTGCGCGCGGCGGCGCGCGGTCTGGGCGCTCGCCCGGTCGCTAGTCAACCACGTGGGTCGTTGCGACCTGCTTGAGCCAAGCTGCAGACTTCTTAAGGCGGCGCTTGTAGCCGTCCATGAGGTCGACCTCGACAAAGCCGTAACGGTTCTTAAAGGCATTAGCCCAAGACCAGTTATCGATGACGGCCCAATAATGGTATCCGCGGCATTTGGCGCCCTCGGCGATTGCCTTGGCAACCCACTCCAGGTGCTGGCGCACAAAGTCGACGCGGTAGTCGTCCTGAATGGTCCCTTCGGCGTCACGGTTCTTGTATTCGTCCATGATGCCGATACCGTTCTCGGATACAAACCACTCAAGATCGGGGTAGTTCTTAGCGCAGTCCATGCCAAAGTCGTAGAGGCCCTGCGGGTAGATTTCCCAGCCGCGGCTCTCGTTCATAACGGCGTCGGGCCATACGTACTCGTCGGCAAAGTGCGGCAGACCGTACTGGTCGATCTTGCTCGCCGGAGCCTGAACGCGCGTGGGATGGTAGTAGTTACAACCGAGCCAGTCGACAACGCCCTGCTTGAGGATCTCTTGGTCGCCGGCACGGAACGGAAGTTTAACGCCGCCCTCGGCCAGGCTGTCGAGCACGTCGGCGGGAAGCTCGCCCTTGGTAATAAGGTCGAGCCACCAGCGATTGTTGATACCGCTGGTCATACGCACGGCCTCGAGGTCTGCCTCGCTGGGGTTCTCCTTGGTATAGACCGGGGTAAAGCAGTTGATCATGCCGATCTTGGCGTCGGCGCGAACGGCGCCCTCGTCATAGGCGCGGCGGTAGTTGGCCACAGCCAGCGCGTGCGCCAGCGAGATGTGATACTGCACGGTGCGGGCGCGGTTATAGTCATGGAGCTGCGGGTACCACACGCCCTCCTGATAGCGCTGCTCGGGCTCGACGATGGGCTCGTTAAAGGTGAACCAGTACTTGATCTCCTGGCCAAACTCGCGGAAGGCAACGTCGGCGTAATGAGCGTACGCCTCGACGACCTCACGGCTCTCCCAACCACCACGGTCAAAGAGGTAGGTAGGCATGTCAAAGTGGTACAGGTTGACGAACGGCTCCAGGCCGGCCTCGCGAGAGGCACGGAACAGCTCGTGATACCACGCGGCGCCCTCCTCATTGAGGTTGCCGTTAGCATCGAGCAGGCGACTCCACTGGATGGAGGTGCGGTAGGTATCCAGGCCCAAGTCCTTCAAAATGCGAAGGTCCTCCTGGTATTTAGCCATAAAGTCATTGCCAGCATAAGAGCCAACGCGGTTATAGAACGAATCCAGATCCTGGATGGACCAGGTATCCCACAGGTTCTCGAGCTTGCCGCCCTGGTTCCACTGACCCTCAGTCTGCGGGCCGGACATAGCGGCGCCAAAGAAGAAGTCACGGGGCAGCTGATACTGAGCCATCAAAGTCCTCGCTTTCGTGTCTAGAGCTTTCGGTTGGAGACGGGTTTGCTTTGGCAAGTTATCCGGCGCGGGCGCGCACCGGTTATCCAGATATCCAGCCCGCCAAAACAAAACCGTCCCCAAACGGTCGGCCCTGCCGGCGGCAGGGTTCCGTTCGTTGCGTACAACTATAGCGCTCTAATTTCTAAAGTAAAGCGTCTTTTTGTTTTTTCTTTCTCGGACTTCTTATATAAAAGTAATATGGGTGCCTCGTTGGGGGTTATACTTACTTGCGTATTCTTATATGTCGGAAAGGAGGTTCCATGATTCCCAAATACGAGGCGATAGCTGCAGATATCCGTCGAAGCATCGAGGATGGCGCTCTTAAACCGGGCGACAAGCTACCCACCGTCGTTGAGTTCTGTGAGCTCTATAGCGTTTCCAAAATCACCGTCAAACGAGCTATCGAGCAGATCACCGAAGAGGGTCTTGTTACCAGCCGGCGCGGATCGGGCACCTACGTTAAAGACACGGCGGGGCTTCCCGACAAGGCGTTTTTCCAGGGCAAGAACGACCGCGCCCAGGGCTTTTCGTATGAGCACCGCGGGGAGAAGGTAACCTCGGTGGTCTACGATTTCTCGATTGTCAATCCACCGGCAGAGGTTGCGACTCAGCTGGGAATTGCCGAGGATGACTTTGCCTATCACATCGTGCGCGTGCGCCAGGTCGACGAGAAGCCCATCGTTATCGAGTACACCTACATGCCCCTCGAGCTGATTACGGGCCTTAAAAAGAAAGACCTGTATGGATCGGTCTACAGCTTCATCCGCGAGCAATGCGGGCTGAAGATTTCGAGCTTCCACCGCACCATTCGCGCCGTAGCGGCAACCGAGGAAGAGGCTGAGCGCCTGGACACCAAACCCGGCTCTCCCCTGCTCGAGCTCAACCAGATTGGCTTTTTGGATAGCGGCACCGCCTTTGAGCATTCGATCTCGCGCAACGTTGGTGACCGCTTTGAGCTGCACAACGTAACGTTGGCATAGTTTTGTAGTCATGCGGGCGCTCGTTATGGCTCGTTTAGAGTGGGCAACCGCACAACACCATGGGGGTATGAACATGTCCGATTTGATTAAACTGACGCCGATCTTCCACGAGAAGATCTGGGGCGGCCGCCAGCTCGAAACCGTATTTGGTTACGACATTCCCGAGGGTCCCATCGGTGAGTGCTGGGCTATCTCGGCCCATCCCAACGGCGACTGCCAGATTGCGGAGGGCCCGTATGCCGGCCACACGCTGTCGTGGCTGTGGGCCGAGCACCGTGAGCTCTTTGGCAACTGCGAGGGCAAGGAGTTCCCGCTGCTCATTAAGATTCTGGACGCCAAGGACGACCTTTCGATCCAGATTCACCCCAACGACGAGTACGCTGCCGAGCACGAGAACGGCAGCCTGGGCAAGACCGAGTGCTGGTATGTGCTGGACTGCGAGCCCGGCGCCACGATCATCGTCGGACAGCGCGCCAAGGACCGCGCCGAGGCAGCACAGATGATCGAGGACGGCCGCTGGGACGAGATGCTCAACGTGCTGCCGATTCACAAGGGCGACTTTTTCCAGATTGACTCCGGTACCGTGCACGCCATCAAGACCGGTACGCTCATTTTGGAGACGCAGCAGTCGAGCGATGTGACCTATCGCCTGTACGACTACGACCGCCCCGGCACCGACGGCAAGCTGCGCCCGCTGCATATTGAGCAGAGCCTCGACTGCATCGATTTTGATGCTCAGGCTCCGACCGACGGCACGGTGACCGCGCCCGAGGTGGACGGCGTGACCGAGCTCGAGTCCAACCCCTGCTACACCGTCGATCGCGTGCGCGTCAACGGCAGCAAGACCCTCGACCAGCGCTGGCCCTTCATGTGCCTGTCGGTCATCGACGGCGAAGGCACCGTCTGCGGCGACCCCGTCCACAAGGGAAGCCACCTGTTGGCCCCGAGCACCGTCAGCTCCATCGACCTCGAAGGCAAGATGGAACTGATCATCAGCCACCTGTAGGTCGCACCAACAACCCAAACGCAACAAGGGGCTCTCCCGTCCATGTGCGGGAGAGCCCCTTGCCATATCTATTTATCAGCCCACCCGGCTCTCCAGACCAAAAAGCGAACGAGCAGAGCGATGTTCGTCCAGCAACGTTACCCAAGGACCTGGGCGGGTGTATGGGGCAACATCGATCGCGAGTTCCGCACGCAAAGGAGGCCACTTAATGTGGCCTCCGTCTTGCGCAGGACTGTCCGAGCAGGTGATGTTGCCCCATACGCCCGCCCAGGTCCGCCGGGATCACGACAGCTTGACGATCGGTGCAAAACCTTTCATCAGCTTTTTGGTCTGGCCGGTTTTTTCGAACTGGACCTCGATCATGTCTCCGGCGACCGAGATCACGGTACCGGTGCCAAAGGTCTTGTGGCTCACGGTATCGCCCGCGGCAAAGTCCTGTGACGCGCTGGCGCGATCGACCTTGCGCTCCACCGTCGGCGACACCTTGGACGACGGCTTTTTAGCTCGCGGCGCGCCCGAACCAAAGGTCGAGGCAACACGGCCGGCGTCGGGCGAAACCCCGCGATGGCGCTCGGTGCCATAGGTGCTGCCACCAAAGAAATCGTCGAAGCTCGATCCGCCGCGCGAACCGGAACCGCCGGTCGAGCGCGTATGCGAACCGAACACCTTGCCGCCATACATATCCGAGCCCATGCCCGAGCCAAAGGTGCCGTGACGGTCGCCGCGCTTCTCCCAGCCCGTGCCCTCAAAACCGGCAGAACCGATACCGCTAAACTCGATATCCTCAAACGGAATCTCGTTGAGGAAACGAGAGCGCGGGTTGGCAGAGGTCGAGCCGTAGGTGCGACGCGTGGCCGCATAGGTCAGGAACAGGCGCTTACGGGCACGCGTGATGGCAACGTAGGCCAGGCGACGCTCCTCCTCGAGCTTGCCCGGATCATCGCTGCCGCCAAAGTCGTGCACGTGCGGGAAGATGCCCTCCTCCATGCCGGCCACGAACACCGCCGGGAACTCCAGGCCCTTGGCGGAGTGGATGGTCATCATGGTAATGGCATGCGTCTCGCCGGCCAGGGAATCCAAGTCGGAGCGCAGGGCCAGCCACTCCATGAGAGCAGGAAGCGCCTTACAGGTGAGCGGACCGTAGGTGCGCTCGATCTCGTCGGCATGCACGGCACCCGCCGGCATCTCCGTCGGCGCGGCATACGCGTTGCCCGCAATGGCGGCAGCCAGGGCATCCTGCGGCGAGAGCGCCGGGGCGGCTAGGCTATCGAGCGGATTGGAACCTGCGGCATCACGCGCGCCAACGAGCGCCTCAAACGAGGATACCGGGGCAGACGGTCCCGGCTCGGGCGCAGGTGCGCTCACCACGACGGGCTCGGGCTCGGCGCCGGCAGGCACGTCGGCAACACCGGCCGCGCGCAGCTCCTCTAAGCTCTCGAGCGTACCCTCGATATCCTCGTGCGTCTCCTCAAATTCGGCGGCCACGCCCAGGAATTCCTGGATGTTCTCGGCGCGGCTCTCGGCCTCCATGGTGCCCTCGGCGCGAAAGGCCTGCAGCAGGCCCGTCTTGTCGACAATCATCTCGACAACGTCCTTGAGCTCGCCGTCCATGCGGCGGCCCTCGCGCACCAGCGACACAAAGCTCGACAGGCCATTGCGGACCTTGGCGCTAAACATGCCCGTCTCGGCGCACGCGATCTCGCAGGCTTGGAAGAACGAGCAGCGGTTGTCGCGCGCCAGCTGCTCGATCTTTTGAATCGAGGTGGAGCCGATGCCGCGGCGCGGCGTGTTGATGACGCGCTTGACGCTCATCTCGTCGGCCGGGTTCACGATCATCTTGAGGTAGGCCATGACGTCGCGAATCTCGGCGCGGTCGAAGAATCGCGTGCCGCCGACGATCTTGTAGGGCACGCCCGCGCGCAGGAACATATCTTCGAGGATACGCGACTGGGCGTTGGTGCGGTAGAACACGGCGATATCGTCGTAGCTTGTACCCTTGGCATGCAGCTTTTCGATCTCGCCGGCAATCCAGCGACCTTCGTCGCGCTCGTCGCTTGCCTGGAAAGCCTGAATCTTCTCGCCATCGCCCTCGGCCGTAAACAGGCGCTTGTCCTTGCGCTGCGAGTTGTGACGCACCACGGCGTTGGCGGCGCTCAGGATATGACCCGTAGAGCGATAGTTCTGCTCCAGCTTGACGGTCTTGCAGTTTTTAAAGTCCTGCTCAAAGTCCAGGATGTTGGTGATGTCGGCGCCACGCCAGCTGTAAATGGACTGGTCGTCGTCGCCCACGACCATGAGGTTTTGGTACTTGGCGGCCAGCAGGTTGGCGATCTCGTACTGGACGTGGTTGGTGTCCTGATACTCGTCGACGCTAATGTAGCGGAAGCGCTCCTGGTACTTGTCGAGCACCTCGGGGCGGGTGCGCAGTAGCTCGAGCGTGCGCACGAGCAGGTCGTCGAAGTCCATCGCGTTGGCGGCGCGCAGGCGGCGCTCCAGCTCCAGGTAGACTTGCGCGGCCTTTTTGTCGTTGGGGCTATCGGCGCTCTTGAGCATGTCCTCGGGCCCGATCATGGCGTTTTTAGCAGAGCTGATCTTGCTGCGGATCATGTTGATGGGGAACTGCTTTTGCTCGATGCCGAGCGCCTGCATAATGTCGCGCACCATGCGCTTTGAGTCGTCGTCATCGTAGATGGTGAATTGACCGGTATAGCCCAGCAGGTCGGCGTCCTCGCGCAGCATGCGCACGCACATGGCATGGAAGGTGCACACCCACATGCCACGAGTGCCGCTGGGGATGAGTGCCGCCAGACGCTCGCGCATCTCGGCCGCAGCCTTGTTGGTAAACGTAATGGCAAGAACCTGCCAAGGCTTAACGCCCAGGTCGCCGAGCATATGTGCGATGCGGAAGGTCAAGACGCGGGTCTTGCCCGAGCCGGCGCCGGCGAGCACCAGCAACGGGCCCTCGGTGGACAGGACCGCCTCGCGCTGGGCGGGATTAAGGCTGTCGATGTCGACGAGCGGCTTGATAGGCTTGGGCGCCGGCGCGGGAGCGTCATAGATGTCGAGCGGAACGAGCTCGGGCTCCGGCGCAGCGGGGGCGGTGTATGCATCGAGCGGCACGGGTACCGCGGCGTTCTTTTCCCAGGGCAAGGGCTGGGTCATGGGCGACTCCTCATCTGACAGACGGCGCGCCTGCGGGCAGCGCCATAGTTTGAGCCGTACCAGTATACCGAGCCGCGCGGACACCGACGCAAATCACACCACGACTCCGTGCGCCGCCGTCAGGTCCGCCCCAGCGGATTTGGCGCAAAGGTGTCAGGTTAGTCTGCACCACGTTGGTGCAAAGAAACCTGACCCCAATGTACCAATCACGGAGCCACCGATGTCATGGCAACGGTAGCGAGCGGCGGCCAGGGCGAACAAATTGGCATGAAAAGGGGGCGGCATAGACCTTTTGGTCATGCCACCCCCTTTGAATGACAAGTTGTCGCCCTGGCCGCCGCGCAGCGTCGACTAAGTTAGAGGCCGAGCATCGGCTCCAGAACGAAGAAGTATGCGAGCACTACGATGCCCAGGATGATGCGGTAGACTCCGAAGCACTTGAAGTCGTGACGGCGGACGAAGCCCATGAGCCACTTGATGGCGATGAGCGAAACCACAAAGGCCACAACGCAGCCCACGCCCAAGATGGCGATCTCGTTGGTGCCGAACGTGCCGCCCTTGATGAAGTACTTGACCAGCTTGAGCGCACTCGCGCCAAACATAACGGGAATAGCCAGGAAGAACGTAAACTTAGACGCCACCGAGCGCGTGCAGCCCAAAAGCAGGCCGCCGATGATGGTAGAACCGGAGCGAGACGTACCAGGCACCAGCGAAAGCACTTGGAAGCAGCCGATACCCAGCGCAGTCTTCCAGCTTAGATCCTCGAGCGTGGCGATGGAACCAAAGTCCAGATTCTCGTCATCGTCCTCATCCTCAGCGGTAGCCGTGGCGGGCGCCGCAAAGTGCGCACCGGCGGGACGTTCACCCGACACCACAGCACGCGAACCAAACGAACCGGCAACGGCCATTTCCTCGCGCTTGCTCGCGCGCCAGTTCTCGATCACGATAAACAGCACGCCGTACACAATGAGCGCCAGCGCCACGACGGGAGCATTGTAGAAATGCTCCTCCATCCAGTCGTTGAGCGGCAGGCCGATCGCCGCCGCAGGAATGCAACCGAGCACAATCTTGCCCCACAGCACCCAGGTGTCGTGACGGCCCTCCTTGCCCTTGCTGGGCGAGAACGGATTGAGCTCATGGAAGAACAGCACACAGACGGCCAAAATGGCGCCAAGCTGAATCACGACCAGGAACATGTTCCAGAACGTCTCGCTCACGTTCATCTTGACGAACTCGTCCACCAAGATCATGTGACCGGTCGACGAAACAGGCAGCCATTCGGTGATGCCCTCGACCAGGCCCATGAAGGCAGATTTTAAAAGCTCGATGATATCCAAAGGGACCCCCTCGTTAGACACCCGCCGATATTGTTCTGCGGACGGTGCGGGCGATGTCCCATTATCAACCGTTGGCGGCGCGCCTGCGCCTACCCTTACCAAAAAACTCGCCCGTTCACAGAATTGCGAGCGGTCAAACCCAAATCCTTGGGTATAACTGCAACAAGATAAAGTGTCCGGCGGCCAACGCGCCCGCGCCCGCCCGATGCACGAGCCCCGTGCCCGTGCGATAGACCAAGGAGGAAACCATGAACGAGGGCTACACCAAGGTATTTGTTTCACTCGACGGTACTGAACAGCAGGATTTTGTGCTCGCACGCGCCATCAAGGTCGCCGCGAACAACGGCGCCAAGCTAATCATCGGCCACGTTATCGATTCCACGGCGCTCGAGAGCGCCGGTTCCTATCCGGTCGATCTGGTCAACGGCCTAGAGGAGGCATTTAAGAACTCCATCGCCAAGCAGCTCGAAGAGGCCAAGGCCAATCCCGACATTCCCGAGGTCGAAGTCATGATTCGCGCCGGCCGTATTCGTGAGACGCTCAAAGACGAGATGCTCGACGTGGTCAAGCCCGACCTGGTGCTCTGCGGCGCCCGCGGCCTGTCCTCGATCAAGTATGCGCTGCTGGGTTCGATTTCGACGTTCCTGCTGCGCAACACCGATTGCGATATCTTGGTCGTGAAGTAGCGTTGCTCCCACCGGCCGCGGGGCCTGCGGGGTTTCCACGGGCACGTCCTCGCCGCGTTGCGGCTGCGGGATGTGCCCTTAGGAAACCCCTCCCGACCCCGCGGCCTTCGCAGCCTTACTTCAGCGAGCTGGCTGATAAGAAAGATGGCGTGCCGCCCCGATCGGGGCGGCACGTTTTTTATGGCACGTTTTTTGTTATGGGAGATTCATTTGAGCCTCATAGTTATGTTCACGTTCGGGAACATAGCGCCAGTTGCCTCAGCTAAGTTCATGTTCGGGAACATAGCCATCCGCACCGCAAGACGGCCCGACTACTCAAAGTATTGGAACTTGTTCGTCGAGAAGGCAAACGTTACGACAAAGCCTTCGCCGGGGTCGGAGGCTGCGGTAACGTCGATGCCCATCTTGGAGCACAGGCGCGCCACCAGGTAGAGGCCGATGCCCGTTGCGTGCTTGGTGGTGCGGCCGTTGTCGCCGGTAAAGCCCTTCTCGAACACGCGTGGCAGGTCTGCCGCGCACACGCCGCAGCCGTTATCGGCAACGGTAAGCTCAATGCGCTCGCTCGCCAGGCCCTCGTCCAACAACGCGCCCGAAAACACGATCTTCGCGCCGTCCTCGCGCGCATATTTAATGCTGTTCTGAATGAGCTGGCCCAGGATAAACTCGAGCCACTTCTCGTCGGTAAAGACCTCGAAGTCGAGGTTCTCACACACCGGAGCCACGTGCGCCGCAATGAGCTCGCGCGCGTTGGCCTTAATCGCACCCGTCACCAAGGTCTTGAGATCCCAGCGGCGAATCAGGTAGTCGCGTTCCACGACTTCCGAGCGCGCATAGTACAGCGCTTGGTCGATATAGCGTTCCACGCGAGTCAGCTCGCGACCCAGATCATCCACGCGCGACAGATCGTCTTCGCTGCCGTCCAAGTTTTCCAAAATCAGATGGGCTGCCGCCAGGGGCAGCTTGGCCTCGTGGACCCAACTCTCGATATAGTCACGATAGTCATCGGTCTGGCGCCGGCCTTCGGCAACCTCGTCGCAAGCGGCTTTACCCACCCGGCGCAGGACCTCGTACTCGAGCTCGCCCTCGGCATAGGTTGGGCATTGCACCATCTCCTGCACCCACGCGGGGCTCTCCAGCTCCTCGGCCGCACGCTCCAGCTGGTGCAGAAAGCGGCGACGGCGCGCATATTCGATCACGATACCCAGTACGCCAAAGATAAAGGACACGCCAACCGCCACGATCACGATGGATGCGGGGGCGCCGGCCACCGTCAGCACAAAGCAGCTCAGCAGCACGCCGCACGTCCACACGGCAACGGGCAGCAACGCGTCTTTGAAGAACTTGCCAAACGACATAACTGGCACCTAGACCGAATAGCCCTGGCCGCGGTGCGTGGTGAGGTACCCCTTGACGCCGATCTTATCGAGCGTCGCACGCAGGCGATTGATATTGACGGTGAGCGTGTTGTCGTCCACGAAGGCATCGGAATCCCACAGGTCCTGCATGATGGCCGAGCGCGAGACGATCTTGCCCGCGCGGCCCAAGAGCAGCGAGAGAATGCGCAGCTCGTTTTTGGTGAGCTCGGTACTGTCACCGGTTACCGTATTGGTGACCGTGGAGCGGGCAAGGTCGAGCTCCAACCCCTTGTGGACCATGGTGCTGCGCTCGCCCGCCGACGTGGTGCGGCGCAGCAGCGCATTGATGCGCGCCACGAGCACGCGGGCGCTATAGGGCTTGGAAATGAAGTCGTCTGCGCCGAGTGTCATGGCCATGACCTCGTCGATCTCGGTCGTGCGCGACGTGAGGACGATGATAGGGACCTCGGATTCGCGGCGGACTTCGTGGCAGATGTGCTGGCCGTCTTTGACAGGAAGCGTGAGGTCGAGCAGCACCAGGTCGGGCGCGGCAGCGAGAATATCGCGCGAGACGTGCTCAAACGATTCGCAGGCCTCGACCTCAAAACCAGCACGGGCAAGGATGTCGGCGAGCTCGCGACGAATGGGCTCGTCGTCCTCAACGATATAGATCAGCGCCATGGATTCCGCTCCCCCTCTTGGTTGTCTTACAGCCATTATTGTCGCGAAGTCACCGGCACGCGCCTCGCGCGGCAACAAGGTGACAGAACTGTTCGCGAACGAAAGGTTCGGCTCGCCCCTCGCTCGCAACGGGTGCGGGGATCAAATGATTATAAAATCCCCGTCCCAGAAAAATCACTTAGCGGCGGGCGCGAAGCTTTTCGTAACCGTCGGCAAAGAAGGCGACCGTCGCGGCATCGGACTCGGCGGCGTCGGCATCGGCAGCGGGAACCACGCCGTGCTCGTCGCTCACCAGGAACAAGGCACCCTTGAGCTGCGCGGGAATGTCTACGCGCGTGACCGGGATTCCCTTGGTCTGGGCCAGCTGCTCGATGAGCGTCGCCGTGCCACACAGACACTCGTCCGCTGGCACCACAAAGGCGAGCTCGCCGTTGTTGACGGCGGCGAGCAGCTCGGGCGCCACGCCGGTTTCGTCGGCCTCGGAGCGGGCCTCTGCGGAACGGGCACGCAGCGCCTTGGCCGACGTATCGGCGAGCGGCTCGTACTCCCCCACCGTCATGGCGGCGTTGCCGTTGATGTCGATCACCAGCATGAGCACGCCGTCGCGTGCGGTGTAATCGCCCTCGGCAAGCGACCACTCAACGTGCTGTTTGGCCCAGCTGAGCATGTTATGGGTGAGTGGCTCGCCCTGCACCAGGCGCTCAGACAGCGCGCGGATGTGACGGTTGAGCATGGGTACCTTTTTGTTGGACATGCGCCAACGGCAGACAAGCGCGGGCTTGTCGAGCGTAAACTTCTCGACCGCCTCCTGATTGGCGCAAAAGTCCTCGTACGCACGCTGATCCTCGGCATTGCCAAACAGCTCGGCATCATCAATCTGGGGCATGGTCATACCTTTCGTGTTAGTCATTCCGTCCTCTTATACCAAAAAGACGGCCCTCCAAACGGAGCGACCGTCTTTTGCGGAGATTATTTTGTCCCGGGGCGAAACTTAGTGCCTAAAATGCCTGGCCCCTGTGAAGACCATCGCAATACCATGCTCGTTGCAGGCCTGGACGCTCTCGTCGTCGCGCTTGGAGCCGCCAGGCTGGATGATGCAGGTCACGCCGTGCGCGGCAAGCACGTCGACGTTGTCGCGGAACGGGAAGAACGCGTCGCTTGCACAGGCAAAGCCGCCCTTCTCCACGCCCTCGCGCTCGCAGAAGTCCTCGGCGCGCTCGCAGGCAAGCAGTGCAGAGTCAACGCGGTTGGGCTGACCCGGGCCCATGCCAATGCCGGCCTTACCCTTGGAGACCAGGATGGCGTTGGACTTGACGCCCTTGCAGACCTTCCAGGCAAACTCGAGCTCGGCCATCTCGGCGTCGGTGGGCTTGCGGTCGGTGGGGAACGTAAAGGTCGCAGGATCCTCGGTCACGTGGTCGACCTCCTGCACCAGCATGCCGCCGTCGACGGAGCGCAGCTCCACCTGGGCGCCGTGGTCCACGCCGCCGGTGGCCAGCACGCGCAGGTTGGGGCGCTTGGCCATGCGCTCGAGCGCCTCGGCAGTGTAGCTCGGAGCGATGATAACCTCGACGAACTGCTTGTTCTGATCGGCAAAGTGCTCAACCAGCTCATAGGGAACCTCGCGGTTGCAGGCGATAATGCCGCCGAAGGCGCTCTTGGGATCGCAGGCGAAGGCGCGGTCGTAGGCGGCCGTGATGTCCTCGGCAACGGCGGAACCGCAGGGGTTCTGGTGCTTGAGGATTACGCAGGCCGGCTCGTCGAACTCGCGGACCAGGTTCCAGGCGGCGTCGGCATCCAGATAGTTGTTGTAGCTGAGCGGCTTGCCCTGGATCTGCTTGGAGCCCACGAGCGGGAACTGCGAGCTCGCGGTGTTCTCGCAGCCCTCGGCAAAGCGATAGACTGTGGCTTTCTGCTGCGGGTTCTCGCCATAGCGCAGGTCGTCGACCTTCTCCAGCGAAATCTCGAGCTTGGCAGAGGTGTCCGCCACGTCGCTTGCCTGGGCGGCGAGCCAGCGGGAAATGGCCGTGTCGTAGGCGGCGGTGGTCTGGTAGACCTTCACCTGCAGGCGACGACGGGTGGAAAGCGTGGTGCAGCCACCGGTCTCGTGCATCTCGGCCAGGACGGCATCATAGTCGGCCGGATCGGAAATGACGGTAACGCTCGTGGCGTTCTTGGCGGCAGAGCGCAGCATGGAGGGGCCACCGATGTCGATGTGCTCGATGGCGTCCGCGAAGGTGACCTCGGGGTTGGCGACGGTCTTCTCGAACTCGTACAGGTTGACGACGACCAGGTCGATCAGCTTAATGCCGTGCTGAGCCGCCTCCTGCATGTGCTGCTCGGAATCGCGGCGGGCCAGCAGCGCGCCGTGAACCTTGGGGTGCAGGGTCTTAACGCGGCCGTCCATCATCTCGGGGTAGCCCGTGAACTCTTCGATGGGGGTTACGGGAACGCCCGCGTCCTCGATGGCACGAGCCGTGCCGCCCGTAGAGATGATCTCGACGCCAAAGTCATCGACCAGCGTCCGTGCGAAATCGACGACGCCCGTCTTATCGGTAACCGAGATCAACGCGCGTGCGATCTTCACATCAGATCCCATGCAGTCCTCCTGTCTGGTACGCCGCCGTGCTCTGTGAGTCGGTGATACGTCGATCTGCAGCGCTCGCGCAGCGGCATTGAAAATACTGATTTAATGTAGCGCATCGAGCGCATCGATGCACCCCGCAACGGGCGCATGTGCAGAAAAAGTTTGCGAGCGGAGGGGATGGGCACGGCACCGGGCACGGTGAGTTCATGGAACACAGGGGCACCATAATTAGATGCCAATGGCGTGGTAGAACTGTGCTCGATATGCATCCGCGAAAGAAAGAGGCACCATGGTCTCGCGGGTTCTCTACCGACCGTTTGATACCGAAGACTTCGACGCCATCGCGCTGATTCTGCAGCAGCTTTGGCATAACAATTCGGATAACGATGAGTACAACCGCCTTGAGGCCGCGTGCGACCTCGCCTACTGCCTTTCGTCGTCGACGTTTTCACAGGTTGCCGTAATCGACGGTCAGGCGCGTGGCATTTCGCTCGCGCGTGCGGGACAGAGCTCCGGCGCCACTATCAACGAGCATTGGATGGATACCGAACGCGCGCTGCTATCGCAGATGCGTGAGCTGGAGCCCGATGCCTGCGCCGAGTATCTCTCGTTTGTGCGCGCAACCATCCGAACCAACAACCGCCTGCTCGAGAGCAGCCCGTTGCCGCACGACAACGAGGTCACGCTGCTTGCCGTGGATCGCGATGTCCATGGCCTGGGCGTTGGCACGGTTCTGCTCGATGCCGCGGTCTCGCACCTGTCCTCGCTTGGAGCGACGAGGGCGCACCTGTACACCGACTCCAACTGCTCGTGGAAGTTCTACGAGCTGCACGGCTTTAAGCGCACGACCACGCACCGCGCCAACCGCGAAGAGCGCCGTCACGACATGCCGCGCGAAAGCTTCCTCTACGAACTCGACCTAACAGCCTAAACCCGGCAGTTAGGGACGTTCCTTTTGTGCCGGCACCCCGGGACACTCCTTGGCAGCAACCGCACCTAGTCGTTGGGGACGTTCTTAAATGATTAATCGCTGGGGACAGTCTTCGTAGGTAGCGCGTAAAAAGGGGATGGGCTTTCCCCGACGGCTGTCGAGAAAAGCCCATCCCATAATTTACGACCGTTAGAACGTTCCGCCGCCGCCTCCGCCGACGCCGCCACCACCGCCGCCAGAGAAGCCGCCGCCGCTGCCGCCGCTCGAGCTATCGGAGCTCGAAGCCAGCTCGCGGATGGTCTCGTGATACACATCGTTGAACGAATCGAGCGGAGACTCGTTGCCGTAGTGATGGTAATACCACCAGTAGCAGGGGTAGTTGTCGTAGAAATCGTCGCTGTTGCGCAGGTCCGCAGGCACGGCCTCGGCCAGCTGTCGCAGCACTTCTTTCGAAACGCCCAGGGCAACGCCCATCACCAGCAGCTTGTTCCACAGCACCAAATCGCCCGGGACGGCTTCCTTTAGGCGTGTGAAATCCTCGAGCCAATGCTTGAGCGCCTTGCAGCGAGCCGCCACCTCGGCGCCCTCCGGCGTAAAGCGGCGGAACGTAAGGCCCACGCCGATACCCACCAGCACAATCGGCACCGAGATAACCGCGGCGGTAATGTTCGCCTGTGCGCCATCGGTAAAGAAGATGGATCCCACGGGAACAAAGGCAATCAGGATACCAAGAACCAGGCAAAACACCATTGCAACAATGCCGTCTGAGGCAACGTACTCGCTATCGGCCAGCTTGCCCTTAACGGTGTTCTGATAGTCCTCGAGCTTGTCGCCCACGGGTGTAGCGTGCTGCTTGACGTAGTGCTGCAGCTCGTCGAACGTGCGCGAGCGATCGCCGTTCTCGTCAGGCTTAGTACCGGCAAAGAAGACCTTGAGCACCATGTGGTCAATGCCCTTGGCCGACTTCCAGCCCGCATCACTCACCGTCACGCGATACGTCTGCTCTTCTTTTTCACGCCCCAACAGACCCTTCTTGGCCTTGGTCACGGTCGCCTGCTCCAGCTTGATCACACGGTCGTCAGTGAGCTTCATGAGCGTGGCGATATATGCCTGATCGGGCACCTCGTTCCAGCTCATGAGGGCCGAAAGCACGGCGGGATGGTCGGCCGAAGGCACATCGCGGAAATATTCGTCCTGGAAAAGCGGCTTGGGCTTGCGCTTGCGCAGCTTGAGCATAACGATTGTGCCGGTAAAGGCCACCGCCGCAACAACACTTAGCACGGCAAGTGCATTGGCAATCATGCGAGCGTGAGCGCGGCGGGCGTTAGCTTCGTCGGCCCATTCCTTCTCTTCGCTCAGGATCGTTGACATGCGCTCTTCGCCCGAAGCGGCAAGCTGCGGCACCCAGTCGCTAGGGAAGGCGATGCGTGCCTCGGCGAATTCGCCCTGGTGCACGCAGGGAATGGTATAGGTGACCATGGGCTCGTCCTCATCGAGCGACACGTCGCCCGTCAGCGGACCATGGCCCCATGCGCGGAAGTTATCGCCCTTGACGGCCGCCGTCCCGGCAGCGGCATTCGCGAAGCACACTTCCATCTCGACGTCATCGGAATCCGCAGACCAGCCGTCACCTACGAACTTCCAGTAGAGCTCGGCGGTATCGGCCCAGTTCATAACCGCACCGGTCATGGTGTAGCTCACGTAGTAGATTGCGCTGTCGCCGCTCTCGTGAGGGCTGAACACCTTAATCCTTACGCCGTCACCGGTCTGCTCGACCGTGTAGACGCCAGAGTCGCCCTTGTTCGCGCTATCGACTTTGTTAAACGCGGTGTCCTCTTCCTCGACACTCAGCACGTCGACGCCCGCCGTGCCGCCCTGCTGGTTGGAGCCCGTATTGATCTCCCAAAACACGCCGTTGATGTCGTCGTCGAAATCAAACTGGCGTCCCTCGACAACGGTCAGCGATCCATCGGCCTCGACCGTGGCACTGATATAGGTCTGGGTCATGGAGTAGCCGTCGGCGTGCGCGGCGACAGGCAGCAGCAACAACGCAAGCGCGACGAGCACGCAGACGGAAGCGAATCGCGCAAACAGGTGGCGCTGCCGGCTGACTTTGGCGGCGAGGGTGTTCATAGGCACATCCTTTGTCTGTAAAACCAACAGCGCCATTGTCCCACGTTTGCGGGTACGCATGACGAACATCTAGGCGACCGGAGCGCCAAACGGGATGAAAGTCACACCCGCACCCCAACAGCCAGTCATTGGGGACGTTCTTAAATGACCAGTCATTAGGGACACCCTTGGCATGGCCTGCGCCAGCAATAGATACCACTTCACAGCTCCGTCACAGGTGTAGCGGCTTTGTGTGGGCGCGGCATGCGCTGACTGAGCCGCCAGCCGAGGGGCATAAAGCAGTCGAGCGAAAACGGTTTGCCCCTTTGCCGTTCGCTCGAGGATCATGTCCCCCTTTTCCGCGGAAACCCCGGCAGTTGCGAAGAGCTGCCGGGGTTTCTGTCGTTTGTGAGGCTAAGTCGGTACGCAGCGATCGAGACCTTGAGCCGCAAACCCACCGTGCGCAATGCGCACCGCCGCCAACTTGTGAGCGCGGCAACGCCTTCCCTGCCAAGCCCCGCGCTATACTCATCCGCATGGATATCAAAACACGCAACATAGCAACGCCCGCCGCGGACGCACCAGCAACGGCAGTGCCCACCCCCGTCGTGGGTCGCTTTGCCCCGTCGCCCTCGGGCCGCATGCACTTGGGCAACGTGTTCAGCTGCCTGTGCGCATGGCTTTCGGCCCGCAGCCAGGGCGGCAGCATCGTGTTGCGTATCGAGGACCTGGACGATCGCTGCAAGCGCCCGGAACTTGCCGCTCAACTGATTGACGATCTGACCTGGCTGGGGCTCGAGTGGGACGAAGGCCCCTACTACCAGCACGATCGCCCGGATCTGTACGAGGACGCCCTGCGCCAGCTGCAAGACGCCGGCCTCACCTATCCCTGTTTTTGCACGCGTGCCGAACTCCACGCCGCGAGCGCGCCGCACGCCAGCGACGGCACGCCCATCTACCGCGGCGCCTGCAGAGGTCTTTCTGCTGATGAAATCACCCGCCGCAGTGCCCTGCGTGCTCCGGCCACGCGCCTGCGCGTGCCCACCGTCGACGACCTCGCCAGCGACGTGATCGAATTCGTGGACCGCACGTACGGAGCCCAATGCGAAGCACTCGCCACCGAGTGCGGTGACTTTTTGGTGCGCCGCAGCGACGGCGTGTTTGCCTATCAGCTGGCCGTGGTGGTCGACGACGCTGCCATGGGCGTCACCGAGATCGTACGCGGATGCGACCTGCTTGGTTCCACGCCGCGCCAGATCTATCTGCAACATCTGCTGGGACTGCCCACGCCGCACTACGCGCACATTCCGCTGCTCATGTCACCGGACGGCCGCCGCCTTTCCAAGCGCGATCGCGATCTGGACCTGGGCGAGCTCCGCACCCGCTTTGGCACACCCGAGGCACTGTTGGGATGGCTCGCCGGGCAAACAGGCATCGCGCCGGACACCACGCCGCGTACCGCCGAGCAGCTGGTCGAGCACTTTAGCTGGGACGTCATCCGCGCGCATCGGGAGAACATCACTGTAACGGTCGAGTAGCCAGCCACCCCGCCTCTACGCAACATCCCAGGGCTGGAGTTCGTCACCCAAGCGAACGATGCAGTCGTAGAGCACGGTGTGACGCTCGGCCGGGTTGGTATCCCGATGAAAATGCCCGTAGTACCAGCGCTTGTAGTCCAAGCGGTCTTCCAGCTCATCGAAAAATGCCGTAAGCCGATCAACGGAGGGGCAATTCCAGCCGGACGCTGGATAAAGCGTGGACGAAAGCATGCGCGTAGAGCAGGTGTGAGTGATCACGTAGTCGACCGTCCAGCCCACGCTGTCGAGCTTTGCCCGCGCCTCCTCAAAGTTGCGCTCGTCCGGCAGCTCCTGCGGCCACCAGCTGGAATACGGAATGCGGTATTCCTTGTCCACGCTCGTGGCGCCGCCCATGGTAAAGACCGTTGAGCCGTCGAGCTCAAAAACCTCGCCGCGCGTCAGGCGCCGTATGGGCGAGGTATCCGACAGGCGCTGCGTCAGCCCACCATGCCACAGCTCCATGGGTCGCTCCGACCAGTGATCGAAACGCTCGTGGTTGCCGTCGACGAACAGCACGGTATAGGGGCGCGACTCCAGCCAAGCGATATCGGCACACTCCTCGGCAGAGAAATCCCACGGAAAACCAAAGTCGCCGGCGACGATTAGATAGTCGTCACTCGTCAGACTATCCCCAAGATCCCAGTCGCGCAGCTTTTGCATGTCGACGCCGCCGTGAATATCGCCCGTCACATAGACCGTCATCTGATCACCACTTCCCTCTTATAGGTTTCGAGATCGTGCTCGATCTGCTCGCCACCCGTGGCGTTGACCCACCACGGCCATTTAACGCAATGCACCGGCTCGTCTACCTGCGCAAACCATGACCTGAGCTCCTCCAGGCTCACGGGGGCGTAGCTGTTAGCGTCCATGCCCACGTCATAGCGCAGCAGCCCCTGTCTGAGGTTGAACTTGTTGTACGCGCCGCCGCAGCTGTGGATATGCCCGTGCAAATGCCAGCTGCCGTGCGACATGCCCTGCCAGTCGACCATGGGATAGTGACTCAGCACGATTTTTTGGCGGTCGATCTTGAGTACGCAAATGGGCGGCTCGACGATAAAAGCATCCGCTACGGCAGGCTGCGTCCAGTCCTTGTCGTGGTTGCCGGGCAGTAGGTGGACGCGCTTACATGCAATGCTTTTGCGCAGCTCGTAGGCATCTTGGACCGTCATCTTAAAGCTAAAGTCGCCCAAGATGTAGAGCTCATCATCCGCAGCAACCTTGCTGTTAATGTTGGCGACCATGGCGTCGTTCATCTGCGTAACAGTCGACCAAGGCCTATCGCTAAGCCGTAGCATGTTCTCGTGTCCAAAATGAGTATCGCTGGTAAACCAGATCACGGGGTGCTCCTGTTGCTGCGGGGTATCCATCCCTTAGGGCTTACCCTTCATTCTTCCATCCAAACGGGTCAAGCACCCAAAAAATCAGATCGAGCACGCCGCCGGTCATCATGGCGGCGGCAAGGGCCATGCAAACGTGCAGAGAGCTAGCACTTCGAAGCACGTCGAACGGCCCCAGAACAGCCAGCAACGCGACCGCTGCGCCGGCAAGGCACAACGCGAGGCACGGCCCCGCGTCCTTGACGCATTTCTTTGCGAGATGCTTGGTGTTGTCACTCATCAAAATCGAACTCCTTAGAGGGTCGTTGTTCAGGTACATGCCGCCGCGGCAGAGCAGGGCGACAGGGCAAGTGTCACATGTCGTGCGGACACAGCTGAAAGCCCCCGCGCAAAAAACAGCGCGCCGCAGGATTCGTATCACCTGCGGCGCACCGAAAATAATCCGCTTTCCTCCGTCCCCAACGGATCAGCTGAGTTGGCGCCGCTTGACGGAAAGGAAGGAGCCGGCGGCGTCACGAGCTGCGGCAATGTCGCTAGGCATAGGAAACAGACGTGCTCCAAACGCTCTAAGCCCCAAGCCTACCCATTAAGAAATCGACTGCGGAAACGATTTTGATGCCGTCAATGTCGGTCGGATGGCTTCCCCGGCGAACAATGATGATCTTCTCGTAACCGCCGGTGATCTTCTCGAGCGACCTGAGCTCAAATGGACGCAATTCACGCTTGCGCGTCGCCTCCTCGTCAATCGACTCCGTGACCTGAATAAACTTACGATCCGAGCCGTCGCCGATCGCAACAAAGTCGATTTCAGCATCTCGAAGATGACCCGTGAAGACCTGGTATCCGTCATAGACAAGGCGATTGTAAATGGCATTTTCGAGAACACGCCCACTGTCGCTGCCGCGATACCCATCCAAGAAAGCTCGAAGTCCCAGATCCTCAATGTAGAATTTGCCACCGGTCTTCAAAATGTCCCGACCCTTAATATCAAATCGGCGCGCGTGCGAAAAGATATAGGTCTCCTCAAGGGCGGACACACAAGTGTCCACGACGCCGTGTGAGGATTTCGCCCCGTTCTCTGCCAGCGTTCCAACGATCTTATTAATTGATGTCGGGTTTGAAATGTTATCAGCCAAGTAGGAAGTGACGCGGTCGAGCACACTCCTGCTCGTCACCGACCGTCTGCCCCGACGGGCTTCGCGAGCCAAAATATCGCGCCCGACGATTGTCTGGTATGTGCTCCAGATATAGTCCCTCATTTCCTGCTCCGGCAGCTTTGAAGCAGCGAGGAACGGCAGGCCTCCAAACGTCAGATAGCGGTCAAGAAGATCGTCGAGTGCAACAATATCCTCCCGGCCAAAAACAGCAAGCCTATTCGTGACGTCAGTCGGACCAAGAAAGTCGACATATTCCGAAAAAGCGAGCGGATGCATCCGAATCTCGACATACCTGCCCGAGATTAAGGTCGCAATCTCTGACGAGAGGAGAAAAGCATTCGAACCCGTAACATATATATCGCAGTCCCGGTCGACACGAAGTGCGTTAATCGTCTTCTCCCATCCGGCAACCTCCTGAAGCTCGTCGAAGAATAGATAGCACCTCTTGCCCGCAGGCATTAGACCGTCCACGTGGCGGTAAAGCTCTCGCCAATCACGCACGCCCTCCAGCTCAAATGACTCCATCTTAAAGGTCAAAAGACATTCGGATGGAACGCCGTTATCCTCCAGATGTTTGCGCATCATGTCCAGAAGCGTCGATTTGCCACAACGGCGCATACCCGTTACGACCTTGATGACATCCGTGTCACGGAAGGCGATTAACTTCTCGAGATATCGATTTCTGGGAACCATCCGTTTATCCATCGCTCGCCCCAATCTGCAAGTTTTTCTCACAGCATGACAAGAACTTACGAATTTTGCAAGTTTTTCTCACGCAGCGACAAGAACTTGCATATCCGTCCATGGCCATTTGCGGTCGGATTCCAGCGAGGCCATGACAAGCAGCTTGCCACATGGCCGACACGGAGCCATGGCATGCGCGGAATCTTGAGAGCAGGACTTCTCCCGGCAGCCTATAAGACAA
Source organism: Collinsella sp. (assembly GCA_019414515.1). Classification (GTDB taxonomy): domain Bacteria; phylum Actinomycetota; class Coriobacteriia; order Coriobacteriales; family Coriobacteriaceae; genus Collinsella. Next base: position 42,385 of record DXLX01000020.1, read on the forward strand.
AAACACATACACATAGATAGAGAGAAGCCCGGCAAGACACGGCGCCAAGGCCGCAGCCACAAAACTTGAGTGGCCGATAGTCTAAAAATCACATACGCCCAAAACACGAACGATCGATCTGTTATCCTGGCGCCAACATAGTCTTTCGAAAGGTTTGCCCAGGATGACTACGCAGCGACAGATTGATATTGAATTCGACTCGCTTGCACGCGAGAACGATTCACCCAAGCTCATCGCCAACTCAAAGGCGACAGGCGGAACACTACTATCCGTTATCAAGGAGCAGCTCTCAACCTGCGGCTCTTTTGACTTTTGCGTAGCGTTTGTTGCAGACGGCGGCCTTCAAATCCTGGTCGAGGCGTTCCAGGAACTCAAGCAGCGTGGCATTAAGGGCAGGCTGCTCACGTCCACCTATCTCAACTTCAACTCACCCGATGCCTTTCGCAAGCTGCTGGAATACGACAACATAGAAGTTCGCGTATTCCAGGGTAATTTGCATGCCAAGGGATACATTTTTGATAAGGGAGAAACCAGCACGGTCATCGTCGGCAGCTCGAACATGACGCAGACCGCCCTCACCTGTAATAAAGAATGGAACGTGCTGTACCAGACTGTCGAGAACAGCCGCCTACTTGGCGAACTGAGGGGCGAGTTTGGTTCGTTGTGGAACGACACCTCAACCGTTTTGCTTACTCAAGACTGGATTGAGAACTATGCCGCATATCGATCGGCACGTCCGCCAAAGCCCAAATCGAAACCGACATTCAGATCTGCTGAAACGCCGGCGCAGAATGGCCTCGAAGAAATCAAGCCCAATAAAATGCAGCAGCGCGCCCTTGAGGCGCTCGGTGTAATTCACCGCAAGGGCGAGACCCGCGCCCTGCTGGTCTCGGCAACCGGCACCGGCAAGACCTTCCTTTCAGCGTTCGACGTGCTCGCAACTAAACCCCGGCGCGTCCTCTTTCTTGCGCACCGCCGGCGCATTATCGACGCCTCCCGCGCAAGCTACGAACGGCTCTTAGGTAGTACCTATACGTTCGACACCTATCAAACTGGCAAGAATACAAGCAATGCTACCTGCGTGTTTGCCATGTGCTCTTCGGTCGCCAAACATTTGAGCGATTTCCGTCCCGATGAGTTCGACTACATCGTCATCGACGAGGCCCACCGCACGGGATCCCAGGGTTACCAATCCATCATGTCGCACTTTACGCCTCGGTTTTATCTGGGCATGACCGCTACACCCAATCGCACCGACGGCTATGACGTCTTTGCCCTTTTCAATCACGTCATCGCGTTCCAGATCACGCTACAGGACGCTTTGGCCGAGAAAATGCTAGCCCCCTTCCATTATTTTGGCATTCACGATCTGGAGATTGACGACGAAACGGTCGAAGATACCGCCTTGTTCGGACGCCTAACATCCGACGAGCGCGTACGTCATATCACCGAGAAGATCGAGGAATATAGCGTCACCAAAAGCAACCGCAGGGGCTTAATTTTCTGCAATCGAAACGCCGAGGCAAAAGAGCTGTCGCGCAAATTCAACGCTCTCGGATATCGAACAGCTGCGATTAGCGGTCAAGATTCCGATGAGGTCCGCAATGCCACGATCAGCCGGCTTGAAGCCGGCAAGCTCGAGCACATTTTCTCGGTCGATATCATGAACGAAGGCGTCGACATCCCCTCGCTCAATCAGATCATCATGCTTCGACGCACCGACTCCGCAATCATCTTTGTTCAACAGCTCGGACGAGGTTTGCGCCTAAATGATGGCAAGGAATACGCACTGGTGCTCGACTTTATTGGCAACTACCAGAGCAACTTCTTGGTACCCATCGCGCTTTCGGGTGACAAGACGTATAACAAAGACCGCCTGCGCCGTCTTGTCCAAGAGGGCGATTCGGCAATCCCCGGATGCTCGACCGTGAGCTTCGATCGTATTTCCGAGGCACGCATTTACAAGGCCATCGACGGCGGCGATTTCACCTCCGTCAGATTTTTGAAAAACGAGTATCTCGACTTGCGCCAAAGACTAGGCAAGATCCCCTCGCTGCTCGAATTTGATCGCAACGGCTCCATCGATCCGCTGCTCATCTTCAAGAATAGCGGCCTGGGGTCTTACCACGCATTTCTTTCCAAATACGAGCCGGACTACACAGTTCAATTTACCTCTGATCAGACCAAGATTCTCAAATTTATTTCTCAGAAACTTGCCGCGGGTAAGCGATTCGAAGACCTCTATTTGCTTCAAACGCTCGTCGAAGCCGGACACGAGGGCTACCGGCATATGCGTGAGGCTGCGCTTAGGAACTACCGCGCACAGCTTAAGGACAGCGCCGTTAGGTCGGCAATCGCTGTCCTTAAGGGCGACTTTGCCACTCCTAAGGATTTCGTTTCCCTGCTTATTGACGATGGATGCGGACCTCGTCTGACCGAAGCGTTTGCGACCGCCCTGCGCAACGCAGAGTTCAAGCGTCAGATTCTCGAGGTGCTGGATTTTGGTATTGAGCACAACCGACTCGACTATGCCGAGACGTACGAAAACACAAATTTCGTTCTCAACGCCAAGTACACGTACGAAGAGGTTTGCCGCTTGATGAACTGGGAAAAGAACATCAACGGCCAAAATCTTAGCGGCTATTTTTACGACGAGAAGACCAATACATTCCCCGTGTTCATTAACTATGACAAGGCGCCCGACATTAGCGAGTCAATTCAGTATGAAGACCGCTTTGTTTCGCCGAGCAAGCTTATCGCAATCTCCAAGGGCAACCGTACGCTCAACTCTCCCGAGATTCTGCGACTGCAAGCATGGCCGGGAAACGGCCTGAAGACGTATTTGTTTATGCGAAAGAACAAGGACGATAAGGGCGGCAAGGAGTTCTATTTCTTAGGCGAAATGCATCCGACCGGCGAGTTCGAAGCTATTAAAACTAAGAGCGGCGACAACGCCGTTGAAATCGAATATGAGCTCAATGCGCCCGTGAGACAGGACATTTACGAGTTTATGCTCAGCGATTTGAGTGAGGCAGAGTAACAAAAAGGAGTGGGCCGCCATGTGGCGCCCCACTCCTTTTTTACTTAAGTCCGAGCTTTTTTTCGAGCTCCTTAACGACTTTAACGTCTGCCGGAAGCCAATCGACATCCCACAGGTTATTGGTATCAAGCCATTTCATATCCTCGTGAGCGTGCTCTTTGAACTCCCCCGAAAGGATGGCAGCTAGGTAGCACTGCATCGACAGGTGAAACGTCGCGTAATCGTGTTCGACCGTGCAAAGATAGTCGAGGTTACCGATCGTGACCTCGAGCTCTTCTTGAATCTCGCGCACGATTGCCTGCTCGCCGGTTTCGCCCGGCTCGAGCTTGCCGCCCGGGAATTCCCAGCCGTCTTTAAACTCGCCATAGCCGCGCTGGCAGCTCAGGTTTTTTCCGTCCTTCTGAATAATCGCTGCTGCAACATTGATTGATTTCATAACTAGCCATCACCTCTCCAGTTGAGCCCAACCAGTATAGGTGATCAGTTGCCCGTCATGTCCCAGTCGCCTGAAAACCATCTGCTCGACCAGCCTTTGACGCCGTTTTGCACCGGCACCCCATCCCCCGCTATCGAGGTCTAATACTTTTCCCGAGAAGTGAACGGCTGTTTTTGGACCCCTGAAGCATCCACATTTTTCGTCGGCAAAATCGCAGGATTCCAGCACCGAAACCGCAGGAAACGGCACCTCTAAAGTGTCGATGCTTCGGGGGTCCGATTTAGCTCGTTCACTTCTCGGGAAAAGTATTAGACCTCGTCGGCGGTACCGTCAAGATTCTTTCGCAAATTGATCGAGGCGGCCTCGGCCCCGCCTTGCTCTAGCCCTCCGCCTTCTTGCTCAGCTCGTCCATCTCCTCCAGCTTCGACATGTCCAGGTACCTCCTCTTGCCCCATTCGTGCTC
>DXLX01000021.1 GCA_019414515.1 Collinsella sp.
TTATCATCTTGACCCATGAACATACGTTAGGAGCAATCATGCCAAACGAGAACAGCTACGAAGTCGCGCTGCAAAAGAGCAACGCCATTCGCGAGGGCCTGGCCAATACGCCCGAGAAGTTCACCATGCTCACCGGTGATCGCCCCACCGGCCGTCTGCACCTGGGCCACTACTTCGGTACCCTCAAGGGCCGTGTTGAGCTGCAGGACATGGGCGCCAAGACCAACGTGCTCATCGCCGACTACCAGGTCATCACTGACCGCGACACCACCGAGCACATCCAGGACAACGTGTACAACATGGTCATGGACTACCTTGCCTGCGGCATCGACCCCGACAAGACCATGATCTACGCGCACTCCGCCGTGCCCGCCGCCAACCAGCTCATGCTGCCGTTCCTGTCGCTGGTGTCCGAGGCCGAGCTGGCGCGCAACCCCACGGTCAAGGCCGAGATGGAGGCCTCGGGCCACGAGCTTACCGGCCTCCTGCTCACCTACCCGGTGCACCAGGCCTGCGACATCCTGTTCTGCAAGGGCAACGTGGTGCCGGTCGGTCGCGACCAGCTGCCGCACATCGAGCTCACCCGCACCATCGCCCGCCGCTTTAACAACCGCTACGGCAAGGTGTTCCCCGAGGTCGAGGCGCTGCTGTCCGAGACCCCGCTGCTGCCCGGCCTGGACGGCCGCAAGATGAGCAAGAGCTACGGCAACGCCATCAATATTTCGATGACCGCCGAGGAGACGGCCAAACGCATCAAGAAGAGCCAGACCGACTCCGAGCGCATGATCACGTTCGATCCCGAGAACCGCCCCGGCGTGTCCGGCCTGCTTTCGACCGCCGCCATCTGCACCGGTCGCTCCGAGGTCGAGATTGCCGAGGAGATCGGCATGGGCGGCTCCGGCCAGCTCAAGAAGTACGTGACCGAGGCCGTCAACGAGTACTTCGCGCCGATCCGCGAGCGCCGTCAGCGCTACGAGAACGATCTGGACTATGTAAAGGACGTCCTGCACGAGGGCAACCGTCGCGCCAACGAGATCGCCGATCAGACCCTGGCCGAGGTTCAGGACGCCATGGGCATGGTGTACTAGGCAAAGCGCTTTCGCACAACATAGACGGTGAGATTAGATTTCTCCCCGAAACAGGAACAGGCCCGCTGGCAGTTAGTTGCCAGCGGGCCTGTTCCCGAAGTACACCGTTGAATCGCACAGAGGGGAGGAATGCGAATCAAACTCAACAGGGCAGGCTTTTTCATCGCCTATTGCCTGCTCCGTTGCTGAAACCAATATAGTTCACCATGGTTTACTTTCTAGCGTCAATATGCACCGCCATAGCTTCTCCATAAGTTAACCCCGGTAAACCTGCAACGGAAAACCACCACAAAGGGGACAGGCACCTTTGTGGTGGTTTTGGCCACGGTAGAGCCGCTAGAGCCCTACTGGCCAGCGACAGGCGGCCAAGTCGACGTGCATGGGATCGGTAAACGTCACGCCCTCCCCCATTAAGAGCTCACGCTGGGCATCGGGGCCGCCAAACGCAAAACCCTCGCAAATGCGACCATCGGCAAACACCACACGATGGCAGGGAATCTGACCAGGGCGCGGATTGCTATGCAGGGCATACCCCACGTACCGCGCACTTCGTGGACGACCGGCAAGCAGCGCCACCTGACCATACGTGGCGACCATCCCCTCGGGAATCTGCTCGACCACCTCGTACACACGCTCAAAAAAGCCCTCAGACGCCAACATGCGCTCCTTTCAACCGGAACCAGCATAAACCACCACAAAGGTGCCTGTCCCCTTTGTGGTGGTTTTGACCGGATAGTTAGTTGGCGGGGCGGAAGAAGGCTACGGCTACGGCGCCGGGACCCACGTGGGTGCCGATGGTGGCGCCAATGGTGTGGATGGGCAGCTCGTTCTCGGCATGGCCGGCCCACAGCGCGGCGCTGTCCTCGATATACTTCTTGAGCACCGCGTCCGAAAGACCCGTATAACCAAGCGCCAGCGGCATGGAGAAGTCGACGCCGCCAGCCTGCTCAACCTTCTGGTTCAACAGGTTTCGACCGTTCTTGGAACCGCGCGCCTTGCCCAACTGCACGATGAGGCCGTCCTCGGCGGCCACGACCGGCTTCACGTTGAGCAGCGTACCCACAGCGCCCGCCGCAGCAGACAGGCGGCCGCCGCGCACCAGGTATTCCAGCGTCTCGAGCAGGCCGATGACGACCACGCGGTCACGAACGGCCTCGACGGCCGCCGCAATCTGGGCCGCACTACGGCCCTCGTCCACCAGGCGCAGCGCATACTCAACCAGCACGCGCTCGCCCAAGGTCACGTTATTGCTGTCCACAACGAACACGTCGCCGCCCGGCGCCTCGGCAAGTGCGGTACGGGCGCTCTGATTGGTGCCCGAAAGCTTGGCGCCCACGGTAATAATCACGGCCTCGTCGCCGGCCTCACGCGCTTCGGCAATTGCCTGTGAAAAGGCATACGGGTTGACCTGACCGGTCTTGGGCAGCTCATCGCGCTCCACGAGCATCTCGTAAAAGCGCTGGTGATCGATGTCGACGCCATCCATATACACGTCGGAGCCAAAGGTGACGGACAGCGGCAGAACACGTAGAGCGGGGTGCTCCGCCGGAGACATATCGCTGGCGGAATCGGTAATAATGCGGACGGACATAGCGAATCCTTTCTTGCGCAGATCTCGCGCAGGGAATTTTGACAACAATGTCCCGACACGGCGTGCGCGCTCAAACGGGACGATGCAGTTGTTAATTGGAAGCAAATGCCTTGGCGGCCTTAGATCTCGCGCAGGGTGTTGAGAATCGTACGCAGCGACGCGTACATCTGCTCGCGTTGCTCCACGCCCATGGCCTTACCGGTGGTGTCGAGCACTTCGCGAATGATGCGATCGGCCTCGCTCATGCTCTCGCCGCCCAGGGCAGTCAGGCGCACCGGGGCACGGTACTTGACGGCCGCATCACCCGAATCATCGACCTCGACGTAGCCGCCCTCCTCCAGATGTGCCAGCGTGCGCGAAACGGCGGCACGGGTAACGCCGGCCATGCGGGCGAGGTCGGCGCCGGTCAGGCCGTCCTTGCTGCGCTCAAGATAGTACAGGCACATGACGTCGGAGCCCTTAAGGCCGAGCCTTGCGCCTTCGGACGTCTTGATGCGCTGAATCTCCTTGTAGAGCCCGCTGATCAGTCCGACAAAATCCTCAAAACGTGTCTCGTCGTTCTGCTGCATGGGAGACGACCGCCTTTCGCTTGCATAATGCTAACGGGTAAACATCTTAGTCGCATAAGGCGACACTCGTACCCAAATACCCCATTTGTTAACCCATCAACATAAAAACCACCACAAAGGGGACAGGCACCTTTGTGGTGGTTTGGGGCATCAATAGGTTCTAGGCGCCGCTACAGCTCCACGCAAGGATTGTCGCGGGTCACAAGCGTCTTAATGACAACCGTCGCTCCCAGATAGCGCTCGAGCAGCTCGGCTAGGCGATCGATCGCGGCCTGGCAATCCCCCATCCGCTCGGGCTCCACGCACTCAATCGCCAAGAATGCATCGGCCGAATCGTCGGACAGCGCCGTGCGAACGCCGTCGCGCCAGTTCCAGCAGCGGCACACGGCGCCCGCATCATCGATGTAGGCGAGCTCGCCGGGCAGCGTCGGATCGTCCGCCTCCTCGCCAAGCGGCAAGAATGCATCGCCACCGTCGGTCACCTTCAGGCGAAGGTCTCCCTCGATCGCATGTAGGTCCTCGCCTCCGACGGGCAGCGCGTAGGTCAACGACACCGTGTTGTAGATGTCCACCGCGGGCGTAATGTGGCCCACCGGCTTGCCTTTGAGCACGCGTTTGAGCAGGTTCTCGATTGAGCAACGCGCGCCCTTTTTGGTCTTGAACAGACGATAGGCCTCGCGCCATGCCTTGACCGGTGCGTTCTCGCTGATAGTATCGCTGGTCAGATGACGCTCCGCATCGATATTGGCGCGGTCGAGCAACGCCGCAATCGCATCCACGTCCTCTTGAGGAATCTGAGCCGTGGGCTTCATGCCCTCCACGACCACAACACCGACCGCTGCCTGCGGAAACAGCTCCCAGAATGAATCCTCGGCAATAAAGCTCTTCATACGCTCTCCCTTCATTGTGCGCGCCCGAGTGAGGGCGCCTAAACAAAAAGCGCCCTTACAACGGCCACCTTCAAAGTCCTACGGTGCCGTCACAAGAACGCTTGCGCTGTCCCCATCCGGAGAAGGGGACGATATGTCAGGCGTATTGTAACCCGAGTCATCCACACGAGCAAAACCACCACAAAGGTGCCCCCTTTATGATGGTTTTGAGTCTGAGGCGACGCTAGCGGCGGAGCCCCAGCAGGCCGCGGCCGCGATGACGGGCCTCGGCGGACACCTGGGCGTGCGGGCCGGCGGCTTTGACGGACTCGGGCAGGTGAGAGTACTTCTTCTCGAAGTTCTCCTCGAACATCACCGCCAGGTTGTGCGCGGCCTCGTCGTAGCGCGCGGTGCTCTGCCAATATTGGCGCGGCACCAGGATGCCATCGGGCACGCCGTGGCACGTCGTGGGAATGTCGACGTTAAAGATGTCGTCGTGCACGAACTCGCTGTCCTCGATGGTGCCGTCGAGGGCGCGCGCGACCAGCGAGCGCGTGTAGGCAAGCTCGATGCGATGGCCCACGCCGTAGCCGCCGCCGATCCAGCCGGTGTTGACCAGGTACACGCGCGTGCGGCCGTCGGCAATGCGCTCGCCAAGCATCTTGGCGTAAACCATGGGGTCGAGCGGCATAAACGGCTCGCCGAACAGCGAAGAGAACGTGGGCGTGGGCTCGGTGACGCCGACCTCGGTGCCGGGAATCTTAGCCGTAAAGCCCGTCACAAAGTGGTACATGGCGGCGTCGGCCGTCAGGCGCGAGATGGGCGGCAGCACGCCAAAAGCGTCGCAAGTCAGGAACAGCACGACACTCGGAGTGGTGCCCATGCCCTTAGTCCACGCGTTAGGAATGTGCTCCACGGGATAGGCCACGCGCGTGTTGTGCGTGATCGAGATGTCGTCGTAGTTGGGCTTGCGGTTCTCGTCGAGCACCACGTTTTCGCAAATGGCGCCAAAACGGACGGCGTTGAAGATCTCGGGCTCGTGGAAGGCGTCCAGGCCCTCGCATTTTGCGTAGCAGCCACCCTCGATGTTGAAGATGCCCATGTCGGACCAGCCGTGCTCGTCGTCGCCAATCAGCAGGCGCGTGGGGTTGGCAGAAAGCGTGGTCTTGCCCGTGCCGGACAGGCCAAAGAACACGGCAGTCTCGTGCGTGACGGGATCCATGCTGGCCGAGCAGTGCATGGGCAGCACGTCATCCTCGACGGGCAGCAGATAGTTCATGACACTGAAGATGGACTTTTTGATTTCGCCGGAGTAGCCGGTACCCGCGACCAAAATCACGCGCTCCTGGAAGTTGATGACCACGGCGGCGCTGGAGTTGAGGCCCTTGATGGCGGGGTCGCACTGGTAACCGGGCGCTGCGAGCACGCAGAAGTCGGGTTCGCCGGTGCGCGCGATTTCGCGGGCAAGCGGGCGGGCGAGCATCTGCTTAATAAAGAGTGCCTGGCTGGCACGCTCGCAGGCAACGAGCAGGCGACGCGTGTGGTTGCGGTCGGCGCCCGCCATGCCGCGGGTGACGAACACGTCGCGCTCGTTGAGATAGTCGACGATGCCGGCCTTGATGGCCTCATAGCTCTCGACGGACAGCGGGCGGTTGACCGCGCCCCAGGCGATTTTGTCGTGCACGTCGGGCGTGTCGACGATAAAGCGGTCGTTGGGCGAACGGCCAGTGCGCTCCCCTGTCTCGATCACCAGCGCGCCATTGGATGCCATGCGGCCTTCTTCGCGGCGGATAGCGTGTTCGACGAGCTCGGCTGCCGGCAGGTCGACCAGCAGACGGGGCTGATTCTCGGCGGGATCTTCAACGAGCGTAATACCAAAGTTGGACAAAACTTCTGCAGGGGTAACACCAGGCATGGGGCCTCCTTTAAAAACGCGACACGTGGACGCGACGCGCACTTTACTCACGTAAAGCCCGTTGTACCCGATATGCAAAAACGTTTTTGCGGCAAGGGCGGCAAGCCCGCCCAACGGTCAAAAATCGCAGGCAAGCGGCCTAGTCATTGGGGACGTTTTTAAACGACTAGTCATTGGGGACACTCTTGAACAGGCAATATTCAAGGAGTGTCCTCGGATGCCGGCACTTAGGGACGTTCCCAAAGTGCCGGCACATAAGGAACGTCCCTAAGTGCCGACTACAGTGGCAGGCCTTGGCCGAGCATGGCTATGGCGCTCATCAGGACCAGCATGCCGGCAGCGTAGGGCAGCACCGCGCCCAGGAGCTCGGCATCCTTACCGCGCACGTGCACGGCGGCAAGACCAATGGCGAAGGTCTGCGGCGAGATCATCTTACCGGCGGCGACGCCCAAGGCATTCAACGCGACCATCCAGTAGTCGCTCACACCCAGCGCAGTGGCAGCCTGGCTCTGAATGGGGCCAAACAGCATGCCCGAAGACGTGCCCGAACCGGTCACGAACGCACCGACCGCACCGATCCACGGAGCCAGAATCGGGTACAGACCGCCGGCGACCGCAATGCAAAACGCGCTGATCGACGAAATCATGCCGGCATAGCCCATCACCTTGGCGCAGCCCAGCACCGAAAGCATGGTGATCACCGTCGGCGTCATCTGCTTCACAGCCGCGGCCAGCACCTCGCCCATCATGCGCGGCGAAGCGCCCTGAATGGCACCGCCGACAAACGCCGCCAGGAAAATCCAGACGCCCGGCGTATTGATCCATGAAAACGTAAGCGTACCGGGATTCTCACCGCAATACACCTGCACATGGCTCGCAAACGGCGCGAGCGCAGCATGTACAGCGGGCACCAGATTAGACGTGCCCAGCAGCAACACAAAGATCAGGATGAAGCACGACCAGGCCGAAAGCGCCGACTTAACGGTGAGCTTCTCCCCGGCCTCGATATTCATATGGAAGCGAGCGTCCAGGTGACCGGATTTCTCGGCGCGCATGGCAAGCGCAGCTGTCAGCGCGAGCGAAACGATGGATCCTACGACCACGGCCAGCTCGGGGCCCACAAACATGGCAACGACCAGAGCCGCGCCGACAAACGACACGCCGGAGAGCAACGCCACGCCGGCAACACCGTGCAGACGCTCGCCCACACTCGCGGCATTGCCCTGGTCATCGGCAACACGGCCCGCAACCAGCACAATAAATAGCGGCATCACCACAAAGAACGGTGCGAGCTGCACCAGCTGAACGGTCGCTAGGTGAAGGGAATCCAAACCCACCAGGTCGGCAACGGACACCGTGGGGATGCCGATGGAGCCGTAGGGCGTGGGCACGCCGTTGGCCAGCAGACAGATGAGCACGGCAGGCACGGCCTCAAAGCCCAGGCCCGCGAGCATGCCGGCGGGAATGGCGACAGCGGTACCGAAGCCGGCCATGCCCTCCATAAAGCCACCGAAGCACCAAGCCACGAGCAGCGCCAGCAGACGGCGGTCGCTGCTGATGGAGGTGATCATGCTGCCGATCACGTCCATGGCGCCCGTACGAACGCACAGGTTATACGTGAACACCGCGGCGATGATCACCAGGACGATGGGCCACAGAGCCATCAAAAAACCTTCGAGCGAGGCGGTCGCGATCTGCGCTGCCGGCAGGTGCCACCATGCGAAGGCAAGCAAGCACGAAAGGACAAACGATCCGATAGCGGCCTTCCAAGCTGGCCATTTAAAGCACAGCAGCATCACGACCAGCCAAATAATCGGCACAAGAGCCAGTAAGAATGCGGCGACGTCCATAGGTAGAAGCTCCTTGGTACCGCGTGGGCGGCATCGGGGGGTGTCACAAAACTTCAACAGGATACCGCACGTTTACCGACAAATTACAGCCGCCCGCCGAAATTATTGAACAATCCGTTCAAAAACACGAACGAACACCGTCGCGTCTATACTAAAGCGCAGCAATAGAAAGGACTCCGCTTTGAGCATCACGCCCCTCGATAGCATTCGCCGCGCCATCGCCCGCCGCAACGGCGTCTCCAACCCCGCTGCATCGAGAGACGGCGCCGCGAAGGCCCAGGGCGGCCGCATCGAGAACGGCCTCTTCCCTGCCTCGCACACTGCCGAGGAACTCGCACGCATCCAAGAGCTGAGTCAGCGCAACGCCGGCGGGCCCGATAGCAGCCAAGCCACACGTCGCCGGCGCGAACGCGATCGCAAGCCCGGCCCCGTCCGCCGCATGGTCAACGCTTGGTGGAACCGTCTGCTCGGTGCCGTCTACGGCGGCGGCTTCTCCATGCAGGAAGCGGAATACGAGGAGCACGCCACCCGCCGCGATTACCTTTGGAACGCTCTCGGCACCGCCGTGTGGGGCTTGGCGTTTCCGCTGCTCACCATCGTGTCCACACAGCTCGTGGGCGCCGAAGAAGCCGGCAAGTTCTCCATCGCCTTTGTCACCGGCACGCTCATCATGATCGCATGCAACTACGGCGTGCGCAATTTCCAGGTCTCGGACATCGACGAAAAGACGTCCTTCGCCTCCTACCAGCTCAATCGTTGGATCTGCGGAGCGCTCGCCCTAGGCTGCGGCCTCATGTATAGCAGCGCCCGCGGCTATGACGCGCAGATGGCGACGATCGGCCTGGGCGTCTACCTGTATAAGGTCATCGACGGCGTCGCCGACGTGTACGAAGGCCGCCTGCAGCAGGCCGACAAGCTCTACTTGGCTGGAATGAGTCAAACGCTACGCTCCGTCGGCGTCATCGCGGTCTTCAGCGTGGCGCTGTTCTTCACGCGTAGCATGCCCATCGCGGCCATGGCCATGGGCATCGCCGCGATCGCCTCGCTCGTGCTGGTCACCGCGCCGCTCGCCCTGCTCGAGACCGAAAAATCGCGCCACGTAAGCCTGCGCGAGGTCGGCCACCTGTTTGTCCAGTGCGCCCCACTCTTTGGCGCGCTATTCCTGTTCAATCTTATCGAGAGCATGCCCAAGTTTGTGATGGAAGGAACACTGGCCTACAAATACCAGTTGTACTTTAATGCCCTGTTTTTTCCAGCTCAGGCTATTCTGTTGAGCATTGGATTTGTCTATAAACCGCAGCTCCTGCGCTTGTCGAGCATTTGGGCTAATCCTCGCAAGCGTCGTCGCTTTGACCTGATTATTGTTGCCGTTATGGCGCTGATCGTGGTCATCACCGGCGTGTGCGCCGCATTTATGGCCGGTCCCGGTATTCCCCTCATGAGCTATATGTACGGCCTCAACTTTGAGCGCTACCGCACATTGGCGCTGCTGATGGTCGTCGCCGGCGGCGTCACCGCGGCCATCGACTTTATCTACGCCATCATCACGGTGCTGCGCCATGCCGGCGACGTCACCAAGATCTACCTGATCTGCTTTGCCGTGAGCGTGGTGCTCCCGGTGATTCTGATCAATCTGCTCGGCCTGATGGGCGCCGTCGTGAGCTACCTGACCATCATGGCCCTACTGCTGGTACTGTTGATTATCGAGTACGCCCACATCCGCCAACGCATAGAGAGGGACCGGAATCCGTACGGCGCCTAATTGCGGCGATGGGAGAAGCTAATTTGCGGTGGAATCACCCCGGCTGGAGTCTCGTTGCGGACACGTAAAACTAAGTGAGTAGATTTTTACCGAATCCCCGACCACACCGACAGAGCACAAGTCTGTGACCTGCGGTTTTATTGAGGCAAATATGTTGGGTGCTCGGCATTTCCAAAAAAGTCTACTCACTTAGCCGGCGGGCAGCCAAATGATTATTTAATCCCGTCCCAGAGAAATCAATTTGCGGGCAGAAGGGCAAAAGTAGTCAAAAAACCCTTCCCATATTAGCTACCCCTTGCACCGATTATTCGCCCGGGTTGATGTTCGCGTAGAACTCCGCCCCATCATCGAGCCGCAGGATGCCCACGCGACCGAACTCGGAGCCGGTGGCGGCAGCGCAGTCGATGTCGATGCGATCGGGCACACCGGCGGCATCCTCGCCGCCCAGGCGCACGATCTGCCCGCGGCCCGACTCCTCGTCGAGCCCCGCAAGACCACCGACCTCGCAATAACGCCCGAGCGACACCGTCGGCGTGTGACCGCTCACAACGACCGGGCCCTTACCCTCGGTAGAAAGCAGCCCGGTCGGCACATCCCAATAGCCGTGACGAATCCACAGCAGGTCATCGGACGACTGTACCGCGAGCATCTGCTGCAGCAGCTCGCGATCGGCACCCACCGCTCCAACGCCATCGGCACAATCGACGCCATGCTCAAGCAAAAACGCGCGCGCCGCCTTCATCTCGATTCCAGCATGCACCAGCAGATACGGGCGCTCCTCGGTCTCGACCACCGCGTAGAGCGGCAGCGCGGCCATCCATCGCACGAGCTCCTCGTATGCCTCAAATTCCATGTCGTTGAGCTGCTCGCGCGTCGTCCAGCCACCGTTGATATCCCAGGTCTCGGCATCGAGCGGATCCTGACCAATGATGGCATCGAGCATGATCTGCTCGTGATTACCCTTGAGCACGCGGGCGTTGGGCAGCGAGCGCACGAGCTTAATAACGCCGACCGGATCGGGCCCGCGATCGATCATGTCGCCCAGCACGTACAGCGTGTCGTCGGACGTCAACGAGATCTTAGACAGGGCCTCGTCAAGCGCACGCACGTGCCCGTGAGCATCAGATGTCACATAGATCGCCATGGTACGCCTCTCCTTGCATTGCGGCCGAAGCCCGGCTCCGCAACTAAAACTTCAAGTTGAACTTAAACGTTACCCATTGTACTCCGTTGCAATAAAGCTGGAAAGGGTTTCCGAGCAGAGGCAAAGACGGCAGTCGTCTATGACGATATCGCGCACGCCCGCAATCCAACCCCATAAACCCACCATCTTTGGGTACAAATAACCGCAGGCAACTGACCGTGCCACGCCAACCACCCAGGAGCGGACACCATCTATGAACCAGATCCTTCTTTTTATCGGCCTCGTCATCATTTTGTGCCTGACCATCAAACCCGTCGGCAAAAAGCTCCCCTTCCCCACCCTGCTTATCTTTATCGCGCTCGGCATGCTGTTGGGCGTCAACGGCCCGGCGCATATCGACTTTAGCGACTACGCGCTTACCGAAACCGTCTGCAGCACGGCGCTGCTGTTCATCATGTTCTACGGCGGCTTTAACACCAATATCGACCGCGCCAAGCCCGTCGCTGCGCCGGCGGTGCTGCTGAGCACGCTCGGCGTCGTCATCACTGCCGGCATCACCGGCGTGTTCGCCCACTCTGTGCTGGGCTTCGACTGGATCGGCGGCCTGCTGCTGGGATCGGTCGTGGCGTCGACCGACGCGGCAAGCGTCTTTAGCGTGCTGCGCGAGCACAACCTTTCGCTGAGGGGCGGCACAGACTCGCTGCTCGAGGTCGAATCGGGCTCCAACGACCCCGTCGCCTACCTGCTCACCGCCGTGCTCGCCACACTCGCGGCCGGCGGCGACATCAACATTCCCGCACTGCTGGCCAAGCAGATCATCCTGGGCGCGGGTTTGGGTCTTGCCATCGGCTGGGCGGCGGGCCGCCTGATTGAACGCGCGCACGCAACGGCCGAGGGCGCGCAGACCATCTTTTTGTTCGCCGTGGCCATCGTCGCCTACGCGCTGCCGAGCTACCTGGGCGGCAACGGCTTTTTAGCCGTGTACCTGGCCGGCATTGTGCTGGGCGCCAGCGACATCACCGGCAAAGTCGAGATGGCGCACTTCTTTGACACCCTCACCGAGATGGCCGAGATGACGATCTTCTTCTTGCTCGGCCTGCTCGTAACGCCCGCACGCCTGCCGCAGATGCTGCTGCCGGGCCTGGCACTCATGGCGTTCATGCTCTTCGTGAGCCGCCCCATCGCCGTCGGCGTGCTCCTAGCGCCCTTTAAGACGAATCCCCGCCAGGTCGCGCTCGTAAGCTGGGCGGGCCTACGCGGAGCAGCTTCGGTCGTCTTTAGTCTCTTTGCCGTAGTGGCCGGCGTTCCCGGCGGACACGACCTATTTGACCTGGTGTTTGCGATTGCCGTGTCGAGCATTGTGGTGCAGGGCTCGCTGCTGCCGGCGGTGGCGAAGAAGCTCGATATGATCGATGCGACCGGCGACGTGCGTCGCACCTTTAACGACTACCGCGACGAAGACGGCATGTCGTTCGTCAAGCTCAAAGTAGGCGCTGGACATCCGTTTGCCGGACGCTCGCTCGCCGACATTGGCAGCGCAACGGACATGCTGGTGGTCTTGGTGCTGCGTGACGGCGCCCATCCGGTGCTGCCCAACGGCGATACCGTGATCCAGGAAGGCGATCTGCTGGTGATGGCCGCCCCAACGTTCGAAGAGCGTGCCGAGGTTACGCTGCGCGAGGTCACCGTGACGCCCCACGGTCGCCTGGCCGGCCAGCGCCTGCGCGATGTGCCACAAGGCAAGCATCCGTTTATTGTGGTGATGCTCAAGCGCGAAGGCCAAACGATCATCCCCGACGGCAACACCCTAATATACGCCGGCGACGAAGTCGTCATCGCCACGCTAGCATCGTACTAACTAGGAGGTAGCTAATTTAGGACGAAGAGATCAAGCGCCTAGAGAACCTCATGTCTTCGCTCGCAGATTTGGATTTGCCTGAGGAGTAAGGTCGCCCCTCTCCCATGTAACCATACTGTAAATCATAGCGGCGCAGTCGAGTTTTACCGTGATGCGGTCGCGCCTGGCGCTCCACTGTGCTAAAGTATCCCGAACGTTCAAACGACTACGAGGGAGACTAGAAGATGGCACGTGTGCACAACTTCTCAGCTGGCCCGGCCGCACTGCCCACAAGCGTGCTCGCCGAGATCGCCGACGAGATGATGGACTACCGCGGTTGCGGCATGTCCGTGCTCGAGATGAGCCATCGATCTAGCATGTACCAGCAGATCATCGACGACGCCGAGGCAACCCTGCGTCGCCTGCTGAGCATCCCGAACAACTACCACGTCCTATTTTTGCAGGGCGGCGCCACGCTACAGTTTGCGGGCATCCCGATGAACCTCATGCGCCGCGGCCGCGCCGGCTACGTCGTGACCGGCAACTTTGCCAACAAGGCATACAAAGAAGCCGACAAGTACGGCGAGGCCGTGCTGCTCGCGAGTTCCGAGGACACCAACTTCGACCGCATCCCCGACATGGCCGACATCAACGCGCGCATTGCCGCCGAGGCCGCGGGCGACGGGCTCGACTACGTTTACATCTGCCAGAACAACACCATCTTTGGCACCATGTACCACGAGCTGCCCGCTTGCGGCGACGTACCGCTGGTCGCAGATGTCTCGAGCTGCTTTCTGTCGCAGCCGCTCGACGTCGAGCGCTACGGGCTCATCTACGCCGGCGCTCAGAAAAACGCCGGCGCCGCGGGCGTGACCGTGGTTATCGTGCGCGACGACCTCATCGCCGACGGCCCCGCCTTTGCGCAGACACCGCAGTACATGGACCTTAAGGCCCAGGCCGCCAAGGGCTCCATGCTCAACACGCCCAACACCTTTGGCATCTACGTGTGCGGCAAGGTGTTCCATTGGGTCGAGGAGACCGGCGGACTTGCCGCCATGGCCGAGCGCAACTGGGCCAAGGCCAACCTGCTCTACGACCTGCTCGAGCACAGCGAGCTGTTCCATGGCACCACGCAGGCCGACAGCCGCTCCATCGCCAATGTCACCTTCCGCACCGGCGACGCCGAACTCGACGCGGCCTTTGTCGCAGGCGCGGCCGAGCACCAGATTCAAAACGTCAAGGGCCATCGCCTGGTGGGCGGCATGCGCGCCAGCGTCTACAACGCCGTAACCATGGAAGACGTGCAGGCACTGGCCTCGTACATGAAGGACTTCGAAACGCAGCGTAGTTTGAGCCCGCGATCTAACTAGCCCGCAACGCGCGGGCCGACCAGCCACTTCAAACCACCTGTTTAAACCAAACCTGCTAAGGAGTTTTTCATGCGCAAGATTAAGACCATCGACGACATCACCAAGGACGGCAAAGTCGAGTTTGGCGAGGGCTACGAATTTGTGAGCACCGCCGAGGAGGCCGACGCCATCCTGATGCGCTCGACTGACCTGCACGGCTACGAGCTGCCCGAGGGCATCCGCGCCATCGCCCGCTGCGGCGCCGGCGTCAACAACATCCCCGTCGAGGAGTACGCCAAGAAGGGCGTCGTCGTCTTTAACTCCCCCGGTGCCAACAGCAACGCCGTTAAGGAGCTCGTCCTAGGCATGCTGGTGCTCTCGAGCCGCGGCGTGGTGCAATCGATGAACTGGGTGCGCGACAACGCCGACGACCCCGAGATCCAGGTCGATGCCGAAAAAGCCAAGAAGGCCTTTGTGGGCCGCGAGCTCAAGGGCAAGCGCATCGGCGTCATCGGTCTGGGCAACGTGGGATCCAAGGTCGCCAACGCCTGCGTCGATCTGGGCATGGACGTCTACGGCTACGATCCGTTCATTTCCGTCGAGCACGCATGGGTGCTGAGCCGCGAGGTGCAGCGCGTGGGCACGCTCGAGGACCTCTGCCGCGGCTGCGACTATCTCACCGTGCACGTGCCCAGCAAGGCCGACACCATCGGTATGATCAGCACCGAGCAGATCAACCTGCTGGCCCCGGGCGCCGTGCTCATCAACTACGCGCGCGAAACCATCATTGACGAGGACGCCGTCGACGCTGCCCTGCGCGAGGGCAAGCTGAGCTGGTTTAGCTGCGACTTCGCCACGCCCAAGACCGTCAAGATGCCCAACACGTTTATCACCACGCACTCGGGCGCCGGCACTGGCGAGGCCGAGGCCAACTGCGCCGACATGGCCATCAGCGAGCTCAAGGATTACCTGGAGAACGGCAACATCGCGCACAGCGTCAACTACCCCGCCTGCAGCATGGGCAAGGCGCGCGCCGCGAGCCGCATCGCCTGCCTGCACGCCAACGTGCCCAACATGATCGGCCAGATCACGGCCATCCTGGCCAAGGACAACGCCAACGTGCAGCGTATGACCAACGAGTCCGCCGGCGAGAACGCCTACACCATGTTCGACACCGACGAGCACCTGGACAGCAGCACCATCGAGGCACTCAAGCAGATTCCGTCGATGTATCGCGTGCGCGTAATCAAATAGCGCCGGCTGATCTGACGGGCAGTTCCCCATGTGGCCTGCCCGTCACTGACATTGAATGCCCGCGGGGACGCCTTTCGCACGAGAGGCGCCCCCGTTTTTGTGAGCACTCCATTAAATACACCGAGCCGCTTCTTGACATACAATCTGTATGTTGACCTAACTATCTGTGAGGTGCCTATGGTTGATACAGATTTTGCTTGGCGGCTTACGCAAGGACTCGTGCGGATCGACAGCTCAGACCCGGGTGCGTATGAGGACGAGATTGAGCGCTATATCAAAGCGTTGGTTGAGGAACGGGTGGCACAGCTGAGCCATCCGGTGCTCCATGCCGTGCAGGTTGAGGAACTCGAGGTGCTGCCCGGGCGCCGCAACCTTATGGTCACCGTGCCGGGACTGAGCGACGAGCCACGGCTCGTCTATATCTGCCATATGGATACCGTTACGCTGGGCGATGGCTGGGACGCGGACATTCCGCCGCTCGGAGCGATCGTGCGCAACGATAAACTCTATGGCCGCGGTGCCTGCGATATGAAGGGTGGTCTGGCCTGCGCCATTGCCGCACTGGTCCATACGCTCGAGCGCGTGGCGGCAGAAGGCGAGCTGCCCCGCCGTGGCTTCTCACTCATTTGCTCGGTCGACGAGGAGGACTTTATGCGCGGCTCAGAGGCCGCGATCGATGCCGGCTGGGTCGGCTCGCGCGAATGGGTGCTGGACACCGAACCCACCGACGGACAGATCCAGGTGGCGCACAAGGGGCGCACGTGGCTCGAGATTGAAATGGCTGGCGTAACGGCGCATGCGAGCCAGCCGTGGAAGGGCGCGGATGCCGTCGCCGCCATGGCCGAGGTCGTGTGTTCGCTCCGTCGCGCGTTTGTGGCGCTGCCCGCGCACGATGAGCTGGGGCCTTCGACCATCACGTTTGGCCAAATCGAGGGCGGATATCGCCCCTATGTCGTGCCCGACCGCGCCAAAGTCTGGGTCGACATGCGCCTGACCCCGCCGACCGATACGGCCGCCGCGACGCGCATGGTAGAGCAGGCCATCGCCGTTGCCGAAGCCGCGGTCCCCGGCTGCCATGGAAGCTACACCGTGACAGGCGACCGCCCCGCTATCGAGCGCGATCCAAGCTCTCCTCTTCTAGCCGCGCTCAAGCGTGCCGCCGATGACGTGACGGGGGCGGACACGACCGTCGGCTTCTTTACCGGCTACACCGACACCGCTGTCATTGCCGGCAAGACAGGTAACCGCAATTGCATGAGCTACGGTCCCGGGTCGCTCGCGCTCGCGCACAAGCCCAACGAATATGTGCCCCATGCCGATATCGTTCGTTGTCAGCAGGTGCTGATCGCGCTCGCCGATAACGTGCTCTGGGACGCGAGCGGCCAAGTTGGGGCATAATAAGCCGCGAACAAACCGACTCGTGCGTTAGGACCGCCCATGAAAGCACTTCCGTTTCCCTGCATCCGCCCGGCTCAGGACCGCGTGCTCGAGGCGCTGCCTGCAATGGGCAGCATCCTGAGCGGCAACGATGCTCTGCGCGGAGCCATTGCCGATGGCCTGATGCTCAAGGACCCGGGCGCGGCGTATTACGTGTACGAATGCTCGGGCGAGCCGGGGCGCGTAACAGGTGTCGTGGCGATCTGCCCGGTTGGTGCGCTGGCGGGCGGCGACGCGGTTACCGCCGATACGACCGCCGCTGCGCGCGCAATCGCCGACCTCAAGGTACAGCCCCGTCCCGTAACGCTTGTCTACGAAGCCTCTCCCGTCATGGATATCATCCTCGGCGCCGCAAAAGAGGGCGCTTCACTCTATGCCGTCACCGACCCCGCCGGCATTACGCACCGCGTGTGGGAGGTCAAGCGCGAGGACGCCGTCGGGGCCATCCGCGCCATGCTCGACCAGGCGCCGGAGCCGGCACTGGCCGACGACCCTGCCTACGCTGTCGCACTAGTCGAGGCATCACAGCTCCTGGCCGACGGTGCACGTGCCGCCGGCACCTACACGGGCAAAGAGCCGTTCAACTTTGCCGTAGCTGCGCTCTTCCCCGCCGCGCAGGTCAGCGGCGGCGCGGCGCAGGTTCCGACGGGTCTGCTCACGCACCAGGTCGCGCGGTTCTAGCAAGACCAGACCGTCCAGCACAAAAATCGGCAGCCCAACAAACAGGGGGCGGAGATGCAGCAGGTACATGCATCTCCGCCCCTTTTGCGTCGAGAAGTTATGCCGACGACCCGTGCCGCCGCACTCGCGTTATCCGCGCTGCGGACCCGCAGTAGCCACGAGCGGTTCAAGCCCCAGCTCGCGCGCGTAGTCTTCCTGCGTAAAGACTTCGACCAGTTCAAACGTATCGGCCGCATCGTCAAACGCAAAATGCAGCACTGAGCAGTTGCCCGGCACGCGTTCGCGCTCGTCGGCCGCCGCGCCCCGCACGTGGTCCAAAAACTCCTTGATAGCCGAACCGTGGCTCACCGCGAGCACACACTCGTGGTCCGGACGTCGCATAAGATCGGTTATCGTCGCCGCCATGCGCTCGCGCACCTGCATCTGGCCCTCGCCGCCAAACTGACGATAGAAATCTCGCCACGGGCGCTCGGGCATAAGCATCACGCGCTCGGCCTCAAAGTCGCCAAAGAACCACTCACGCAGACCGTCCAGGCGCTCGTACGCCAAGCCCGGCCACAGGTTGGCGATAGTCTGCTCGGTGCGATGAAGTGTGGAGGTGTAGGCATGATCGGGTTCAATGCCGCGCGCACGTAAGAACATGCCGGCACGCGCCGCCTGGTCGCATCCCAGCTGCGTGAGCGGCGAGTCACTCCAACCCTGAATAATGCGCTTAAGGTTGAATATTGTCTGCCCATGACGAACCAGATACAGGTCTTTATTCATAGGGGTCCTTTCGTTCGTTACCAATCAAGGAGCGAAAACGCACCGTCGCAATAGCCAAAATGAAGCACGGCACCGTTGTCGGGTAGCTCTCCCCTGCCAGTCACATACTCAAGAAACTCCTGGCAGGAAGAGCCGTGGGAGACTGCCAGCACACAGTCGTGCTGCGGCCTGGCCATGATGTGGGACAGCGCCGCGACCATGCGCGACTGGAGCTCGCCTTCAGACTCGCCACCAAAGGCCACCGGATAATCACCCCAGGGCTGCGGCGGCATCTCGCGATTTGATGTACCCTCCAGCGAGCCCAAATGCCACTCGCGCAGGTCATCGACCAGCTCTATCGAGCGGCCCTCACCAGCAATTAGCTCAGCCGTATGCCGCGCCCGGCCCAACGGCGAGGAATACACACGGTCAAAGGTCACGCCACGCGCCTCAAACGCCGCGCGCGTCGCCAGCGCCTGCTCGCGCCCGCGCGCCGTAAGCGGCGAATCGTGCCCACCCTGCAAAATGTTCTGCACATTGAGCTCAGTCTGCCCATGCCGCACCAAATACAAATCTGCCACACGTCCTCCCCTCGCACCACCGCAAAGGGGACAGGTACCTTTGTGGTGGTTTACCGCCGGATCACACCGCGGTGACGCTCAGCTACACCAGTACGTCGGCAAGCGGGCGCTTAGGTACGTGGTGCACCTGCGCCTCGTCGCGCCAGTAATTAATTGAGCCGTCGGGGTTGGAATCGATCGCATCGATCACCTGCGTCTCGGCCGGAACGCCAAACGCCATGATCAGCTTGAGCTCATACTTATCGCTATCGAGCCCCATGGCATCGATCGCGTGGGGCGTAAAGGCCTTGAACATGCAGGCAGCCACCTCGGGCGTGGCGCTGCGGGCGGCGAGCATCATCGTCTGCGCGGCAATGCCCGTGTCGACCTCAGTAATAGGAGCGGCGGGCTTACCCGGAACGGCGCGCTCGGCAAGAATCGCGATGTAGCCGGTCGGGCGCTCGCCCTCATCGGGACCCGGCCAATCCTTGAGCGCACCGGCCCATGCAAGCTCGTCAAATACACGCGCGCAGTCCTCTGCACCGCTTACCACATGAAAACGCAGACGCTGAGCATTGGCACCACAGGGAGTCAGGTGCGCCAGCTCCGCCAGCTCAAGCAAAAGCTCACGCGGCACGCGCATGGACTCGTCAAAGCGACGGCACGTGCGGGCGCAGCGAACCAACGCATCAAACGCGTCCAAGCCGAGCTTTTCGCAACCCTGCTTTGCCATCGACTCCGCGCTCGACGGCGCCGCGGGAACTGTTTCGTTCATAGGGACCCCCAATTTCGGGCAATTGTTCTTAGGAGAATCTAACCTAAAACCTTGGCAATTACATACAGCGGCATAATGTTCTACAATTGTTGATTAATCCTCACTGGAGCGGGAACAAAAGTAACAATTCGGGAATGTGGGGCGGCAATTCGTCCTTCCCGCCCCATGCATCGGCGCCCTTGGGCGATACTTGTTGCAGCACTTTTGGCGTACGCCGCACGGAGAGCAATGAACGCGACGTGCACCGCACGGAAAGGAGACATTATGGGCATCTTTAAGAACGATGACCAAAAATCGAGCCAGTTTGGATTTGACGAGAAAAGCATGGCGGGCAAAGCCGTCAAGGCCGTGCGCTGGATTTACGCCATCACGGGCGTCTTGGCGCTCGTCGCCGGCATCGCACTGCTGTTTGCGCCCGCCAAGTCCCTCGTCTTCCTAACGACCGTCTTGGGCTTCTACTTTGTGATCACAGCCGCGATCAGGCTGTTTACCGCTGTTTTCGAGCCACTGCTGCCCACCGGCTGGCGCGTGACGAGCATCATCTCCAACCTACTCATTATCTTGGGCGGCGTCATAATCCTGCGCAACCAGGCCTTCTCGACCGCGACGCTCACCACGATGGTGGTTATCGTGGCCGGCTTTGGCTGGATCGTCGAAGGTGTCATGTCCATTCTGGAGTCCGAGCTTTCGTCCAACCGTGCCCTCGCCATCCTGAGCGGCGCGCTCTCCATCATCGCCGGCATGTTCGTGTTTATCTATCCGCTGTGGTCGGCCAAGATGCTCGTCATCTTTAGCGGCACCGCACTGCTGGTGTTTGGCGTAACGCTGATTGTTCGCGCTATTCAATTTGGCAAACTGGTGCACTAGATGCCGCGAACGCTCTTTATTGATGCAGACGCCTGCCCGGTCACGCGCGAGTCGATTGACTGCGCGCGGCGGGCGGGCGTCGCCGTCGTTATCGCCGGCAACAGCACACAGAACCTGGAACGCCACATTCGCCGCGACGATCCGCGCGACGTCGAGCATGCGCGACGCGGATTTTGGGTCACGACGCTCGATGTGAGCGTGGGCGCCGACAGCGCCGACTTTGCCATTGTCGAACGCCTGCAGGCGGGCGACGTAGTCGTGACGCAGGACATTGGCTTGGCGAGCATGGTGCTCGGGCGCGATGCCGCCGCCATCGGCGTGCGCGGGCGCGTCTACGATAAGGCGACCATCGACATGCAACTGTTTATTCGCCACGAGGAAAAGAAGGTGCGCCGCGCCGGCGGTCGCACTCGCGGTCCGGCGGCATTTACCAGCGAAGACCGGGCCCGCTTTAAGCGCAGCCTCACCGAGCTGCTGCGCTAACCAAGGTAGATTTTCGGGACATGCCCGGAAATCTACCTTTTTGTTTTGCGCGGTGTGAGCGCTCGGAATCCATGGCTCAACAAAAAACGGGCTTCAAAATGCCATGCGTCGCCGCATTGCGCAGGCGCCGAGCATGGCTATTTGAAGCCCATTTTTTAGGCCTACTTAGAGGCTGAAGGCGGATAGGATAAGGCCCCAGCCGGCGCCGATGACGTACATCATGACCAGGAACACGGCGTTTTCACGAGCGCTGCGGTTGGTGCGGAACAGGACAAGATAGCCCACGCCGGCGGAAATGAGCGTGCCGGCGAGCATCGGCGCCAGCTGTAGCGCGCCCTCCAGGTACAGCTGCGTAATGACCACGCTGGCCGAGCAGTTGGGGATCAGGCCGACGAGTGCCGAGCCCAAGACGGCGAGCGTCTCGTTGCCACGCAGGAACTGCTCGATCGCGGACTCTCCGAAGGTCTCGAGCACGGCAACTAGAATCAGCGTCACCAGGAAAATAAAAACCGAAACCTGCACGGTGTGCGAGATCGCGCTGCGGATAATCGACAGGACGGGCGCACCTTCGTGGGAGTGACCGTGGTCGTGCCCATGGCCGTGGTGGTGCTCATGCTCGCCTGCGTGACCGTGGTCATGGCTGTGTCCGTGGTCGCGCTCGTGTTCATCTTCATCATCATCGCAACCGCAATGGTCGCGCTCGCACAACTCGTGGATGTGGTCGGCGCTCACGCCCGCCTCGGCCACTTCATCAATGATGTCGCCCCCGGTATGGTCGTCGTGCGCGCAGTTCACATGAGCCGGATTGGCAGCGGTCCCCAGCACGGTACGGCGAATCGCCGCATGCGCGCGGGAATTACGACGAAGGCCGCGGATAGCCGCGTCCACGATAAAGCCCGTGACCAGCGCGATCAGTGCCTTCGAAGCCAAAAGCATCGCCATGGTCTGCACGGGCACCTGCTCGGCGAGCAACAGCGGCAGCATCTCATCGGAGGTCGAGAGGAACACGGCGACCAGCGTGCCCAGCGTCACGACACGGCCGGCGTACAGCGTTGCTGCCATGGCCGAAAATCCGCACTGCGGCACAATGCCCAGCAGCGAGCCAGCCACGGGACCCGCAGCGCCGGCGCGCTTGATAGCGCCGTTGACGCGGTCGCCCGCAACGTGCTCAAGTGTCTCGAGAGCAAGATACGTCACCAACAAAAACGGCGCCAGCGAGAGCGTGTCCTTGCCGGCGTCGAGCAGAATATCAATCAGCAAATCCATGACGGATGGAACCTTTCATGTCTTTCGGCAGCATTGTAAAAGTCCTAGCGGTCAACTAGGGTATTGTAGTTGTCCTAGGCGCGATGCCAATAGTTGCCCATGGTAAACTATCATCTCGCCATAACTCAATGCCACCGAGCCGCGCGACACGGCCCGTCCAAGGAGCAGTTATATGAACGTTTCACAAGCACTCGAATACGAGCGCCAGCCGTTTATTCCCATGTTTATCTATGGCGATCACGGCGCCATGGAGTCCGAGCGCCAGAAGGGCGAGGAGGCCCTTAAGGTGCTCGAAACCGAGTACTTTACCGCCGAGGGCGACCCCAGCTTCGACTTTGCCACCGTGCGCGACCTGGCTGACCGCAACCGCGACCTGTGCGACCAGATTGGCGAGGCGCGCCTGCGCAACGTGACGCCCGCGACGCTTTCGCGCGGCCTGTCCGATGCCGACACCTGCGCCGCCATCGGCAAGATGCAAAAGCGCACCGCCGCGTCGGTCATGCGCGAGATCCGCGGCGACCGCGACGCGCTCGGCGTGGCCTACGCCCGCAAGCCCATCCAGGGCACCGTGCTCGGTATCGACATCGAGACCACCGGCCGTGCACCCGAGCGCGGTTATATCATCAATGTGGGTTGGGAAATCATGGAGCTCACCAGCGACGCCGTCCCGCACGACGCCGAGGCGCACTACTGCGGTTTGCCCGACATCTACCGCGGCGAGGATGTGCCGTTGTCGAATATCCACCACATCACCTGGGACGACATCGACGGCAAAAAGCCATTCCGCGAGAACAAGGAACTGCAGAAGCAGCTGCTCAAGCTTATGAAGAAGTACCCGTACATGGCGCACAACGCCGCCTTTGAGGACAGTTGGTTCAAGATCCACCTGGACGGTTACGCCGAGGCACGCCGCGCCGGCAAGATCATCGTCATCGACTCGCGCCAGATCTGCCGCAGCCTGGATGCCGACGTCCGCTCGCTCCCCCGCGAATCCGCGCCCGCCGCACTCGAGAACTGGGCGCGCCGCCGTGGAACCCTCGCCGCCGACGCCAACGAGCAGCACCTGGGCCTCGACGACACCGACCTCATGCTCCGCACGGTTCAGGCCGAGTTCAACCTCAAGAACCTATTCGCGAAATAACCGATCCATCTGCGGGAGCGCCTGCCAGGCACAGCGCAATCCGTCTGGGCACACCGACACGCAGTAAACTAGGGCGCAGCCTTATGGCTGCACCCTAGTTTTCATCAAAACGAGCAAATACGCGTGCTTCACATAGTCGGCAGGTTGGCCCACCTACATTTTTCGAGTTGTTCGGCCAGCTGAACCACTAGTCAAGGCCCCTTGAACCGCAGTCGAAGCTAAAATCGCCTTAATTTCGCAACCAAGCCCCATAAATCTACCTGAATCAATTCGAATAGGACGTTGCGATCGCACCATTTGTATAGGATAAGGCCGAATAACTCAAATTATGTTGGTGAGGCATCTGAGCGGTCGGCAAAAACGCTTAGAAGCTACGAATCCGCAACTAAAGTTCATCAAAAAGGGGCAGCCGGCAGAAACCTCCCCAGCCAAAGCTGCTCCCTCAATACGACAGCTCAAAAACCCACCGTTCGCAGAAGATAAGCCGCGCCCCAATACCGTTGCCCGAAGTTTCGGGCGTATGCGGCGTCCGCTATGCCATCATGCGCGTATGGGAATCATTCTGTCACATACCACGGCACGCGCTGTATACCAAACAGCCAACTCGCTCGCAAGCTACGCGACCGGTCCCATACCTATGGAAAAGATCAGGGTGTCTGCGCCGACCACGTCCGACCTGGAAGCGGCACGAGCATGGCTCAACAGAAAGAATGTCGATTCTGAACGTATCCATGTGCTGACGTTTTCCAATAATGCCAAAAGGCACCGCAAGGGCTGCATCTGCCACTGCACGCGCTATACGTTTGATGCAGAAAGCTACCTAGAACTCGAGCCGAACGTCTACATCGTCGATATCAAGCTGTGCGCGTTAGAAGCAACAGCCGACCTCAACCTTTCGGAGCTCGTTGAGTATTACTTTGAAATCTGCGGCTCCTACGCGCTTGGAACGTCCGACGAAACTCAATATCGCGAGCGCCCAGCCCTAACCAGCGTTGAAGAGCTCAGAGCCTTCTTTTCAGAGGCACCGGGGTATCGTGGATCTAATAAAGCACTTAAGGCACTTTCTTATGTACACGAAGGCTGTCGCTCCCCACTCGAAACGGCGTTTGTCATGATGCTGACAATGCCCAAGTCAATGGGTGGCTTAGCCATACGCGCTATCAAAACGGATTATCCGATCCCAGTCCCCAAAAGATACGCCGCCCTAACGCGACGGACGGTTTTCTACCTCGACGCGCTGCTCGAAAATTCGATGACCGATATCGAATACAACGGCTTTTACCACGACGAACCCGAGCAGCAATCAATTGACGAGGAGCGCCGAAACACGCTGCGAAACATGGGATATGCCGTTATCACGGTTAATCGTCATTCGTTTTTCAAGCAGTCCGCTTTTAAACGGGTCATGGAAGCGATTCGCATTCGCGAGAAGATATGGCCCGGTCGACTCCCGGATAACTTCGCCATCCTGCAAGAAACTCTTCGTCAATTTGTCTTGCGGCGCTACTTCGAATACGGTCGCCGCGTCCTGGAGACACTCAAAGAAGAAGAGGCCGCCAAGCGCGAAATTGCAAGCCAATATCCGCAAGCTGATGACCCGAGCATCAACGATGTGCCCGAACCCGACGACATGCAACACGTCGGGGCCCTTGCTGAGGAAATCAATGGGGCTTGGGAATGCGACATGTTCGCAAAAATCGATGAAAACCGCACGGAAGACGACACGATTATTGATCTAATTGAGAATTCGCTCTTCTAAAGGCGATCTCTGCGGATGTCCACCTACATTTTTCGACTTATTCGGCCACCGATGTGCCAGATTGGCTGCAGCAATGCTCAATATAACTTTAGATAAAACTGATTCTGCAGAAACTCCCGTAGAGGAAGAACTGATTCTCGCGGTATTTGACACGATAAAGTACAAATATGAACAGTTCTAATGCTTCTCAAGGTGGCTTTCTTAGCATGCTAGCCGAACATCTCGAAATATGTTGGCGAGCATTGCGTCGATGTCTCCCAACCCACAGAAAATCGCAGAAGCGGCAAGCAGTCATCGAAATTAACGCAAATTGTATTGACATATGAACATACACTCATATAATCGGAAGCAAGTTATATGAGCGCATGTTCATATGAAGGGATATTGCAATGAGCATCCGCGTTGATGAAACGAAGCCCGACATCGAGGCCACCGAGCCCGCGATCCCCACCACCTGCTCGCCCGAGGACCTTCCCGACGAGGAGCTTCTCTACGACCTCGCCGACCTGTTCAAGGTCTTCAGCGACACCACGCGCATCAAGATCCTCTATGCCCTCATGGGCCGCGAGCTCTGCGTAGCAGACATCGCCGAAGCGACCGAAACCTCGCAGTCCGCGGTGTCGCACCAGCTGCGCACACTCAAGCAGTCGCACCTGGTTAAATTCCGGCGCGACGGGCGCAATATCCTATACTCGCTCGCCGACGACCACGTCTACACCATGCTCAACCAGGGCATGAGCCACATCTGCGAATAGCGACCAACCACGGTACCAGCGCGGCCTGCACCCAAGCCGCAAATACGGGGAAAGGAATCCACCATGAAAAAGCAGTTCAAGCTCGACGAGATCGACTGCGCCAACTGCGCGCGTAAGCTTCAGGACGAGCTGGCCAAGCTCGATGGCGTCAAGTCCGTTTCGGTCAACTTTATGACCCAGAAGCTGACGCTCGAGGCCGATGAAGCCGAGTTCGACGAGGTCCTCGACCGCGTTGTGGAGTTCACCGCCGACGCCGAGCCGGACTGCGAGATCATTCTCTAGCCAAGGTTTACGCCAACCCGCAAGGCCGCGCTTGCCGCGGCCTTTGCTCGCGAAATTATATGAGCGAGTGTTCATACATTCAAATGGGAGGATACGAGTCATGGCCACCGCCGACCCCAAGAAGAAAAAGAAGAAGCGCAAGAAAAAAGAGTCACTCGAGCATAAGCGCAACCGCATCCTGGTAGCGCTGGGCATTTTTGCCGTGGTGTACGCCCTCGATGAGCTCGGCACCCTCACTGCCGCATTCGGCACCCCGGGCGACATCTACGCCAGCTTCGCACTGTTCCTCGTGCCTTTTTTGATTGCCGGCTACGACGTGCTCCAAAAGGCATACAACAACATCCGCCGCGGCAAGGCGTTCGACGAGAGCTTCCTCATGGCCGTCGCGACCATCGGCGCGTTTGCCATGGTGCTCTTCCCCGACACCGATCCGCACATGGCCGAAGGCGCCGCCGTCATGCTGTTCTACCAGGTCGGCGAGCTGTTCCAGGCATACGCCGTGGGCAAGAGCCGTAAATCGATCAGCGCCATGATGGACATCGCACCCGACTACGCCAACGTCGAGCAACCCGACGGCACACTCGAGCAGGTCTTCCCCGATGACATCGCCGTGGGCACCGTCATCGTCGTCAAGCCCGGCGAGCGCGTGCCTATCGACGGCGTCATCGTCGAGGGCGAGACACAGCTCGATACCGCCGCGCTCACGGGCGAGTCAGTCCCCCGCCCCGCCAAGTCCGGCGACGATATCATCAGCGGCTGCATTAACATGACGGGTCTCATCCACGTGCGCACCACCAAGTCCTTTGGCGAGTCCACCGTCGCACGCGTCCTGGAACTCGTGGAAAACGCCAGCGAAAAGAAGGCGCGTACCGAGAACTTCATCACGCGCTTCGCCCGCGTTTACACGCCCGCTGTCACCGGCGCGGCCGCGGTGCTCGCACTCGGCGGCGGCCTGGTCACCGGCGCCTGGTCCGATTGGATCCTGCGCGGCCTGACCTTCCTGGTCGTCAGCTGCCCGTGCGCACTCGTAATTAGCGTGCCGCTGAGCTTCTTTGGCGGCATCGGCGGCGCATCCAAGCTGGGCGTCCTCATCAAGGGCTCCAACTACCTCGAGACGCTCGCCGATGTGGATACCGTCGTCTTTGACAAGACCGGCACGCTCACCAACGGCACGTTTTCGGTCGTGGCGGTACACCCCGAGGCCGACTATACCGAGCAGTCACTGCTCGAAGTCGCGGCCCTTGCCGAGTCGTTTTCCGATCACCCCATCGCACGGTCCATACGTGCCGCCTACCAGGGTGAGCTCGACCAGAATCGCGTGAGCGACTCCGCCAATGTCGCGGGTCACGGTTTCACGGCAACCATCGACGGCAAGCGCGTCGTCGTCGGCAATGCCAAGATGCTTGCTGCGGCCGGCATCGACGCCCCCAATTGCGAGGTCGTCGGCACGATCCTCCATGTACTGGTCGATGACACGTACGCCGGCCACATTGTAATTGCCGACACCGTCAAGGCCGATGCAGAACAGACGATCCGTGACCTTCACACCGCCGGCGTCAAGCGCACCGTCATGCTCACGGGCGACCGCGAGGAAGTGGCGGCCACCGTGGCCGAGCAGCTAGGACTCGACGAGTTCCACGCGCAGCTCATGCCAGGCGACAAGGTCGAGCGTGTTGAGGCATTGCTGGCGGCCGAATCGGGCAAGGGCAAGCTCGCCTTTGTAGGCGACGGCATCAACGATGCGCCCGTGCTCACCCGTGCAGACGTTGGCATTGCCATGGGCGCCATGGGTTCCGACGCCGCAATTGAGGCCGCTGACGTGGTGTTGATGGACGACAAGCCTTCCAACATTTCCCGCGCGATCCGCGTGGCGCGCAAGACCATGACGATTGTTTGGCAGAACATCATCTTTGCGCTGGGCATTAAGCTGCTGATTCTGGTGCTCGCGGCGCTCGGCATTGCCAACATGTGGCTCGCCGTCTTTGGCGACGTGGGCGTGGCGATCATCGCCATCCTGAACGCCATGCGCGCGATGGGTGTCAAGAACCTGTAGCGTCCGTAGTCCCTCCGGCCGGGACCGGGCTTGGTTTTGAAAACGTCCTCGCGCATGAGGCCCGCCTTTCCTGCTCCTGCGGAGCAACGGAAAGGCGGGCCTCGCGCTGCGGAATGTTTTCAAAATCAAGCCAGGTCCCGGCCTGCGGTGACGTTGTTGGTGGTTCTTGGGCATCGCTTGTTGGCGGGGTTCCTTGTCTGAGTTGGACTTAGTTGGTGGGGCTACTGATCCCGGTCGCTGGTTCGCGCTTTGCGCGAACTCCGCGCTACTGTGGGTCAGTTAGGCTTCTGTTGTTGAACCCGCTACATCTTCCCGGCCCAACATCGCCCGTAGCTTCTCGAAGCTCTCCTCGCTCAGGCAGTGCTCCATGTGGCAGCCCTCTTGCGACGCGACCTCAGCCGAAACACCCGCATCCTCCAGCAGCCCCACGAAAAAGCAGTGACGTTCCCACATTTGACGAGCGACCTCCAGCCCTCGCTCTGTCAGATGAACATCTCGTTTGCCCATTTCGACATAGCCGTTGCTTTCCAGCGTCGCCATGGCCTTGGAAACGCTCGCTTTGGTTACGCCGAGGTACTCCGCAACGTCGATCGAGCGCACGATGCCCTGACGTTCCGACAGAACGTAGATCGATTCGAGATAGTCTTCTCCGGATTCACGTAGGGCCATGGGCCGCCTTTCGCGATGGCTTCTAGTTAGCCTTTGGATACTTTTGCTTGATTTACTTTACCGCAAAAGTTGCCCATGTCTTACTACGTTGTTCAAAAAGTTAACCGTGTTTCACAAAATGCGCGGGGTAAGCAAGGCGACACGGCACGCAGCGCGCAAGGAGTGTCCCCCTCTGCCGGCAGAAAAAGGAACGTCCCCAAGTGCCGAATCCGCAGCTACAGCAGACCAAAGTGCTTCGCGGCGTTGTAGATCCCGTCGTCGTCCACGGCGGTCGTCACATAGGTCGCCGCAGCTTTCACCGTGTCCTGCGCGTTACCCATGGCCACGCTCGTGCCCACGGCGGAAAACATCGACAGGTCGTTCTCGCCGTCGCCAAAGGCAATCGCCTCACTCGCGTCGACACCCAGGCGCTCCAGCGTCGCTGCCACGCCCAGGTCCTTGCCGCCGTTAGCAGGGATAATGTCGCAGAACAGATCGCACCAGCGCGTAGTGAGTGAGTGCGACACCGCATCGGTCACGATATGTTCGTCGGCCGGATCCACAAAGGCGCAAAACTGGTAGACCGGTGCGTCAAAGGCGTGCTCAAACGGCTCCTCGTGGTAGACGATTCCCGCGTTGCTGCCGGCAGTCACCACGCGCTCGGACAGGCGGTTCACAAACGAGTTCTCGCCCTGCATGCACAGTGAGTCGTAGCGCCCCTGCGCCACCTGGTCCACAATCGCCGCAACGTCGTCCGGATCGATCGGGCAGCTGCGATAAACGCCCTTGGCATCAAAACAGTGCTGGCCCGAAAGCGTAATGTACGCATCCCAACCCAGGTCGAACAGCCAATCCGGCATCTGGTAGGTCGGGCGACCCGTGGCGATCACGCACGCAATCCCCTGCTCGCGAAAGCTGTCGAGCACCTGCTGCGCCGACGCCGGAATCCGATGGGTCTTAAAGCTCAGCAGCGTGCCGTCGATATCGAAAAACGCGGCTTTGATCATCCTCGTCTACTCCTCGCCTTCGAGCTTCTCGCTCGCCTCGAGCCACGCCATCTCCAGCTCATCCATGGCTGCGTGGGCCTCGTCGATCTTTGCCTGCTGCTCGCCCAGCGCCGTGTAGTTGGTGGGGTCAACCTGTGCCATCGCGGCCTCGGCCTCCTCCACGCGGGCGCGCTGCGTCTCCATTTTGCGCTCGAGCGAGCTCACCTCGCGGCGGAGCTTCTGGCGCTCGGCGTTGGAAAGGCCATTGGGCTGGCCGCTCGACTTGGGCTTTTCGGCCGCAGCCGCCGCAGCACCAGTGTCAAACGTGCCGGTCTTGGCGCTCGGCGCACCCACGGGCTCGCCCTCGGCGGTAGCGTTGCACAGGCGCAGGTACTGGTCGACGCCGCCGGGCATATGCGTCAGGTGGCCGTCGAGCAGCGCCCACTGCTGGTCGGTCACGCGCTCCATCAAGAAGCGGTCGTGCGTCACCAGGATCAGCGTGCCGGGCCAGCCGTCGAGCAGGTCCTCGACAATCGCGAGCATGTCGGTATCCAGGTCGTTGCCGGGCTCGTCCAGGATAAGCACGTTGGGCTCGTCCAGGATCGTCAGCAACAGCGACAGGCGACGGCGCTGGCCGCCCGAAAGATCGCCGATGCGGCTCCAGAGCTGCTGGGTCGTAAAGCCCAGACGCTCGCAGAGCTTCTCGGGCGAAGTCTCCTTGCCGTCGATGACGTAGTACTTCTTATAGTTGCTGAGCACCTCGCGGATCGTGTCGCCCATGAAGGGTTCGAGCTCCTCGAGCTGCTGCGACAGCACGCCAAAGCGCACCGTCTGGCCAATCTTCACACGGCCGCGCATGGGTTCAATCTTGCCCTGGATCACGTCGAGCAAGGTCGACTTGCCAGCGCCGTTCTCGCCCAAAAGACCATAGCGGTCGCCCGCACCGATGAGCCAGGTCACGTCCGAGAGCACCTGCTTGGGCGCGCCATCGGTATCCGCATAGCCGGCGTCCACGTCGACCACGTCGATGACCTGCTTGCCTAGGCGGCTCACCGCCAGGCGCTTGAGCTCCAGCTCGTCACGCACGGGCGGTACGTCGGCGATGAGCTCGCGGGCGGCATCCACGCGAAACTTGGGCTTGGTGGAGCGCGCCTGGGCACCGCGGCTCAGCCACGCGAGCTCCTTGCGCGCCATGTTGCGACGGCGCTCCTCGGTAACCGCAGCCATGCGGTCGCGCTCCACGCGCTGCAGGATGTAGGCCGAGTAACCGCCCTCGAAGGGATCGACCTGGCCGTCGTGGACCTCCCACATGCTGGTGCAGACCTCATCCAGGAACCAGCGGTCGTGCGTGACCACGAGCATGGCGCCCTGACCGCGCTGCCAGCGGGCCTTTAGGTGACGCGCAAGCCAGTTGATGGTGCGCATGTCCAGGTGGTTGGTAGGCTCGTCGAGCATAAGCACGTCGTAATCGCCGATTAGCAGGCGCGCGAGGTCCACGCGACGGCGCTGGCCGCCCGAAAGCTCGCCCACCGTGCCCTCCCAGGGCACATCGCTAATAAGGCCAGCGAGAATCTGACGTGTACGCGGACTCGACGCCCACTCGTACTCGGGCGTGTCGCCGACGACGGCATGGTGCACGGTGTCGGTATCGACCAGGTTGTCCTTTTGGCCGAGCAATCCGATCGTCGTGCCGCGGCGGTGCGTCACACGGCCGTCGTCGGGCTCCAGCGTGCCGGCGAGAACGCTCAGCAGCGTCGACTTGCCGTCGCCGTTTTTACCGACGATACCAATGCGATCGCCCTCGCCCACGCCGAGCGTCACGCTATCGAAAATATGCTTGGTGGGAAACTCTAGGCTGATGGAATCGCATCCCAAAAGAATCGCCATATGCCCTGCTCCTTCGTAGAAATACAACGTTGTCCATGATAGCAGCGAGCCCCACCCCAAACCACCACGAAGGTGCCTGTCCCCTTTGTGGTGGTCGTTTCGGTCGCAGAGCAAAAAGGCGGGCCATCTCGCAAAAGAGATGACCCGCCTCTCCAATCAGTCCCGCGGCAACCGTGGCCGCCGCGGGCCTCAAGCATGTCCCGGACTAGGAGAACATGCCGGTGAGGTAATCATTCAGCCGCTTATCCTTGGGCCGTTGGAAAATCTCGTCGGTCTCGTCGTACTCGACCATATCGCCCATGTAGAAGAACGCCGTGCGGTTGGACACGCGCGACGCCTGCTCCATGTTGTGCGTCACGATGACGATGGCGCGGTCGGCAACAATCGATGACATGAGGTCCTCGATCGCCAGCGTCGAGATGGGGTCGAGCGCCGAGCAGGGCTCGTCGAACAGAATCACGTCGGGGTTGAGCGCCAGCGTGCGTGCAATGCACAAACGCTGCTGCTGGCCGCCCGAAAGCGCGTAGGCACTCTTGTCGAGCTTGTCCTTGACCTCGTCCCACAGTGCCGCACCACGCAGGCTTTCCTCGACCATGCGGTCGAGCTCATCGCGGTCGGTGATGCCGTGGCGCCTGGGCGCAAACGTAATGTTGTCGCGAATGGACTTGCGGAAAGGGTTGGGCTGCTGAAACACCATGCCAATGGACCGACGCAGCTCGTAGGTGTTCTCGGCCTTGATGTTCACGTTGCGCCCGCGGTAGTTGATCTCGCCCTCCACGCGGCAGCCGCGGATCTCGCGATTCATAAGGTTGAGGCTACGCAAGAAGGTCGACTTGCCGCAGCCCGAAGGCCCAATGAGTGCCGTGATCTCACCCTTGTGAAAGTCAAGCGACGCGTCGTGCAGGGCATGGTGGTCGCCATAGTACACGTTGACGTCCTTGGTAGAGAGCACGACCTCGTCGCTCACGGCCTTGCCGCTCACGCGCACGCGTTTCTCGCTCTCCCCCACGCTCGACAGGAAGTCCTGGGTCTCGGACGTGGCCGCCTCGGTTGCGGGCGTTGCATTCATCTCGCTCATTCGGCCGTCATCTTCCTTGCCAGTTGCTTGCCCACGATGCGGGCGATTACGTTAAACAGCAGCACGCAAATCATCAGCAGCGCCGCGGTGCCCCAGACGATCTGCTGGGCCTCGGGGCTGCCCTCGCCATAGATCTTGTAAATATGCACGGCGAGCGACTCGCCGGGACGGAACACGTTCCAGGCGCAGGTGGGGCTCGACAGGTTAAAGCTCAAGAAATTCAGGCGAACCGGCGAGCTCATGCCCGAGGTAAAGAGCAGTGCCGCGGCCTCGCCAAACACACGGCCGGCCGAAAGCACGATGCCGGTCACGATGGCGGGCATGGCCTCGGGGATCAGGATGTGCAGCGTAGCCTCCCAGCGAGTGAGGCCCATGGCCAGGCACGCATCGCGCTGGGCCTGCGGCACGTCCTCGAGCGCCTGCTGGATCACGCGCACCAGGATGGGAATGTTGAACATGGTGAGCGCGACGGCGCCGGAGATGATGGAGTACTTCCAGCCCAGCTGCACCGAGAACACCAGGAAACCGAACATGCCGACAACGATGGAGGGCAGCGAGGACAGCGTCTCGATGGCAGTGGAGGCGATGTCGCGGATGGGCCCATTCGGCGCGTACTCAACCAGAAAGACCGCGCCGCCCAGACTAATGGGCACCGAGATGATCAGGGTGATCAGCAGCAGATAGAACGAGTCGAACAGCTGATAGAGCACGCCGCCCTGGGTTCCGTTGGCGCGCGACGGCTGCGTGAGAAAGCCCGGCTGGAACAGCGTCGAGACCCCCTCGAACAGGATATAGGCCACCATAGAGATGACGATGAGCATGACAATGGCGGCGATTGCCGTCAGCACGCCCGTGGCGATGCGGTCCTGCTTTTGGACGCGCCCGAGTCTCGCCTCGTCGATATGGATGCGCGTGCTAGCCACGAGCCTTCGCCCCCCTGCGGCCGATAAGGTGGATGATCAGGATGAAGATGAGGCTCATGCCCATCAGCAGCAGACCGAGCGCCCACAGAACATCGTCCTGGGCCGAGCCCTCGGCATAGACCGCCATAGACGTGGTGAGCGTGGTGGTGATGGTGGACGCCGGCGACAGCAGTGACGTCGGCATGGCCTCGATGCCGCCGATAACCATGCGCACGGCGAGCGTCTCGCCAAAGGCGCGGGTCATGCCAAGGATGACTGCGGTCATGAGCGACGGC
The DNA here is from genome assembly GCA_019414515.1 of Collinsella sp. GTDB lineage: Bacteria > Actinomycetota > Coriobacteriia > Coriobacteriales > Coriobacteriaceae > Collinsella. Next base: position 33,829 of record DXLX01000021.1, read on the forward strand.
ATGGCGGATTTGAGCACCACGTGCCAGATGGTCTGCCAGCGGGTGTAGCCCAGCGCGAGCGAGCCCTGACGGTAGCTGTCGGGCACGGCGCGCAGGCCATCGACCGAAAGCGTGGTCATGGTCGGCAGGATCATGACGGCCAGCACGACGGCGCCGGGAAGGATGCCCAGGCCCGTGCTCACGTGGAAAACGCTCTTCATAAGACCGACGACCACGTGAAAGCCGATCAGGCCAAAGACGACCGAGGGAATGCCGGTCAAAAGCTCAATAAGCGGCTGAAAGATCTTGGAGCCAAACTTAGGGCTAATCTCGACCGCAAAGATGGCAGAGCCGATGGCGATGGGCAGCGCGATGAGCGTGGAGAGCATCATGACCGCAAAGGAGGTGACGATCAAGGGCAGGGCGCCGGTGTAGGGCAGGCCGTTTTTAGCCGTGTTGGCCAGGTCCCACTTGGTGCCGGTGAAGAACTCGACGACCGAAACGCCGTCCTTGAGAAAAGCCGAGAGGCCCTTTTGGGCGACCATAAAGATGAGCGCGGCAACGACAAGCGTCACGAGCACTACGCACGCGCCCGTGACGCCCAGGCCCACGTTCTCAAGGTCGCGCTTTGGCAGCTGTTTTGCCATTGCAAACCTTTCCGGGGGCGATTACTTATTTAGCAGAGACCTTGCCGCTGGCGTCCTTGACGACCTTCATGGCAGAGACGGGGATAAAGCCTTGCTCCTCGACGAGCTTGCCCTGGACGTCGTCGGAAAGCATGAACTCCAGGAAGGCCTTGGTGGCGTCGTCGGCGTCCTTTGCGCAGTACATGTGCTCGGTAGCCCAGATCTTAAAGGAGTCGTCGGTGACGTTTGCGCTCTTGGGCTCGACACCCTCGACCTTGATGGCGTTGAACTTGGAGTCATCGAAGTGCGAGAAGTCCAGGTAGGAGATGGCGTTGTCGGTGCTGCCCATCTGAGTCTGAACGTCGCCGGACTTGTCGAGCTCGGCGTCGCCCTTAAAGTCGACGGCCTCGTCGCCAAAGACGGCAGCCTCGAAGGTGGCGCGGGTGCCGGAGCCGGCCTTGCGGTTGAGAACGACGATCTCGGCGTCGTCGCCGCCGACCTCCTTCCAGTTGGTGATCTGGCCGGAGAAGATGCCCTTGAGCTGCTCGAGGGACAGGTCGTCGACCTTCACGTTCTTAGAGACGACGGGACCCATGCCCACGACGGCGACCTCGTGGTCGACGAGGTTCTTGACCTGGTCGGCCTCGAGCTTGGTCTCGGCGAAGACGTCGGAGTTACCGATGGTGACGGTGCCGGCGGCAACAGCGGTCAGACCTTTGCCCGAACCGTTGCCCGAGCCGGAGACGGAGACGTCGGGGTTGGCATCCATGAACTTCTCGGCAGCGGCCTCGACGAGAGCCTGGAACGAGGAGGCACCGTCGTAGGTCACCTCGCCGGAGACGGACTCGGCAGCAGCGGCGCTACCCTTGTCGGCGGCGTCGGATGCGCCTGCGCCGCCGCAGCCAACGAGACCGAGACCGACGATGCTGGCAAGACCACCAGCAAGGCCGAGGAACTGACGACGAGAATAAGCCTGATCGAGCATGATCTTCCTTTCATACATGCAACTCGCGGGCACCCTGCCCGCTTTGCTGTTTGGAAAGATACGGCCTCGATCGGACGACAGCCGCGTTATCTGCGGTCTCTTACGGGCTTTTGATAGACCCTTACCGCAAGCGCGGCCCAGCCTTTACAAACGAATAACAATCCCCACCCAAGCATGGCACGCTTTTTACACCAATAAAAACAAAGTTGCGGTGAAATAGTTCCTGCTTGGCCATCAAATGGCCCATTTTAGGAACTACTCCACCGCAACTTAGATTGGGAAACCGCGTAACCTTAAAGTTCGAGTTCGTTTAGACGAAGGATCGCCACGATATAGATCTTGAGCGCCTGCTTGAGCTGTTCCTCGTTGGCGCACTCGTTGGGGCCGTGCATCTGGCCGCCCCATGCGGGCAGCTCCAGGCCGGTCTCCTCGGGGCCAAACGAGACGGCGCGGGCAAAGTTGCGCGCGTACGTGCCGCCGCCCATGGCAAAGGGCTCGGCATGCTTGCCCGTAAACTCGTTATAGGTATCGATAAGCGCCCTCACGGCCGGGTCGTCGGCCGAAACTGAGAACGGCACCTTGGCACGACCCACGCGATACGTCACGCCAAAGCGGCCCACGAGCGGCTCGAGCTGCTCGCGGATGGTATCGGCGCTCGTGCTGTCGGGGAAACGCACGTCGATGACCTGCTCAATGTGGCCATCCACCACGCGGATGACGCCGGGGTTGCACGTGAGCGGGCCAAACGCCGCGCTCGTCGCATCGATGCCCAAGCCGCGACCATAGGCGTCCGCATGCACAAAGGCCAAGAACTTGACGAACTCGTGCTCCGCAGGCGTGAGCAGGCGCTCGCCGCGGGCACCAAACGTATCCTCGACCTCGCGCAGGTACGTCACGATCAGGCCGACGGCGTTGATCGTCCCCTCGGGCATCGAAGCATGGCCACCAATACCGTGCGCAAAAATCTGGGCATGGCCGTTCTCGAGCGCCGTAATCTCCAGGCGGTCGGCGTTCTCAACAGGCGCCGGCAGCTCATCGGCGGCAATCGCAAGCTCGCAGATAGACTGCGACGGAATGGCGTTGCTCGCTTCGGCGCCGCTCCAGGACACAATGCGCCCGCCGTCGATCTTGGGACTCGCAAACGTCGCCCCAAACTGGCCCTTCTCGGCATTACAAACCGGGAACTCGGCATCGGGCGTAAACAGAAAGTCGGGGTTCGCGTGGTTCTCCAGATAATGGTGAACGTCGGACATGCCCACTTCCTCATCGCATCCCAGCAGCGCGCGGAAGGTATAGCGCGGGGTAATGCCGTGCTTGAGCAGATAGGCGCCGGCGTAGAGCGACAGCACCGCCGGGCCCTTGTCGTCGATTACGCCGCGACCGAGCAGCCAGCCCTCTCGGCGCTCCATCGCAAACGGGTCGGTGTTCCAACCGGGACCGGCGGGAACCACGTCCACGTGGCAGATGGTCGCGAGCTGCTTGTCGCCGCGGCCAGGGATATCGGCAATGCCCACATAGCCCTCGTCGTCGCTCGTCTGGTAGCCGAGCTTCTGCGCAATGCCGAGCGCGCAATCGAACGCATCACGGACCGGGCGGCCAAACGGCGCACCGGGCTCTGCGTCGGCAGCAACGGCTACGGACGGATAACTCACCAGCTGCTCGATATCGGCGACGACATCTTCCCAGACCTCGTCGACATACTCAGCGACGCTCTGCTCCACCTGATTCATGGACGACCTCCTTACCAATGAGGGGCGAGCGTGCCCGCCCCTCACATCACATACTTATATAGCGAAAAGTTTAGCAAGCTCGGCCGCCGAGTGCACCACCGCATCGGCACCCGCGGCCTCGTGCTCCCCCGGCGCCGCCGCGCCCGAATAGATGCCGATACACGGCACACCCATCGCGTGCGCGCCCTCCACATCGTTAAAGCGGTCGCCGATCATCACGGCCTCGTCGGCCGTCGCACCGAGCGCCGCCAGCGCATCGCGAACCGAATCTGCCTTGGTCTCGCGCCCCTGCGGCGGATTCATGCCAACCACGGCTTCGAACTGGCAAAGCCCCAGCTCATGCACCATATCGATGCACTTCGCCTCCATGCGCGACGTCGCCACGGCCATACGCTTGCCCTGGGCGGTCAACCCATCCAGCAGCTCGGGAATCCCATCGAACACGGGGTACTCCTCCGGCCCCAGCTCATCAAAAAAGGCACGGTACTCGTCGGCCACCACAAGCGACTCCTCGCGGGAAAAGCCGTAAAAGTCGTGGAAGCTCTTCCACAGGGGCGGCCCGATCATGCGGCGCAGGTCACCCATCTGCGCCTCAGAAAACCCGCGCGCAGCCAGCGTCTTGCGCGTCGAGGTCATCACCGCCCGGCCCGTATCTGCCACCGTGCCGTCAAAATCGAACAGCACAATCGGCCGTCTGCATATCTCCAGCGCCTCCATCGGCATCCCTCTTCCCCAGTTGGTGATTTCCACACTTACACTTCAAACTGTTGACTATTCAACAAATAAAGCTGGCAATGTGGAACGACTCCACTATACTTGTCGCACTTTGCTCTCAGAAGGCGGCGCGCAAGCGCCCCAACGAAAGGTGCAATTATGTCTTTTGCCATCATAACCGACTCCACGTCGGACATCTCCCCCGCCCGCGCCCAAGAGCTCGGCATTTACGTGATTCCGCTGCATGTAATTATCGAAGGTGAGGACCTGCTCGACCAGGTGCAGATCACCGCCGAGGAGTACGTCGCCCGCATGGCAGGCTCCGAGCAGCTACCGCACACCTCGCAGCCGAGCGCCGGTGAGTTCAAGGCGCTCTTTGATCGCGTGCTCGCCGACGGCCACGACAGCGCCATCTTTATCTCGCTGTGCAGCGAGTGGTCCGCCTGCTATGCCAACGCCAGCCTGACGGCCGAAACGCACGAGCTCGACGTGCGCTGCATCGACTCACGCACCGGCTCGGGCGCCGAGGGCCTGCTGGTGGAGTACGCGCTGGCCATGCGCGAGGACGGCCGCAGCCTGGACGAGACCGAGGCGCAGATCCGCGCGACGCTGCCCGACGCCCACCTGCTGCTGATTCCCCGCACGCTCGAAAACCTCGTTAAGAACGGCCGCGCACCTAAACTCGCCGGCCAGCTCACGCAAATGCTCAACATTCGCCTAGCCGTTTCGCCGGAGTGGAAATCGGGCGAGATCAAGGCCATCAAGAAGGGCCGCGGCGCCAAGCGCATCGTCGCCAACACCATGGCCGACTGCCTCGCGTTTTTGGCTGAACACCCGGGTTCGAGCGTGCGCGTACTCACGACCGGCGCCGCCGAGGAGCACGAGCTCGTCAACCAGGCGCTCGCAGGCCAGAACTACGTAGACGCCGGCACCGGCCCCATCGGCTGCACCATCGCGACCCACGTAGGCGTCGACGCCATCGCCATCAGCTACTGCCCGCGCTACCAGCCAACTCGCTAGGGACGCCCACATCAGTTGCGGTGGAATAGGGACTGTTTTTGGCTTATCAGCCGCAAATCAATCCCCATTCCACCGCAACTTCTTTTGCTGAGCCATCCATATACAAGATATGCTGACGATCGGCGCATTCCCAGCTGTTTGGGGGAGCTTCGACTAGCCCCTAGCGGTACCCGGTGGGCAAAAAATGGCAAATATGAGTACTGTCATAAATTTAGTAACAGCAAAATGTCGCTGAAATTGCCCGCTTCCACCGATTTCAAGCTCCATAAAGCCCCGAATCGTCGTGTTTAGAGGGGTGAATATACTAAAACTCAGTCAATTGGTCTTAGATACTTCTCAAATGATATGAGACTAACCGAGCAACAGTACTCATATTTGCCATTTTTTGCCCACCGGGTCTGAATGAGGTCCGCTCTTTACGCCTCCGGCTACCTATATGACCGCAAACCCTGATTATCAAGGGCCGTCGCGCGCCTTGGCATCGACCGAAAGCCGCTCGCAGAATAATCCCTTGCCATTAGCAAACTTGAATCGAAATTACATATCCCAAAAAGCCGTAATGCCGTACCCTCGTCTCAACAACTCCAATACAAGGACGGCATTCAAATGGGCAACGCCATGCATCAATACGCCCTCTTTGGGACCGCACAATTTAAATACGATCAGACGATCACACATATATCGGACCAACACCGACAAATCGTCATTTGCAACAACGGTTCAGACGTACGCTACGCAACGCTAGAAGAGTGGGAAGAAGCTGGCGCTTTGTTCGATGAACGAGCGCAAATCGAGGGCATCGTCACCAGCGCGAGCCCAGCACGCGATAAACTCGAGCTCTTTCGCAGTCTCTTTACCGGGCGCAAAGATGTTTACGCTCATGGATATCGCAGAAAGGACGGGGGCATTGGCTATACGCCTGCTTGTGCTAATGAGTGGGAGCCAGGAATTTGCCCCAAAGCAGCCCATCAAAGAGTTAAATGCGTAGAATGCAGCAATCGCGTCTTCCCGGAATTAAGCGATGCCGCAATCATTGCTCACTTTAAAGGCAACGATGACCGGTTCCGCGATGTCCTCGGGCAATATGTTCTCGATAGGAACTGCAACACGAAAGTTCTCGTCATCGATTTTGACAAAGCGGACTGGAAAGAGGCAACAAATGCCGTACGGCTTGTTGCAATACGACGGGGCATTAACGCCGCCGTTGAGCGCTCAAGGTCCGGCAACGGCGCCCACATCTGGTTTTTCTTCCTCGAGCCAATCAGCGCAAAGGCTGCCCGAGAGTTTGGAAGTTGCCTCATAACCGAAGCTGCGGCGCATAATAAGACAATCACGTTCGAGGCCTTTGATCGAATGCTACCCGCTCAGGCCACTATTCCCGATGGAGGCTTCGGAAACCTCATCGCACTCCCCTTTCAAGGCAAGGCGCAACGTGAAGGAAACAGTGTATTTGTAGACGAACAATTCAAGCCCTTTCCCGACCAATGGCTCTATCTATCACAAGTCCAGCTGATTCCGCGCTCGACGGTGCAAGATCTGATTGAGGCCCCTGGAAACAACCCGCACGGACCAGCAACAACTACGGTGGCAAACAAGGGCAAACGGTATGCCCAAAGACCACGAAAGCGACTACCACTCACATCGCGGGACTTTCCCTCATCGCTGCCCGTTATTCAAGCCGATATGCTGTACATCCCCGAGAAGTCTCTGAGTCCAGCAGCTCAAATGGAAATCCGCGGACTTGCGACATTTGCCAATCCGGCATTCTATCGCGCGCAGTCCATGCATCAATCAGTATTCGGCAAACCGCGACTCATAGACCTTAGCGAACTGAGAGATGGTCATGTTGCAATTCCCCGGGGCTGCAAAACTCAACTTGAGCAGCTAGTTCAAGAGACCGGCGTTACCGCCCACTATTCAGACGAGCGCAAATCGGGTAATCCGATTGTTATGGCATTTAAAGGAGTCCTTCGCCCTGAGCAGCAAATCGCCGCTGATCAGATGCTCATATACGAAGACGGAATCATGTCCGCGCCGACAGGCTTCGGTAAAACAGTCATCGGAGCTTATCTTATTGCATCCATTGGTCTTCCAACGCTCGTCATCGTTCCCAAAACCGCACTCATAACCCAATGGAAATCCCAGCTCGAGCGATTTATCGACATTACGGACAACAGGGAGCCCGTCCGAACCCCAAAGGGACGAATCAGCAAAAGGCAGCCTCCGGTCATCGGACAAATAGGAGGAGGCAAAATGGCCGTAAGCGGCCTCGTCGACATCGCTTCATTCCAGTCGTTATCTGGCAAAGACCGCCAAACCGGAGAGCCGATAGTTAAGGGCCTTGTTCGTAATTACGGCCTCATTATCTGCGACGAATGCCACCATGCCGCCGCACCACAGCTCGAGCTTATTCTCAAGTCCGCCCCGGCCAAATACGTATACGGCCTTTCTGCGACGCCCGAACGATCCGACGGCCTTACGCGAGCGCTCTCCATGCTCTGCGGCCCGCTCCGTTATGTTATCGATCCAAAAGCGCAAGCGATTCAGCAGGGCATCCAGCGCATCGTACGGCCTCGTTTTACTGGAATTCGACTACCCGCCTACGAGCCAGGTGCAAACTTCAATCAGATTCTCGACCTGCTGTGCACGCATGCAGCTAGAAACGAATTGATTGTCAACGACGCTATTGAAGCTGCGTCAAACGGCCGGCATCCGCTCGTGCTGACTAAAAGGAAAAAGCATGCCGAGGAGCTGTTCGGGATGCTCAAAAACCAAGGACACGAACCCGTTCTCCTGACCGGGGAAATCGACGCCAAAGAAAGAAAAACGATACTGAGCAGTCTTCCCCGCTTCGAGCATGAACATCGAATCATCGTCGCCACCGAAAGCCTTTTGGGCGAGGGCTTCGATCTGTCCTACCTTGACACTCTACTCATTGCCACGCCGATATCGTGGGACGGCAGCATCACGCAGCAGGCAGGCAGGCTCCATAGAAGCCACGAGGGCAAGCGACGGGTTGAGATATTCGACTACGTTGATTTATCTATACCCATGCTCGCCCGCATGTACCAGAAGAGACTCAAGACCTACGCCAAGCTCGGGTACGAAGTCTACGTGACCGGAGGCAGCGAGCAGTCCGATCAAAACATTCTCATAGAACCGGCTAATGCCGTAGAGACTCTGGTTGAAGACATCGTTGGCGCCGCTAAGAGCATCTTCATTGCCGCGCCCTACGCATCCGCCGCCTGCCTCGCAAAGCTCGGCGATGCAATCAAAGGTGCCACTGCCCGAGGGATTGCTCTTGAGTTTTTCATTGCCTCGACTCCGCGCGAAGATGCAAGCGAGACTTTGGCAAAAATGAACGTCGAGCATGCCATTAGAGCAGAAGGACGTTTGTGTGCAGCGATAATTGACGAAGAAACTATCTGGTACGGAACGATCCCGCTACTAGCTTTCCCCAAGAAAGAAGACTGCAGCATCAGGTTCAAAAACAGCGAGATCGCAGCGGAGCTCTTAGACGAAATCAACCACAAGGGAAAGCCAGATGCCACGTCAACAGGCAGGACATCCCCACCACTTGCGGTGGAATAGGGACTGTTTTTGGCTTATCAGCCGCAAATCAATCCCTATTCCACCGCAAATTATGAGCGGGCAATCAGCCCTGCGGGCCCTGGAACAGTTCCTCATGCGAGCCCATTCTGACCAGCCGGATCACAGGATTAGTCTTATGCGGCAAGTACAGAACGACCACATCGACCAAGCCATCGGATAGATGGAAATCGATGTGGCCGTTGTAATTGCCGCCCGGGTTTGAAAGCTCATGGGCGCCATATTCCGCGGGAAGCGAGCCGCGAGCTGCAAGTTCTGCGACTGCTGCCTTAAACTCGGTTTTTAGCTGCGGATGGATGCGCATCGTCCGTTTGTAATCCGCCTTAAACTGAGTCTCGACTTTAATCTCAAACATCGCTAGCCCTCATCGAGGAACGATATAAGCTCATCAGCGTTATTGAATGACGGGCTATCGTCCGGCAAAATCCCCAACTCATGAGCCTCGGCAATCACCATGGCGCGCCTCGTCGCCTCGTTGGGAACTTCGGGCCGACCCACGATCTCAAAAGGAATCTTTCGCTGATTTACCAGCTGCCGAACAGCAAGGTTGAGATACGAATTGAGACTCAGGCCAACTGTATCCAAGAACTCAGTCGCCTGTTCCTTGAGCCCCTCTTCGATGCGAACCGTCGTAGGCTTAACCGTTGCAGTAGACATACGCGACCTCCTCGCTCTCGTCTTTTGCATCAGTATACCCAGTTTAGAAGGCAGACTGATGTTAAATAGCATCAGTCTGCCTTCTCATCACTACAACGACAGATGCGCTCGCCCTACATCAGCCCGCTCAGGGCGATATCGACGGCCTCGTTGAGGTCGTCGGTAATGTGCACCAACTCCGGATCGAGCGGACTGATCATACCGGCGTCCATCACCGGGCCGTTGAGCCAGTCGAACAGGCCCTGCCAGTACTCGGTGCCCACCAGCACGAGCGGCATGCGCTTGACCTTGTGCGTCTGCACCAGCGTGAGCACCTCGAACATCTCGTCGAGCGTGCCAAAGCCGCCGGGAAACACGATGGCGCCCGAGCTGTATTTGACGAACATGGTCTTGCGCACAAAGAAGTAACGGAAGTCCATGCCAAGGTTCACGTATTTGTTGAGCCCATGTTCGTGCGGAAGCTCGATACCCAAGCCGACCGACTTGCCGTTCACGCTCGCCGCTCCCCTGTTGGCCGCCTCCATGACGCCGGGGCCACCGCCGGTGATAACCGCCACGCCGCGCTGGGCGATTTTGCGACCGACCGTGCGAGCCGCCTTGTAGAGCGGATCTGTCTTGGGCGTGCGGGCACTGCCGAAGATGGTCACCGCAGGACCAAGCTCGGCAAGCGCGCCAAAGCCATCGACGAACTCTGCCTGAATGCGCAGCACGCGCCAGGGGTCGGTGTGCAACCAGTCGGTCGAGTCCTCGGGTGCCAGCAGGTTGGCGTAGGTGTTGTCCTTGGGAATCATGGGGCCGCGCATGACCACGGGACCGCGCCGGTACGTCTCGTCGTAAGCCGGCTCGCCCTCGACGTTCTCATTCTTAATCATGGGCACTCCTATCGAAAATAGAAACGGGCGGGGTCGACGCCATGCGTCAAACACCCGCCCGAACATCAACTATTCGATATGGTACCCACGATGCATCACGTGCTTGCAAAGCATCGGTCAGCGGTCGCGGCTCTTAGTAATCCACCGCCGCAGGACTGTTCATCCAGTCGCTCACAAACGCGCCGTAGCGGCCCTCGATAATGGCCTGACGGGCACGCTGCATAAGGTTGAGCAGGTAGTAAATGTTGTGCATCGACAGCAGAATACCGCCGAGCATCTCCTTCTGCGTGACCATGTGACGGATGAGCGCACGGCTGTAGCCGCCCGTGCACACCGGGCAGGTGCAGGTGGGGTCGATAGGGCCGTCGTCGTGCGCAAAGCGCGCGTTGCGGAAGTTAAGGCGACCTTCACTGGAGAACGCCGTACCCATGCGGCCGGTGCGCGTCGGCAGCACGCAGTCGAACATGTCGATGCCCACGCCAACGCCGCGCACGAGCGTGGTAGGGTTGCCGACGCCCATGAGGTAGCGCGGCTTGTGCTTAGGCATGTACTCGGAAACCAGCGGCGCCAGCGTCTCGAACATGGTCTCGTGGTCTTCGCCCACCGAATAGCCGCCGATGCCGTAACCCGGGAAGTCGCCGCACTCCTCCAGATGGCGCAGCGAGCGCAGGCGCAGGTCCAGGTGCATGCCGCCTTGGACGATGCCAAAGAGCGCCTGGTCATCGCGGGTATGCGCCTTATAGCAGCGCTCGGCCCACATACTCGACAGCTCAACGGCGCGCTCGACGTAGGCGCGCGTGGCGGGATAGCCCGGGCACTGGTCGAGCTGCATGCAGATATCGGAGCCGAGCTTCATGGCGATTTCCATGTTGTCCTCGGGCGTCCAGAACACGTGGCGGCCGTCGTAATCGTTGACGATAAAGCGCACGCCCTCGTCGGTGAGCTTGACGGCGTCGTTGTGGCTGAACACCTGGAAGCCGCCCGAGTCGGTAAGAATGGGGCCGTGCCAGTTCATAAACTTGTGCAGGCCGCCCAGCTCGGCAATGGTGTCCTCGCCGGGACGCATGGACAGGTGATAGGTGTTGGCAAGCACGATCTGGGCACCGAGCTGTTTGACGGTCTCGGTAGGAATACCCTTGACGTTTGCCTTGGTGCCCACGGGCATAAAGATCGGCGTCTCGATATCGCCGTGCGGGGTGTGCAGTACGCCGGCACGCGCGTGCGTCGTCGGGTCCTCGGCGATCAGGTCGAATTTAAAAAGGCTCTGGTCCATAAACTGGAACTCCTTGGTTGCGGTTCATACGCAAACCATTATACGGGCAACCCGCAAGGAGCACCGACTCGACAGAAACTGGCGCAAAGGAAACCTGCCCACTTACACCAATGCATCAGGATAAAAATGATCCGTTTTCCTCCGTCCCCAACGGATCATTTCCGACTGCCACAGCAACGCCGATGCCTTGTCAACGACAGACACTATGACCCAATCCGAGGGCACTAAAAAGATAGGAGCCCCCGCTCGTGGCCGCGGGTCGGGGCTGCGACAATGATGTTGAAGTGCCATAGGCGCAGCCGCGCCGCAACGAGGTTGGGAGGCTCCCATGC
>DXLX01000022.1 GCA_019414515.1 Collinsella sp.
GGGAGGCGCCGCGCGCTCGGGCGGCGCGCCAGGGAGATAGTGGACGAGATAGTCGAGAGGCGCGGTCTCAAGAAGGAGTAATATCGGGACTTGCAGCGACGGACCTCAGGACGCTCTTACACCACGTCTGCGCGCGCCACCGGGGTTGCGGCGAAAAGGGCTTGTTTTGATTGTTTGGAGCAGGCGCGAGGCACGGAAACGATGTCTGGAGCGGCGGAGCGGCTTGGAATTCATCCGTAGAGGTCTTCATCGGCTGCGTCAGGAGTGTCTCCAGGTGCCGGCACATAAGGAACGTCCCTAACTGCCGCAGAGGGCGTCGGCCACGGCCGACGCCCCCTGCGGGTGTGAGCGGATTTGACTGCGCGTTACTTGTCGCCGCCGAGCTTGTGTGGCTTGTAGGCGAGGGCATTGACGAGTGCATCGGCGGCGGACTTGACGGCTGCCGGCTGCGGATCGTTGACGTGGTCCTCGGGGTGCACGGGCAGGTCCTTCTTGACCGCATCGTGGATGAGATTGAGGTACTCGGCCACGCCGGTGGCCGACAGGTGCGTGCCGTCGCCGTCAAACAGGTCGTTGCGGTTGGCGCTGTACCCGTACCAGTCGATAACGCGTACATTCTTGTAGCGCGTTGCGGCGTTGGCGATGGCCTGGTTCGTGGACCCGACCCACGGCTGCGGGCTACGCGTGTTTACAAACACGACAATGCGCTGCTCGCCGGCGTCGGCCATGATCGCGTCGACCTGGGCGTCCGTTACCAAACCGTTGGTGCCCAGGGCAAAGACCACGATCTTGCCGGCAAGGTTCTGCTGGATATAGCCCTCAAATGTCGCGCGGCCCGCATCAAACTGGCGGCCCTTTTCGGCATCGATATGGCTGTGCGGAAACACACCGTCAAAGGAATCAACGGCGCGTAGCGACACGGAGTCACCGATCATCAACAGGTCGTAGGAGCCATCGCGGAAGCCGTCGTTGTCCTTGTCGGTGTCATCGGCCGCCTGCTGGTCGGTGGGCGCGGTGTTTTTGGCTTCCTTGTTCAGAACTTCGGCGCCCTCGCCGCTCAGCGCGGACGTCTCGGGCACAAAGATCAGGCCGCCCAGTGCAACGACCAACACGACAGCGCAGGCTGCACAGACAGGGACGTGCGTGCGTGCCCAGTTGGCGGGCGTGGTGGTGCCATCGCGGAATTCGGTGACGGTGCGGCCGAAGGCGCCCTTTCTAAACGGCGTTTCGATAAAGCGATAGGAGCACTCGGCTACGGCGACCACCACAAGTACCTGCAAGATGTACTGCCACCAGGGCGTATCGTTGATGTTGGCGACCGGGTTCATGAGCAACAGCAGCGGATAGTGCCACAGGTAGATGCTGTACGAGCGCTTGCCAACCCACACGAGCGGCTCGGCGGACAGCGCGCGGGCAACCATTCCCTGGGGCTGCACGCAGGCCGCGATGACCATGAGCGTGAGGATGGAGCATAACAGCGTGCCGCCGCGATACTGGAACGCGGTATAGCCGTTGGTGAGCGCGACCATGGCGGCAAGGCCAACCAGACCCACGACGCCCAACACATCGATGGATGCGGGCGAGGACCAAAAGCGCACGAGGGCGCTCGGCTGTGCCGGGGCGGTCTCGGCTGATTCGTCGGCCTTCTCGCCAGGCTTGCCCTCGGCGTTCTTGCCGTGCTTGGCGGCGCCAGCCAGGCGATTGAGCCCCAAACGATGTGCGAGACGCACCGGCGCCAGGTCGCGATCAGGGATAAAGGCCATCCAGGCACCCAGCAGCAGCGAGAACACGCGGGTGTCGGTGCCGTAGTACACGCGGCTGGGGTCGGCGGCAGGGTTGTAAAGCACCATCATGGCGAGGGCAGATACCGCGGCAAGGCCCAGAACCACGCGGCGCGTGTTGGGCTTGCTCACATGCATGGATACCATGGCAAACAGCAGTGGCGGCCAAATCAGGTAGAACTGTTCCTCGATGGCAAGCGACCAAAAGTGCGTGAGCGGTGAGGGGTCGCCCAGAGCATTGAAGTACGAGACGTTTTGGGCAATCTGCCACCAGTTGTTGAAGAACAGCAGCGACGGCAGGATGTCGGGGCGCATCTTGGTGAGCATCACGTGGTTAAAGATGGTGCACAGCGCGCAGGTCACGAACACTACCGTTACCACGGCGGGGACCAGGCGACGGATGCGGCGAATCCAGAAGCTCTTAAGGTCGATGCGACCGGTCTTAGCGACTTCGTTGAGCAGCAAGCGCGTGATCAGATAGCCCGAAAGCACAAAGAAGATCGTGACGCCGAGCAGGCCGCCCTGAGCCCACGTGAGGTTGAGGTGATAGAGCACCACCGCGACGACGGCGAGCGTACGCAGACCGTCGAGCGCGGGAATGTAGCGGGACTTGGGGCGAGCGGTCGCCCGTTCTTTTGCAGCGCTGTTGGTGTGGGTGCCCTTATTGGCGGGCGCGCGATGGGAGCCTGCGGCGTGGCGCGACTCGCCGGTGCGGCGGTCGGCGCGCGGGCGTTCGTGCGGCGCCTGGTTATCGGGCGCGCGGCGCGGGCCGCGCGGGCTCGATTGTGGGAATTGTTCCATAAAACATCATCCAATGACGAGAATAATCAGCACATATTCATTGTAGCTGCCTGCTCCTGTGAATGCTTGCTGCTGGCGCAACCTCAAGGGCGCGTTCACATCAAAGTGAACTAAAGTTATAGAGGTGCGAAGGCGCGCAATCGACGGTCGACGGTGGGTGCAAGGCCCGCAGACGAGGAGGTTTCCATGGCAGACAACGGCATTGTTGCGGTGTTCGGCAGCATGAACATGGACCTTTCGGTGGCGTGCGAGCGCATGCCGCGCGCGGGCGAGACCGTCGGCGGCAGCGGTTTTATCACCAACGCCGGTGGTAAGGGTGCCAACCAGGTCGTGGCAGCTGCGCGCATGGGCGCGCGCACGTGCATGATCGGCGCGGTCGGGCGCGATGCGTTTGGCGATGTGCTCGTGGCGGGGCTTCAGGATGCCGGCGTGGGCGTTGAGTTCGTGGCACGTCGCGATGACGTGGAGACCGGTACCGCGACTATCATTCGCTGCGAGAGCGACAACCGCATCGTGCTGTCGCCGGGCGCCAACCACGCGCTTGCGGGCGAGGATGTGGCCTGCGCCCTGCGTTGTCTGGTGGCCGATGAGCTCGACGGCGACGCCAGCGATATTGCCCCGGCTGCCGGAAGCGTCTTTATCGCCCAGGGCGAATGTGACCTTGCAGCGACGGCCGAGGCACTTGTTTGCGCTCACGAGCTGGGGTTCTATGCGGTTTTTAATCCAGCGCCTGCCTGTGAGTTGCCTGCGGAGGCCTGGCCTGCGGTCGACCTGGTCTGTCCCAACGAGACCGAATGCCAGGTGCTGACGGGCATCTTGCCCGCGGATGATGCGAGCTGCATCGCGGCGCTCAATGCCCTGCTCGCCAAGGGTGCCGGAGCTGCGGTCATCACGTTGGGCGGCGCCGGCTCGGTTACGCTCGGCGATGGTGGTGAGCTGCTGCGCATGCCGGCGCTTTCGAGCACGGTAGTCGATACCACGGCCGCGGGCGATACGTTTATCGGTGCGTTGGCAGCAGCTCGCCTAGAGGGCTTGCCGCTCTTTGAGTGCATGGCCACGGGTGCTCGCGCCTCGGCAGTGACGGTGTCGCGCCTGGGCGCTCAGCAGTCGATTCCCACGCGAGCCGAAGTTGAGCGCGTGTTTGATTTAGACGATTTAGTACAAGACGGAGAAGCGGAGTAGAACAATGGCAACCAAGAAGCTGATCCTTGATCTGGATATGGGCGTAGACGATGCGATGGCGCTTGCCTATGCCATCGCGAGCCCCGAGGTGGAGCTCGCCGGCATCACCACGTGCTTTGGCAACGTGCGCGTCGACCAGTCGGCGCATAACTGCCTGGCGGTGCTCGACCTGTTGGGCCGTCCCGAGGTGCCGGTGTACCTGGGTGCCGACCGTCCTCTGCAGGCGACTGAGCCTTATACGCCGCCGGCGTCCACCGCGCTCATTCACGGTAAGAACGGCATCGGCGGCGCGAGCGTGCCCGCGTCGCCCTACGAGCCGGTGGGGGCGACATCGGCTGATGGCAACGCTGCGGTCGATTATCTGATCGATGCCGCGCGCACCTATGGTCCCGATCTGGTCTACGTAGCGACCGGCCCGCTCTCCAACCTGGCGCTTGCCCTGGAGCGCGATGCGGCGGCGGTGATGTCTATCGGCCGCGTGGTGGTAATGGGCGGTGCCCTGACCGTGCCCGGTAACGTGAGTGCGGGTGCCGAGGCCAACATGGCAAGCGATCCCGAGGCGGCCGATGCCGTGCTGCGCTCGGGCCGCAAGCTCACCATGGTGGGCCTGGACGTGACGCATCGCGTGGTGCTCACGCGCCGCGACATTGCCGGTTGGACGGGCTCGGGCACCATGGCGGGCTGCGCATTTGCGAGTATGGTCGAGCACTACATTGGCTCGTACGAGATGAACGCCCCTTACCTGGGCGGCTGCGCGCTGCACGATCCGCTTGCCGTTGCCGTGGCGATTGATCCCACGCTCGTGGGCGCACTTGGTTGCAACTTGCGCGTCGACCTGCTCGGCGAGTATCGCGGCCGCACTATCTGCGACGAGCATCGCCTGTCCGACCCCGACAAGAGCGCGCTTGTGGCACTCACCGTGGACGCCCCGCGCTTTCTGTCCGAGTTCAAGGCGCGCATGGCCCGCATCCTAGGCTAGGCTCGGGATCGAAGCACGCCCATCTGCTCGATGTGGCCGCTGGCGGGCCGACATCTACCGTTCGCCAGCCCGATGGTCCCCGGGGCGGGGAGAGCGCTATAATGCATTCTGCATCTTGGATTGTTACTCCTGTGTGGAGGCATGCCCAAGAGCAATACAACACGGATTGTTACGTAAGGCATGACCGCAATAGCACTGCTATTGGCTATCATGCCTTTTTCTGTGAGTGTTCTTGAAAGGAGGTTCACCATGCTTGCAATTAAAAAGCTTAACAACAACGCGGTTCTTTGCCGTGACGGACAGGGGCGAGATGTCATCGCCATGGGCAGGGGCGTCGGTTTCGGCGGAGATTTTCCTCGAGAGCTCCCTCTTTCTAAAATCGAGCATACGTTTTACGACATTGATCCTAAAGGACAAGATGTCATGAGGGATCTTCCCTCGGATATCGTGATGTTTGCGGCGAAAGTTATGGACATCGTTGCCAACGAACTGCCCTACGACCTCTCGACCAATGCGACGCTGTTCATGGCTGATCACCTGTCGTTTGCCGTTGCGCGAGCCCAAAAGGGGGTCCGCATCGCGATGCCTCTTGCCTATGAAGTGCGGGAGACGTATCCGAAGGAATACAAGGCTGCCCAGTTTATCGTCATGCGACTCGAGAAGGAGCTCGGAGAGCGGCTTCCCAAGGATGAGATTGCCAGTATTGCGATGAATCTCGTGAACGCACGGGTTGTTGAAGCCGTCAAAGCCACGGCCGAGCCCGCAAAGCAGTTCGACGATATGCTCGAGGACGTTATCGAGATTCTCGAAAGCGATTTCCGCATTATTGTCGACCGCGATTCCTTTGATTTCACCCGCTTCGCCACGCATCTGCGGTACCTGTTCAAGCGCATTCAAGCCGGCGAGTCGCTGAACAGCGCCAACATGCAGATGTACAAGAACTTTCGTGAGGAGTTTCCGCAGTTGGCAGAGTGCGTGAAGCATATCGGTTCCTATTGTCGTGAAACGTGGGACGCCACGCTCTCCGAGGAGGAGGAACTCTATCTGATGATCCATCTCAACCGGATCATCTCCAAAAAAGGATTGTAACCCGTAGCCATTCGGGGCATGACCTTTGCCGATTCGAACAGTAAGCCAAGATTGTGCAAAGGAGCCAATGATGGCAAATTACAAAAAGGTGGCAGAGCAGATTCTCTCCACTGTGGGCGGGGCGGAAAACGTGGCTTCGGTTACGCATTGCATGACGCGCCTGCGCTTCAACCTCAAGGATGAAAGCCTCTCGAATGATGAGAAGCTTGAGGACATCTCGTCTATCATCAGCGTCGTGCACGCCGGAGGGCAGGTGCAGCTGGTGGTCGGGCCCACGGTCGACAAGGTCTACGACGAGGTTTGTAAGCAGGGCGGATTCGAGGTCACGGTATCGATTGACGAGGAACTCGATGGCCCTCAGCTTAGCTGGAAGGAGCGCTTGGCGCCCAAGCACCTCTTCAATCAGCTGCTCGATGCCGTGAGCGGCGCTATCACCCCGATCCTTCCGATCTTTTGTGTCGCCGGTATCTTCAAGATGCTCGTTATTCTGTTTGGGCCCGAAGGCGCCGGTTTTATGTCCGAAACGAGCGACCTGTATCGGATCCTTTCCCTGGTGGGCGATGCGGCGTATTACTACTTCCCGGTGTTTGCCGCCTATAGCTCGGCTAAGAAGTTCAAAACGAGTCCTGTGCTGGCACTGCTCATCGCTGTTGTGATGATTTATCCCGACATGCTCGCTATTGTTGAGGACGGAAAGCCTTTCAGCGTCTTCGGCATCCCCATGCAGCTCGTCAACTACACCCAGGCTGTTCTTCCGGTCATCTTGATCACCTGGGCCCAGTCCTATGTTGAGCGCTTCTTTAAGAAGATCTCGCCTGATATGTTGCGCATTCTGATCGTACCCGTGGGTACGGTGCTCGTGATGTTGCCGGTCGCGCTGTGCCTCTGCGGCCCTGCCGTCCAATTTGTCATGGGCCTTGTGGCCGATTTCATCATTTGGCTCGCCTCTGTTGCCGGTCCCGCTGCGACCGCGGTTATCGGCGCATTCTGGAATCTGATCATCGCCACCGGCATGCACGTGCCGATCTATACCGCCATATTGCCCGCCGCGCTCCAGAACGGTTACGACGCCATCTTATACCCCGGCACCGCGGTTGTAGCCTACACCACGCTTGCCATCGCGCTCGCCTATGGCCTGCGCGCTAAGGACAAGGAGAGTCGAGCCACGGGCTGGAACTTGTTCATCACCTATGCCTTCGGTCGCGTGAGTGAGCCCATCATCTACGGCATCCTGTTTCGCGACAAGAAGGCTCTTGCCTGGAACATGATTGGTGGTGCTGTCGGTGGTCTGCTGGTAAGCCTTCTTCATGCCAACGTCTATATCTTCACTGGCGTTGGTTTCCCATGGATGAACGTGCTCATGTTTGCTCAGGATATCATCCCTGGCACCATTGGGTGTCTTGCTGGCGGTGCCGTGACGTTTGCGTTGGCGATGATTTTTGGATTTGAAGGACAGGAGAAGATGCCGTTGAAGTCCAAGAGCGGCGATTCTGAGGCCGTTGAATCCGTCGAGGCATAAGAGGATACTACACAAATATGCTCCCCAGCCGTTGCGCGGTCCGACCCCTTGGCCGCGCAACGGTACTGTGCTGTTGCGCGGCACTTGCCGAGTCCGTTGCGTTCGACAGTGTGGGCCGGGAATTTGATAGAAAGGACGACACCATAATGTTTAGAGAAGATTTTTTATGGGGCGGGGCTCTGGCTGCAAACCAGTGCGAGGGAGGATGGAACGAAGGCGGTCGCGGTTTAGCCAATTCCGACATGCTGCCGTTTGGCGATCAACGCATGGACGTCATGCGGGGAGACCTTGATCCGCGTGCGTTGGCACCCGACAGCTTCTATCCCGCTCGCAAGGGCATTGATTTTTACCATAGGTACAAGCAGGATATTGAACTGTTTGCCCAGATGGGTTTTAAATGCCTGCGCTTATCAATCGCCTGGAGCCGCATTTTTCCCAAAGGAGACGAAGCCGAGCCCAATGAAGAAGGCCTTGCCTTTTACGAGGATGTTTTTAGGACGTGTCGCGCGCATGACATTGAGCCTTTGGTGACGCTCAACCACTATGATGTCCCCATGCATCTCGTCGATGCGTATGGCGGATGGCGCGATCGCAGGTTGGTCGACCTGTTCGAGCGATATTCGCGTACCGTGTTCGAGCGCTATCGGGGATTGGTCAATTATTGGCTGACCTTTAACGAGATCAACATCATGACGCAGGCGTGCTTTATGGCGGCGGGGATCATCTTCGAGCAAGGGGAGAATCGCTATGCAACGGTTCACACGGCCGTGCACCATGTATTGGTTGCGAGCGCCCGTGCGGTCGGGGCGTGTCATGAACTGTGCCCTGGGGCGAAGATCGGTTGCATGCTCAACGCAGGTGTCTTCTATCCGGCTACATGTGATCCGGACGATGTGCTGGCTGCGCAGGCTGAGAATCGCAGCCATTACATGTTTACCGACGTCCAGGTGCGCGGTGCGTACCCGAGCTATGTTCTCAAGGAATACGCCCGCCATGGTTTTGAGGTGCCCTATCGGGATGATGACCGCGAAGTACTGGCTGCAAACCTGGTCGATTTCGTCTCGTTTTCGTATTACTCGACGCGCGTCGCAAAAGCGCATGCGGAAGGTCAGTTCGATTCGAACCTTCTTCGCTCGGCGCCTAATCCGTATCTAAAACAGGAGCCTTGGGGGAGGTTTATCGACCCCAAAGGGCTGCGCGTCACCATGAATGAAATCTGGGATCGCTATCAAAAGCCGCTGTTCATCGTCGAAAACGGTTTGGGTGCTCCTGATGTGCCGGAAGATTCGGGTGAAATAGAAGACGACTATCGAGTTGAATACCTGCGGGCCCACATCGAGGCGATGAGGGAGACCGTCGAGCTCGACGGGGTGGAACTCATGGGATATACCTGTTGGGGCCCGATCGATTTGGTTTCGGTCGCCACAGGACAGATGCGTAAGCGCTACGGGTTTATCTATGTCGATCGAGACGATAGCGGTGCGGGCTCGTTTGAGAGACGTAAAAAGAAAAGCTTCGAATGGTACCGACGCGTAATAGCAAGCAATGGCGAAGACCTTGCGTAATAACGTTAAGATGGACAAATGCGCCCGTTGGGGGAATAGTCGGGCCACTTCGCTTGACAACAGGCTAAACTAGCTATTAAACATTTACTATTCTGTTTAGATTGAATTTGCGGTCGTTTAGTTGCCGAGCCACGGGGCGGTCAAGCCACGATGCTCGGCCGCGACCGATGCTAGGGGGAACGATGGCTAAAGCAAGCGTCCGCGAGATCAGCCGCATTACCGGCTTTTCGCCCGCAACCGTGTCCAACGCGCTCAACCGCAAGCGCAGCGTGAGCGAGGAGACCGCCAAGGTCATCCTGGAGTGCGCGCAGTCGCTTGGCTATCAGCAGTCGACGCAGCTCGAGAGCATCCAGTTTGTGCTTGCGCGCAAGACGGGCGCCATCCTGGACGAGAGCACCTTCCATCCCGCGGTCATCGAGGGCGTGGAGCGCCAGGCGCGTCGCCACGGCATGAGCACGAGCTTTGTCTCGCTCGACTTTAGCGACCTGGACGCCGTGCGCCCGCAGGTCGAGGGCCTGATCGCCGACCCGTCGGCCGCCATCGTGCTGATGGGTACCGAGCTGGGCGAGGAGGACTACGCCCTGTTCGCCGACGCTGCCGCCCACCTGATTGTGCTCGACGGCTGGAGCGATCGCCAGTACTTCGATGCCGTAGTCATCGCCAACACCGATTCGGTGCTGCGTGCCGTGGATTACCTTATCGAGAAAGGCCACAGGCAAATCGGCTATCTGGCGGGCGACCTTCGGATCCGCAACTTTAAGGACCGCGAGCGCGGCTATCGCCAAGCGCTTGAGGACGCGGATCTTGAGGCCAACCCGGCATGGCACGTCACGCTGGGTACCACGCTCGAGGGCGCTTATCACGACATGGGCGTGTGGCTCGACAACGTCTCGCGCGACGATCTGCCGACGGCTTTCTTTGCCGAGAACGACGTGCTCGCCGTGGGCGCCATGCGCGCGTTCAACGAGCACGGTATTCGCGTGCCCGAGGATGTCTCGATCATCGGCTTTGACGACCTGTCTTTGGGCGCCTTCTCCAACCCGCCGCTCACCACGGTGCATGTTCCCAAGCACGAGGTGGGCGAGATCGCGGTGCGTCGCCTGGTGGGCAACATCCGCAACCCCAAGAGCTATACCTGCAAGACGGCCGTGTCGACCTACTTTGTCGAGCGCCAGAGCGTGTGCGAGATCTAGGCGAAGGCAACGCTGGGCCGTAGGGAGGCAAAGCTCGCTAAGGCAGCCATACATAACGCTACTAAGAGAGGGTCCTTTGGGCCCTCTTTTTGATGCCCTTGTATGTTCAGTTTGTTTACATACCGTTTAGGCTGATTTCTCTACCGTCTACGGGTATTTCGCGTTAAACTTCTAAACAGTAGAGTAAAACATTTAGTAAACAGAACAAAACGAAACATGCGTCTGTTTACTGAACATGTGACTAGGGGAGGACGTACATGGATAAGATCAAGCTCGGTTTTGTGCCCACGCGCCGCAGTATCTTTAGCGCGCCGGACGCGATCAAGTATCGCGGCTTGACGGCTGATCGCCTGCGCGAGATCGGTGTCGACATCGTGGACATCGACGACATTAATGACGAGGGCCTGCTGTTTGACGACAGCCATATCGAGCCTATCGTCAAGAAGTTCCGCGCCGAGGGCGTCGACGGCATCATGCTGTGCCACGCCAACTTTGGCACCGAGTACGTTTGCGCCCGCCTTGCCCGCGAGCTCGGTCTGCCTGTGCTGCTGTGGGGCCCGCGCGACGAGCGCCCCGAGCCCGACGGCACCCGCCTGCGCGATAGCCAGTGCGGCCTGTTCGCCACCGGCAAGGTTCTGCGCCGCTTCCAGGTTCCCTTTACCTATATGACCAACTGCCGCCTGACCGATCCCGAGTTCGAGCGCGGCGTCTGGGACTTTTTGGCCGTATGCAATGTGGTCAAGACCTTCAAGCACACCCGCATCCTGCAGATGGCGACCCGTCCGTTCGATTTCTGGTCCACCATGTGCAACGAGGGCGAGCTGCTCGAGAAGTTCAATATTCAGCTTTCGCCCATCCCTATGACCGAGCTTGTTCAGGCTGTGCACGACGCTCAGGCCGACGAGCAGGCCATGGCCGCCATGCTCGACCACATTCGCCACAGCTTTGAGATCTGCATACCCGAGGACAAGGTCCCCGCGGTCGCAGGGCTCGCCATCGCTATGAAGCGCCTGGTCGAGAAGTACGGCTGCAACGCCGGCGCCATCCAGTGCTGGAACGCCCTGCAGGACGAGCTGGGCATTATGCCCTGCGCGGCCAACGCCATCCTCAACGAGATGGGCATTCCCGTCGTATGCGAGACCGATATCCACGGCGCCATCACGGCGCTGATGGTCGAGGCCGCCGACCTGGGCCGTCACCGCGGCATGTTTGCCGACTGGACCGTGCGCCATCCCGATAACGAGAACGGTGAGCTGCTGCAGCACTGCGGCCCCTGGCCCTGCAGCTGCGCGGCTGTCAAACCCAAGCTCACCTACCCGCTGGCTTTCGACCACCCCGGCGCGCTGACGGCCGAGGCCAAACACGGCGATCTCACCCTTGCCCGCTTTGACGGCGACAACGGCGAGTATTCGCTGCTGCTGGGCAACGCCCGCGGCATCGACGGCCCGGCCGGCATGGGCACCTACCTGTGGGTCGAGGTCGACAACCTCAAGCGCCTCGAGGCCAAGATCGTCGAGGGCCCCTACATTCACCACTGCGTCGCCATTCATGCCAACGTGGTGCCGGTGCTCTACGAGGCGTGCAAGTACATCGGCATCCAGCCCGACCTGTACGACCCCATTGAAGAAGACGTCAAAGCCTACCTGCGAGGAGAGTAGAAATGGCAACTATCGAAGAGCTTGAGTCCCTGCGTTGGGACCTTCGCCGCGATTGCGTTGATATCATCATGGCCGGCGCCGGCGGCCATATTGGCGGCGACATGTCGGTGATCGACGCCCTCATGACCCTCTATGCCAACCACCTTAACATTTCGCCCGAGACCGTCGACGATCCCAACCGCGACCGCTTCGTGCTCTCCAAGGGCCACGCCATGGAGGCCTACTACGCGGTGCTGTGCCACGAGGGCTATCTGGACCTCGACGACGTCAAGGCCCGCTTCTCCAAGTTCGGCAGCCCCTACATCGGCCACCCCAACAACAAGCTCAAGGGCATCGAGATGAACTCCGGTTCGCTGGGCCATGGCCTGCCCGTGGCCGTCGGCATGGCGCTTGCCGGCAAGATGGACGGCCGCGACTACCGCGTCTACACCATCATGGGCGACGGCGAGCTTGCCGAGGGCTCGGTCTGGGAGGGCGCCATGAGCGGCGGCAACTACCAGCTCGATAACCTGTGCGCGCTCGTGGACCGCAACCGCCTGCAGATCAGCGGCAGCACCGAGGACGTTATGAAGCAGGACTCGCAGGAGGAGCGCTGGGCAGCCTTCGGATGGAACGTGCTCTCCATTCCGGGCAACGACGTCCGGGCCATCGACGCCGCGCTGACGCTTGCGGCCGAGACCTGCGGCAAGCCCACGGTCATCATCCTCAACACGGTGAAGGGCTATGGCTCGCCTGTTATGGAGGACAAGGCCGCCTGGCATCATCACCTGCCCAATGATGAGGAATATGCCCAGATCATCGCCGATTTCGCTGCCCATAAGGAGGCCATCAATGGCTAACAAGATCGCCAATCGCAAGGTTATCTGCGACACGCTGCTCGAGGCCGCGAAGACCGATAAGGATATCGTCGTCCTGTGCTCCGACTCCCGCGGCTCCGCATCGCTCACGCCGTTCTTTGATCAGTATCCCCAGCAGTCCGTCGAGGTCGGCATCGCCGAGCAGGACCTGGTGAGTATCGCCGCCGGCATGGCTTCGTGCGGCAAGAAGGCCTGGGCCGCCTCGCCGGCGTCCTTTGTGACCACGCGCTCGTATGAGCAGTGCAAGGTCGACGTTTCGTACTCCAACACCAACGTCAAGCTCATCGGCATCTCGGGCGGCGTGTCCTACGGCGCTCTGGGCATGAGCCATCACTCCGCGCAGGATATCGCCGCCATGAGCGCGATTCCCAACATGCGCGTGTATCTGCCGAGCGACCGCTTCCAGACCGCCGAGCTCGTGCGTGCCCTGGTCGCCGACAGTAAGCCCGCCTACATCCGCGTGGGCCGCAACCCGGTCGAGGACGTGTACACCGAGGAAGAGTGCCCGTTCCAGATGGATCGCGCCACCTGGGTGCGCCGCGGTACCGATGTGACGATCGTGGCCACCGGCGAGATGGTCCGCCACGCCGTGGACGCCGCCGATCTGCTGGCCGAGCAGGGCATCTCGGCAACGGTGCTCGACATGTACTGCGTCAAGCCGCTCGACGCCGAGGCCGTGATCGAGGCCGCCGGCGCCACCCGTGCCGTCGTGACCGTCGAGGAGCATAGCCCCTTCGGTGGCCTGGGTTCCATGGTCGCGCAGGTCGTGGGCGAGCATTGCTCGCGTCCGGTCAAGTGCCTGAGCCTGCCCGATGCGCCGGTCATCACCGGTACGAGCCCCGAGGTCTTCGCGCACTACGGCCTCACCGGCGAAGGAATCGCCAAGACCGTTGCCGAGTTCCTCGGCAACTAGTAGACACAGACGCTGCGCGGCCGCCAAGCTGTCTTTGCTTTGGCGGAAGGAATGGGAGAGTACATGAGCAACTACATCATCGGAATCGATCAGTCCACGCAGGGCACCAAGGCGCTGCTGGTGGACGAGGGCGGCCATCTGATCCATCGTGCCGACCGCGCACATCGCCAGATCGTCAACGAGGCCGGCTGGGTGAGCCATGATCCGGCCGAGATCGCGGCCAACGTCCTGGCCGTGGCGCGTGCCGTGGTGGAGGAGACTGGGGTCGACCCGGTCGATGTCGCCGGCATCGGTATTTCCAACCAGCGCGAGACCACCGTTGCCTGGAACCGCAAAACGGGCGAGCCGCTGTGCGACGCCGTGGTGTGGCAGTGCGCCCGTGCCCGCGAGCTGTGCGACGAGCTGGCCGCACGCGAGGGCGTGTCCGAGTTGGTGCGCGACACGACGGGTCTGGTGCTCTCACCCTACTATCCGGCGGGCAAGATGGCCTGGATTCTCGCAAACGTTCCGGCGGCTGCCGAGGCCGCTGCGGCGGGCGAGCTGTGCCTGGGCACGATTGACGCCTGGGTGGTCTGGACGCTCACGGGTGGCGCCGAGTTCCGCTGCGACTGGTCCAACGCCAGCCGTACGCAGCTGTTCGACCTGTGCCGCGGCTGCTGGAGCGAGCCGGTGTGCCAGGCCTTTGGCATCGATGCTGTCTGCCTGCCGCAGGTGACCGATTCCGACGGCCTGTTCGGCACGACGGACCTGGGCGGTTTTTTGCCGGCGCCCGTGCCCATTCACGGCGTGCTCGGCGACAGCCATGCCGCCCTGTTTGCACAGGGCTGCCACAGCCGCGGCATGGCCAAGGCGACGTATGGCACCGGCAGTTCGGTCATGATGAACGTCGGCGACGAGTTCGTCGCCAGCTCGCACGGGCTTTCGAGCTCACTTGCGTGGCGCATGGACGGCGTGACCGAGTACGTGCTCGAGGGCAACGTGAGCTACGCTGGCGCCGTCAAGACGTGGCTGCGCGACGACCTGGAGCTCATCAATAACCCCGAAGAGGTCACCGACCTGTGCTATGCCGCCAGCCCGGCGAGCCGCGTCTACTTTGTGCCGGCGTTTACCGGCCTGGGTGCGCCGCACTGGGCGAGCGACGCCGGGGGCTGCGTCTTTGGCATGACGCGCACCACGGGTCGCGCGGAGTTCGTAAAGGCCGCCGACGAGTCGATCGCCTATCAGATCTTCGACGTGATCGATGCGATGGTTGAGGATTCGGGCGCGGCGCTGGCCGAGCTTCGCGTTGACGGCGGTCCCACGCGCGATGCGTACCTGATGCAGTTTGAGAGCGACCTGGTGGGCTCGCCCATCCGCATCGCGAGCAACGACGAGATGAGCGGCCTGGGTGCGGCTTGGGCCTGCGGCATTGCGCTGGGCATGTACACGCGCGACGTGGTCGACGTGTACGGTGCTCGCGGCATCGTGGAGCCTTCGATGCCGGCCGACGAGCGAGCCAAAAAGATCGCCGGCTGGCGCCACGCCGTCGAGGCGACTATCTCGTACTAAATGCGTAATGCCACGGTAGAGTCGCGGCAATGCGTACGAGTGACGCCCTGGGGCGATGTCACGGAGCGCTATTCGTGCCGATAGGTAAAGATGCGAACGAGAGGGTGATGTGATGCGGTAGAGTCCAACGCGTCGAATGATGGTCTACGTATGTGGGATTCTGTTCCTGAGCTGCGGCGTTGTAATGAATACACGCACGGGGCTTGGTATTGCGCCCATGAGCACGGTGCCGTACCTGATGTATCTCATCGAGGGTTTGAGCTTCGGTACGGCATCGTTTGTGGTGTATTGCGTATTCGTGGCTGCTCAGCTTCTCCTGGTGCGCTATCCGGATGTCAAGATTCTCTTGCAGATACCCGTCAGTCTGCTGTTTAGCGTTTTCATTGACGTGCTGGATATCTGGCTGTTTCCATTTACCGCAACGGGACTCATTGATGGCCTGGTCATGCTGGTCATCGCCGTATCGTTCACAGCGCTCGGCGTGACGCTGATCGTTTCCGCGCGGCTCGTCCCCGTGGCGCCCGACGACATGGTGCAGACGCTCTCCCAGGTGTTTCACTGTGAATTTGGCAAAGCGAAGTATTTCTTTGACGGGGGCTGTGTGTGCATCGCACTGGTCTACGGGCTTGTGCGTACGGGTTCTGTGGTGGGCATCGGTATCGGCACCGTAGCCGCCGCGCTCCTGGCGGGCAGTATCTGCACGTTTTGGGGTCGTCTGCTCAACCGCAGGCTCATGGCCTTTATGGAAGAGCCTGCGAACATGTAGACGCATTGAGCGAGACGGGAGCGGCCATGAGGCAGCTATTTGGAATTGATATCGGCGGAACGAACGTCAAATGGGCGGTTGTGAGTGAGAACTACGAGTTTGGTGACCGTGGTTCGGTTCCGACGACGTTCGTTTCGGCCGATCAGCTGGTCGACACGCTCGTGGCGCTCGTAGAGCCGTATCGCGAACAGGTTGTAGGCGTGGGCATCTCGGCCCCGGGTGGCATCTTCGGTTACGAGGCCGATCCAGACGGGACGATCCATCGCGGTGGTGCGCTGCCGTACATGGACGGGTTTCCGCTTGGTCGAGTGCTGCGCGAGCGACTGGGGTTGCCTGTGACCGTTGTCAACGATGGCAAAAGCTGTGCGTTTGGTGAGTACGCTGCTGGTGCGTTGCACGGCGTGGACGTGGGTTGCGTGGCGGTAATCGGTACGGGCATCGGCGGAGGCATCGTGGTTGACGGCCGGGTGCTGATGGGTGCGGGCGGTTTCGCGGGCGAGTTCAGCTTCCTGTCCAACAACGTAAACGAACCGCTTGATCATTGCGATACATTCGCGACTTCGAGCGGATGGCACGGCCTGCAGAATCTCGTGGCAGTCGAACTTGGCATATCGGATGAAGCTGAACTGGAGGCCCTCGATGGCCGACGGATCTTCGAGCTATTGGAGCACGGGGGCGCGTCCGAAGTCGCCGCCGTGCAGCGCGGATTGGATGCCTATGCTGAGCTGTTTGATCGTGTGCTTGTGAATCTGCAGTGCGTTATCGACCCGGCGGTCTTCGCGATTGGTGGTGGCATCAGCTGCCATTCCGCGCTGTTCGAGGCGCTCGACCGTAAGATGGATGACGTCATGGCGCACTACACTGGTTTTCTGAAAGATATGCCTCGTCCGCACGTGGTCCCGGCACAGCTGGGTAACGACGCCAATATCTACGGTGCCGTTGCAACTTGTTTGCGAGTGCTGTAAGTGCAGGCCATCGATTGGTCTGGTGGCGATTATTGCGATTGGCCCGGTGGCGATTTTAGTTGCTGCCGGGTCTTTTGGCTGTTGAGCTGTTCGCACGTTCCGCATTGCGGACGACGCAGCATCAATAGGTGAGGGGTCAGAAAACTAGATGCTGAACGGTCGATATTATCGGATGAACGGTAATCTCGTCAGTTTTGTTGACGGGGAGGGAGCTCTCCACCTATTATTTCGACAGTTTCAGAGTGTTACTCAGGGCTCTTGCTCCTGAGGCAGACTGGCAAGCAATCTTAGGGGGTTGCGCTATGTATCTGCCGAGGGAGTTTTTCGCGTTAAGGGGCCACGAATGAAGATCATCAAGAGGATCAACAACAATGCGGTGCTGTGCCTTGATGGCGACGGCAACCGTGTCGTTGCTCTCGGCAGCGGCCTCGGCCACGTGAAGCTGCACGAGGAGCTCGACCTCGACCTCGTTGATCACACTTTTTACGACATTGAGCCTCGCTACGTCGACCTGCTGCGCGATCTGCCTGCCGACCACATTGAGCTCGCGGCCCGCATCGCCGATATGGCCCGCGCGATGCTCTCCTATGAGCTGTCCCCGCATCTGGACATTGCGCTGGCAGACCACATCTCTTTCGCTATCAAGCGCTCAAAAGAAGGCATCTATCTGCAGATGCCGTTTACGTACGATATCCAGCAGAGCTATCCCGTCGAGTACAAGATCGCCGAGTACGCAGTGCGCCTCGTCAAATCCGACCTGGGCGTGTTCCTGCCGTCGACCGAGGCGTCCGGCATCGCGATGAGTATCGTGAACAGCGCGGTTGCCCCGTCCGGTCAAGCGTCTGCCGAGCAGGCCCGCCGTCAGGAGGACATGCTCGAGCGCGTGACCGGCATCGTCGAGGCGGAGATGGACGTGCACGTGGACCGCGAGGGCTTCGGCTTTTCCCGCTTCGCTACGCACGTGCAGTATCTCATGCGCCGCGTGCTCGACGGCGATGCCATTGCATCCGAGAATTCCAGTATCTATGTACAGCTCGCTCTTGATAATCCCGAGGTCTCCGCGTGCGTCGACGTTATCGCGTCGATGATCGAGGAGGAATACGAGACCGTGTTGACCGAGGAGGAGAAGCTCTATCTGATTCTCCACGTCAACCGTATCTGTGCGCGGTCGGACGGCTAGGCCGGCTGCGCACCCACGCGCGGTCGGACAGATACACCGACTGCATTTTCTTTACTATCCGGGGGCGACATTGCGCGCACGTCGTCCAGGGCATAGGCATATCCGCCATTCGCGACGGGCAATGGGCCCGCACGCGAATTACCCGAAAGGAGAACATCGTGGCAAACAACAAGCAGATCGCCGCCGATGTACTCGAGGCCGTGGGAGGCAAGAAGAACGTCAGCTTCGTTACCCACTGCATGACCCGCCTGCGCTTCACGCTCAAGGACCGTTCCGTCGTCGATGAGGCCCAGGTCAAGAAGATCAAGGGCGTTCTGGGCGCCCAGGAGTCGGGCGGCCAGTATCAGATTATCATCGGCCAGAACGTTCCCAAGGTCTACGACGAGCTGTGCACCATGAGTGGGCTGGCCAAGCAGGATGCCATCGATGAGAATCTCGATGGCGCAAAGGAGCAGCTCACGCCCAAGGCCATCGGCCGCAACGTCATGAACTATCTCTCCGGTTCTATGGTTCCCATGATTCCGGTTCTGCTTTCTGTCGGCTTGTTTAAGACGATTGCAGTGGTGCTTGGCCCGGGCATGATGAATGTGATGCCAGCGGAGAGCGACCTTATCGTGTTCATGAATATGCTGTACAACGCGGCGTTCTACTTCATGCCGATTTATCTGGGCTATAACGCCGCCAAGAACATCGGTCTCACACCGGTGCTCGGCGCTTTTATGGGCGGTCTGCTCATGGAGCCCTCCTTCGTGGCACTTGCAGGGGAGGGTGCCGCATTCTCTGTGTACGGCATTCCTTGTACACCCGGCATGTACGCGCAGACGGTTCTCCCAATTCTGCTGACTGTGCCCGTTATGCATGCGATCGAGCGCGTGCTTCGTAAGGTCATGCCTGATGCGCTCATGACCGTCTTTACGCCGTTCCTCACCATCGGAATCTCTGCGCCCATCTGCCTGTGCCTCCTTGCTCCTCTTGGTTCGTGGCTCGGTGCTGGCCTTGCTGCGTTCTTCGATATGATGGGTTCTACTGGTGGAGTTGTCTCCATTCTTGGTGGCGGCTTGCTTGCGGCGTTGTGGCTTCCCATGGTTGTGACTGGCATGCACATTGCTCTTATTGGCATTGCTCAGGTTGCGTTCCTCGCGGCGGGCTCCGATTCGTTCATTTTCGTTGCCATTATGATCAGTCTCTGGGCCTGTTTTGGCTCTGAGGTTGCTGGATGGCTCAAGCTGCGCAAGAAAGAAGAGAAACAGGCGGCGTTCGGCTACCTGGTTGCGCAGTTGGTCGGCGGCGTGGGCGAGCCATGGCTGTACGGTATGAGTTTCCGTTATCCGAAACTCTTCGTTTGCAGCATTGTGGGCAGCTTTGTGTCCGGCGCGACTGCTCTGGCGCTTGGCGTAACCGCTTACGTTCTGGGCCTGCCTTCCAACGTGATGGTTATTCTCACGTTCATGGGTGGCGATGCTCAGAACATAATCAACGCTTGCATCGCTGCCGCGGCTGGCTTTGTCGTGTCGTTTGTTGCGACCTGGTTCTTTGGCTTCACTGAGGACGAGCTCGAGAACGGCCCTGTTGCCGATCGTTCGTAATATATAGAGGGGCTCCGGTTTTTCCGGGGCCCACTTGATGTCATCGAAGAGGGGATTTTAAATGGTGACGTTTACTACGGAAGAGATTACCGAGCGAATCATTCGCATCAAGGACGGTACGGATGTGTGCATGTACCTCCTTGTTGGATCCGAGCGCGCGCTGTTGATCGATACGGGCTACGGTATTGGCGACCTGCGAGGATATGTTGAGTCCCTGCTTGGTGGTAAACCGTACGACGTGGTGTGCACGCACGGCCATGCCGACCATGCCGCCGGGGCTTCGTCTTTTGGCACCGTGTACATGAGCGATGCCGATCTTGAGCTGTATGCTGAGCACGGTACGCTGGAATTCCGGCGGAAGATGCTGGCCGAGCACGCTCCCGAGGTGTTTGCGCAGCTTGAGGATGCGGACTACGCGCAAGTGCGCACGGAGCCGTTCTTGAATCTGGTTGACGGGCAGCTGTTTGAGCTCGGCGACCTCACGGTCGAGATGGTGCACGTTCCTGGGCACACGCAGGGCATGTTCGTGCCCATCGACCGCGAGGAGCGCGTGGCGTTCTTCGGTGATGCGTGCGGTGTATTCACGCTGCTTATTCTGCCCGAGGCGTCCACGGTTGCCGAGTATCGCGACAGCCTGCTTCGCCTGCGTGAGCATGCGGGCGACTTTGATCGCGTGCTGCGTCAGCACGGGACGTGCGAATCGCCGAAGAGTATTCTCGACGGCAATATCGGTCTTTGCGAGGATGTTCTTTCCGGTGCTGCCGATGCGATGCCTCTTGAGTTTATGGGCATCGAAGCGCTGCTCGCACGCGCTGTCGACCCTGCGACGCATGCACGCCTTGACGGCGGCGAGGGCAATCTGGTGTACCGCGCCAATCGAATTCGCTAGGCGAGAGGTCTCTTGGCTCACGAGAAACATGGCACTGCGCCTGTGTTCACAATCCCCGTTGCCCGCTCTGGATGCGATCCAGAGCGGGCGTTTTTGGTTGGGTGCGACTCATCTCGGCGCGCTGCTCCGTGTATTGCGGACGACGCAGCATCAATAGATGAGGGGTTAGAAAACTAGATGCTGAACGGTCGATATTATCGGCTGCGCGGCGCCCCGTCCCAAAGTAGTCATTTGGGACGGGGCTTTTTTGACTGCTATCATGGGTGGGATTGTTGCGACCAGCTAAAAGAGCCCTGTTCCAAATTGACTACCGAGAGGATCTGCCATGGAGCGCATCGCGAGTTTTTCCGTTGACCATCTGCTGCTTGAGCCCGGCGTGTATGTGAGCCGCGTCGACCGCGATCCGGCGACCGGCGCCGCCGTCACCACCTTTGACCTGCGTCTGACCACGCCCAACAAGGAGCCGGTCATGAACACGGCCGAGTGCCACACCATCGAGCACCTGGGCGCGACGTTCCTTCGCAACCATGCCGAGTGGTCGAGCCGCATCGTCTACTTTGGGCCCATGGGCTGCCGCACGGGCTTTTACCTTGTCGTGTTTGGCGAGGTGACGAGTGAGGAGATCTTGCCGCTCGTGCGCGAGTTGTTCGAGTTTGTCGCCGGGTTTGAGGGCGAAGTTCCCGGTGCCGCCCCCGAGGAGTGCGGCAACTACCTGGACCAGAACCTTCCCATGGCAAATTGGCTCGCGCGCCGCTATCTCGACCGCGATCTGGCCGATATCGACGAGGCGCACCTGCACTATCAGCAGGCGTAAAGGTTTCGTCGCTCAAAATGAGCTCACTGGGCGCCTTCGCTTATGCGGGGGTGCCTTTTTGTTGAGCGGACATGGCGGACGTTTAAAACCGAGCGTGATTGTTCTAGAATGTTCGTAATGTCACACAAACGAACAGGAGCGAACATGCACATCTACTCTGTTTTAGATCCCGAATTCAAATCCTATGGCCGCGTGTGGGATGACGTCCCGTCCAGCCTGACCGCCCCGCTCGTCGAGGTGCTCTCCGCAACGCCCATCCCCGAAGGCAGCAAGTACGTGGCCTCCGCGCCCGAGCTCGAACAGGTCGAGGGCGCCGACACGCTCGGCCTGCTCATGTATGGCGGCCGTCCGTTCCAGCTGGGCTGGTGCAACGGCCACAACACGAAGCTCAACTGCTTGGAGTATCACCGCGCGAGCGAGTTTAATCTGGGTGCTCGCGACTTTGTCCTGCTGCTGGCCAAGCGTGAGCAAATTATCGATGGCAAGCTCGACACCGCGCAGGTCAAGGCGTTCCGCGCGCCCGCCGGCACGCTCGTCGAGGTCTACGCCACCACGCTGCACTATACGCCGTGCATGGTCGACGAGGGTGGCTTCCAGGTGATGGTGGCGCTGCCCGCCGGCACCAACGGCCCGCGCCCCGAGACTGCGGCCGACATGCCCGCGGCCGGCGACAGCTACTGCTACTGGAAGGCCGACAAGTGGGTCCTCTGCCACGCCGATAGCCCCAAGGCTGCCGAGGGCGGCTACGTGGGTCTCGTCGGCAAGAACCTCGACATCACCGTGGATTAGGGTCCTTCATCTCGGTCTGTAACAGTTGGCGCGCTAAATCGTCTCTATCTGTTACAGATCAAGACGAACCGCGGGGACCGCCCGGACAATCTCAATCTGTAACGCCAAGCCCGGTTTTGACGGCCTAACTGTTACAGATTGAGGCAAACGGGCCCAATCCGCCACAAAGGTGCTTGTGGTGGTCGGGGCAGGCGGGTATCAAAAAGTGTCAGACGGGGGCGGCTGCTGGGCGCTTGTGTGCGAAAAGAAGTGTCGACCTGCGTTGTTGTCGTTGAGCGGCGTCCCGTTTGCGGGGATACTGAAGCCACGACAAGCAGCGTATGAAAGGATCGATGCATGGCTTTCCGTAATGACTTCCTGTGGGGCGGCGCGACGGCTGCCAACCAGTGCGAGGGCGCCTACAACGTGGACGGCCGCGGTCTGGCCAACGTGGATGTGGCTCCGCACGGCTCCGAGCGCTATGCGGTGGTCTCCGGCCAGCGCAAGATGCTCGACTTCGAAGACGGCTATTACTATCCCGCGCAGACCGGCATCGATTTTTACCATCACTACAAGGAGGACATCGCCCTCTTTGCCGAGATGGGCTTTAAGACCTTCCGCATGAGCCTGGCCTGGACCCGCATCTTCCCCAACGGCGACGAGGCCGAGCCCAACGAGGCTGGTCTGGCCTTTTACGAGGACGTGTTCCGCGACTGTCAGAAGCACGGCATCGAGCCGCTCGTGACCATCACGCACTTCGACTGCCCAATCCACCTCATCAAGGAATACGGCGGCTGGCGCAACCGCAAGCTCATCGACTTCTACAAGAACCTCGCGACCACAATCTTCAGCCGCTACAAGGGCCTGGTGAAGTACTGGCTTACCTTTAACGAGATCAATATGATCCTGCACCTGCCGTTTATGGGCGCGGGTCTGGTCTTTGAGGAGGGCGAGAACAAGGAGGCTGTCGAGTACCTGGCCGCCCACAACGAGCTCGTCGCCAGCGCTTGGGCTACCAAGATCGCCCACGAGATCGACCCCGAGGTCAAGATCGGCTGCATGCTCGCCGCGGGCAGCTACTATCCCTACAGCTGCCGCCCGGGCGATGTGCGCCAGGCCCAGCTCGACAACCAGGACAACTACTTCTTCGTCGACGTCCAGAGCCGCGGCTATTACCCGGCCTATGCCGTCAAGAGGCTCGAGCGTCTGGGTATCGATGTGGGCATGACCGACGAGGACCGCGAGATCCTGGCCGACAACACCGTCGACTTCATCAGCTTTAGCTACTACAGCACCCGCTGCTCCGCGGGCGCTGACAATCCCGACGTCGAGAAGACCCAGGGCAACGCCTTCGCCGGTGCCAAGAACCCCTACCTGCAGCAGAGCCAGTGGGGCTGGGCCATCGATCCGCTAGGCTTCCGCATTACCCTCAACGACCTGTACGACCGCTATC
The DNA here is from genome assembly GCA_019414515.1 of Collinsella sp. Classification (GTDB taxonomy): domain Bacteria; phylum Actinomycetota; class Coriobacteriia; order Coriobacteriales; family Coriobacteriaceae; genus Collinsella. The sequence goes on from DXLX01000022.1 coordinate 23,507, forward strand.
AGAAGCCGCTGTTCGTGGTCGAGAACGGTCTGGGCGCCAAGGACGTTGTTGAGGAGGACGGCTCCATCAACGACGATTACCGCATCGATTACCTGCGCCAGCACATCGCCGCGATGCGCGACGCGGTGACCGAGGACGGTGTCGACCTGCTGGGTTACACCACCTGGGGTCCGATCGACCTGGTCTCGGCCGGCACGGGCGAGATGTCCAAGCGCTACGGCTTCATCTACGTGGACCGCGACGACGCCGGCAACGGTACCCTCAAGCGCTCCAAGAAGAAGAGCTTCGACTGGTACAAGCGCGTCATTGCTTCGAATGGCGAGGACCTGTCCTAAGGGCACCGAGCCCCCCAACTGCATAGTCTCCTAACCAAAGCGCCCGGCGAGCAGTTTGTGCTCGTCGGGCGCTTTGCCGTCTACGGATTTTGGGACATGCGGCCCGTTTTTTGAGCCTGCCTGTCGGTACACTAAAAGCACTATGGGTACCCGCGAGCGACATATCGGCCATGCGGCCGCCCGATCCGCGCCGGTGGCGGATCCCAGGGGCGGCAGGCTCTTCGCCATGCCGCGATTCCTCGTTGGCATAACGCACCTGGTGTACCGTCGCCGCGCCTTCGTCATTGCCGGCGTCATAACCGCACTGTTTCTTCTGCTTTTGGCGGTCTTGCCGGCGTCATTCGCTTCCGATCCCAAACTCTCCAACACCGTGCCCATCTATAACGAGGTGTCCAAAGAAGTCGTGGACGGGCTTATCCATTCGAGCTCGATTCCGCTGCTCCTCGCTGCCGTCGCGTTCTCAATCTGGGGTGTGCTGGTCTATCTGCGCTGTCTGGATTACGTCTTGCGCCGGCGCCTCGTTGCCGTTGCCACCATCAGCGCCTTGTGGATGATCGAGGTCATCCTCAAGTACAAGTCGTTCACGCCGTTCTATGCCACCGTGCTGTGGTACCTGTACTACGTGCCCATGACGCTCATTCCGCTCCTCTACCAGCTGTGCGGCCTGCGCCTTGCAGGGTTGGAGCAACATCGTGCGGGTCGCCGCTACCGCACAGCCCTGTGGATCGCGGCCATCCTGCTCATTGGGTTTGTGCTTACCAACGATTTTCACCAACAGGTCTTTCATTTCGATCGCTCGAGTGAAACCTGGAGTAACGATTACACGTACGGCTGGGGCTATTTTGCCGTTCTGATATGGACGGCCTTTAACTTTGTCGCCTTTTTCATTTTGGTGGGTCGGTCATCGTCCTTCCGTATCCAACGTTTTTCGGGCACGGCGGCACTCGTGCTGCTGGGCGGCGCGTTCTTTGCCATCTCGTATGCTCTGCGTGTGCCCTGGGCATGGAGGCTCAACTTCTCGCTCGTCTATTGCGTCTTGTGCGTGGTGGCGATGGAAATCTGTCTCGATTGCGGTGTCATTCCGTCATATCACGACATCGCCGGCATCTTCGATACCTTGCCGCTCGACCTCAAAGTTCTAACGCGCGACCTGCAGGAAGTCTATGCCACACCGGTGTCGAAGCCAATGCCGGCGGGCGTGTGCGAAGAGCTTCGGGCCCAGGAACACGGGCATGCCCATGCCTTTGCCGTGGCGTCCGATCCCGATGTAATGTATCGCGCCTTTCCACTGCTGGGCGGATCGGCCCTGCTTGCCCAAGACGTGTCGGAGCTCAACGAGCTTAACCGTGAACTGGCACATCGTCGCATGGAGCTGCAGCGCCAAAATGAGCTGCTCACGGCCGACTACGATCTTAAGACGCATCTGGCAGATCAAGAGGCCGAGACCTTGCTGGTCCAAGACGTGGACCAGGCACTCGCCCGCGCGCTCGAAGAGATGTATGACCTGCTGAGCTCGCTGCCGCCGTTGACCGACGAAGCGTCTTCTCACGAGCGTTACCGCATGCTACAGCGCGCCAAGATGCTCGTCGCCTATTGCAAGCGCAAGGGGTCGCTCACACTGGCGCAGCACGGGGAGAGCGGCTTTGATCGCGACCGCATTCAGCTCATTGCCAACGAGCTCGCAAGCGACCTGCGCACCATCGATGTCGATTGCGCCTCGATTATCGCCATACGGCGCTCGATGCACGCCAGTACGGTAAGCGCCCTGTACGACTGCGTGTATGACTTTGCGTTTTTTGCCTACACCACCGACCATCCGGCGCTTATGTATCACTTGGGCGACCATGACCGATGCAGTGTCGAGCTGCGCGCCACGCTTTTTTCCAACGATGATGAAGATCTTTCGCAGACGCCCGCTGCGCAAGAGCTCGAAAGCGCTCTGCAAGGGCGCAACGTGGCATACCGCTTTGAGGGCGAGCCCGGCCAGCTGCGCATGATCGTCTTGATGCCGAGGGCGGGTGAGTGACGATGCAGATCCCGCTCATCCTTCCCCAAATCGTTGCGCTCGATGTTGTCTTTGCCCTGGCTGCGTGTCTGCAGACGATCCACGTCCCGCTCATCGCATCGCGCCGCTCGTCCTATAACCGTAAGGTGATTTGCGCCTACGAGGCGAGCCTTGTGCTTCACCTGATGATTTCGGCGCTCATCTTATTCGCGTCGTCTGGCTCGTATCTGGTGGCGCCGCTTGACGTTTGCGCCAGGGCAATGGGTGGAGCGTTGTGGCTTAATGCCGCGATCTTTGCCTATGGCGTGGTGCTTATGGTGCACTATCGTCGCCCCGTCATGCTGGTCGAGCTGCTGCTTGTTGCCGCCGTTACACCACCGGTGGTTTTTGCCATGGGCTCGGCGTGGACCGTTGTCCTTATCGCAGAGGGAGCGTTTTTCCTGTTCCGTTCCATCGCGGCACTCTTGATGGACGTCCGTAACCGCCAGGAGGATATCACCACGTTCTCGACGATCGAGACCATCAACGTGATTCCCGTGGGCATCCTGTATCTAGACCCGAGGGGCCGTCCGTTGCTCATGAACCGCTGCATGCGCAAAAACCTGGTGGAACTTCATATGCCAACCGATCTACGCGACATGAGCAGCACATGGAACGACCTGCGCAAGCTTAGCATGCAAATGCCCGAAAGCAGCGCTAATCGCGCCCATATCGACCTTGATCGCTTTGGTAGGGATCGCGTCGTGGTCGAGATCTCTCCTTCCGAGATTCGTCTGTTCGTGCGTGACTCCGTTACGGTCTCGGGCCGTCCGTTCGAGCGTGTCGTCGGCCTGGACGTGACGGAATACGCACACGCCTACGACCGCTTGGCGCAAGCCAACCACCTGCTTGAGCTTGCGGGCCAAGAGCTCCAAGCCCAGATCGAAGAAGTCAAAAAAGTTGCCGACAATGCGGCCTACCTACGTATGCGCGCCCGCGTTCACGATGTGATCGGGCAGCGCCTGTCCATTCTTCATCGCTATTTGGAGGAGGGACGTCTGGACGATGAGTCGCTCGAGCAGATTGACCCGTTGCTGCGCTCAATCGCCGCCGATTTGCGCAGTGGCGGTGCCAGCGAGCCTGCAGAGCAGCTGGGTGACATCGTTCATGCTTTTGGCCTGGTGAGTGTGCAGATCGATGTAGAGGGTGCGCTGCCTGAGGACGTGCGTGTCGCCGCCGCATTTTTGCAGATTATCCGCGAGGCCTCGACCAATGCCACCAAGCATGCGCAGGCGCATCGGGTCCACGTGCGTCTGTGGCAGGAGGGGGCGGATGCTGGAGCCGTCGCGCGCATGACGATTTCTAACGACGGCTCCCCAGCTCCCGTATCGTATCGCGAGGGAACGGGTATCCCAGGTATGAGGCATGTCGCGCAAGATCTGGGTGGCAGCCTAGAGGTCCACGCCGCCCCACCCTTTACGCTTACGGTATCCATTCCGCTTACGCCCAACGCTGCTGTTCGGAGGAGAAGCTCATGATTCGCGTCCTTATAGTCGAAGACCAGGCCATTCTGCGCGAGAGCCTGGCGCGCTCCGTTGGCGACCAGCCCGATATGACCGTCGTCGCCGCGATCGCCGACGCTTCCGAAGCCCTCGATGTCGCGCTCAGGGAGCGCCCGGACATGATACTGATGGACGTCTGCACCGAGCATGATTCCAACGGCATCGTGGCGGCGGCGCGCATCAAGGAGCAACTGCCCGAGTGCCGCATCATTATCATGACCGGCATGCCCGAGATCACCTTTGTCGATCAGGCCCGCGAGGCGGGCGTCGATAGCTTTGTGTACAAGAACGTCGGTATCGACGAGCTGTTCGCCGTGATGCGCTCAACGCTGGCGGGCTATTGCACGTTTCCCAAGCCGCCCGAGAGCATTTTCTCGGGCACGGCGGCCCTCGACGATGTCGAGCTGTCGATCCTGCGCCTTGCCTGCGAGGGCAAAAGCCGTCGCGAGATCGCGGCCGAGCTGTTTATGAGCGAGGGCACCATCAAGCGTCGCATCTCGGAGATCCTGAGCAAGACCGGCTACGACAACATCATGCGTCTTGCCGTGCACGCGGTAACGGAGGGCAGCATCGTTCCCAATATGGAGCGCTAGCGCTCGTTACGCATCGGCATAAAAACGGCGGGGCCGCAGGATTAACTCCTGCGGCCCCGTCTGGTGTGCGCGGATGTGTCCGCCAATCCGCGGCTGATGTTACATGCCGCTACGCGATGGTTGCGCTGTAGGAGGCGACGTCCTCGTAGGAATCGGTCAGGTAGGCGTCGATGCCGATGGTCGTGTTGACCAGGTCGTCAAGGCTGCCAAGCTCGCCGTTCGAGAACGTGAATTCCTCGGTGGCGTTGGTGCCGGGCATCAGGTGAGCCGAGAACCAGGGGTCCTTCATGGTGCCGTTGACATTGGTCTTGCCGGAGGGAGCGTAGAAGGTCAGGTCCTTGTCGCTCTTGTTGGTGATGTTAACGACAAAGCCGATGTCGCCCCAGTCGTCCTTGAACTTCTCGGTGATGGTGATGGTGCACAGGTCGTCATCGGCGACGGTGACGGCGGGGGAGATTTCGACGCTCTGGACATCGTCGTCTTCGACGGCCTCATCGATCTCCTCTTCCTTCTCGGCGTTCTCGCGATCCTTCTTTACCGTACCGGACAGATCCTTGTCGGACTTCGTAAAGATAAGCTTGTCGCCTTCCACCTCGAGGATGAGTTTGCCGTCCTTGAGCTTCATGTCATACGACTCGTCTTCGGCGGTGAGGGTTACGGTGGTGGCGTCCTTTGCCTCCCATTTCAGGTCGGCGACCTCAAGGAACATGTCGAGGATGCCCGTGCCGTCTTCGTCGAGGATCAGGATACAGTTGAGGCCCCACTCCTTGAGCATATCCATGTACTCATCGGTGAGCTCTTCGCCGTCCAAGGTTCCACCCGAGTACTGCCAGCTGCCGACGAAGTTGGCCTTGGGGTCTTTGCCGCCGCCGCTGCAGCCCGTCAGGGCAAAGGCGAGCGCCAGGACGCATGTCAGGAATGCGAGTACGGACTTTTTGAACGTTGTCTTCATGGTGTCCTCCTTTATCGAACGAAACCCATAGAAGCAAATGCGGGGGTGGCGGACCTCCCCGCCAATTACCAGGTAGAGGGGCTAGGGCCTGGGTGTTCCGCAGTTGCTGCAGAACTTGCCGCCGTTTTCGCTACCGCAGTTGGGGCAGAACCACTTGGTCGGTGCCGGGGCGGGTGCGGGACTGCCACACTCGGGGCAG
>DXLX01000023.1 GCA_019414515.1 Collinsella sp.
CTTCTTGGGGCATCGCCTTTCCTTCCATTCGTCACCTTCATTACTCCAACGACGAATTCTAGGCGGTGTCCCCTCCCTTTCAAGAAAGGGCGGAGGCGGGGCATGCCCCGCCTCTTACACCACATCTCTGTGCGCTACCGTGCGGAACTCAAAAAGGGCTCGTGGGGCGGAAATACGCTGCTACTAAATTGGTAGCAGTACTCATATTTGCCGTTTTTTGCACACGGCACCCTGAGACGGGTGCCCCGGGGCTCCCCGTGGGGGAGCTCCGGGCTTCATGGGGGCACGAATGGTCCGCCCCGACCTGCGAAATCTGTGCTCGCGATGCGAATAACGTCCCTAACCTTAAACTATAGCTTGAACTTAGCTATAATGCGCTACGTTCCTGCCAGGCTGTGGTTGCGGACGGACGAAATGCCCATCCTAGTCCAAGACAGACGCGGTCAAAGGGATCCACGTAAGCGACCGCGTGCGCGCGGCGCGATCATGGCGCGTCCTAGATGTAAGCCGCACCGTCCGTTCTACTTTCTTTGGGGCAATACCGCCTCGCGGGCGAGCGGGCCAGTCGTGAAGGTGGCTGCGGCCTCCCGAGCAAACGCCCCGGTGCGCAAGTGTGGGGTCAAATACCAGGTCAGCTGGTGGGAACAACCCGATATTCCGTGCGGGGCACGGATCGTATACGACACAGAAGGCAGGGTAGTGGACATGGTGAGGGGCAGCTTGATGCATGCGGCTCGGTTAGGTGCTGGGGCCGCGGCGGTCATTGCCGTTTTGGGCCTGAGCGGATGCGCGTTCAATCCACTGTCCACGTTCACGACGCCCACGATCGACCAGATCGAGCGCGAGACCGTTACCCCCACGGTATCGGACGATGCCCTGGTCACGCCGGGAACCCTGACGGTCGCCCTCGATACGTCCGATGCACCGCAGGCCATGCAGGATGCCGACGGAAACCTCACGGGCTATGCGGTCGATGCCGCTCGTGCCCTCGCATGCCGCATGGGTCTCAAGGTCGCCTTTGTCGATGCGTCCTCGGCCGATTCCGCGCTCAGCGATAAAAAGGCGGACATCTTCATTGGCGACATCAAGTCTGCGGGCGGCGACATCAGCTCGCTTGGCACCTGTCTGTACGATGCCGCCGCCGTATTCGGCAAGAGCAGTGACGGCGAGTCGCTGAGCGTTTCCACCGAAACGCTTAACACCGCTACCCTGGGCGTTCAGACCTCCTCGGCCTCGCAGGAGGCGCTCGCCAAGCAAAGCATCACCGCCAACCAAAAGACCTTTTCCAACATCAATGAGTGCTTTGAGGCGCTCGAGTCGGGCGAGGTCGATTACGTGATCTGTGATTCCACGGCTGGTGGCTACCTCGCGCGTCTGATGAGCCAGATCTCCTATGTCGGTACGCTCGAGGCGCCCTCCACGCTTGGCGTCGCAGGTCTTAGCTCTAATGATGAGCTGTGCCGTGCCGTGAGCGATGCCCTCGATGGCATCACGGTCGATGGCACGCTCGAGGCAGTCCACTGCGTCTGGTACGGACAGATGCCCTATGACCTTACCGCCAAGACCGTTTCGGGGGCCAATGTGCAGGCATCCGACTCCACGTCCAACGAGACCGAGTCCTCCGATGACGACGCCTCTGATAACAACGGCGACAGCCCGTCGTCTAGCCAGGAGGGCACCATCACCGACGATGACATCAACAAGCTCAATAGCTAGTTATTGGTAGGGGTGGCGCCTGCCATACATTGAACGAGGCACTTCTTCACGGTTTCAACACGCATAGCCGGGTCTCCCCAATAAGGGAGCCCGGCTTTTCTATTTTGGTAAAAACGGCAGGTAAAAGCTGATTTCCAGGAGAAAAACTAGCTTTGCCGACGCCTTCCTATAGCGCACTTTGCCACGGAAAAGTGCGAGACTTCGGTATGCGGTATCAAGCAGTCGTTATTCGGGTCTTTGGGAAATCGCGTGATTAAATGCACGGCAATGGGTACATAGCCAGTACAGTAAGTCCCCGAGGCAGATTGGAGCCACGTATGGATATCAAGGTTTCTGGACGCAAGACGACGGTAACCGATGCTCTGCGTGCGCATGTGGATGAGAAGATCGGCGAGGCGCTCAAGGTTTTCGATATCGAGCCCATGACGGTCGACGTTGTGCTTCGTTATGAGAAGAACCCCTCGAACCCCAACCCGGCAATCGTCGAGGTCACGGTTCGTGCCCGCGGTTCGGTGATTCGCGTTGCCGAGCACGGTGCAGATATGTACGCCGCCATCGACCTCTCCGCCGATAAGGTCACCCGCCAGCTGCGCAAGTTCAAGACCAAGGTCGTGGACAACCGCCAGGGTGGTGCCAGTGCCGCGGATGTCGCGCCGGTCGAGCGCGTTGAGGATCTGGCCGACCTGCTGCTGCCCGAGGAGGACGACGACCTGCTCGTCCGCGAGAAGGTCATCGATGTCACCCCGATGACCGAGGAGCAGGCGCTGGTGCAGACCGATTTGCTGGGCCACGACTTCTACGTGTTCGAGAACGCGACGACCGGTCTCATCAATGTGGTGTATCACCGTAAGAATGGTGGATATGGCATCATCAAGCCCCGCATCGAAACACTTGACGAGTAAAATACGTTAACTTGCATGAGTTAACGGTTGGCGGCCATCCCATGCGGGTGGCCGCCTTTTTACGTAAGGAGTCGCTTTGATGGACAAGGCCGCATCCGCCGGTCATTCGAACCGTTGCCGCATCGTCGTCGATACCTGCTGCGACTTTAGCCCCGAGGTCGCCGCGAACCTCGATGTCGATATCCTGGGTTTCCCTTTCATTATCGATGGCGAGGAGCGCACAGACGACATCTGGTCGAGCATGAGCCCTAAGGAGTTCTACGACCGCATGCGCGCCGGTGCCCGCGTGTCCACCTCGGCTGTGTCGCTCGGTCGCTATATCGAGTTTTTTACCGAGTGCGCCAAAGAGGGCACGCCCACGGTCTACCTGTGCTTTACCTCGGCGCTGTCGTCGAGCTACAACTCCGCGTGCCAGGCGGCAGATGTCGTGCGCGCCGAGTATCCCAACTTTGAGCTCTACGTGGTCGACAACGCTCTGCCCTGCGCGGCCGGTGCGCTCTTGGCGCTCGAGGCCGTGCGCCAGCGTTCGGCGGGACTGACCGCCAAGCAGCTGGTCGATTGGGCAAACGAGGCAAAGACCTACGTGCACGGCTACTTTACGCTCGAGAGCTTCGACGCACTGGCTGCCGGTGGCCGCATTCCTCCCGCGGCGGCGCAGCTCACGGCAAAGCTCGACGTCAAGCCCGAGCTCTCCTACGACCTGGCCGGCTCGCTGTCGCTGATCGGCGTCAACCGCGGCCGCAAGAAGGCGCTCAAGTCCATCCTCAAGTCGTTCCGCGAGAACTACGTGCCCGATCGCACCATGCCCATCGCCATCATGACGGCCGATGCCGAAAAGGATGGCGACTGGCTCGAAGCCGCCATCCGCAAGGAGGAGGGTTGCGCCGACGTCACGATCATTCGCGGCTCCGTGGGTCCCACCATCGGCTCGCACGTGGGCCCCGGCATGGTGGGCTGCGCGTTTTGGGGTAAGAACCGCGCCGACAAGGCGTCGCTTTCCGACCGTATCGCCCGCCGCGTGCGCGGTCAGTAGGCAAGCGCTGCGTCCGTAATCGCCCTCGACTCACAGCCCAAACGCTGGCACCGAGTATTCAACCTGGTAACAACACCCAACCCAAAAGGAAAGGTTTCATGGCAAACAAGCTCTCCGTCGCATTTATCGGCACCGGAATCATGGGTGCCCCCATCGCCGGCCACATTCTGGACGCCGGCTATCCCGTCACGGTCAACAACCGCACCAAGTCCAAGGCGGCGGCGCTTATCGAGCGCGGCGCCGTCTGGGCAGATACGCCGGCCGATGCCGCGGCGAACGCCGATGTCGTCTTTACCATGGTGGGCTATCCCTCCGAGGTCGAGGAACTCTACCTGGCGGGCGACGGCCTGCTCGCGTGCACCAAGCCGGGTGCGGTCTTGATCGACCTCACCACGAGCTCGCCCGAGCTTGCCCGTGACATTGCCGAGGCCGCCCAGGTTTCTGGTCGCATGGCGTTTGACTGCCCCGTCACCGGCGGCGAGTCGGGCGCTATCGCCGGTACGCTCACGGCTATCGTGGGCGCTACCGAGAACGACATCGCGCCGGTCCGCGACATCCTTGCCACCTTTGCGGCCAACATCTGCTGCTTCGACGGCGCCGGCAAGGGCCAGGCTGCCAAGCTCGCCAACCAGGTGTCGCTGGGCGCCTGCATGGTCGGCATGGCAGACGCCATGGCATTTGCCGAGCTGAGCGGCCTTGACCTGGAGAAGACCCGCCAGATGATCCTGGGCGGTACCGGCAAGTCCGGCGCCATGGAGAGCCTGGCGCCCAAGGCGCTCGACGGCAACTACAAGCCCGGCTTTATGGTTGAACACTTCATCAAGGACCTGCGCCTGGCGCTCGCTTACGCCGACGATCGCGAGCTCGCGCTGCCCGGGGCCGACGTGGCCTTTACGCTCTACGACATGCTCGACGCCATCGGTGGCGCCAAGCTGGGCACCCAGGCCATCACGGTCCTCTATAAGGAGGAGGCCGACGCCATCGCCGCCGGTCTGGACTGGTCGCAGTATCGTCCCGAGGAGCATGGTGCCCACGAGGAAGGCTGCGGTTGCGGCGAGCACGGCGACGACCACGAGTGCGGTTGCGGCCACCACCATGGCGAGGACCACGAGTGCTGCGGCGGCCACGGCCATGACGACGGCCACGAGTGCTGCTGCGGCCATCATCACGAGGAGTAGCGCCCATGAGCTGGACGTTCGTGGTGCTCGCGCTGGCGCTCTTTCTCTTTGCGATTTACATCGGCTTTTTGTGCGGCCAGTGGGCGTGCGAAAAGCGCGTCATCACCAAGCGCGACTACTGGATCGCCAATTTTGCAGGTGCGGCGGCAGTCGTCCTGCTAACCTGGGTGTTTTCGCTGTTCCCGCTGGTGCAGTTTGCGCCGATCGGCTGGCTCGGCGGCTTTATCGCCGGCCTTAAGATGAGCTTTGGCGAGTCCGTCGGTCCGTGGCGCAAGCACGACGAGGTCTTTAACGTCAACAAGGCACACCGCGCCGCCGCCGACGCGGGCGATGCCGAGGAACGCCGCCGTGCGCGTCGTAATGGCGCTGCCGACCGACAGCTCATCTCGGTCACCGATGACAGCAAGGGTGCTGGCAAGCACGCTAAGAAATAGTAAGAAGAGGTAACTATGGCAGAAAATAAAGACGAACAGCTCACCGACGAGGAGCTGGCACAGCTCCAGCTGGCAGAGGAGAATGAGAACGCCGTCGACCGCCTGGTCCAGGAGCTCGGCTGCCCCACGCGCCGTATCCGCCAGTTTGCCGCTCGCGTGCTGCACCTGCTTGCCGAGCGCGATCCGCAGCGCGTCGTGCCCTGCGTGCCCGCACTGATCGAGGCGCTCGACCGCCCCGAGGCTCAGACCCGCTGGGAAGCCCTCGATGCCCTGACGGCGCTCGCCACCACCTGCCCCGAGCAGCTGGGCGATGCCTTTGAGGGCGCCGAGACCGCGCTGTTCGACGAGATTTCCTCCACGCTGCGCTATGCCGCCTTCCGCCTGCTGTGCGTGTGGGGCGCCACGAGTGTCGAGCGTTCGCGCGAGGCTTGGCCCATCCTGGACGAGGCCATCCAGTGCTACCACGGTGATCTCGAGTATCGCGACATGCTCGGTTGCCTGTACGAGTTTGGCCAGGGCGAGATCGACGCCGAGGTCGCCGAGAAGCTCGCGCTGCGCCTTAAGTTCGATGCCGAGAACGGCAAGGGCAGCTATCTCAAAGCCCGTTCGAGCGAGATTTGCGAAATGCTTGTTAAACGCTTTGACCTTGATCTCTCCAAAAAGAAGAAGCGTGCTAGCGTTAAAAAATCTGACGACGCCGAAAACGAGGAGTAACAGATTATGGCGCACGATGTAGTCCTGATTCCCGGTGACGGTATCGGTCCCGAGATTACGCAGGCCATGCGCCGCGTGGTCGAGGCCACCGGTGTCCAGATCAATTGGAATGTCCAGGAGGCCGGTGCCGGCGTCATGGACGAGTTTGGCACGCCACTGCCCCAGCACGTGCTCGATGCGGTCGCCGAGACCAAGGTTGCCATCAAGGGGCCCATCACCACGCCGGTCGGCACGGGTTTCCGCAGCGTCAACGTGGCCCTGCGCAAGTACTTTGACCTGTACGCCTGCGTGCGCCCCTGCCTGTCGCAGCCGGGCGACGGATCGCGCTTTCGCGACGTCGACCTGGTCATCGTGCGCGAGAATACCGAGGACCTCTACGCCGGCATCGAGTTCGATGAGGGCGCTGCCGAGGTCGAGGAGCTCTCGCAGCTCGTTGAGCGCTCGGGCCAGAAGACCTTCGCCGCCGATTCCGCCATCTCGATCAAGCCGATCTCCATCGCCAAGAGCCGCCGCATTGTGGAGTATGCCTTTGAGTACGCCCGCCGTTGCGGCCGCAAAAAGGTGACGGCTGTACACAAGGCAAACATCATGAAAGCGACTGACGGCCTGTTCCTGCGCGTTGCGCGCGAGGTGGCCGCCAACTATCCCGATATCGAGTTCAACGACAAGATCGTCGACGCCACCTGCATGGGCCTGGTCCAAAACCCCAACGACTTCGATGTCCTGGTGCTGCCCAACCTGTACGGTGACATCGTGAGCGACCTGTGCGCTGGCCTGGTGGGCGGCTTAGGCATGGCCCCCGGCTCCAACATCGGTGCCGACTGCGCCATCTTCGAGGCAACGCACGGCTCCGCGCCCGATATCGCTGGCCAGGATATCGCCAACCCCACGGCCGAGATTCTCTCTGCTGCGATGATGCTCGATCACCTGGGCGAGAACGACGCTGCCAATCGCATTCGCGCCGCCGTATCTGCCACGCTCGACGAGGGCGAGCAGGTTACCGGTGACGTGCGTCGTGCCCAGACCGGCTCCGTCGAGGGGGCCGTGGGCACGCAGGCCTTTGCCGATGCCGTTATCGCGCACCTGGCCTAAGGCATGCGTGCTGCAAACGCCTAAATAGTACTTAAGTGTTTGCGTATAACCTGAGAATCAATACGCCCGGCGCTCTGTCGGGCGTATTCTATTGAGGACTATGTTTCCTAACAAGGAGTAACCGATATGGGTCTGATTCAAAAGAAGGACGAGAAGGACGAGATCGACGGCATCCAGATCATCGAGCGCGGCGAAGGCCCCGACGGTGACGAGGATGAGAAGATCGATCTGGTCACCGGTACGTCTGCCGAGCACATTGCTGCCGGTACGACGGCCGAGGAGGAAGACGCCCGTCTGGAGGCACAGATTGCTGCGGACGCCGCTGATGAGAATCTGATGCCCGAGGCCCAGGATGAGGACGACGATATCCTGGGTTCCGACGAAGACGACCATGCATCCAAGCACAAGAAGACGATGATCGCCGCCTTTGTGGTTGCAGTCGTGATTGCTGCGGTGGTCGGCTTCTTTATTGGCAATGGCGGCTTTGGCGGCAAGGGTGTCGGCTCGGCGACCCTCACCGAGGATCAGCTCGATTCGACCGTGGCAAGCTATAGCTACAACGGCAAGAAGAGCGACATCACTGCGCGCGAGGCCATCGAGAGCCAGTACAGCCTCGATACCGTCAAGGATAGTGATGGCAACTACACCGCTCCTTCTGCCGACGTCATCCTGTCCTACGTGCGCAACAAGATCCTGCTCGATGCTGCCGAGGACGAGGGCATTACCGTCTCTTCCAAGGAGATGAAGCAGTACGCCGAGGATTCCATCGGCACTTCTGACTACAAGACCATGGCCACGCAGTATGGCGTGTCCAAGGACCAGGCCAAGCAGATCGTCCGCCAGTCCGCGACGCTGCAGAAGCTCTACAAGAAGAAGGTGGGCGATAGCTCCGCAAGCATGCCGACCGCCCCGACCGAGCCTTCTGACGGCAACGAGGAGACCGCGAGCAAGGATTACGCCGACTACATCATCAACCTTGCCGGCGATGAGTGGGATAGCTCAAAGGGCACTTGGAAGGACGAGAGCAGCACCTACGCTAAGGCCTTTGCCGACGATGCCTTTACGGCCGATAGCGCTACCTATAAGCAGGCCATGACCGCCTATTACACCGCCTACCAGCAGTATTCCTCGCAGGCTTCGAGCGCCAGCTCCAAGTGGACCGAGTATGCTAACGGCCTCTACGCCAAGGCCAACATCAGCATCTACGGCCTGTTTGCGTAAGGTTTGCCTGCACTACTGCGCGCTAGCCGATCTGCCTGATTTAGCCCGCTAGAACGGACAACGTTCTAGCGGGCTTTTTGCTGCCGAAACCACTGGGGTAGGCCTCGCGCCCGCGCAAGCGCTCCATCGCGCTTCCCTAATTCATCTGGGAAAACAACTGCAAACGATTGCAAGTAACCGGTGAGCGGTCGAAAACTACCGTTCACCGATAATCTCAAAACTGGTTCTAACTGGTATTAAGTCAAAAAGACCAATTCACATATCTTCACAATGACCTGCAATTTTTCTACACGCTATTTTTAGCCGCCCTGCGTTGTTTAGGGACAGGAAAAGTTCCGATCTTTTGCCAAAGCGTTTCGAAACGGTTTCAAAACCGCAGGTAGAAGTGTTAACGACCGGTAAACGGTCGAAATATCACCGTGAGCGGTGCAAAAACGTTTTACTGTTTGAATCAGCGAAAGCGACCTCTTCTAGGGTGATATAGTGACAACAACACGTCACGTGGTTACTACCAGTTTAGAAACCACTGGTCTTCAAAGAACGCTTTCTAAGAAGCTTTAAGGGCGAGTGCCCGCTGGCTTCCGAAAATCATCGGACTCAGATCGTACACACCTTCGGAAGGGAAATTTGAATGGTTGGCTTTATTCTTACCGGTCATGGACAGTTCGCACCCGGCCTTGCAAGCGCTATCGCTATGGTTGCCGGCGACCAGCCTGCTTTTACCGTCGTTCCTTTTGAGGGCGACCAGGCCGCATCCTACGGTGAGGATCTCCGCGCCGCTATTACTGCCATGCGCGAGGAGTGCGATGGCGTGCTCGTCTTTACCGACCTGCTTGGCGGCACCCCGTTCAACCAGTCGATGATGATTGCCCAGGATGTCGACAACGTCGAGGTTCTGACTGGCACCAACCTTCCCATGGTTATTGAGCTTCTGTTCCTCCGCGGCAATGCCACGCTCGCCGAGCTTGGCGAGCAGGCCGTGACCGTTGGCCAGACGGGCGTCACCGCCCAGACGGTCGCATCCGTTGCCGGCTCCGAGGAAGAGGATATCTTCGGCGACGAGGACGGCATCTAATGGTCGATTTCGGAGCCAACGTCCTGAGCTCCTCGGTCGCCCTTTTAGGCCTGCTTGTCATCATGGGCTTGATTTACACCATCTGGTCGCAAATCAACATGAAGAAGAAGCAGAAGTACTTCAAGGAGCTGCACACCGAGCTCAAGCCGGGTCAAGAGGTTCTTTTCGCCGGCGGTATCTACGGAACCGTCAAAGGCATCGAAGGCGAGAAGGTCCAGATCAAAGTCCGATCCGGAGCCGTCGTAGATGTTTCGCGTTACGCGATTCAGGAGATCAAGTAACTGTCGTCAGCAAATAACGAAAGGAAGCTGATCAACATGGCAGAACCCAACATTCTTCTTACCCGCATCGATAACCGACTGGTTCATGGTCAGGTTGCCACCCAGTGGAACTCCACCCTGGGCTCCAACCTCATCCTCGTCGCCAACGACGACGTGGCGTCCAACACCATGCGCCAGAACCTCATGAAGATGGCCGCTCCCGCCGGCGTCGCTACGCGTTTCTTCTCTCTGCAGAAGACCATCGACGTCATTGGCAAGGCGAGCCCGCGCCAGAAGATCTTCATCGTGGCCGAAACACCGGAAGACGTGCTTACGCTCGTCAAGGGCGGTGTGCCTATAAAGAAGGTAAACATCGGCAACATGCACATGTCGGAAGGAAAGCGCCAAGTCGCCACCTCCGTCGCAGTTAACGACGAGGATGTCGCTGCGTTTAAAGAGCTGCAGGAATTGGGGGTGGAGTTGGAGATCAGGCGCGTTCCGAGCACGCCTGTTGAGGACACGAGCAAGCTCTTCTCGTAATCCTCATGATCCACGTTGTCAGGAATGAAACCCTGACATTCTGTACGTGAAATCCAAAGTGCGTACATTCATTTTGAAAGGAGGAGCAAGATGGAATACTCGATCATCCAGATCGCTCTGGTCTTCGTCGTCACGTTCATCGCGGCAATCGACCAGTTTGACTTCCTCGAGTCTCTCTATCAGCCCATCGTCACCGGCGCCGTCATCGGTCTTATCCTTGGCGACCTCAACACCGGTCTTCTCGTGGGTGGTACCTATCAGCTTATGACGATTGGCAACATGCCGATCGGAGGCGCTCAGCCGCCTAACGCCGTCATCGGCGGCATCATGGCAGCCATTCTCGCTATCGCCACGGGCCTCGAGCCCAACGCGGCAGTCGGCCTTGCCATTCCGTTCGCTCTGCTTGGTCAGCTCGGCGTTACCCTGGTCTTCACGCTTATGTCCCCGCTTATGTCCACGGCCGATAACATGGCTCATAACGCGGACACCAAGGGCATCGAGCGCCTGAACTACTTCGCCATGGCTCTGCTCGGCCTGATCTTCGCTGTCGTCGTCACCCTGTTCTTCATCGCTGGCGCTACCATTGGTCAGACCATCGCTTCCGCCATCCCGACTTGGCTGCAGACCGGTCTGTCCGCTGCAGGCGGCATGATGCGCTTCGTCGGCTTCGCCGTCCTGCTCAAGGTTATGATGAACCGCGATATGTGGGGCTTCTTCCTCATGGGCTTTGGCCTCGCGCTCATCACCGTTGCCAACGATTCGCTGGCAACCCCTGCTCTGCTCATCCTCGCTCTCATCGGCTTCGGCATCGCTTTCTGGGACTTCCAGCAGCAGACCGAGCTGAAGGGTGCAGCTGTTTCTGACGGAGGTGACTTCGAAGATGGCATCTAATGAGTATGTGATCCCGGAGCACTACGAGGATCTCACTCCTGCTCCGCAGCTCGACCAGAAGACCCTCAACAAGATGGCTTGGCGCTCCTGCTTCCTGCAGGCCTCGTTCAACTACGAGCGTATGCAGGCCGCTGGCTGGCTCTACTCCATCATCCCCGGTCTGGAGAAGATCCACACCAACAAGAACGACCTCGCGGCTTCCATGAGCCACAACCTGGAGTTCTTCAACACTCACCCGTTCCTCGTCACCTTTGTTATGGGCATCGTGCTTTCGCTCGAGCAGAACAAGGTTGACATCCCCACGATCCGCGCCGTCCGCGTCGCCGCAATGGGCCCGCTCGGTGGTATCGGTGACGCCCTGTTCTGGCTGACGCTCGTGCCTATCACGGCCGGCATCACCTCCAACATGGCCATCAACGGCAACGCCGCTGCGCCGATCATCTTCCTGGTGATCTTCAACGCCGTCCAGTTCGCTCTGCGCTTCTGGCTCATGAACTGGTCCTACAAGCTTGGCACCAGCGCTATTGACGCTCTGACCGCCAACATGCAGGCCTTCACGCGTGCCGCTTCCATCATGGGCGTCTTCGTCGTCGGTTGCCTGGTCGTCACCATGGGTGGCACCCAGATCAACCTCCAGATCCCCAACGGCACCACCCGTGGCCTTGCCCCTACTACCGTGATCGTCTCCGAGAAGGAGGCCGAGAACTTCACCGGTATGGAGGGCATCGATACCGAGACCGCTGAGGCCGGTACCATCGCCATGACCGATGAGGACGGCAACGCCCTCACCGCCGTCGATGCCGACGGCAACGAGGTCAAGTGCGGCGTCGCCGATCTGGGCAACGGCATGGAGTCCGTGACCTACGCTACCGTCACCGAGGATCCGGTCAACTTCTCTGTTGCCGACACCCTCAACACCATCGTCCCGAAGCTCGTCCCGCTTATGCTTACGCTGCTGCTTTACTACATGTTCGCTAAGCACAGCTGGACCCCGACCAAGGGCATTCTGCTGCTCTTCGTCCTCGGCATCCTGGGCGCTGGCCCGCTTGGTCTCTGGCCGAGCATCTGGTAAGGCTCTAGCTTGAGGGGTGTGTCCCTACGCGGCTCACACCCCGACCCCTTAAGCCATGTGTATGTTAAAAGCCGCGTGCTCGAAAGAGCGCGCGGCTTTTGTTTTCTTGTTGATTCGGGTGTGGCAGACAGATAATGCTAAACACCCAAGGTAGTAGCCGAGTTTGAGAAAATGGGAGGATAGGATGGCGATCGGAGCGCGTAAGCAACCGCTGTACGATCAGCTGGTCGATATTCTGACCGAAAAGATCGACCATGAATATCGCGCCGGTGACATGATTCCTTCCGAGCGCGAACTATCGGAGCGCTATGGTCTCTCGCGCACTACGGTACGCCTGGCTCTGCAGGAACTGGAGCGTTTAGGATTGGTGGTTCGGCAGCACGGTCGCGGTACCTTTGTGACCGACCGTTCGGCAAAGGCAACCAATCTTATGCAGTCCTACAGCTTTACCGAGCAGATGCGCGCGATGGGTCGCGACCCCGAGACCACGATTCTCGAGTTTTGCGAGATAGAGGCCGATAAGAATCTGGCCGAGCATATGGGATTGCGCATCGGCGATCGCATTTTTAAGCTCAAGCGCCTTCGTTCTGCCGACAACATGCCCATGATGGTCGAACGCAGCTATCTACCGGTTCGTCAATTTCTGTCCCTAAAGCGACCGCTACTGGAGCGTAAGCCGCTTTACGATGTGATTGAGCAAGACTTTCAGCAAAAGATACGCGTGGCCGAAGAGGAGTTCTATGCGAGCATAGCCCGTCCCACCGACGCCCACCTTTTGGGAATTGTCGAGGGCTCGCCTGTGCTCGATTTGGTCAGGACTACGTATAACGAGTCAAACGAGGTTGTGGAGTATACACTCTCGGTTGCTCGTGCCGATCAGTTTAAATACAAGGTTTACCACCAGCGTAGCGACTAGTGTTCGCATCGTTTCCATATGATGATTCTTTGCATTTAACTGGTTACTACCAGATAACCAACTGAAGTGTATAATTGCACGTCAGAGGATTACTTCTAGAGAGAGGTATTAGAAATGTTCGAGAAGAGTGTCGAGGAGCTCACCGAGCTCGGCGCCCAGATCACCACGGCCGAGATTGCTCAGCAGCCTGAGCTTTGGCGTGATACGCTCAACATCTATCGCGAGAACAAGGAGGCCATCGAGGCCTTCCTGGCCGAGGCTCGCGCTATGGGCGAGGGCCGTCTGTCCGTTGTCTTCACCGGTGCCGGTACGTCCGACTACGTTGGCGATACCTGCGCCCCGTACTTGCGTCACGCTGGCAACACTGATCTCTACGACTTTAAGCCCATCGCCACGACCGACATCGTGAGCGCCCCGCGTGACTTCCTGCGCGCCGAGGATCCCACGCTCGTGGTTTCCTTTGCCCGCTCTGGCAACAGCCCCGAGAGCCTTGCTGCCGTTGCCGTTGCCAAGGAGCTCGTCCACAACGTCAAGTTCCTCAACATCACCTGCGCTCCCGAGGGCAAGCTCGCCGTCGAGTCTGCCGATGATCCCAACGCGCTGACGCTGCTCATTCCGCGCGCCAACGACAAGGGCTTCGCCATGACCGGTTCTTATTCCTGCATGACCCTGCTCTCCACCCTTATTTTCGACACTGCCTCTGACGAGCAGAAGGCCGAGTGGGTCGAGACGATTGCCAAGATGGGCGAGGAGGTCATCTCCCGTGAGCCCGAGATCGCCGATTACCTGGCTGGCGACTTCAACCGTGTGACCTACTTGGGTTCTGGCTCCTTCGGTGGCCTTGCCCAGGAGAGCCAGCTCAAGATCCTTGAGCTCGCTCACGGTCTGGTCGCTACTTCCTACGACACCTCCATGGGCTATCGTCACGGACCTAAGTCCTTCGTCGACGATAAGACGCTCGTCTTCGTGTTCGTCAACAACGACGCCTACACCCGTCAGTACGACATCGACATCCTCAATGAGATCGGTGGCGACGATATTGCTCAGCACACCGTCGCCGTTCAGCAGGAAGGTGCCACCGTCTATGAGGGTGAGTCCTTCACCTTTAAGGGCTACGAGGCACTTCCCGAGGGTTACCTTGCTCTGCCGTTCGTGATGTTTGCCCAGGCTATCAGCCTGCTCAACTCCGTCCGCGTGGGCAACACGCCCGATACGCCGAGCCCCACCGGCACGGTCAACCGCGTGGTTAAGGGCGTGACGATTCACCCCTTCACCGCTTAATCGCGTCCCCCTGTAAGGGCGCCCGTCCGCTCATAACGGCGGGCGGGCGCTTTTTGTTTTACGTGAGCTGGGTATAAGCATTACCACAGTCAACTGCTTTAGAAGCGAGGAGTGCATATGAGCACGTACGCAATTAAGGCTGACAAGTTCTTCTTGCCGGCAGGCCCGCAACTGGGCGGCTATCTTATGGTCGAGGATGGCGTTTTTGGCGCCTGGCAGGCCGACGAGCCCTCTTGCGAGATTAAGGACTACACGGGATCGTGGATCGCACCGGGTATGGTCGATACTCACATCCATGGCTTCTATAACCACTCGACTACCGATAACGACCCCGAGGGTATCGATATCAGCTCGACTGAGCTCGCTCGTCGCGGTACCACCAGCTGGCTGCCCACGACGTTCACCGATGGCGTCGAGCAGATCAAGGATGCCTGCGCCGCCATCGCCCAGGCTGACGAGGGCCGCGGCCCCGACTTCTGCGGTGCTCGCATTCAGGGCATCTACCTGGAGGGCCCCTTCTTTACCATGAAGCACGTGGGCGCGCAGAACCCCGCTTACCTGATTGACCCCTCCGAGGAGGTTTTCGACCAGTGGCAGGAGGCTGCGGGCGGTCGCATCGTTAAGAGCGCCATGGCCGCCGAGCGCGACGGTGCCGCTGCTTATGCGGCTGCTCTGAACGCCAAGGGTGTGGTGACCAGTATCGGTCACTCCGACGCCACCTACGATGAGTGCATCGCCGCCATCAACGCCGGTGCCAGCTGCTTTACGCATACCTATAACGGCCAGCGCGGGCTGCATCACCGTGAGCCCGGTGTCGTGGGCGCTGCCATGTCCACGCCCGAGACCTACGCCGAGATCATCTGTGACGGCAAGCACGTAAACCCTGCCGCCATCAAGGCGCTGCTGCAGGCAAAGGGCTGGCAGCACACGGTGCTCATCACCGACTGCCTGGGTTGCGGCGGCATGCCCGAGGGCAGCTACACCAGTGGCGGCATGGACGTCATCATGAAGGACAACCTGTGCTGGCTCGCCGACGGCAAGAGCATTGCCGGCTCGGTGCTCACGCTTGCCCAGGGCGTCAAGAACATCGTAGACTGGGGTATCGCCAGCGCCGATATCGCCATTCGCATGGCAACTGAGGTGCCGGCACGCTCCGCGCACATCGAGGATAAGTGCGGCAGCATCATGCCGGGTCGCGACGCCGACTTTGTCGTGTTCGACCATGAGCTCACCCTCATCGAGACGTATGTTGGCGGCCAGAGCGTCGGCAACGCCTTTACCGAGTAACGATAGAAAAAGACGGCGGGCCCGAATCTGCTCGGACCCGCCGTATGGGTTAAACGCTCAAAAGCACCTTAACAGTTACAGCTTGTTAGCGATCTTCTTTGCCGTGCGCTTGACGCCGGCCACAAGACCCCCCGCGGGATGCTCCTTTTCGTATGCTAGACGCTTCTCGCGCTTGGCGTACTCTTCGACGATGATGTCGCCATACTCGTCTTCGATCTTGTCGAAGAAGTCGACGGCGCCCTTAATTTCCTCAGCGGTCGGGTGTCCCTTCTGGACGCCGCCGGTGAGTTTGAACGGCCCCCACGTATCAAAGCCAGGGCAGCCGTAGACGCCCATAAAGATGGCCTGCCTCATGCGGCAGATGCCATCGATATCCTTGCCGTACCACTTGTTTTTGCCACCGTAGGTCATAAGGCCAAACACCTTATCCTGCGGCTGCAGCACGTTCGTGAGCACGCGTGCCATGTCCTTGTCGATCTCGGAGTAATAGATGCCCGTGGCGACACCAATCAGATGGTATTCGTGCAGGTTGGGATACTCGTTTTTGCCGAGTGTTTTCACGTCGAGGGTATCGATTTCGGGGTGCGCCTCGACGATGGCGTCCACGAGCTTTTTCGTATTGCCGTGGTGGCGTGAGGCATAAAGAATGATGGTTCGCATAAGAAGGCCTTTCAGCTGTAATTGCATCAATGTCTGTATGGTACCCCGTTACATGGCCGGGATACCGGACGCATCGATGAGCGTGCGGGTTTGTCCATTGGTCAGAGCCGAGACGGGTACTTGCGAGCAAAAAGCAGTTGTTCGAAAGGATGGGCAATGGAATACGCTCTCTCCAACGATTCGATTTCTATTAAGGTGTCCACGGCTGGTGGTTCGTTTACCTCGATTGAGGCCGGAGGTCGCGAGTACTTGTGGCAGGGTGACCCCGCCGTGTGGTCCGGCCAGGCGCCGGTCTGCTTTCCGATTTGCGGAGGCCTGCGCGATGGTAGTGCCATGACGTTTGCCGGGCATCATGTAAAGCTCGCTCGCCACGGCTTTGCGCGCAAGCAGGAGTGGAAGCTGCTGAGCCAAGGCGAGAACGAGTTGGCTATGTGCCTGGCTTCGGAGGATAACGCCGCGCTGCTGAGCGATTATCCGTATCCGTTTAGGCTCGTCGCCCGCTATACGCTCGAGGACGCCGCCGTGCGTGTCTCCTATGAGGTTACCAACGAGGGCACCGAGGACATGCCGTTCTTTATCGGTGGACACCCCGGCTTTAGGTGCCCGCTCGATGAGGGCGAGGCCTATACGGACTACGAGTTGCGCTTTGAGAAAGAAGAGGCTGCAGAGCTTTGCACCGCTGTCCCTTCGACTGGCTTGATTGACGTGGACAAGCGCTCCAAGAACCCCATGGTGGGAAAGACGCTGCCCCTGTCGCACGAGCTCTTCGATTTTGCGGAGACCATCTTTGACGTGCTCGAGAGCCGTCAGGTCACGCTTTCCAAAAAGGGCGAGGACAAGGGCGTCCGCCTGAGCTTTGAGGGCTTCCCATATCTCATTGTGTGGAGCAAGCCCGAGGGTGATTTTGTGGCAGTTGAGCCTTGGGGCGGCCTTTCGACCTGCTCCGATGAGGACGACGTGCTTGAGCATAAGCGTGGCTGCCTTGTCGCCAAGCCCAAGGAGACCGTCGTTCGCTCGTTCACGATTGAGATTCTGTAATTCCGTTTTGTCGACTCGTATCGCGAGGCACAAGGAGCCTGCGAGATAAGGAGCTAAAAATGATCCTCACCGTTACGATGAACCCGTCCGTCGATACACGCTATCAGCTCGATGAGCTCATTATCGACGACGTCAACCGTGTGACGCCCGAAAAGACCGCCGGCGGTAAGGGCCTCAACGTGGCCCGTGTACTGGGTCAGCTGGGCGACGACGTTGTGGCAACTGGTCTGCTCGGCGGCCACATGGGCGCCTATATGGCCGAGCTCATGGATGCCAACGGCATTAAGAATGATTTTGTACCCATCAAGGGCGAGACTCGCATTTGCCTCAACATCCTCCACGCCGGCAACCAGACCGAGCTACTCGAGAGCGGCCCGACGATTGCCCCCGAGGAGCTCGATGCCTTTACCGCCAAGTTCGCCGAGCTTGCGAGCAAGGCCGCTGTCGTTACCATCTCGGGTTCGCTGCCCCGTGGTGTCGAGGCGGGCTACTACGCCAAGATCACGGGTATTGCCGAGAACGCCGGCGCCAAGGTGCTGCTCGATACCTCGGGTGCTTCGCTCGAGGCCGCCCTTAAGTCCGAAATTAAGCCCGAGCTGGTCAAGCCTAACCTGACCGAGATTAACGGCCTTCTGGGCACGAGCTTTACCACCGACGATGTGGACGAGCTCCGCGCCGCGCTCGCCTCTGATGCCCGCTTCTCCGATATCCCCTGGGTCGTCGTGTCCATGGGCGCTGCCGGCTCCGTGGGCTTCCATAATGGCCGTGCATTCCGCGCCAAGACCCCCGATATCCCCGCCGTTAACGCTACGGGCTCTGGCGATTCGACCATTGCCGGCTTCGCGCATGCGATTGCTGCTGGCGCGGATGACGAGACGGTGCTGCGTACCGCCAACACCTGCGGCAAGCTCAATGCCATGGATCCCATGACCGGCCATCTGGTCATGGACCGTTGGGACGAGGTCTACAACGGCGTTGTCGTGACCGAGCTGTAAAAGCCTGGGCGTCGGCCCCGGCATTGCTTGCTAGCTCATGTCGACGACAAGTGCGGTAGCATTATGCTGGGGCGCGACGCCGAGTTTGTCGTGTTCAATCCCGACCTTACCCTGGTCGAGGCGTATGTGGGTGGCAACAGCATCGGTAACGCGTTTGCCGATTAGCCGCCAAAGAAGCGATCCGAGAGGGGATTTAGATGATTTACGGTGCATTGGGCGATATCGAGGAGTACCGCGGAATGCTCAAGGGCCTCGACGTGCTGATCGACTGGCTCGAGGAGAACGACCCGGCACAGCTCGAGGTCGGCAGCCATCCGATTTTGGGTGAGAAGGTCTTTGCGAACGTCATGTCTCCCACGACGCGTCCCGAGGCCGAGGCTCACTATGAGACGCATCAGCGCTATCACGACCTGCAGATCGACGTCGAGGGTCGCGAGGCCTTTAAGGTCGCCACGGGCAGCCTGACGCTGGTTCAGGAGTTTGACGAGAAGGACGACTACGATCTGGTCGATTCCGACGCTTCGATCGCCGGCGATCTTGCTGACGATAAGTTTGCGCTGTTCGTTGCCGGCGAGCCTCACATGCCCACGCTCGAGTTCCCGGGCGATGGCGCGCAGCCGGTCAAGAAGATCTGCTTTAAGCTGCTTGCAGACGCTTACTGGGAGGAGTAGCGCACTGCTCGTGAGCTAGCGTGATTCCCCTTGGGGAGCGCGTTTGAGCCCCGTTAATCGCGGTTCCCTTGGGGATTGCGGTTGGCGGGGCTTTTTTGTTGAGTAGGGGAGTTGCCGGCGGCATTGTGCTTGGATTTATTTGCGAAGAACATCGGCTAGCCGCAGGATTGAAATCATCGACCGATAAGTGAGTTCCACTTTTTCGCCTGCAAGCAGTCGTTTCGAGCCAATCTCATCTAGCCCCACAAGCCGAGAAAACAGCGGGCCGCTCATCGTGCCATCGTCAATTGATTCCCTTATGGTCTTCAAAACGTCCGTATCATGAAGCGATGCCGAACTGTAGGGGGCAACACGAGCGGAACTCTCAATTAACGACGAGACAAAAGGATGGAGATGCTTTGGACATAGTCCATCAAACACCACATCCCCATTGTCGTTCGAGCCGACCAGGCGCCAAGTATAATGATCGACCCAGTCATCTCCGTCATATATGGCGTCCATGAGCAACTTCCCGTCTAGAGAGAGAAACCTATTTGGACATCGGGGCGCAAGACCGCAATCCATATCGGGCCTGCAGCAGCTCCAACCCAACGCACCACATAGGTTCCTTTTCGTACATGTGTATCAATCTGCCCCGAAATGCCGGTGAATGCAATTCCAGACCCGTTTGTCGGATAGCAATCGACGTATTTTTGTTTTCCGCTCACAACCTTGTATAGATATATCGTTCCAGCAAAAGAGAAGGTATCGTGGCTATTTTAAATCTATATGGCCAATTCGAGCCCTCACCATGGCAATTGTTGCAGCAGGGTTTCTTTTCATTATAATTTCACTTTGGTAAATCCCCGCCCCCTAAGCATTAAATCCGAAGTCCACCGAGTGGGCGAATCGGCAACAAAAAAGCCGCCCGAAGGCGGCTATCTTGTGCAATGGAGCCAGCGACCGGGCTCGAACCGGTGACCCCCGCTTTACGAGAGCGGTGCTCTACCAACTGAGCTACGCTGGCGGCCATATGATGACGCAACTGAGGCGTCAACGGCTGTCTATGATACGGGACATCGCACATCCGCGCAAGTGTTCTGACGGCTTTTCTCATTTTAAATGCACTAATATTGGAGACGCGATGTCTTGCTCTTACGGGTCTCAAACAGAATGGGGTGGCGATGGCTCAACCCAAGATTCTTCTCACACGCATCGACGACCGGTTTATTTGCGGGCAAGACATTGAGCTGTGGAACGAGGCGACTGGTTCCAACCTTGTCCTAATCGTCAACGATGAGATCGCGGCGGATTCGCGCCAATGGGCACCCATGAGGGTGGCGGCGCCAGAAGGCGTTTGGACACGGTTTTTCTCGGTGCAAAGGACCATCGATATCATTCATACCGCAACGCCGCGTCAATGGATTCTGGTCATGGTGGCCTCACCCGCAGATGCGCTCGCGCTGGTTAAGGGTGGTGTGCCAATAACCAAGATCAGCATTGGCCATATGCAGACAGGGGAGGGCAAACGCTCTGCAACGCCTGCCGTTGCCGTAGACGATATGGACATCGCCGCCTTCAAAGAGCTGCAAGAACTCGGCATAGAGCTAGAAATCCGCTATCTCCCCAGTTCCGCCCCCGATCCCATCGACAATCTGTTCAACTGATCCCTTGGGGACGGAGGAAAACGGATCATTTTGCCCTTGCGAGGGACGCGCGCGATGCCGCCTGTCAAAAACTATGCCCATTTACTACGTTTGATCGGTTATCGCCGAGCATGTCGAATTTGAGAAAAACAAAACCGCAGGTAGACGGCTCGCGCATTTAACAAAAACCGGTGCATGGTCGAGCATCCCGGGCTAAACGTAGTAAATGGGCATAGTTTTGATATGTCACTCATACAGTCACAGCGAAAAAGAGCCCAAAAGATGAAAAACGCCCGTCGGCGGTGTGCCGGCGGGCGTTGCTGTGCGATATGTCGCGTTGTGGGCCTAGTGCCTCATAAAGTGGTATTCGATCACATTGCTGTAGGGATGACCGGGGCCCACGATGCCCTGGGGGAACAGCGCATGGTGCGGCGTGTCAGGATACATTTCGGCCTCGAGGGCAAAGCCGGCGCCCCAACCGTAGTTGGCATCGTCTTTGGCGTGTTCGTCGCCCAGCCAGTTGCCGGTGTAGAGCTGCACGCCCGGGGCAGTGGTGTAATAGTCCAGCTCACGGCCGGTCCACATCTCCTCGACGTGCATCGCGCGGCGCAGATTACGGCCGTACTGATAGCCATCGATGCACAGGCAGTGGTCGTAGCCACGGGCCTGCTTAATCTGCGGGTCGTCGGCTTCCATGCCGGGCGCGACGGGGCGCAGCTCACGGAAGTCAAACGGCGTGCCCTCGACCGGAGCGATCTCTCCGGTGGGGATATTCTGCTCGTTGATGGGCAGGTAGTGGGCAGCGTTAGCAACAAAGAAGTGCTCACAGTCCATGCCGGCGTTGTGACCGGCAAGGTTAAAGCACGTGTGGTTGGTCATGGACACGTACGTGGCGCGGTCGCTCTCACAGCCATATTCGATACGGAAGCAGCCGGTGCGCGTCACGGTAAACACGGCCGTAAAGGTGCGGTTGCCGGGAAGGCCCAGCTCACCGTCCTCAAGCGAGGTGGTCATGCGCACGGCATTGTGGACCTCGTCGAGCTCAACGTCCCATACGCGCTTGTGCAGACCATGCTCAAGATCGCTGTGCAGGTTGTTGGTGCCCTCGTTGGCGGGCATATGCCAGTCCGTGCCGGCGATGGTGATCGTGGCACCTGCAGTGCGGTTGGCCACAGGTCCGATGGTCGCGCCAAAGCAGGCGGGGTTGTCAAAGTAATCCTCGAGCTTATCGAAGCCCAGCACCACATCGCGCGCGTTGCCGGGGATGTCGGGCACGTCGATGCCCAACACGGTGGCGCCATAGTCCATAATGCGAACGCAGATCTCGGGCCCGTTGAGGGTGTAACAATGAACGGGGGTACCGCACGGCGCGGTGCCGAAAAGCTCGGAAGTGATCATTTGGTTCCTAACATCGAGGTATTTCGGACAAACTGTAGCGCGAACAGGCGAGATTATCACTACACCCCACTAAAGCAGGGGGTTTTTTTCTCAAAAAAGTGATGATTGGAGCTGTGCGGGCGTTGATTTTTGACGCGCGCGAGTCTGATACAATTTGTTCGTTACTGTTTGAATGATATGCGCGCAAAGAACGGCGAGGATTCATCGTGATTAAGGCAGAGCGACAGGATAAGGTTCGTCAGCTGCTCGAAGAGCAGGGCACGGTCTCGGTCAAGGAGATTTCGGATGCGCTGGGCGTTTCGGATATGACGATTCGCCGCGACCTTGAGGAACTTGCGAGCCTGGGCGAGATCGAGCGCGTGCACGGCGGCGCCCGTAGTGCACAGGGGCGTCCCCACGCTATGTTGCGCCATGAGTATTCGCACAGCGAAAAGCGCACTAAGCATGCCGAGGAAAAGATGCAAATCGCGCGCCGCGCTGTGGAGCTTATCGAGGAAGGCTCGACCATCTTTTTGGGTACGGGCACTACGGTGGAACAGATGGCCTCGATGCTGCCGGCATTTCGCCTGCGCATTGTGACCAATTCGCTTTCGGTGTTTAACCTGCTCGAGGCGCGCGAGGACTGCGACCTGTGCCTCGTGGGTGGTATGTACCGTCGCCGCACCGCCGCTTTTGTGGGACCAACGGCCGAGGATACCCTGCGTGCACTGGGTATCGACGCTGCGTTTATCGGCGCCAACGGCATTCTGGATGGCGACGTATCTACGTCCAACATGGACGAGGGCCGTATCCAGCAGCTCGCCTTTAGCAAGGCAGACTCGCGCTACTTGATCGCCGATTCGAGCAAGATTGGCAAGCGCGACTTCTACACCTTCTGCCGCCTGGACAGCTTGGACGCCGTGGTGTGCGAACCGGGTATCGCCGCCGAGGATCGTGTCGCCATCGAGGAGCACACGCAGGTCATTTGCTAGCTAGCGCTACGGGATTGCCAACAGGCGATGCGGGAGGACTTTTACCTCCTGTCATTGTGGAAACCAGCGCGTCAGCGCTACGCGATATGACGCGCAAATGAGGATTCCACTATCAAATCGTCTCAACCTGTAACAGGTAGGGGTGAAACCACCAACCAGATGTTACAGATTGAGACAATTCGGCGGGGCCTACCTTGTTTATCTCGATCTGTAACGGTTAGGACTTAAAAACTCGGCTACGTGTTACAGATCGAGACAAAAGAAAAAGAACATTAGGACTTGAAAATAAAGTTTTGATAAGGGATTCGCCCAGTTAAGACGGTGCGGCAGACAATTGAGATTAGTTTGCCTCCGGAGTCGTAAGCATAATGAGTCAGTTCGATGACCGGAAGTTTTGCAACACCATAATTACTGGCTTCGGAATCGCTAAGCAGACGTGCTCTATAGCTTTCCCTAACAGATTGGATAGACTTGGACAAGTCGTCCATGATTCTGCTAAATGCCTGAAAATCTAACTGGTTATTCGGAACGCGCGACTTTGAAATGAAGAACGTATCAGCGCCTATGAAGCTGCCTTCAAGTTCGTAGGTCAATTCAAGACGCTGAATTTCATCGCGACTTTGACATCCAAATTGTTGGAGCATCATTACGGAAATTGGACGACCTGATGTGAGGCCGCCGAAATGTTTGGTGATGGCATCCGGATCAACGCCATCGCAATGGCTTGCAAAGTCAAAGTCTAAAAGTGAATTGAGCTCGCTAACGCGTTTCGGTGCAACAAACGATCCCTTACCTTGGATTCGATAGATACTTCCACGACGCTCCAGCTCACTCATGGCAAGTCGGACGGTTGTTCTGCTTACGGCGTATTCGTCGCAGAGTTCCATTTCTGTTGGAAGTTTATCGTCTGCTTGATATTCATCGACGATCTGCTTGAGCAGCGCGTCGGTGAGCTGTAAATAGAGTGGCCGTTTTTCGTGTGTATCGAGCATTAGAGCCTCAGTTTGCATGTTGGTTATACCTGATGGTTGCCTCAGTCGGGATGTAACGTGGGCAAGGTAACCTTAACGTATCACAGAGCGGCTCAGCATGACGATCTGATGCCTGTATCCACGAAGGGCTTGTCCGAGCGTGAAGATATTCTGGGGCAGGCAAATACCGTTCATGGAGTCCCCGATATGTTGGAGGTCAGCGCCGGCTGCTTTTGCTGCAAGGCCTATTTTCTTAATGGTCTCGCTGTCGCAGGAGTCTTGACTCGTCCCGTTCGCCGCCATGACGAGAACCTTCTCTTCAATTGACTTGCCTACGTTGTGGGATCGTACAAAGTCTACGATGGCGCGCAGGTCTGCTTCTTGGAAGCAAGGGACGGTGTAGGGGGCTGGCACGAGAAGGATATCGACGCCGAGGTCAACAAACTTGCGCGCAATTTCGAGCGTCATGACAGGTTCCGCAACGCCCGCTCCATGCATTTTTCCGGCTATGACCAGGCCATTGAAATGCTCTTTGGAGAGTTTAATCGAATGGGCGATTGCATCGTTGGAGACGCCGGTTCCAGGGTTGCCCGTCAGGCAGATAAAATCAAATCCGAGTTCGTTAGCCTTTTCTAAGGTCTTGGGAGAGACGCGACGACCCATGGGGATTTCCGTTCGGGATTCAGACATCTCTGCCTCGTTATCAACTGGCTCCAGATTGACGCCAATGGGCCTTCCGCATGCTCGCTTCACCCAAGTGACCGGGTTTTCATTGAGATCATCTGGAATACCGGCAATAACTGGATCGAACACATCGAGCGCGTTAAACAGAAGCAGGTCGGCACCTGCGGCACGTTCGATTTCTGCATTAGTAACGCCGCCGAGAAATTGGGAAGAGGGTACGTTTTCCGCCATGATGGTACGTCCCTCGGAAGCCAGAATTGCCTGTTTTAGATCCATGGGTGACGTGGCGGCAAAATCGGATGCGGACATGTTCAGTAATCGTTTGGGCATTGTTACTTCCTTTGACTAGAACGACAGGCTTGTGACATTGTCTCTAATATTGTTACAACAATATATTCAATATGTTATATCCAATCGGTGAACGGTTGCAAACTTATTGTACTGCTCGGAAAAAATAGCCTTTAGCTGGGAAAACATTATATTAATCAACTACCGTTCACCGAATAAGTATTTGAATTCTTGACATATCGACAAAGCGGAAAAAGAATTGGTTATGACAAATCGCGCAAATGATATTACATTTCGCACAAGAACGTATTCACTTACATAAGTGGATACAAACGGGGACGACGACGGTTGAGTCCGGATAAATCGTTGTGTGCCCGGGAATCATGAAAGGATGTGTTATGGACGCTATCGTCAAATTCCTTGAAAAACACCAGCCCCTCTTCGACAAAATCTCGAGGAACATTTATCTGGTGGCGATTAAGGATGGCTTTCTCTCGAATATGCCAATTGTGCTGTTCTCGAGCCTGTTCCTTCTTCTTTCGACGCTCCCTGCCTATGTAGGCATCACGCTTCCGTCTGAGGTGCTGGATTTCTTCAATAAAATCTATGCATATACCATGGGACTTCTTGGCATTATGGTGGCCGGCACCACGGCGAGCTCACTTGCCATGTCGATGAACCGTCGCATGCCTTCGGGTAAATCTCTCAACCCCACCTCGTGCATGGTTTGTGCCATGTGCGGCATGCTCTTGCTATCGGTGACGAACGATGTTGTCTCGATTGGCGGAGCAGATACATCTGTTTTTGAAACCGGCTATATGGGAACCAAGGGTTTTCTCGCTGCGTTCGTAGCCGCATTCTTGACCGTTAATATCTATAAGGTGTGCATTAGCCATAATGTGACGATCAAGCTCCCCAAAGAGGTCCCTGGCTCTATTGCGCAGAGTTTTCGCGATATCTTTGCATTTGGGTTTTCGATCCTTGCGTGCGCTTTTATCGATCTTGCGAGCCGCAAGCTGCTTGCTGTGCCGTTCGCCAATTTGGTATCCGCTCTCATCTCGCCGCTGTTCTCCGCGGTTGACACCTATCCTGGCATGGCGCTTATCGAAGGCGCGGTCGCGCTTTTCCAATTTATGGGTATCCACGGTGCTTCGGTTGTCATGAGTCCGATCAATGCTGCGCTCTACGGCAATACCGTTACCAATCTTGAGGTTTTCCAAGCAGGTGGACACCCGTCAATTGCTCTCACGCAGGACTTTACAAGCTTCATCGGCGGTCTGGGCGGTTCTGGCTGCACGTTCATCGTTCCTATTATCCTGATCATGTTTATGCGCTCCAAGCAGCTTAAAGCCATGGGCAAGGCATCGATTATCCCGGTGATTTTTGGAGTTAACGAGCCCGTTATCTTCGGTATGCCGATTGTTCTCAATCCCTATATGTTCGTGCCCTTCCTAGTGGCTCCTATGGTCAACGCCATTATCGGTAAATTTTTCATTGACGTCATTGGAATGAACGCCCCCATGTATACCATGCCGTGGGCGCTTCCCGGCCCAATCGGTGCATTCCTCACCACGGGTCTCGATCTGCGTTCTCTCGTATTGATGGCAGTGCTGTTGGTCGTTGACTTTGTGATTTACTATCCGTTCTGCAAGGCGTATGACCATCAGCTTTGTTTGGAAGAGTCTGCAAAGGAGACTGCAGGAACCTCGGATGCAGATGCTATTGCCGCACAGGAAAATGTCGCAAAAGCTCTCGAGGCGGTAAAGGACAAGGCGGAGCAGATCCGCGTGCTTGTGCTTTGCCAGGGTGCCGGCACTTCGACTCTCTTGGCAAATGCTCTTCGCGAAGGTGCCGCTGCTAAGGGTATCGATCTGGTTTCTCAGTCCGGTGCGTACGGAAGCCACTATGAGACGATGGATCAGTACAACGTGATTGTTCTGGCACCCCAGGCACGCATGTACTATGACGCTATGAAGGCCGATACCGATCGCCTTGGAATTAAACTGCTCACCACAAGGGGCAAGGAGTATATCGACCTTACCAACGATCCCGAAGGTGCAATTGACTGGATCGTTCAGGAGCTGGCCAAATAGTGGATGCACTCCGTCGTTGATTCGTCGGTGTATAGTACGGCCCTGCAGCTTATTGAGCTGCGGGGCCGTATTTCGTTGAGTATCTAATTGAGACAATGAGCGCAACCGTCGTGAGATCGCATTGGCGCTCTCCGAGTCACCGACAAGCTGACTTTCATCTATGTGACCAATTCGCTTTCGGCCTTTAGCCTGCTCGAGGCGCGCGAGGATTGCGAGCTGTGCCTGGTGGGCGGCATGTACCGCCGCCGCACCGCCGCCTTTGTGGGGCCCACGGCCGAGGATACCCTGCGCGCGCTGGGCATCGATGCGGCGTTTATCGGCGCCAACGGTATTCTGGACGGCGACGTGTCCACGTCCAACATGGACGAGGGCCGCATCCAGCAGCTCGCCTTTAGCAAGGTCGATACGCGCTATCTGATTGCCGACTCCAGCAGGATCGGCAGGCGATACATCTGCCCCCCCCTGCCGGCGCGGGGGTACCGCTTTACAATGACGCGCAAATAACTTTGAGCAACAAGGATGAGGCTATTCTGAGATATGACTAGACTCCGTATTTCGTCTTTATGTCCCTTGAGAATGAATCATAGTCTTCATAGAGCCCCTCTTTGCTTTCATCCTCGGCGTGGTTTATACGTTCAAGGAGCTTATCCTTTGGAGCCTCTTTTGTTATTGCGGCCTCGCTATCGGGTATTGTGGATTGCAAGAATAGTTCTAGAGCATGGACGTCTTTGAGTATGTAGCCTGTCGAACGACCCGCTCCTGTTTTTTCGATTGCGCTGCAACTAACAAGCTGACCGAGGGTTCGTTTAACGGTGACCTCGCTGATATCGGGGCAGTTGGATCGGATGTCGGATTTCTTAATGACGCCGGGTCTCTGTTGAAATAGAACGGCGATGCGCGCTTGCTTCGACATGGGACGAGTGCTTGATTCAATTAAGGTACGCTGCTCGAGCTGTCGGTAGGCGGCCAGGGTTGTTCCGAGCATGAAACGGATAAAGGGTACTTCGGTGTTTTGATTTTCATTCCATCCAGTGGAGCTTGCAGCGAGAGCGTTGTAGTAAAGCGCTTTGTTGTCTTCAATAAGTCGTTCGATGCTGATGTAACGCGCAACGTCGTATCCAGTCTTTTCGAGCAGCAGCGTTGTAAGGAGCCGGCTCATCCTGCCATTGCCATCGTTGAAGGGATGAATGCTAACAAAATCGAAGATAAAGCGGAGCGATATAAGGAGGGGATCGCAAACTTGGCGAGATAAAGCATCGTTGAGGGACTGGCAGGCTTCTTTAATAAGTCCCGGGGTTGCTAGGGCCGAAGGGGGCCTAAAGCGCACAAATCGATTTCCTTGATCGTCAATGGAGACGATTTCGTTATCGCTATCTTTCCAATGGCCTCCATACGAGATTGCCGTGTGCGCCATGAGGTCACGATGCAACTGCAGAATGACCGATGGCGTTACGGGAATGGAATCGTGTTGCTCGTGAATAAGCGACAGCACATCTCGGTATCCAGCAATTTCTTCCTCTGCGCGGGAGCTTGGCTTGGCGGAATACGCCATGATCGCTTTGAGTCTTTTTTGGGTGGTAACAATTCCTTCAAGTCCGTTGGAGGACCGGGTGCTTTGGATCTTAGCCTCCTCCATTAGGGACGATAGAAGCTCGGGTTTGACTTGACTCAGAGCAAGCTGACGGCCTTTATGCTCGCGTATCGAGAGGAGGAGGTTGGTGATTGGAGTTGCTTCGAGTTCCGCTGGGACTGTGGTGTAATCGAACTGGCGCATGCGGCTCCTTTCGGTATCACGAACATACTTTCGATATCATAATATCATTAAATGATACCGAAAGTATGTTCGTGATACCGAAAACTAGAAACCATGCTTTATAACTGCTTGGAAAGTTCGGATTTGACTATCTTATTGTCTCGATCTGTAACAGTTAGACGGTTAAAAGTGGGCTACGTGTTACAGATTGAGATCTTTCAGCCCTGGTCGCCCGTTCGTCTAAATCTATAACAGTTAGGATTGAAAATCCCTGCTAGATGTTACAGATCGAGATAAACGGCCTGCTCGGGCCCACCAAAAACAAAAAGGCCGCATGCGAACCCGTGGAGGGATTCGTATGCGGCCGACAGGGGGTATGCGGCAAAAGTTAGGCCATAAGCAGGCCGGTCTCCGAGACGTTCTTGTACCAGTACGCGCTCGCCTTGGGATAGCGCTTCTGGGTCTCAAAGTCGACGTAGAACAGGCCATAGCGCTTGTTATAGCCGTTGGTCCAGGAGAACTGGTCCTGCAGCGACCACACAAAGTAGCCGTCGACGTTCACGCCGCCGTCAATCGCCTTGAGGATCCATGCGAGATGCTGACGCATGTAGTCGATGCGAGGGGCGTCGTCGATAAAGCCGTCCTCGAAGTCGTCCTTATAGCCCATGCCGTTCTCGGTGATGTAGATTTTCTTGTAGTTGGGGTAATCGTTCTTAATGCGGAGCAGCAGGTCGTAGAGGCCTTCGGGATAGATAATCCAGTCCCAATCGGTGGTGGGTACGCCTTCGCGCACGCATGACTCGCCCACGCCCTTGAGGAACCAGCGCGAGGAGCCCTTGTCACCGGTGCCATTGTGGTTGATGTCGTTTTCGCCCTCGGCGGCACGCAGGAACTGGCACTTGTAGGTGTTGACGCCCAGGCAATCGTTGTAGGGGAGCGCGGCGGTCAGCGCGGCGATGTCCTCGTCGCGGATGTCGAGCTCGCCGCCGGCGATATGGGCCAGCTTGGTCGCAGCCTCCAAGGTATCAGCTGCATAGTGGCCGCGGAAGGTGGCGTCGAGTACCCAGCGGTTGTTGATGACATCGGCCATGCGAGCTGCCTCGCAGTCGGCAGCGCTGTTGGGATCGAGGGGATACTTGGGCTCCAGGTTCTGGACAATGCCGATCTCGCCCTCAAAGCCGCCCTCATGGAAGGCAACGACAGCCTTGGCGTGGGCCACCATCATGTTGTGCATGAGCTGGAAGGCCTTGTCCAGGCGATACTTCTCGCCGTGCGGCCAGTTGCCGACGATAAAGCTGCCCTCGGCGGTCGCGGGAATCTCGTTAAAGGTAAACCAGTGCTTGACCTCGGTGAACTCGGCAAAGCAGAACTTGGCGTACTCGACAAAGGCATCGATCGTCGTGCGCGTCAGGAAGCCCTCGCCGCCGTTCTGGTAGAAGACCTCGGGCGTATCGAAGTGATCGAGCGTGACATAGGGGATAACGCCAGCTTTGTTGCAGGTGGCGAAAAGCTCGTGATAGAAGGCGACACCCTCGGGGTTGATCTCGCCAGTGCCACTGGGGAAGATACGGCTCCAGGCGATGGAGACACGGATGCCGTTGATGCCGAAGCGCTGGCACAGGTCGATATCGACCGGATACTTGTTGTAGAAATCGCTTGCGGGGTCGGGGGAGAAGCGACCCTGAGCCGCCAGGAAATCGTCCCAGGGCACTTTGCCCTTGCCGTGCGTACGGGTCTCGCCCTCAACCTGGTAAGCAGCGGTGGCGCCGCCAAACACAAAGCCGTCGGGGAACTGCATGGGGTTGGTCATGAGTCATCCTTTCTGTGGGATACGAATAGGGAGAGGTGCCCGAGCTGGGGATTCGGGCACCAACAGAGGGAGGTAACTAGTCGAGGTTCTCGCGGAGCCACTTGATGGCGCCGGCGGGGTCGCGGGTAAGGTCGATATATTCCTTGCCGCGCGGGGCGAGCAGCTTAATGCCCAGGCGATCGGTGTCGGCCTTCATGTCGTTGTAGTAGCTACGGACCTGCGGGGCAAGCACGATAACGTCGTACTGATCCATGATGGCAGTGTGCTGGCCATAGGCGCCTGCGGAGGAAGCGATGTTCTCTCCGGTCTGTGCGGCACCTTCCTTGATGGCGTTGGCGAGCATGGCAGAGGTGCCGGCGCCGGCGCACAGGACGAGGACCTTCAGGCCATCGACATCCTTCTTGGCGGATGCATCGGCAGCGGGCTCGGGCTGATCGACGACAGGCTTGTTGTCGGCGGCGGCAACAGTCGTCTCGACGGAAGCGGTAGCCTGCTCGACAGCGGGCGCAGGGGCGTTGGCGGCGATGGCAGCGGCACCATCGGACTCGAGACCCAGCTCGGCGGCGCGCTCGGCCTCCTGGTCGCAGAGCAGCTTATCGTATGCCTTCAAGAACGGCAGGTAGATGATGGCGTCCAGCAAGATGATAATCGCGACAAATACCAGGGCGATAAGCTGGAAGTTCGTGGTGATGAAGATGCCGATGGGGGCAGGGGTAGCCCAAGGCACCACGAAGGAGAAGCCGTTCATGCCCACGTTATCGATAAAGAACTTGGCAACACTCACGTTGACGCAACCGGCGGCAACAAAGGGGATGAGCATGTAGGGGTTAAGGATCATCGGCGCGCCAAAGAGCAGCGGTTCGTTGACGGCGAAGGCAACAGGAACAATCGAGGCCTTACCGACGGCCTTGAGCTGCTTGGACTTCATAAAGAGAATCAGCAGAAGTGGCACGATGAACGTGGCGCCGGTGCCGCCGAACTCACCCACGAGCGACATGTTAAAGGTGAGGGAGTGGGCGGGGTGGCCACCGGCCAGCAGAACCTGCAGGTTCTCGGCCTGGTTGGCAAGACGGATGGGGTCGATGCCCGGCTGGACGATCGAGGGGCCGTGGACGCCGATAAACCAGAAGAACGCGGTGGCTGCCTGGATAAGGATAAGGCCAGGATAGGTTTCTGCAGCGGTGAAGAGCGGGGAGAGCAGTTTGATAAGCAGCTCGGAGAACGGAACGCCCATGAGGTTGCGCACGACGACATCGATGATGCCGCAGATGATGACAGCACCGCCAAAGGGGATGATGTCGCGGAAGTTCTGAGCGATGGCGCCCGGGACCTCCTTAGGCAGCTTAATGGTCAGATCGCGCGAGACGCAGAACTTATAGACCCACACGGTAATGAACGCGGCGATATAGGCCGAGAACAGACCGCGCGTGCCCATGCTGGTGCAATCGAAGACCGAAAGCTCGGAGCCGTTGAACTTGGTGGTGAACTGCGTGACTGCGAGCAGCAGCATGCTGCACTGGGCGGCCACCATGGTGGAACCGTCGTTGAGCACTTTGCCGGCGGGCATGCGACGGTTCATGGAAGCCGTGAAGTTCTTGGCAGTGGTGCCGGCAACCATGATGCCCATGACGCCCATGGTGAAGTTGTAGAGCTTGTTGCACCAGTCGATGAGCGGCTGGGGCAGCGTGACGCCGACTACGCCGGGAAGGGTGGCAATGAGCAGAAAGATCGAAGAGGTGAGGACAATGGGCATGCACCCAAGGAATCCGTCCTTGATGGCCTGGAGGTATATGTTCCTCGAGATCTTCTCAAAGAACGGTTGATGCTTTTCGAGCATCTTTACGATGGCGTCCATAGAGCTCCTTTGCTACTTGATGCGCGATGCATGTGGATGGAACTGGTCGTCGATGGATGGTCAGGACTGCCCGGAAACCTTCCTGCTTAAGGAAGGCATTGCGAAATGACAACGTTGTCATTTCGTTAATGACAACGTAAGACATTTTTGGAAGAGCAACAAGGATATACGGGTGAGCGGTCGATATTGTTCGGTAAACGGTTGATTTATCAGTCAGGCAGGTAGTGTATGCTAGAACGCAAAAACAAGCGATGTAAAACCGACTGGAGAAGCAGTGGCAACGATGGGCAAGAAAAATGTCTCAATGAATGATGTGGCGATTGCCGCTGGTGTTTCTCTCAAGACGGTTTCGCGCGTGATTAACGAGCCCGATAGCGTGCGAGAGTCGACACGCGATAAGGTTCATTCGGCCATGGAGGCGCTCGGGTTTCGAGCCAACTTTGCCGCGCGTTCGCTCAAGTTGGGCCGTTACGGGTGCATCGGCGTCGTGCTGTTCCACTTGTCGGGCGGTGCCGTGGACATGATCGACGGTATCGCCGATGCCGCCGAAGAGCGAGGCTTTGCTCTTACGATGATCAAAAAGCGGGCGGGGGAGAAGATGACCCTTGCCGAAGCGGCGCGTAGAATGTCGCAGCTCCCCGTCGACGGCATGATTTTCAACCTGCGCCAGATGGTCGATGACTTTGATACCTTTGAGGCGCCGAAAGACCTCAAGACGGTGATTATCACACCGATGGAACATCCTACCTGCTCTACCGTCAGTGACGACCAAGAGGGCGGCGCGCGCATGGCGTGCGAGTACTTCTTGAACCACGGGCACAAGAACGTGTACTTCGTCTCTGGTAAGAAAGAGTCACTGTCGAGCCAGTGCCGTATGAAAGGTTGGCGAGCGGCACTCGAGGCACGTGGCATTGAGCCGCCCGAGCCTCTGCAAGGCGATTGGAATGCGGATAGTGGCTATGCCGCGGGCCTTGCGCTTGCCGATAAGCCCGATTGCACGGCGGTCCTCGCTGCTAACGACTGCATGGCAAACGGCGTGATGATGGCTCTACGTGACAAAGGGCTCAATGTGCCCGACGACGTGTCCGTGATCGGCTTCGACGATGAGCTCTACAAGACGATTCCCAACTCGATTCTGA
Organism: Collinsella sp.; assembly: GCA_019414515.1. Classification (GTDB taxonomy): domain Bacteria; phylum Actinomycetota; class Coriobacteriia; order Coriobacteriales; family Coriobacteriaceae; genus Collinsella. Next base: position 33,564 of record DXLX01000023.1, read on the forward strand.
CGTCGGTGAAGTTTCGTCACCGCGAACTGGGCATCCGTGCGCTTAACGAGGTCGTCGCAGGTCTGGAAGCCCCGAGCTCCAGAAGCCGTACGCTCGTCTCGGGCGTGTTGGTCGAACGTTCCAGCGTAAAGGACCTGCGGGCGTAGGGTTTTTCGGCCCGTTCGTCTCAATCTGTAACAGTTAGGACCGAAAAACTCAGCTAAATATTACAGATTGAGATATTTCTGCTCGGGCGTTCTGTTTGTCTCGATCTGTAACAGCTAGGATCCAAAAACTCGGCTAGATGTTACAGATTGAGATGAACAGGAGGGCGGGTGCGGTCTAAACAAAATGGCCCGCGCATCACGCATCGATGCACGGGCCATTTTTTGTCTGCGAGCGGCAGGTGGCGTCAGCGTCTTATGCCTTGAGGTTTTCCTCGATCCAGGCGACGGCACCCTTGGGATCCTTAGTGAGGTCGATGTACTGTTTGCCCTTGGGCGACAGCAGCGTGATGCCCAGGCGGTCGGTGTCGGCCTTCATCTCGTTGTAATAGGTGCGAACCTGCGGAGCCAGGACGATGACGTTGTACTGGTCCATGATGGCGTAGTGGCTGCCGTAGGCACCGGCGTTGGCGGTAATGTCGATGCCCAGCTCGTCGGCGCCTTCCTTAAGCGCGTTGGCGAGCAGTGCAGAGGTGCCGGCGCCAGCGCACAGAACCAGAACCCTCAGATCCTTGCCCTTAAGGGCGGACGGAGCTGCGGAGGCCTCAGTGGCAGAAGCGGTCTCGACAACAGGAGCCTCAACGGCGGGGGCGGCAGCGGTCTTGACGGCTTTGGTCTCCTCGGCCTCTTCTTCGGCCAGGGTCTCGGCCTCCTGCTTGCACAGGACGTTGTCGTAGGCCTTGCAGAACGGGTAGTAGATCAAGAAGTCAACGACCAGCAGGACGACAACCAGGACCAGAGAGATCGGCTGGAAGTTGGTGTCGATGAAGGTGCCGATCGGTCCGGGGAGTGCCCACGGCATGGCATAGATAAAGCCGTTCATGCCCAAAAAGTCGATGAAGAACTTACCAATGAGGACGTTGGCCACGGGGGCAAACAGGAACGGGATCAGGAAGTACGGGTTGAGGATGATGGGCGCGGCGAACAGCAGCGGCTCGTTGACGGCGAACATCACGGGCACGACAGAGGCTTTGCCGACGGCCTTGAGCTGCTTGGAGCGCATAAAGAGCAGGAAGATGATCGGGACAATGAACGTGGCGCCGGTGCCGCCGAGTTCGCCGATGTAGTTACCGAAGTTTTCGGTCAGGGCGAGGGCGGGGTGACCGCCGGCCTGCAGCGTGGCGAGGTTGGTGGTGATGTTGCCAAACAGCGCGGCGTTGAGGGCAGGCTTAACGACCGAGGGGCCGTGGATGCCCATGAACCAGAACAGCGGGATCATGAACCAGATGAGGGCGAGGCCGGCGTAGGAATCGGCAGCGGCGAACAGCGGGCTCACCAGCGTGGAGATGACGTTGGCAAACGGGACGGCCAAGCAGGTGCGGCAGATAACGTCGATGACGGCGACAAACAGGATGGAGAAGCTGAAGGCGAAGATGTCGCGGAAGTTCTGGGCGATGGCGCCGGGGACTTCTTTGGGCAGCTTGATGGTGATGTCTCGCTTAATGCAGAAGGCATAGATGTTGACCGTGGCAAATGCGGCGACAAAGGAGCTCAGCAGGCCCTTGGTGCCCATGTTGTCGGTAAAGAACACCGAGACATCGGCGCCGTCGATCTTGGCACTCGTCTGGGTAACGGCCAAGATGAGCATAGCGCACATGGCGGCGACCATGGTGCTCGTGGCGTTGATGGCCTTGCCGGCAGGCATGCGGCGGTTCTTGGAGCCGGTCAGCGCGCTTGCGGTGGTGCCGGCGACCATGATGCCCACGACGCCCATCGTGAAGTTGTAAACCTTGTTGCAGAAGTTCACGACGTCGACGTTCCACCAGTCGGGCAGCGTAAAGCCGCCGACCGTGGCGACAACGCCCGGCAGGGTCGAAATAAGCAGGAAGACAGAAGAAGACAGGATAATGGGCATTGCTGCCAAAAAGCCGTCTTTAATGGCCTGAAGGTAGATGTTCTTAGAGACCTTGTCGAAGTACGGCTGACCTTTCTCCAAGAACTTAACGATCGATTCCATAGTTCACGCTCCTCTTTGCATGAAATCTTAATGGCATGGACGTTGAAAACCTATATGGTCTCCCGCTTGCTAAAAGCCCGGGTGCAGGCGGGGCCGGTCCCAGAGGGAGAGAGGGGAGCGGCTGGGTTTGTATCGCATAGGGCCGCTCCCTTCTCGGGGGAAAGCGAGGCGATGCGCTACTGCGCGTCCGCCATAGTGTCGGCGAGCTCCTTGTACCAGAGTGCCGACTGCTTGATGTAGCGTTTTTGCGTGTCGAAGTCGATGTAGAACAGGCCGTAGCGCTTGTTATAGCCATTGGCCCACGAGAACTGGTCCTGCAGGCTCCAGATAAAGTAGCCCTGGACGTCGACGCCCTCGGCGCGCGCCTGGAGCACCTTCTCCATGTGCTGGTCGACAAAGTCGATGCGCTCGGGATCGGCGACGATGCCGTTTGCGTCGGGCTCGGGGTCCTTGTGGCCCAGGCCGTTTTCGGTGATATAGATGACGGGGAGGTTGGGATAGGTGGCGCTGATGTGCTTGAGCGTGTCGTAGAGGCCTTGCGGGTAGATGAGCCAATCCCAGTCGGTGGTGGGGATACCCGGCATATCGACCTGCTGCCCGACGCCCTTAAACTTAAAGCACGAGGTGCCCTTGTCTCCGGTGCCGTTAAAGCTGTTGGTTGACTCGCCATCGTAGGCGGCGATAAACGCCGACTGATAGTAGTTGAGGCCGAACATATCGTTGCGGGGCGCCGCCTTGGCGAGCTCCTCCATGTCGCTGTCCTCAACCGTAAGTGTGGCGTTGTTGGCACGCAGAATCTCGTTGATGAGTGAGAGGGTGCGCGCGGAGTAGTGACCCAGGAAGGCGCCGTCCATGATGAAGTCGGTGTAGAAGGCGTTGTACAGGTCGGCGGCGTGCTGGTCGGCGGGCGAGTCGGTGGCAGGATATGCCGGCGTCAGGACGTTGACCATGCCAATGCGTCCGCCCAGGTGCTCGGTCTCGTCAAGATCCTTATACAGGTTGACGGCGCGGGCGTGGGCAACGAGCTCGTTGTGCTGGCTCTGGATGCCGCTCGTCACATCAAAGTGATGGTTGGGCGGGAAGTTGCCTTGGATGTATTGGGAGTGCGAGAGGCTGATGAGCTCGTTGATGGTGAACCAATTCTTGACCTCGCGGAACTCGCGGAAGCAGAACTCGGCATAGCGCACATAGGCGTCGACGGTCTTGCGGTTGAGCCAGTCGCCCTGGTTGAACAGGGCGGCGGGGGAGTCAAAGTGATGCAGGGACACATAGGGCTCGACGCCATACTTTTTGCAGCAGGCGAACAGCTCGTGGTAGTGCTTAACGCCCTCGGCGAGGGGTTCGGCATCGTCGCCGTTGGGGAAGATGCGGGTCCAGGCGATGGACACACGAATGGCGTTGAGTCCATGCTCGGCAGAAAGGCGGATATCCTCCTCGTAGCGGTTGTAGAAATCACTGGCCGGGTCGGGCAAAAAGCGACCCTGGGCGACAAGGTAATCGTCCCACATGGTCTTACCCTTGCCTGCCACCTTCGTGGAACCTTCCGTTTGGTACGCGGCGGTTGCGGCGCCCCAAACAAAGCCCTTCGGCAGCTGCTGTACGCGGTTTAGCAAAGACATATGCATACACCCTCTCGTCTCGCTGTTCGATATTGTGCGTTTGCGCTCAGGAGGCTCCCTGGTTAGCGTTCAGCGGTGAAAAAGCCCGATAAACACTATCTTAAAATGATTAGAACCAAAATGAGCACGTGAACATTTGACAATGAGCACGTTAACATCCGGCTGGAATGTATAGAAACAAAACAACTTCAAACAGCCGCGAACGGTTGTATTTGTTCGGTAAGCGGTTTTGATTGACAGAAGTTTTCATGTTGTGGTATATGGCTCGGGTATCATGAGCACGTTATCAATGTATGTACGATGCGCCATGGGCGCGGGGAATAGTTGGGAAGCAGGTTAGCGTGGAAGGCATGGATCAGCAGACAAGGAATGGTCGTTCGGCGAGCGCGGCAGAGGTTGCGGCGCTCGCTGGCGTGAGCCGCCAGACTGTGTCTCGCGTGGTCAACGGTATGCCCAACGTGACGGAAAAGACGCGCAAGCGTGTGCTGGCCGCCATGGAAGAGCTGGGCTTTCGTCCCAATTTTGCTGGAGCGGCGTTGCGCGGCGGGTCGTATCGTTCTATTGGCCTGTGCATGTACAACATCACACGTGTCGGTAACCTGGCGACGCTCGAGGGTATCATGCAAGCGGCGCGCGAGCACGATTTTGCCGTCACTATGATCGAGATGGGCGGCGACAAGCCCTATACACTTGCCGATGCCTCGCGCCGCATGGTCGAGCGACCCGTCGACGGCATGATTCTCAACATGAACCGCATGGCTCCCGATTTTGAGGAGTTTGTTCCCCAGCCGGGAGTGCGAACGGTCATCCTGTCCATGTATGCGCATCCGCGCTGCACGACGATCGACTCCGACCAGTATGGTTCGTGCGAGCTGTTGACCAATTATCTGCTGGAACATGGTCACTCGAATATGCGGTTTGTGGCGGGTCCGGAAAACTCGATTTCCTCGCGTTTTCGTGAGGCCGGTTGGCGCGATACGCTGGGTCGTGCTCATGTCGATGCCGCTCCGATGCTGCGTGGCGATTGGAGTGCGGACAGTGGGTACGCCATGGGCGAGCGGATTGCGGCCGAGGTGCTTGCCGGCGGGTCGCAGGCGCCGACTGCCGTGCTTGCGGCAAATGACCAGATGGCGCTGGGCGTTATCGCCGCGCTCGAGAACGCGGGCCTGTCCGTGCCCGACGACGTGAGCGTGGTTGGTATCGACGACGCACTCGAGGGACTTGTTCCTCACAATCGGCTGACGACGCTGCGATTTGATTTGCGCGGTGTCGGTAAGCTTGCGTTTGAGGCGGCGATTGGAGAGAGCTCGTCTATCGAGGCGATTCATGTGCCGAGCACGCTGGTCGAACGCTCGACTGTTAGGGACATACGGGGTTAGGTCCTACTCCGTCTGTCTCGATTTGTAACAGGTAGACGGTCAAAAGCGGGCTACGTGTTACAGATTTAGATTCTTCGGAAAGAGCAATCCTGTTCGTCTCAATCTGTAACAGCTAGGACCCAAAAACTCGGCTAGATGTTACAGATTGAGACAAACGGACCCCGAACCGCCCAAAAAGGCCGGGGGCGGCGCGCCGTGTGACGTGCCGCCCCCGGCTGAGAAATGGGGACAGGTTATGTGGGCGGTGCAACTCCGCCAACCACTCGCCGCAAGCCGCTAGTCCAGACGACGGGTCTGCGCCACGTGCTTATACCAGTAGGCGCTTGCCTTGGGCGTGCGCTTCTGGGTTTCAAAGTCAACGTAGAAGAAGCCGTAACGCTTGTTGTAGCCATTGGTCCAGGAGAACTGATCCTGCAGGCTCCACAGGAAGTAGCCGCCTACGTTGACGCCAACCTCCATGGCCTTGAGCAACCAGCGCAGGTGCTGCTCGATGTAGTCGATGCGCGGCTGGTCGTCCACAAAACCGTCCTTGTAGGGGTCCTTGTAGCCCATGCCGTTCTCGGTGATGAAGATCTGCTTGTAGTTGGGGTAGCGCTGCTTAATGTAGACGAGCAGATCGAACAGGCCCTCGGGATAGATGATCCAGTCCCAGTCGGTGGTGGGGATGCCAGGCTTGTTCACATGCTCGCCAATACCCTTAACGCGCCAGCGGCCGGTGCCCTTCTCGCCCGTACCGTTGTGGTGCAGGTCGTTCTCGCCATCGTAAGCCTTCAAGAAGCGGCACTGGTAGTTGTTAACGCCCAGGTAGTCGTTGTAGAGCGCGGCCTCGCGCATAATCTCGAGGTCCTCGTCCAGGATCTCGATGGTGCCGCCTGAGACGGCAGCCAGGCGGTTGGCGCACTCGAGGGTGTCGGGGGCATAGTCGCCGCGGAAGGTGGCGTCGAGCAGAAACTGGTTCTGCAGCACGTGCTCGTTGTTGGCGGCTTTGATGTCGGCGGGGTCGTTCTCGTTGAGCGGATACTTAAACTCCAGCGACTGAATGACGCCGATCTTGCCCTTAAAGCCGCCGTTGTGGAAGGCCAGCACGGCCTTGGCGTGGGCGAGCATCATGTTGTGCTCGCACTGGAAGGCCTCGGCCAGATGCGCCTTGACGCCACCGGGGAAGGTGCCCTCAATGTAGGTGTTGGAGGCGTCGGCCCAGATCTCGTTAAAGGTGAACCAGTAGGTTACCTGGTCGGCGTACTCCTTAAAGCAGAAGGTGGCAAAGTCCACAAAGGCGTCGATGGTCTCGCGGTTGAGGAAGTCGCCCTTCTCAAAGAGGGGAAGCGGCGTATCGAAGTGATGCAGCGTGACAAACGGCTCAACGTGGTGCTTGTGGCACTCGGCGAAGAGGTCGTGGTAGAACTGGACACCCTCGGGGTTGATTTCGCCGGTACCGTTGGGGAAGATGCGGCTCCAGGCGATGGAGAGGCGGATGCCGTTGATACCGAACTCCTCGCACAGCTCCAAGTCGACGGGGTACTGGTTGTAGAAGTCCGAAGCGGGATCGGGGGAGAAGCGCCCCTGGGCCTCCAGGAAGTCGTCCCAGGCAACCTTGCCCTTACCGTGGGTGCGGGTCTCGCCCTCTACCTGGTAGGCAGCGGTGGCGCCGCCAAAGACAAAGTCCTCGGGAAACTGCGCGGGCGGGTTGGTGACGCTAGCAGGGTTAACGGACATGATGATCCAATCGTCTAAATCGAAGGGCCAGCCGGCTGTGGATGGTCGGCTGGCCCTGAGCGTTACTTACTTCGAAAGCTGCTCGGAGACGAAGGCGAGAGACTTATCGCCGTTCTGGGAGAGCTCGATATACTGCTTGCCACGGCAGGCGACGCACTTGTTGCCCACGCGCTCGCAGTCCTTCTGCAGGTCGGCCAGGTAGCTTGCGGCCTGCGGGGCCAGGACGACCAGATCGAAGTCGGGGAGCATGTCCACGTGGTTGCCATAGGCCTCGGCAGCGGTCTCAAGATCAATGCCGCGCTCCTTGGCGGCCTTGGCCAGCGCGTTGGCGAGCAGGCCCGAGGTTCCGCCACCCTGGCAGAGCACGAGTACGCGCTTGCCGTTGAGGTCGCTGGCGGTCGTTGCCTCAACGGCGACAGCGGCGGGAGCATCGGTCTTTACAGCCTCGGCAGCGGCGCCGGCGGCAACGCTCTTGGCATCGGCCTTGCCCTGGAAAGCGTCGTTGAGCTTGGCGGCCTTCTCGGCGTTCTTGGCGGCGAGCTCCTCCTGGGAGATCTCGGCCTCCTCGGCGCACTTCTGGGCGTCATAGGCGCGGAAGAACGGATAGTACAGAGCGAAGTCGACGACCAGGATAAGGGCGAGCATCACAAAGGCGAGCGGCTGGAAGCCCAGGCCCATGATAGTGCCGATGGGGCCGGGGACGGTCCAGGGCAGGGTGTACATAAAGCCGTTCATGCCCAAGAAGTCGATAAAGATCTTGAGGATCCAGATGTTGGCGATCGGGGCAAAGACAAACGGGACAAAGAAGACGGGGTTGAGCACGATGGGCGCGGCGAACAGCAGCGGCTCGTTGACGGCAAAGCAGACGGGGACGATGGCGGCCTTACCGACGGCGCGCATCTCCTGAGACTTGGCCAGGAAGCAGAACATAAAGACCAGGACGAGCGTGGCGCCGGTGCCGCCCATGCAGACGACGAAGTACTGGGCACCCTGGGTCAGGACAGCGGAAGCGTGCTGGCCAGCCTGGAACGCAGCCAGGTTGTCGGTCATGTTGGCAACGAGGGCGGCGGCGATGGCGGGCTCGACGATCGAGGGGCCGTGGACGCCCACGAACCAGAAGAGGCTCATAGCGCCGTAGATCACAGCGAGGCCGATGTAGCCGTCGGCAGCGGTGAACAGGGGCTGGAACACCTGGATGACGCCCTGGCAAAGCAGAAGCCAAAAGCAGCGCGGAAGGCGATGTCAAAGACCCAAAAGACGGTGATGCAGACGGAGAAGGGGATGATGTCCTTAAAGGTCTGCGAGATGTTGGGCGGAACCTGCTCGGGCATCTTGACGGTGATGTTGCGCTTAATGAAGAACTTGTAGATGATGCCGGTCACAAACGCAGCGATAAAGGCGGTCAGCAGGCCTTTGGAACCAAGGTAGGTGGTGTTGAAGCCGCTGGCGGCGTCCGTGGCGATCGTGTCGCTCGAAAGGAGCAAGAAGCCGATGATGGCCGCGCACATGCACGAGATGAAGTTGATCTGGTTGTTCTTGGGCAGATCGCGGTTCTGAGCGTCGGCGAAGTGCTTGGCCGTGGTGGCGGCACAGGCGATGGCCAGGATGCCCATGGAGTAGTTGTAGCACTTCCATAGGGCGTTGTTGATGTCATCGGGCCAGTAGAAACCCCAGATATTGGGAACCGAGGCTACCAGGCAGAAGATGGACGAGAAGATGATGATGGGGATGACGGAGATAAAACCGTCGCGGATCGCCTTGAGGTACTTGTTGCGGGCGATCGCGTTGAAAAAGGGCTGCCCCTTTTCGATGATGGCGATGAGTTGCTCCATACAAAGCTCCTAAGAGTCGGTGGGTTGGCAACGATGGTAGCTTTTGACGTTTGGTTGCCAAAATGTTGACGTTGCCATTTTGCGACACAAAATAAGACGCGAACCGATGGCCCCTGTGCCTGTGGACCGTCGATTCCTTGCGCGTAAACGTTTGAGCCGCCCGGTGGCTCTGTGTTTGCACAATGGCAACGTTAACATTTGGTCGACAAAAGCTGTTCGGGGAAGCAAAAATGTCGGTGAACGGTAGGTTTTGGGTGGTGAGCGTATGGTGGGGGAGGCGTTGGATATACTTGAAGGCGTTAAAAATGACTGCGTAGGGTGTCACCAATGGCATCGTTGACATAGAAAGATCGACCTATGGCCGCTGTTAAAAAATCGGTATCCGTTAAGGATGTGGCGCGTCTCGCGGGCGTCTCGGAACAGACGGTCTCGCGCACCGTTCACGATTCGCCCAGCGTGCGCCCCGAGACCAAGGAGCGCGTGCGTGCCGCCATGCGCGAGCTGGGGTATCGCCCCAATTTTGCCGGTCGATCGCTGCGTCGCGGTAAGTTTAAGACCGTCGGCGTCGCCATGTTCAATATTACCGGCACCGGCAACCTCGACCGTATGGAGGGCTTTGCCGCCGCCGCCGATAAGCACGGCTATGCCATCACTCTCACTAAAGTAGACGGGCATCCGTATACCCTCGAGGGCGCATCGTCGCGCATGAGCGCACTGCCGGTGGACGGCATGGTTGTGATTATGAACCGCATGCCGGCGGACTTTGGCACCTTTGAGCCGCTGCCCGGTATGCAGACGGTGCTCGTTACCATGCTGGAGCACCCGCTCTGTTCAACGGTCGATAACGACCAGTTCGATTGCTCGCGCCAAGTGGTCGAGTACTTGCTGGGGCAGGGGCACAAGACCGTGCACTTTATCTCGTGTCCCGAGCGCTCGCTTTCGGGCATGCGGCGCGAGGAAGGCTGGCGCGAGACATTGCGTGCGCATGGCATCGAGCCACCGCAGCTCGTGCGCGGCGACTGGACAGCGCAGAGTGGATATGCTGCCGGTCAGGCTCTGGCGGACGATCCGACCTGTACGGCCATTTATGCTTCCAACGATGCCATGGCATATGGCTGCATCCGTGGGCTCGAGTCGCGCGGGAAGCGCGTGCCCCAGGACGTAAGCGTGGTGGGTGTTGACGATAGTTTGGGCGATATCGTGCCCGATCGTCGCCTGACCACGGTGCGCTTTGACAACAAACGCGTCGGCATGTGGGCGGTCGACAAGATTGCCGGCGCCGAGGGCGCTGCACCCGGTGTGGAGCACATGCTGTTTCCGGGCGTGCTCGTCGAGGGCGATACGGTGCGCGATGTACGCTAGGGCGCGGGTCTGTTTGGGTTGCCGCTAATTGTGTTCGATATTGTTCAGATTGGTTTAAAAACCGTTCACGGGCGAATAGTGACCGTTCATAGCTCAAAATTACGTTTTGCGCTGTTCTATTTTGTTTGAATGTTATTGTTTCTGTCATACACAACGCAGCGCGTATGCCCGGACGCGATGCTCTCCATTGGTTCATATGTGAAAGGAACGCAACATGGCAACCAAAGAAGAAATCTCGATGGTTGGATTCGAGATTGTCGCATACGCAGGTGACGCCCAGACCGATCTGCTTGCAGCGCTCGATGCTGCTCGCGAGGGTGACTTTGAGAAGGCCGAGCAGCTGCACAAGGATGCCAGCGATGCGCTCATCGGTGCCCACGACACGCAGACCAAGCTGCTTTCGCAGGAGGCCGGCGGTGGCGAGATGGAGATGACCTTCATCATGGCTCACGCTCAGGACACTCTCATGACCACTATGATCCTGGAGAAGCAGGCCCGCTTTACCATCGATGCCTACAAGCGCATCGCTGAGCTCGAGGCCAAGCTCGCCTAACGAGCCCTCACAACCAAGTTCCCTTCCAAAAGCCCTGCCGCACCCGCGACAGGGCTTTTTCTGTCCTCCTCCAAGTTGCGGTGAAATAAGGACTGAATAGGGGCCGGCGGGCGCAAAACAATCCCTATTCCACCGCAACTCATCCCGAGATAGTCATTGGGGACGTTCTTAAACGACTGGTCATTGGGGACAGTCTTGGTGCGCTCCGTTCGTCCTTCCGTTCGATTTTTGCTCGGTGGGTATACTTCCATCCGCAATACAGGCCGGAATGAGGAGGTATCCAAATGCCGGACAACGGATTGATTCAAAAGAGAGACGCGCACGAGATGGCTCATGGGCGTCCTGTCCAGATAACCGAGCACACGACGGTAACCGAGCTGCAGCCCAGCCTGTCCGATGTCGTGTGCGCAAACAAAAAGCTGCAGATTGGCTTTATCGTTGCGCTCGTGGTGCTGGCGCTGCTGTCGGGCTTTGTCGCTCGTCCGCATTTCGCCGATACCAAGACTTGGGACTCCACCATCGAGGTCATCGATCAAAAGAAAGGCAACGTTTTGGCGCTCACGACCTCGTGCGTGGCGCTGTCTGCGGGCATTACCGCGCTGCCGGGTGATACGGGAACGCCGGTTGCCGAGCAGCTCGCGCAGCTTTCAGGCAACCTTGGTATCGTGCTTGCCGTGCTATACCTAGAGAAATATTTGCTCACGATTTTGTGGTCGGTAGGCCTGGGCATCTTAATCCCGTTTGCGTTGGTGCTCTTTGCGGTGTCGCTCGGCATTCACGGGCGCTGGAGCACGAGCACTGTCCTGCGCCGTGTGGCGACGCGCGTGCTGGTGGTTGCCGTGATCGGCATGGCGCTCGTGCCCGCGAGCGTATGGGTGTCGCAGAAGGTCGATGAAACGTATCGCGTAAGTATTGAGCAAGCTGAGCAAAAGGCTGCGGACGCTGCGGATGCGGCCGACGCCACGGACAAGTCAGCCGAGACCAGCTCAAAATCGAACAAGAAAAAATCCGAGACCACGGAGTCCAAAAACGTGCTCGAGCAGTTGACTGATGGGGCCTCGAGCCTTGTTACGTCGGTGACCAGCGGCGCTAAGCAGATGACCGATGAGTTCGTGCGGCAGGTGACCGATCTGATTGAAGGCGTCATCGTGATGATCGTGACTTCGTGCGTTATCCCGCTACTGGTGCTCGTGGCGTTCCTGTGGCTGGGACACGTACTGCTGGGGATCGATATTTCCGGCCCGGCGAACTATTTGACGGGCCGTTTTCTGAGTGCTCCGTCCAAGCACGCCAAAAAGGGCGGGCAGTCCGAGTAGCTAAAACAGCTGTATATACCGGGGAATACCGCCGAAGGGCGGCCGAGACACGTTCTCGGCCGCCCTTTTGCTTGTTGAACACATGGTCGCTACGTCCGTGCCCGGTCCAAACGGTCAGCAATCATCCGTGAACGGTATTTGTTCAAAAAAGAACAAAGATAAACAAATAGTTGTTGCAGTTACTGTTCGAATGTGTTCAAATAAACATGAACAGTGAAGAACCGCACATTCAGATGCCCGGACCTGAACGCGATTCAACACTTCCAAACAGAAACTACGCACCTGCGTATCTCTCAAGGAGGATGTCATGAGGGTTGTAATCGCTTCCGATGCCGACGGTATGTCGATGAAGGAGTCCATCAAGGAGATGCTCATCGCCGACGGTCACGAGGTCGTCGACTATTCCGAGACCCCTGCCGCGGACTTTGTCGATTCCGCGACCGCCGTTGCCAAGGACCTGCTGGAGCACAAGGATTCCCAGGGCTTTGCATTCGATAAGTACGGCGTCGGCTCCTATATGGCCGCCGTCAAGATCAAGGGCATGGTCGTCGCCAACATTTCCGACGAGCGCTCCGCCTACATGACCCGCGAGCACAACGGCTCGCGCATGGTCACCATGGGCCCGGGCGTTGTGGGCACCGAGGTCGCCAAGAAGATCGCCCGCGAGTTCCTGCGTGCCCAGTACGCCGGCGGCCGTCACCAGATCCGTGTCGACATGCTCAACAAGATGGCCTAACGAGAGCCACCGAGAACTCGAACTTCTACCTCAACTTGTGAATTCAGACGAAAGGACGTTCTGATGAAGAAGACCATCGCAATCGGTTGCGACCATATCGTTACGGACGAGAAGATCTATCTGGCCGACCGCCTGGAGCAGGCTGGCTACAAGGTGCTCGACTGCGGCACCTACAGCCACACCCGTACGCACTATCCCATCTACGGCAAGGCCGTGGGCGAGGCTGTTGCCAGCGGCAAGGCCGACTTTGGTGTGGCCCTGTGCGGCACCGGCATCGGCATCACCAACGCCGTCAACAAGGTCCCCGGCGCTCGCTGCGCCCTGGTCCGCGACATGACCTCTGCCCTGTATGCTCGTCGCGAGCTCAACGCCAACATCGTGGGCTTTGGTGGCAAGATCACCGGCGAGTTCCTGATGGCCGATATCATGCTTGCCTTCCTGGAGGAGCCCTACGAGAAGACCCCCGAGCACGATGCCCTGATCGCCAAGATCGATGCCTGCAATAAAGCCGACGCCGAGGCTCAGGCTGACCCGCACTTCTTTGACGAGTTCCTCGAGAAGTGGGACCGCGGCGAGTACCACGACTAAGGGGTTCCGGCGTTCTACCGAACGCCGGACCGGCCGACGCTGCGAAGCCATCTGGCGGGCAATCTGCCGTTCAGCTTCGGCGGCATGACCAGAAGGTCAATGCCGCCTCGCTTCACGGCACCTTGCCTCGCCAGCTGACTTCTCGCTGACGTTGGGGGTACCTGTGGGGTTACCGCTGTTGTTGCGAAGCTTTCTGGTTCAGTAAGCTGCTCCGATAACACGTTTGCTTGCTGAGCTTGTGGGCTTCGTTTTGGCGGGACCCGGTATTCTGCAGCTTTTCAATTGACGGCTCGCGTTTCTGTGAGGGGGCGCGGGCCGGTTTTCTATCAGCCCTATTGACTTGGCGTGCTGTCGTAAGAAAGGGAAGGCTCCTATGGAGTTTGTTCTTGATAACGGTTCTATCCGCGTAGCACTGAGCACGGCGGGCGGGTCGTTCACTTCTATTGCGGCCAACGGCCGTGAGTACCTGTGGCAGGGTGATCCGGCGGTCTGGTCGGGGCGGGCGCCCATTTGTTTCCCGATCTGCGGTGGCCTTCGTGACGGTCACGCAACGACCATGGGCGGCCGCGAGGTAAAGCTCGCCCGCCACGGCTTTGCGCGCAAACAGGAGTGGAAGCTCGAGGAACAGAGCGACAACATGGTTGCGCTGAGCCTAAGCTCTACCGACCATGCCGAGTCGCTCGAGCAGTATCCGTATCCGTTTAAGATCGTTGCTCGTTACACGATCGATTCGGAAAAGGTGGCCGTGTCGTACGAGGTGACCAATGAAGGCACCGAGGACATGCCGTTCTTTGTGGGCGGTCACCCCGGCTTTAAGTGCCCGCTCGACGAGGGCGAGTCTTATGACGATTATGAGCTTCGTTTTGAGCAGCGTGAGGCCACCGAGCTCTGTACTGCCGTTCCCTCGACGGGCCTGATTGATGTTGAGCATCGCAGCAAGAACCCGATGGTTGGCCATGACCTGCCGCTGACCCACGAACTCTTTGACTTCGCGGAGACCATCTTTGACGTGCTCGAGAGCCGCGTGGTTACGCTGACCAAGAAGACCGAGGACAAGGGCGTGCGCCTGACGTTCCCCGATATGCCGTACCTGATTGTGTGGAGCAAGCCCGAGGGCGACTTTGTGGCTGTTGAACCGTGGGGTGGTCTGTCCACCTGCTCCGACGAGGACGATATTCTGGAGCACAAGCGTGGCTGCCTGGTGGCCAAGCCGGGAGAGACCGTCACTCGCGGCTTTGAGATCGAGATTCTTTAACGAGTTATCGTATGTTTGGGGCGGGTTATGCCGCCCCGGAACAGGAGTTCAACATGATTCTGACCGTTACCATGAACCCGTCGATTGATACGCGCTATCAGCTCGACAAGCTGATCATCGACGATGTTAACCGTGTGACGCCCGAAAAGACCGCTGGCGGCAAGGGCCTCAACGTGAGCCGCGTGCTGCTGCAGCTGGGCGATGACGTGCTCGCGACCGGTCTACTCGGTGGCCATATGGGTGCCTATATGGCCGAGCTCATGGATGCCGACGGCGTCAAGAACGACTTTGTGCCCATCGCCGGTGAGACGCGCATTTGCTTGAATATTCTGCACGAGGGCAATCAGACCGAGCTGCTGGAGAGCGGCCCGCAGATCGCCCCGGCCGAGCTCGAGGCCTTTACGGCCAAGTTTGCCGAGCTTGCAGCGAAGGCGGACGTTGTGACGCTTTCGGGCTCGCTGCCGCGTGGCGTCGATGCCGGCTACTATGCCGAGCTCGTCAAGATCGCCGAGGAGGCGGGCGCCAAGGTGCTGCTCGATACCTCGGGTGCATCGCTGGAGGCCGCGCTGGAGTCCGACGCTAAGCCTGAGCTCGTAAAGCCCAACCTGACCGAGATTAACGGCCTGCTGGGTACGTCCTTTACGACCGATGATGTCGATGCCCTGCGCGAGGCGCTTGCCGCCGATGACCGTTTTGCCGGTATCCCCTGGGTTGTCGTTTCGATGGGCGCTGCCGGTTCGGTGGGCTTCCATGAGGGCCGCGCGTTCCGCGCCAAGACGCCCGCGATTGCGGCTGTGAACGCGACGGGTTCCGGTGACTCGACCATCGCCGGCTTTGCGCATGCAATTGCTGCCGGCGCCGACGACGTCACGGTGCTCAAGACCGCCAATACCTGCGGCAAGCTTAACGCCATGGATCCCAAGACCGGCCACCTGGTCATGGATCGCTGGGACGAGATCTACAACAACGTTGAAGTAACGGAGCTTTAGAGTTACGCGGTTTTACCAAACCGCGTAACGGCTCGACGCTGCGCGGGCCGCATTTGGACAATCTGACGTTCAACTTCAAGGGCGCGACCAGAAGGTCAGCGCCCTTTCGTTTCACGTCACCTTGTCTCAAATGCGGCCCGCTCGCTGCCGTTGCCAAAACATCGGCGTTGTCTTGCTTCGGGAATGCGGCAGATAGAGACGTTCCTTTTTTGCCGGCAGTTTGGGACACTCCTTACGGGACACCCCCTCCACAGCGCCTATGCCAGCTTGTCGATTTGCCCAATCTCCCAGAGCGGAATGTTGACGAGCGTGCCCTCGTCTCTATATGCCGCTAACGATGTTCTCACGCAGCGCTCGAGCTTGAACTTCTCGCAGGCAATCCTCAGGCTCTTTGCTTTGAGGTTCTCTGCCGCCTTGACCTCGAGCGGAAGCACGGTCCCCGCATGGTCGATGGCAAAGTCAGTCTCTGCATTGCCGGATGAGGATGACCAATACGCGGGAGTTTTGCCTTGGAGCAAAAGCTCCTGTGCGACGTATTGCTCGGTCAGCGAGCCTTTGAACTCCGTAAAAACAGCGGGCCCGTTCAGAACAATGGCTGGCGAGAGGCCGGAGAGTGCTCCGAGGATGCCGGTATCGATGCAGAACAGCTTGAAGCCCGAGAGATCCTCGTAGCTTGTGAGCGGTGCTCTTAGGGCGGAAACACGTGGTACCTTATGAACGATTCCATAGTCCATGAGCCACTGGAGGCTTTCCTCAAAATCGCGTGCGCGCGCCCCGGGACGGAGCGCACCGTAGACGAACTTCTTGTTTTCCTTTGCGAGCTGGCCGGTAAGGGATTTCCAAACCAGCCTCATGCGCTCGACGATGCGGGCTGGCGCATGCTTGCCAAAATCGGATTCGTAAGCTTCGATGATTTGCTGCTGAAGCCTGCGGGCCTCGATGAAATCGTGGGAGGTGGCGAAAGCGGAGACAACTTCTGGCATGCCACCGACAACGAGGTATTCCTTGAGCAGGCGCTCGAGCTTTTCGGAAACGTTTGCCAGCAGGTCCATGTCTGCGGCAAGGATGGTATCTGCGAGCGGATCGCCATCGACGGCACGAACGAACTCGACAAACCCCATGGGGCGCATGGTAAGCTGGTCAATCTTGCCGACGGGGAACGACTCGTTTTCGCGTCGGAGCGCGAGCCCCATATAGGAGCCGGCTGCCACGATATGGTATTCCGGCGCCAGCTCGTTGAAGTATTTGAGCGAGGTGATGCCACGCGGTGCCTCTTGGATTTCGTCGAAGATGATGAGTGTGTCTGTCGGCGTTATGGTCTGGCCGCGCAGGAGCTCTATCTGGGAGATGATGCGTTTGGGGTCAAGGCTTCCGTCGAACAGCGAACGTGCGCCCGGTTCGAGCATAAAGTCAAAACGGATGACGTTTTGATACTGCTGGCCTGCGAATTCGTTGAGAAGCCAGGTTTTTCCCGTCTGGCGGGCCCCCTTAAGCAGGAGGGGCTTGCGGTTTGCCCTAGATTTCCAAGCGATGAGTTCGTCCATTAGCTGTCGCTGCATACTGCCCCCTAACGATCATGGTTAGTATAAGACCGTCTTGGTCTTTCCATCGAAAAATGTGGGAGTAAACCACGTTTTTCCATCGAATAATGTGTGAGGCAACCACTTTTTTCCATCGAATAATGTGGGAGTTTAGGTCGGCACCTGGGGACGTTCCTTCTCTGCCGGCAGTTTGGAACACTCCTTGTTTTGGTGCAAATTAGCTACCCTTGCATCAGAAAACGGCGCCCGCCGGCGATGTTGCCGGCGGGCGCCGTTGTCGTGTAGGTGGCTATGTCGTGGGGGCTGCCGTTGAGCGTCCGGGTCTGTGCTCTACAGCGAGTCGATAAAGCGCTGCTGGGCGGCACGTCCTGCCTCGTCCCACTTAAAGACGCCGGCGTTGTCGAGCACGTGGCCAAACACCACGCCGACCTCCTCGTGCAGGATATCGATGGCGTTGTCGGCCGTAAGCTCGTCGGCGCGGCGGGCAAAGACGTCCTCAGCCCATGCGGCGTGGCTGCGGCAAAGATCATCGCCCTCGAGCGCACCGGCAAGGTCGTAGCTGGCATCGACCTTGGCTGCCAGCAGATGCTCACGGACAGCGCCAAGCTCGGGAACCAGGCGCGGCGGCAAAATGGCCAGGCCCATGACTTCGATCAGGCCGATGTTCTCCTTCTTAATGTGGTGGTACTCGGCATGTGGGTGGAAAACGCCTAGCGGGTGCTCGTCGGTCGTGATATTGCAGCGAAGCGCCAGGTAGGCCTCGTAAATCTCGCCGCCGGCGTTGCCGCGGGAGTCCACGCGGCGAATGACGGGCGTCACGGTGTTGTGGGCCACGCCGTCGGCTGTGTGCGCGATGACGCCCACAGACTCATCGGTCCACTCGCGCCAGGCGAGGATAATCTTCTCGGTGGCGTCGAGCAGCTGGGCGCGGTCGTGCGAGCGCAGTCGCAGCACCGAAAGCGGCCACTGCAACACGGTACCGCTGACCTGGTCAAAGCCGGGCATGCTAAACTGCGAGACCTCGGCGGCGTGCATCATGGGGAACTCGTGCGCGCCGCCCTGGAAGTGGTCGTGCGACAGAATCGAGCCGCCCACGATGGGCAGGTCGGCGTTGGAGCCAATAAAGTAGTGCGGGAACAGGTCGACAAAGTCGAGCAGGCAGGTCAGCCCCTTGCGGTCGACGTGCATCGGACGATGCTCGGAGCTCATGGCAATGCAGTGCTCGTTAAAGTACGCGTACGGGCTGTATTGGAAGCCCCAGCGCTCGCCGTCGAGCTGGATAGGGATAACTCGCAGGTTCTGACGGGCGGGATGGGCACCGCCGTCGGCTGCGGCGGAGCGTCCAGGGTAGCCCTCGTTCTCGATGCACAGCTGACAGGCGGGATACTTCTCGCTCGTGTTTTTGGCGGCACCGGCCGCGGCAATATCGCGCGGGTCCTTCTCAGGCTTGGACAGGTTGATGGTGATCTCCAGGTCGCCCCAGTTGGTGGGGGTGCTCCATTTGATATTGCGCGCGATGGCGGCGCGGCGCACGTAGCCGGCGTCGCAGCATAGACCGTAGAACCAGTCGGTTGCGGCGCGGGGCTCGTTGACACCAATGCGGCCGTTGAATTCCTCGTTTACAACCGAAGGCCTCGGCATCAGCACACCCATGATGCGCATGGCGATGCGATCGCGGCCCGATGCCGTATCCTCGGCAGCACCGTTGGCAACGGCGGCCTCGGAAAGCGCGGCAAGTGTGCCTTCAAGGTCAAAGTTGGGCAGGGTGTCGGGGTGCAAGAGCGAGAGTTTCTCGACCTGGAGCGCCCAGGCCATGTCGAGCGCCGGGCCCGTAGCACCGATGCACTCGAGAATGGTGTTATACGCCCAGATGCGATCGTCCTGGCCGATCATCGATCGGTGGATAGCGTACTCGATCAGGTTCTGCGCGGCCTCGCGCACGTCAGTCATTACAGCCATGCCGCGTAAGCCCCCTTGTCAGAAATTGCGTAGTGGCGGGCAGAGCCCTCGCCTAGCCAGCCGTTCATCTTGGTGATAAAGGTGTCGACCAGGTCGAGCGGCACGAAGGCCTGGATGGTGCCACCAAAGCCGCCACCGTGGATACGGACGGCGCCACGGCCGTCGAGCACGTGCTCGGCCAGTGCCAGGGCATACATCGAGGGCTGCTCGGAGCCCAGCTTGGCAACGACATTCTGTAGGTACATGGCAGAGCTGGCGCCGGACTCGCGCGTCAGGACCAGGAACTGATCGATGTCGCCGGCGTTCAGAGCAGCCCAGCGCTTGTCGACCAGGCCGTTCTCGTACCAGTAGTGAACGGCGCGCAGGCAGGCGCGGTCGCCCAGCTTGGCGCGCAGCTCGGGGAGCTTGGCGTCAAAATCGGCAACGTCGACCTCGCACAGGCGTGCCTTGCCAAACTCGGCAGCGACGTCCTGCATCTCGCGCGGAACGGCGGCGTAGTCGTCGGTGGCGGCCACGTGGTCGGCACCGACCTTAACGAGCACGAGCGCATAACCGTGATCCTCAAAGTTGAGCTCGAGCTTCTGGGTTTTAGGCTGAGCCTGGTCCTCAAAGTCCATGTAGGCAAGGCCGCCCATGCACACAGCGGCCTGGTCCATCAGACCGCAGGGCTTGCCGTAATAGTTGTTCTCGGTGCGCTGGCTCATCTGGGCGAGCGCGACGGGCTCGATGGCGGGCGCGCCCCAGAGCGTCTCCATGGCACGACCGTACGCGGCCTCGACGGCGGCAGAGCTGGAAAGGCCGCCACCCGAGGGGACGGAGCAGGTGAAGGCGAAGTCGAAGCCGTGGGGCTCAACGCCAAGGGCTGCAATCTCGTGCGCCATGCCGCGGACGAGGCTTGCGGACGTGCCCTTCTCGGACTCCTGAACATCCAGCGTGTCGAGCGTGATCTCAAACGTAGGATAGCCCTCGTCGGCGACGCGAATCTTGTTGGAGTCGGTTGCCACGGCGATGCCGTCGACAGCGACATCGAGCGAGCCGGCGATAACGTGACCGCCTTCGTGATCGGTGTGATTGCCGCTGATCTCGGAGCGGCCGGGCGCGTGCACATAGAGCACCTGGCGGTCGCCGATGGGGCCAAACTCCTCCTCGAACAGCTTGGTGAGCGTGGCGAATGTCTTTTCGTCGGGGGTGGTCATGGGAGTCCTTTCCTTGGCGCGCCCGGGTGGGTTTTGCGTCGTTATGAGTACGTTAACAACTTAAAGCGGCATGAACCAAGTATTCACAATACCGCACGTTATGGGCTATGTTAACGTACTCATAACACATCGCTTGTCACTTTTTGAGAATCTGGTAATCGGTAGAAATACAGCCGTGAACGGTACTGCCGTATGGACTTATAAAGCAGAAGAGATGCAGATAGAAAAAGTAGAGTACGTTAACATGCGTCCGACGATAGCGGGCCTCGGCGCGGGATGTATTTCTGCCCGGGCCGGCATTCACGCTATTCAGATCTCGCAAGGGTGAAGGTGATCCTGTGGCAAGGCGCCCGTCCAACGATACAGGTACGCGTCCGGTCTCCATGGCCGACGTCGCCCGCGCTGCTGGCGTTTCGCAGCAGACGGTTTCGCGCGTCGCCAACGGCTTGCCCAACGTTAACGAACAGACGCGCCAGCGCGTGCAGGCCGCGATGCAAGAGCTCGGCTTTCGTCCGAGTTATGCCGGTCGCTCGCTGCGCGACGGCCGTTACCATTCGGTCGGCCTATGCATCAACGATGTCACCAAGTTTGGCAACCTCTCAATGATCGACGGCATCGCCAGCGCTGCTCGCGAGCATAATTGCGCCATCACGCTGGTCGAGATGTCCAAGACCGAGGAGTTTTCGCTTGCCGAGGCCACGCGTCGTATGGCCGCACTGCCGGTGGACGGCATCATCATCGGCATGAGTCGCATGGCGCCCGATTTTGAGACGTTTGATCCACTGCCAGGCATTGGCACGGTCATTGTTACCATGTACGCGCATCCGCGGGTGACCACGGTCGATTCCGACCATTACGGCTGCTCGCTATTGCTTATGGATCATCTGTTTGAGCTGGGGCACGAGCAAATTCGCTATATTGGCGGCCCGTCGTTCTCGGTCGACGAACAATTTCGTCGCGCCGGTTGGCAGGATGCGCTCGAGCGTAAACACATCGAGCCGGCAGTGCCGCTCGAGGGCGACTGGTCTGCCAACAGCGGCTACGAGGCCGGCAGGTACCTGGCCGAGCACGATCGCACCATGACGGCGATTTACGCGGCAAACGATCAGATGGCAAATGGCGCGATTGCCGCGCTGCGTGATAGCGGCCTGCGCGTGCCCGAGGACGTGAGCGTGGTGGGCGTCGATGATTCGCTCGATGATTTTGTAGCACACAACGAGCTCACGACCGTGCGATTCGATCTACATCAGCGCGGACGCGAGGTGTTTGAGCATGCGGTTCCCGAGGCGGGTACGGCGGGCAAAACCGTTGCCATTCGTATTCCCGGCCAGCTCATTATTCGACATAGCACGGCGATACTGCGCGCATAGTTTGTGCAGGTCAACGGCAGTATATTCCGCCTCAATTACAATCGGTAAGGATGCTGACGGATAGCCGTGGCTATGAAGACGAGTGTTATGATAGACGGGTTCTTTTGTCTATCTAGGAGGCTTTGCCTGATGGAGATCACCAAGGATATCCGCTACATCGGTGTCGACGATCACGACATTGACCTGTTCGAGGGCCAGTACGACGTGTCCGAGAACGGTATGGCATACAACAGCTACGTTATCTTGGGCGAAAAGATCGCTGTCGCCGATTCAGTCGATGGCGGTTTTGTCGACGAATGGCTCGGCAACCTCGAGGCCGCGCTCGATGGCCGTACGCCCGACTACCTGGTCGTCCATCACATGGAGCCCGATCACTCCGCCGGTATCGCCGCCTTTATGGAGCGCTATCCCCAGGCACAGATTGTGGCCAGCATGGGCGCCTTCCGCATGATGGTCAACTACTTTGGCACCGACTACCCCGAGCGTAAGATAGTCGTCAAAGAGGGCGACGTGCTCGACCTGGGTGGCCACAGCCTAACGTTTGTCTGCGCCCCCAACGTGCACTGGCCCGAGGTGATCTTCTCCTACGAGTCTACCGACAAGGTGCTCTTTAGTGCCGACGGCTTTGGCAAGTTCGGCGCCAACGACATCGAGGACCCGGAAGGCTGGGCCTGCGAGGCGCGCCGCTACTACTTTGGCATCGTCGGTAAGTTCGGCAAGTTCGTGCAGGCCGTGCTCAAGAAGGCCGCCGACCTGGACATTCAGATTATCTGTCCGCTCCACGGCCCCGTGCTGACCGAGAATCTGGGCTATTACCTCGACACCTACAACACCTGGTCGAGCTATCAGCCCGAGGACGAGGGCATCACGATCGCCTATGTGAGCGTGTATGGCCATCTGAAGGCTGCTGTTGAGGAGCTCGCTTCTGCGCTCGAGGCTCGCGGCCAGAAGGTTTCCGTTTTTGACCTGGCACGCGACGATATGGCCGAGGCCGTTGAGGATGCGTTCCGCTATGACCGTCTGGTGCTCGCCTCCATCACCTATCAGGGCGAGATCTTCCCGTTCATGAGCACCTTTATCCATACGCTTGCCGAGCACGCCTATCAGAACCGTACGGTGGCACTCGTCGAGGCCGGCTCTTGGGCGCCCACCGCTGCCAAGGTTATGACCAAGGAACTCGAGGGCATGAAGGACATCACTCTGGCGCAGAACAAGGTGACCGTGCTGGGTTCGCTCAACGACGCCTCGCGCGCTCAGATCGAGGCCCTCGCCGACGAGCTTTCCAAGTAGCGACACGTTCACTTTTGACGCTCAACCATCACAACCACCACAAAGGGGACAGGCACCTTTGTGGTGGTTTTTGTTTAAGCGCCGGCGATGACGAGATTTGGGCGGGCGTCGTCGGCGGTCTCGGCGATTGAGGTGGCGACGGCGCCATCGGGATCACGGTCCATCACGATGGTGTCGACATCGGTCAGCTTGGCAAAGCGGTACATGCCGCGTCCGTTAACCTTGCTGGCGTCCATGAGGGCGACGCTTTGACGGGCGGCACCGACCATAGCCGCTTTGGTCTCGGCCATCTGCGGAAAGTCGGTCGTAAAGCCGCAGCCGGGAACAAAAGCTCCAGGGCACATGACGGCAAGGTCGGCGTGGACCATTTGGAGCGCCTGCATGGTAAGTGGGCCGTACAGATAGCGATGACCTTTGCGCAGTGCCCCGCCCAGCATGACGACATCGACCGAGGGCATGCTCTCGTCGATGTAATCGGCAATGGTAATGTCGGCCGTGATGACGGTGATGCCATCGTGCTGGTCGAGGAGCCGGACAAACTCGAGAGCGGTGGTGCCCGAGTCGACGAGCAGGGTGTCACCGTTGCCGACGAGTTCAATGGCGCTTTGTGCGATGGCCTGCTTGGCGGCAACATTGACGTTGATACGGCGATCCTGGGTGGATACGGTCAGTCGCTTCTGGAGCGACACAGCGCCACCATGCGTGCGGCGCAGCTTGCCGGACTCGGCGAGCGCGTCTAGGTCGGCACGGGCGGTAACGGAGGACACACCAAAGGTCTGGGCGATTTCTGCTACCTGCACCGAGGCATTATGCTCAAGCATCTCCATGATGGCGGCACGACGCTCATCGGCGAAGGCTCGGGTTGTTGCATGGGCCATAGCTGCTCCATCCTCAACTGAAATTTGCAGGAATTGTGTTGAGTCCATTTTCGTTCATTTTCTTTTTGAGTAAGAAAACGCCTTTCGATTACTTATCTTTTCTATAAAAGAAAGATGATTCGCTTGAAAACTGCAATGTCGTATAGAGGGATCCGGCGCGAATCCCTTCCGTTTGCTTTTCAAAAACGAGTGTCTTGACCTGTGTGCCGGTGATATCTCATACGTGCGACGCCGTCGATTTTCATACAATGAGCGCAGCAAAACGCAAGGTAAAACGCCTTGTGAACAACTACGCCCGATGTCCAGATGCGGGCGAGGGAGAGGAGCAAACGCTCATGGCACTTGTTACCACCGAAAAGATGCTCAAGGACGCTCAGGCCGGCCACTACGCCGTCGGCGCGTTCAACGTCGAGAACCTCGAGTTTGTTATGGCCGTTCTGGCCGCTGCCGAGGAGACCAAGTCCCCCGTCATCATGCAGACCACCCCGGGCACCATCAAGACCGCTGGTCTGGACTACTTCTACGGCATGGTCAAGGCTGCCGCCGAGCGCGCTTCCGTGCCCGTCGCTCTGCACCTCGATCACGGCGATGGCTATGACCGCTGCATGCAGGCTTTCCGCACGGGCTACACCTCTGTCATGATCGACGGTTCGCACGAGTCCTTCGAGGACAACATTGCCCTGACCAAGTCCGTCGCCGATGCTGGCCGCGCCATGGGCGTGCCCGTCGAGGCTGAGCTCGGTAAGGTTGGCGGCAAGGAGGACGACGGTCCCGCGGTTGAGGGCGAGAGCCCCTACACCGATCCGGCCGAGGCCAAGGAGT
Organism: Collinsella sp.; assembly: GCA_019414515.1. Lineage (GTDB taxonomy): Bacteria > Actinomycetota > Coriobacteriia > Coriobacteriales > Coriobacteriaceae > Collinsella. The sequence continues at coordinate 58,125 of DXLX01000023.1, forward strand.
TCGTCGAGCGTACCGGCTGCACCTCCCTCGCAATTGGCGTTGGCACCAGCCACGGTGTGTACACGAGCGATCCGCACATCGAGCAGTCCGTGGTCAAGGCCATCCGCGACGCCGTCGACGTGCCGCTGGTTCTGCACGGCACCTCTGGTGTGCCCGATGAGCAGGTTGCCGAGGCTGTGAAGAACGGCATCTGCAAGGTTAACTACGCCACCGAGCTGCGTCAGGCCTACACCAAGGGCTTCATGGCCTACATGGCCGAGAACCCCGCCTGCTTCGATCCCAAGAAGCCGGCCAAGGAGGGCATGCGTGAGATCACCGAGCTGGTTAAGATCCGCATGACCAACCTCAACTCTGTGGGCAAAGCAGAGTAACAACAAGGGTACTCTGATCCCACCGGACGGTTTGGGCGGGTCCCGTACTTAGTTTCCAAAACGTCCTCGCGCATGAAGGCCCCCGTTGTCTCGCTTCTTCGAAGCGTTGACAACGGGGGCCTTCGCGCTGCGGAATGATTTTGGAAACTAAGTACGGGACCCGCCCAAACCGTCCTGCTCAATCGCCCTTGTGGCGTTGGGGCTGAATGGGTGGGACGCGTGGGTTATTTGGTTGTTAGGGTTAGTAGGTCGTTGGGGGTTTTGAGGTTGTAGGTGGCGTTGGGATATCTTGGTGTGATCCCCATGCTGCTCGGGCAAAACTGACCCCTGCTGAAGTTGCGCATTGTTCGTCGTAGACGGTGTCGCCAACGTAGACGACGTTGCCAGGATTCGCGCCCGCACGTCGGAGATATTCGAGCATGGGTGCGGGTGCGGGTTTATGTTCGGTTGTGTCTTCGATAAGGATGATGTGCTCAAAATACTTATCGAAACCAAGGGGTGCAATTTCTTTTGCGTATTCGTCGCGCGCACGTGAGGAGACGATGCCAAGTTTGCAGCCGCTATCGGCGAGTGTTGCGATGACTTCAAGCAAACCTGGAAACACGCTGATGGTGCTTTTAAAGCTGGCGGCAACTTGGCACCAGCGATCCAACGTTGCCTGCGAGTAGATCCCAAGTTTCTCAAGGGCATCCTTGCCGGGTATGCCGAGGGCAAAGTCAAGCTCGTGTCGGGGAAGCGTTTTGCTGGTCTCTTCTTGGACAATCTGGACAAGCGATGACAGAACGCTTTCTTCTGTATCTGCCAATGTCCCATCAACGTCAAATACGATATGGTCAAAGTGCTTCATATGATTGCTCCTCTCTGTTGTTTGCCTGCAAGTTTGATGCAGTGACAGAAGAAGGGCTAGCGGGATTTCTGCCTGGTGCTATCGAGATTCTGCCTCGCTGCTCGATAGCTCGAAGGAGTGCACCCCATTTGTTCTTTAAATACCTGGCCAAGATGGCTTGCTGTTATAAATCCGCATTGGCGCGCGACTGTCTGTACCGTTCTCGTGGTGTGTGCCAAAAGTTCGCAAGCACGGTTTATGCGGTATGCGCGTAGATATGCCGCCGGGGTCGTTCCTGCACAAGTTTCGATAATGCGGTAACACTCTCTTTCGCTTACGCCGGCTGCAGATGCCATCTGGGGCACATCTATAGCGGCTGCATAGTTTGCGCGGATAAAGTCCAGGATTGCCTTGAACTGTACGTCGCGGCTGGTCATCCAAGAGGTGCCGTCGGAAGAAAAGAGCGGTTCGGTCTTGGCGTTAATCTGAATCCAGAGCTCTGACAAACTATTTCGAAGCGCCATCTCGTTCTGCGGCCGTTGAAGGTCGTGGCTAAAGGAGCTCTTCAGCAAATCGATAAAGGGCATATCGTCGGGATTGGTGGGCGACCATTTGAGCACATCGACGCCTCGACATTGAAGCAATGGGTTGATGTAGCGCTTTTGGAGACGTCCCGCGGGATCGCCGAGCATCGACGGCTGAAAGATATGCAGCATTTGAATGGCTGGCGCCGAATTGGGTGATTGCAGCGTGCTGTGCAAAACGCCGCCGTTGATAAAGCCGGCGGACCCTTCCTCAAAGCGTACGTGCTCATGAGCCGCGTGCGTTCGATAGTCAATCGCTCCCTGCTCCATGTAGAAAAGCTCAACTTCGGAATGCCAGTGCCAGGGGACGGAATTGCCCGGATAGCGAGCGAATTCTGCGCGTTCGGCAATATAGGGCCAGTCTTCGGCGGTCTCGGGAAACGCTTCCTCGCGTCCTCCGCGGTGCAATTCTATGTGATCCATGTTTCGCATGGCATCAGTATAAAGCGCGATGGGCTTAGATTGCTCTTGCCTGTTCGGGGAACGCCTTGTCTAGGGATGCTTGGAGCTTATCGAAGGATGCTCGCAAGTTGTGGCTCTGGTCGGTTGAGCGTTTGGCTTTTGTGGTGGGGGAGTCGGGGAGGCCGTTTCTCTGTGTCGGGGGGAAGGAGAAAAGGTCTGCATATTTTAGGGATGGCTGCTGTGCTGCGTCATTGGAAGAATGCATGCTTATGCGGCCTCCTCGATGTCCACCAAAAGGTTGCGCGCGGGGTTTGCTGCTAGGTCCCGTGCGTTGGCAGTATTATGCCGCGGCCGTCGCAAAGAAGCGCTAAAGAAAGGCTTAACCTGGTTTGGTGTAACCATGAAACCGCAGGTCAAGGCTATTGAGTAACACTCTTGAAAGGTTTTGAGCTTAAGGGCTTTCTAAGGTTTGTGACGTGGATGTGGCTCGCCTGTGTGGGGCGTGTGAATGCTCGCTGTTAGCGCTGCGGCTCTGCAGCCCGTACCTGCTCGATGACCTTTTCCATCGTGGCGTCGATGCGATCTTTTTTGAGCTCGCATTCCCAGATAGTTATGGGCGTCCAGCCCATTTGAGTGAGTGCTGCCACGGCAGCGTGGTCACGCTCGACGTTGCGACGGAACTTTGCCTCCCAAAACTCAACATTGCGCTTGGGCTGGCTCGGATTGCACTTAGGGCAGCGATGCCAAAAGCAACCGTTGACGAAGATGGCGATCTTGCGCCCGGGGAAGGCGATGTCGGGCTTGCCGGGAACCTTCCATTCCAAGCGATAACCCGTAAGGCCCGCTGCCCGCAGGCGCTGTCGTACGAGCAGCTCGGGCTTGGTGTTGGCGCGCTTGTTGCCCTTCATGGACTTTTTGATGGCGGCGCGACGGCGCACCAGTTCGCGCTCGTCGGCGGAAAGGTCCGAGGTGTCGATGCCGTCCAGCAGGCCGGGCTTGGGGCGCATTTTGCTGCGGCGCTTAGGTTTGCGCTTGGATTTGGCGGAGGGTTTGTCGGCTGTGTTGGGCGCGGCGTCATCGGCAGAGCTTGTCTCAAGCCGATCTTCCTTCAACTCAATCAGAGCATCGATAAGCCCTTTGTCGGCGGGCATCCACTCCACCGTGGCAAGCGAGGTACGCGGAATCCAGCGGATATCGAGTTGGTGGTCATGCTTCTGGGGTTCATCGGATTCATCGGCTAGCGAGCAGTAGTAGCACTCCATGGAGAGATGGAAATCGGGGTAGTCATACTCAACGGTGTGGAAGTCACGCAGGTTGGTGACCTTCACCTGCAGCTCTTCCATGAGCTCGCGGCGCACGGCGTCTTCTGGCGTCTCGCCGCGCATGAGCTTGCCACCGGGGAACTCCCAAAGTCCCTGCATGTCGCCGTAGCCGCGCTGCACGGCCAGCAGCTCGTCGGATCCTTCCTTGCGAATGATCCCAGCGGCAACATGAACAGTCTTCAACAGGAGTCCTCTCTCAACATCAACACGTGACAGGCTAGCTATCCTTACCTTACGCAACGGTAAGGCAAGCGTAAGCCATATCGATGGTAGCCGACTCGGCTTCTTGCGACTATAGATGCCGTAGACTAATCGCAAGAAAGGACTCGGTATGCAAACCACGCACATGGCGACCCCGGTACTGGAGGTCGCGCATCTCGAAAAGGTATATGGAGCGCTGGGCAACGTGACCCGCGCGCTCAACGACGTCAGCTTTACCGTCAACCGCGGCGAATTCGTTGGCATCATGGGCGCCTCGGGCTCGGGCAAGTCGACGTTGCTCAACTGCGTCTCGACCATCGATAGTGCTACGAGCGGCACCATCCGCATCAACGGCCAGGACGTAACACGCATGAAGCAGGCCAAGCTCTCGCAGTTCCGCCGCGAGGAGCTGGGCTTTATCTTCCAGGACTCTAACCTGCTCGATACGCTCACGGCACGCGAGAACATCGCCCTGCCGCTCACCATCGCCCGTACAAACTCGGCGGAGATCTCGACCCGCGTGCAGGATGTGGCAGCGCGCCTGTCCATCAGTCAGGTGCTCGACAAGTATCCCTACCAGATGTCCGGCGGCCAGCAGCAGCGCGTTGCCGCGGCTCGCGCGCTCGTCACCGACCCCACCATGATCATGGCCGACGAGCCCACCGGCGCCCTCGATTCCAAGAGCGCTCGCCTGCTGCTCGAGAGCCTGGAGGCCCTTAACCGCCGCCTGCGCGCCACCGTGCTCATGGTTACGCACGACAGTTTTGCCGCCAGCTACACGAGCCGTGTGCTGTTTATTCGCGACGGCAAGATCTTCACCGAGCTGCGCCGCGGCGACACCGACCGCCGAGAGTTCTTCGACCGCATTATGGAGGTCGTTGCCATGATGGGCGGTGAGGGCTCCGATGCTCTGTAAACTCGCTTGGGGCAACGTCCGCCGCGCCGGCCGCGACTACCTCGTCTACCTTTTGACGCTCACCCTGGGCGTCACGGTCTTCTATGCCTTTAACACCATCTCAATGCAGGTCGACATCGCCGGAATCGATGAAAAGGGCTTGGCGCAGGTTATGGGCAGTATGCTCGGCGACCTGACGTACTTTTTGGCCGGTGTCATGGCCTTTTTGATGGTGTATGCCAATAACTTCATCATGAAACGCCGCAAGAAGGAGTTTGGCCTGTACCAGGTGCTCGGCATGGGGCGTGGGCGCGTCGCCACGATCATGGCGCTCGAGACCGTGATAGTGTCGGTCGTGGCCTTTGTCGCCGGCATTGTGCTGGGTGTGGGACTCTCCCAGCTCATGACGTTCTTTACGGCCTCGCTCTTTAAGACACAGATCGCCAATTTCCACTTCTTTTTCTCGGTGCATGCGTTCAATCTGACCCTTGCCTGCATGCTCGTAATGTTTGTGCTCACGCTACTGCTGAACCTCCGCGCCGTGCGTCGTACCAAACTCATCGAGCTTATGGGTGCCGAGCGTCGCAACGAGAGCATCAAGACGCGCAACCCCTGGATTGCGATTACCATCTTTGCCGTGGGCGTGGTGCTTGTGGGCGTGGCCTATTACCGTCTGCTACGTGATGGGTTCCCGCTAACCGCGACGGACAGCAAGCTGCAAGAGGCCATGAACCAGTTTGGTATTACGACCGCTATGGTTACCGTGGGCACCTTTGCCCTGTTCTGGGGACTCTCGGGCATGCTCATCAAGCTGCTGCAGAGCCTGCGCGGCGTGTATTGGCGCGGCCTCAACATGTTTACCGTGCGCCAGCTTGCGGCCAAGGTCAACACGGTGTGCTTTTCGATGGGCGTCATCGCGATGCTCCTGTTTTTGGCCATCACCTCGGTGACGTGCGGTATGTCGATTGCCAATGTGATGAACGAAAACCTGGAGCGCTATAACCCTGTTGACGTGTCACAGACGTATGTCTATTACACGCCCGATACGCTCGACTACTACAAAGAGTACATCAATCCGTCTGAAGCCGATCGCATGGTGCTGGCCGATGCAACGGTCGATTTGTACCCCGCATGGCACGGCAAGGGCAAGTCGGCGGACAACAACGACGAGACCGGCAAGAAGGTCAATATCGCCGATGTTGCCGGTGAGCATGTGCAGATTGATTCGTATCTGAGTTACCCGCTTGGCGGCTCGGATCCTTCGGTGACTCCAAGTGAGATGTGCAAGACCATGGGCGAAAAGCTTCCCAAGGCGTTCGGGGGTAGCAATGCCGATACGATGGGCCTGTTTGTGACGCCGGCGAGCCAGTACAACAAACTGCGCCAGATGATGGGCGAGGAGCCGGTGCACATCGGTCACGACCAGTATCTGCTCACGTGTGATATGGGCGGCGAGCTGGTCGACCTGTACACCAAGTATATGGCTGGCGGCCATGCCCTTACCTTGGGCGGGCATACGCTCAAGCCCGCAACCGATAAGTCGGACGAAGATACGGCGGCCATCGCCAACTCGGCGATGGGCAGTAATCCGGGTACCGTCGTCGTTGCCGACGAGCTGTTGTCCCAGCTTAATCTGCAGCCGTATTCCAGTAGCCTGCTCGTTAACTACAAACAGGGGATGGATACGACCGAGGCAGACGAGAGCATTAAATACACTGTGCTCGACAATCTGCTCGTTGACGGCAAGGAGTCGGGGTCGTGGGGAACCTTCATCACACGCTCCGAGATGTACACGCAGGCAGCGCAAATGAACGGTCTTATTAGCTACCTAGCCATCTACATCGGCTTTGTATTGGTCGTTGCATGCGCGGCGATTCTGTCGATTCAGCAACTCTCCAACGTGGCCGACGGCAGCCGCAGCTATCGTGTGCTGGCACAGATCGGCTGCGACGACCGCCAGATTCGACATTCGGTGATGGCGCAGCAAGCGGTATTCTTCCTGTTCCCGCTGGCAGTGGGCCTGGCGCACTCCTTTGTGGCACTTAAGGTGATCATCGAGCTGGTGAGCATTTTCGGAAATATGAGCATCGGCGGCACCGTGGGCCTCACCTGTGCAATCTTCCTGGCAGCATACGGTGGCTACTTCCTGGTGACCTACCTCATGAGCGCCGGCATGGTGCGAGCCGCCATAGCCACCCGCTACAGCGAGTAACAAGCGGGCAAAATCGTCGCAAAATCAGAGGCGTATGACCGCCGCGAAGGGACCAGGGGCCCTTTCGCGGCGGTTTTTGCCAACCTGGTGCGTCTCAGATACAAGTGAGTAGACTGTTTTGAACCTGCCGAGCACATCGCGACAAATGCTCAATAAAACCGCAGGTCAGAGCTATGTCGTTTTGGGGCGTGCTCGGCCTTCTGCAAAAAGCCTACTCACTTGGTTTTTCTGCTAGAAGACCGCCACGAGGGAAGGCAACTCCCCGGGTAGCCGTTGGGGACGTTCTTAAACGACTAGTCAAACAAGAACGTCCCCAATGACTACTTTGCGGGCAGCTAAAAGAGCCCCATCCTAAATTAGCTACCCCGCCAACACCGCAGGTAGAGCAAAAGTCAGCGAAAGCCCGCCAGAGCGAGCAAGGTGCCTTGAAGCGAGGCGGCATTGACCTTCTGGTCATGCCGCCGAAGCTGAAAGGCAGATTGCCGCTCTGGCGGGCTTGCAGCGTCGAGCCGTTACGGCGTTTGGTAAAACGCCGTAACTCTAAATCCGCTCCGCGATCTCGTGGATGAGGTAGTCGGTCTTTTCCCAGCCCAGGCACGGGTCGGTGATGGACTTGCCAAAGACGCCGCCGTCGACCGGCTGGTTGCCGTCCTCCAGGTAGGACTCGATCATAAAGCCCTTGACCAGCTTGGAGATGGACTCGTTGCGGCGGCAGCTGTCGAGCACTTCCTTGCAAATGCGATACTGCTCCAGCGGACGCTTACCCGAGTTGTCGTGGTTGCAGTCGATGACCGCTGCCGGATTAGCATAGCCGGCGTGCTCGGTGTAGCGCTCGGCCAGGCGCTCCAGGTGTTCGTAGTGGTAGTTGGGGTAGGTGCGCCCATCGAGACCGATGTAGCCACGCATAACGGCGTGCGCGAGCGGATTGCCGCCGCACTCGACCTCCCAGTTGCGGAAGATGAAGCTCTGGTGCGCCTGCGCGGCGTAAATGGAGTTGAGCATAACGGTGGTAGAGCCGGCAGTGGGATTCTTCATGCCGACGGGCACCGAAATGCCGCTCGACACCAGGCGATGCTCCTGGTTTTCGACCGAGCGTGCGCCCACGGCAACATAGCTCAGCAGGTCAACGAGGTACTGGTAGTTGGACGGGTAGAGCATCTCATCGGCGGTAAAGAAGCCCGTTTCTTCAATAACGCGCAGGTGCATATGGCGGATGGCCTTGACGCCCTCGAGCAGGTCGTCGGGAGCCTCGGGGTTGGGGTTGTGTAGAAGACCCTTGTAACCGGTGCCCTTGGTACGCGGCTTATTGGTGTAGACGCGCGGAATGATAATGAGCTTGTCCTTGACCTCCTCGGCGGTCTTGGCCAGTCGGTTCATGTACTCAAGCACCGAATCCTCGCGGTCGGCAGAGCACGGGCCGATGATGAGCACCTTGCGTGCGTCCTCGCCGGTAAAGACTTTGGCGACCTCGGCGTCAAATGCCTGCTTTTTGGCGGTAAGCTCGGCAGAAAGCGGCATTTCCTCGCGGATCTCCATGGGGATCGGCAGCCTGCGTTTGAATTCCATGGCCATAGGGGCCTCCTCAATCTAAAGAAAGAGCAATAAGCGTATTGTCGAGTGTTCGGCATTATCCGCTGTCGCACGCTAAAGTGCAAGCCCTTGTTACCCCGAAACCTGCCAAAAAGGGACAGGTTTATTTTGGCAGGTTTTATCTGGGTAAACGTCGGCGGATGTCGGGAGGGAGTGGCACCGCGCGCGACCCTAAGGCTGTTGTCGGTTCCCCAGGAAACACCCTGTGGGCAAAAAATGCCAAATATGAGTACGGTTGCTAACCTAGTAACATATCAGTCTAGCAAGATAATAGACAAAGTGAAAAATATGTTCATTAACGTTGGCACGCAGAAGCCCGCTAACGGGCGTTTTGATTAATTTGAAGGCGCATAGAGGCCGCAAGGAGGTCGTTTGAGGCGGTTTTGGCTGTTACCAAAAAGGTAACAGTACTCATATTTGCCCTTTTTTGCCCACGGGGTCTGGAAAGCGCCGTCAATGAGGTCTCGGGGAGCGCGTTTCGAGGCTCGAAGGGCACAAAGCGGGGGCGCAGGTTGTCCTGCGCCCCCGTTCTCGGGCGTTATTCGTTCCCTGCGGCAGAATTTACGCCGCCTCGTCGAACTGCGAGTTGTACAGGTCGGCGTAGAAGCCGCCTTGGGCGAGCAGCTCGTCGTGCGTGCCCTTCTCGACGATGTCGCCGTCGCGGATTACTAGGATCACGTCGGCGTTGCGAATCGTCGACAGGCGATGTGCGATAACAAAGCTGGTGCGGCCTTGCATCAGCGCATCCATGGCACGCTGAATAAGCTCCTCGGTACGAGTGTCAACGTTGGAGGTCGCCTCGTCCAAAATCAGCGCCGGACGGTCGGCCAAAATGGCACGGGCGATGGTCACGAGCTGGCGCTGACCCTGCGACAGGTTGGTGCCCTCCTCGTTGATCATAAAGTCGTAACCGCCGGCGAGCGTATGGATAAAGTGGTCGCAGCGCGCGGCGCGCGCGGCGGCCTCGACCTCGGCATCGCTTGCATCGGGGCGTCCGTAGCGGATGTTCTCGCGGATCGTGCCGTTAAACAGCCAGGTATCCTGCAGCACCATGGCAAACTCGCCGCGAAGTGCCGCACGGTCCCAGTCGCGCACGTCGATGCCCTCGACGCGCAGCGAGCCGCCGTCCACATCGTAGAAGCGCTGCAGCAGCTTGATGAGCGTGGTCTTGCCGGCGCCGGTGGGACCGACGATGGCGATGGTCTGGCCGGGCTGCGCCTCGCAGCTAAAGTCGTGGATGATGGTCTTGTCGGGCGTGTAGCCAAACTTGACATGGTCAAACTCCACGTGACCGGGGCGCTTCTCGGGAATCTGCGCGTCGGCCTTCTGCTCCTCCTCGGGTGCGGCCAGGAACTCAAAGACGCGCTCGGTTGCGGCGGCCATCGACTGCATCGTGTTGCTCACGTTGCCCAGCTGCTGCACCGGCTGCGTAAAGTTGCGCACGTACTGGATAAAGCTCTGGATGTCGCCGGGCGTGGCATTGCCGGTCAGCGCGAGCTGCGCACCCACGACGACGACGCCCACGTAGCCCATGTTACCCACCAAGCTCATAAGCGGCATCATCAGGCCCGACAGGAACTGCGAGCGCCAGCCGCTAATAAAGAGGCGGTCGTTTTGGCGGTCGAACTCCTCGATCGAAGCCTCGGCGCGGTCGAACACCTGAATGACGTTCTGGCCGGCAAAATCCTCCTCGATAATGCCGTTGACGGTGCCCAGGACCTGCTGCTGCTCGCGGAAGTACGGCTGCGAGAAGTGAATCATCACCATCAAGATAATCGCGGCGGCCGGCAGCGTGAGCACGGTGACGCCGGTGAGCGGCAGGCTGATCGACAGCATCATGACGAGGACGCCGATAATCTGCGTGACGGACGTAATAAGCTGCGTCACGCTCTGGTTGAGCGACTGGCCGAGCGTATCGACGTCGTTGGTGATGCGGCTGAGCACGTCGCCCTTGCTGTGACCGTTGAAGTAGCTCATCGGCACGACGGCAATCTTGGCGGCAATCTCCTTGCGCATGCGGTAGCAGATCTTTTGCGTGACACCGGTCATGAGCCAGCCCTGGATCAGGCTGCAGGCAGAGCTCGCCAGATACAGGCAGAGCAAAAAGCCGAGCGTCTTAGCGATCCAGTTAAAGTCGACATCGCCGGTACCGTTGACTTTGGCAACCAGGCCCTCAAACAGCTTGGTCGTAACCTGACCGAGCATCTTGGGTCCCACAATATTAAAGATGACCGAGCACACGGCAAAGGCGACGGCGGCAAACACGGCAATCTTGTGCTGGCCGATATAGCCGAGCAGCTGCCTCATGGTGCCTTTAAAGTCCTTGGCCTTTTCGCCGCGACGCATGCCGCCCATGCGGCCCATGGGTCCACGCTGACGGGTGGGCTTGGGAATTTGGGTCTTGGTCTCGTCTGCCATTAGCGCTCGCCTCCTTCCATAACGGCTGCAATTTCTTCTTGGGTAAGCCCCAGCTCCTTGGCGGAAAGCTGCGACTGTGCGATTTCCAGGTACGCCGGGCAGCTGCGCAGTAGCTCCTCGTGCGTACCGGTGCCCACTACGTGACCGTCGTCGAGTACGATGATCTGGTCGGCGTGCATGATGGTCGCGATGCGTTGTGCCACGACCACGAGTGCGGCGTCGGTGACGTTTTTGGCCAGCTCCTCGCGCAGACGCGCGTCGGTCTTGTAGTCAAGCGCGCTAAACGAGTCATCGAACACCACGACCTCGGGCTTTTTGGCCAGGGCGCGGGCGATGGCCAGGCGCTGGCGCTGACCGCCCGAAACATTGGAGCCACCCTGGCTGATGGGGGAGTCGTAGCCGCCCTCGCGCTCGGCGATAAAGTCCTCGGCCTGGGCGATGCGTGCCGCCCGGTACATGTCCTCGTCGCTCACCATGTCGCCGGCAAACTTAAGGTTGCTCTCGACGGTGCCCGAGAACAGGCGTCCCTGCTGCGGGATATAGCCAATGCGGCGGCGTAGCTCGGAAAGGGTCATATCGCGCACATCGATGCCGTCGAGCGAAATGCTGCCGCCCGTGACGTCGTACAGGCGCGGAATCAACTGCACAAGTGTGGACTTGCCCGAGCCCGTGGAGCCAATGATGCCGAGCATCTGACCGGCATGTGTGGTGAAGTTCACGCCGCTGATGACATCGGCGCGGGCGTCGGGATACTGGAAGCTTACGTCACGGAAGGTGAGCTCACCGCGCGGCGCGCTGGCAGCAGGCAGTTTGGGCGAGGCAGGGTCGTTGATGCTCGTGGGGCAGGTGATGACCTCTTCCACGCGCTCGGCTGCGACTTCGGCACGGGGCAGGATGACCGAAACCATGGTGAGGATCATAAACGCCATGACGATCTGCATGGTGTAGGAAATAAACGCCATCATGTTGCCGACCTGCATCACGCCGTCGGACACGCCCTGCGCGCCAAACCAGACGATGAGCACGGTGATGCAGTTCATGACGAGCATCATGAGCGGCATCATAAAGCTCATGGCGCGGTTGGTGTAGAGCTGCGTGGTCATCAGGTCGAGCGAAGCCTTGTCAAAACGCTCGAGCTCATGCTCCTCGCGGTTGAATGAGCGGATGGGCATAAGACCGTCGAGCAGCTCGCGGGCGGTAAGGTTCACGCGGTCCACAAAGCTCTGCATCTTTTTGAACTTGGGCATGGTGAGGCCCATAAGCACGCCGACGACGGCCGAGACGGCGATGATGGCCACGGCGATGGTCCACTCCAGGCCGGTGTGGTTGGCCAGGACGCGCATGACGGCGACGATGCCCATGACGGGGGCCATCAGGCACATGCGGATAAACAGGGTTGCGGCCATCTGGATCTGCTGAATGTCGTTGGTGCAGCGGGTGATGAGCGAGGCCTGGCTAAACTTGCCCACCTCGGCCGGCGAGAAGTGCATAACCTTGTTGAAGGTCTCGCGGCGCAGGTCGCGGGCGATGGAGCAGGCGGTGCGCGAAGCCACGGCGCCGGTCAGGATGGTGGCGACCAGCGACACCAGGCACAGGCCAAACATCGTGGTCGCCATGCGGCCCAGGTAGGCGTTCTGCACGTCGGCGGGGTCGATGCCCTGTGCCTTGTACTCGTCCTGCACGTAGCTCACGGCGCGCTGGGTGACGATGGAGCCCGACATGGAGCCCATTTTGTCAGCCATATCGTTGGCGCCCTCGACGAGCTTGCCCTGGTCGATTAGGCCGCCTTCAACGCCCAGACGCAGGCTCTTCATGGTGATCTTGCCGCCGTCGGCGTCGATCTGCTTTTGCATGCTCTGCGCGGCTGCGGCCTTCTGCTGCATCTCGGCGAGCTGCTCGGGCGTCATCGCTGCCATCTGCTCGGGGGTGGGCATGGCCTGAGCGGCGCCGCCATCGCTTGCCTCGGTGGATGCGCCGGTCATGTCGCCCATGGAGTCGGCGTCAATGCCCTGGTTGAAGGCGAGCACGACGGTCTCAGGCAGGCTCATGATGTCGGCAATCTTGTCGCCGTCGCCGCGCTCCTCCTCGGTGCCCTTGTACGTTCGAATGCCGTTATTGTCCGCCTTACTAAACACGGCCTCCACAGCTTTGGCGTCCTTGGCGCTCATAAAGAGTTCGAGGTCGTCGAGCGATTCGGCGCGAATGGTGTCGGGCACGGGCGAGGCGATGCCGCCTTGCTGCACGCCCACGTCGACGATGTCGCTCATATAGGTAGGCAGCGCCAGATCGGCGTTGCAGCTGATTACGATAAGTACGATAGCTGCGAGCAGTGCCAGGACATGCTTTTTAAAGAGCTTGAGAATCCTCACTCGGCATCTCTCCTTTCTTGATTGTGGTCGATAATTACGTTGGCACGCCTTAGAAGACGCACCATCTCTTGGGTATCTGTTTCGCCGAGCTGTTCGAGGAAAGCCGCGGTGCGGTCCTCGAATTCCCGGCGTTTGATTTCGAGATCCTGGAATCCCTTGTCGGTCACTATGACGTGTACGTGACGACGGTCGGTCTTTGAGTGCTCACGCTCAACCCAGCCCTTGGCTTCGAGAGCGCGTAGGATATTGGCAATGCGGGCGTTCGAGACCCAGGCGCGATCAGCGAGTTCGCTCGGCGTGAGCGAACCGCCAGCGAGCATAAGGGCGCGCATGACAGCCATCTCGCCGCTGAGAGCTTTGTCCACAAAGCGCGAAACGCGCTGGTGAATGCCGCCAAACTCGGTAAGGAGCTGACTCCCAAGCTCATGGAAATCGGTATCTTCCACCGAAAACCCCTAACACTAGAAACTATTTTCGGTGAAAGATGATACCCCTGCACGCGCGCCATATACGGTAGATTTTGGGACATGCCTAGAAAACTACCTTTAGGCGACCTCCGTACACCGTCGGTGCCAGTAAAGTTTGGGGCAGATCGTTAGGCATGTCCCAAAGCCTACTCAGAGGCACTTTACCATGCTAAAGCTGGCATAACAGCTAGAGTGAACGTCGTACAAAGGCAAGGAAAAATACCAAACAAATCGGTGAACGGTAGTTGTTCGCGCTCGCATTTCCTGCGGATTTGTTAAAAACGCCCTAATGGTATAAAAAAAGAAACATATAACAGCCCTGATGAAGGGGGTAGCTATGTTATCCTTCTCAAACGGGTGAAATCTTGGGTTTTGGGTTGCAGTTCCAAGGTGGACAAACGTTTTTCCCTGTACCAACGTGTGGTGAAGAACGGAAGAAGCCGGTAGTGCAAGCCGATAATTCAAGAATTCAATAAGCAGCGGTGTGAGAGAGCGCCGCATTACACGTAACTAGGAGCGTGGTTACACAATGCAGGAGGCATGGGAAGGCTTCAAGGAAGGCATCTGGACGGGAGAGGTTGACGTCCGAGACTTCATCCAGAAGAACTACACCCCCTACGAGGGCGACGAGTCGTTCCTCGCCGGCCCGACCGAGCGTACCAAGGAGCTGTGGGGCGAGGTTCTCGACCTGCTGCTTAAGGAGCGCGAGCAGGGTGGTGTCCTCGATATGGACACCAAGACCGTCACGGGTATCGTGAGCCACCCCGCTGGCTACATCGATAACGCCCACCGCGAGAAGGAGACCATCGTCGGCCTCCAGACCGACAAGCCGCTCAAGCGCGCTCTGCACGTCAACGGTGGTATCCGCATCGCTTGCCAGGCCGCCAGCCAGCACGGCTACAAGGTCGACGAGAACGTTGTCGAGCGCTACACCTTCGAGCGCAAGACCCACAACGCCGGCGTCTTCGATGTCTACACCCCCGAGATGCGTGCTTGCCGCTCGGCTCACATCATCACCGGTCTGCCCGATGGCTATGGCCGCGGCCGCATCATCGGCGACTACCGTCGTGTCGCCCTGTACGGTGTCGACTACCTGATCAAGGACAAGGAGGCCCAGAAGGCTTCCACCCCGACGGTCATGACCGCCGACAACATCCGCGATCGCGAGGAGCTGCAGGAGCAGATCCGTGCCCTCGGTGAGCTCAAGATGATGGCCGAGACCTATGGTTTCGATATTTCCAACCCTGCTACCAACACGCAGGAGGCCATCCAGTGGATGTACTTCGCCTACCTCGCTGCCGTCAAGGAGCAGAACGGCGCCGCTATGTCCATCGGCCGTACCTCCACGTTCATCGACATCTACGCTGAGCGCGACCTTGCCAACGGTACCTTCACCGAGGAGCAGATCCAGGAGTTCGTGGATCACTTCATCATGAAGCTCCGCATGGTCAAGTTTGCCCGTACCCCCGAGTACCAGGCCCTGTTCACCGGCGACCCGCAGTGGGTCACCGAGTCCATCGGCGGCATGGGTGTTGACGGCCGTACGCTCGTTACCAAGATGAGCTACCGCTACCTGCACACGCTCGAGAACATGGGCACCAGCCCCGAGCCCAACATGACCGTTCTGTGGTCGACCCGTCTGCCCGAGAACTTCAAGAAGTTCTGCGCCAAGACTTCCGTCGCCAGCTCCTCGATCCAGTACGAGAACGACGACCTCATGCGCGTCTATCACGGCGACGACTACGGCATTGCCTGCTGCGTGTCCTCCATGCGCATCGGCAAGGAGATGCAGTTCTTCGGCGCTCGCGCCAACCTGGCCAAGTGCCTGCTGTACGCACTCAACGGCGGTGTTGACGAGGTCTCCAAGAAGCAGGTCGGCCCCAAGTATCGCGCCGTCGAGGGCGATACGCTCGATTACGACGACGTTGTGGCCAAGTACAACGACATGATGAAGTGGCTCGCTGGCGTGTACGTCAACTCGCTGAACATCATTCACTACATGCACGACAAGTATTGCTACGAGCGTATCCAGATGGCTCTGCACGACAAGCACGTGCACCGCTGGTTCGCTACGGGCATCGCTGGCCTTTCCGTCGTGGCTGACTCCCTGTCCGCCATCAAGTACGCCAAGGTCCACCCCGTCCGTGACGAGAACGGCATCATCGTCGACTTCGAGACCGAGGGCGAGTTCCCCAAGTACGGTAACGACGACGACCGCGTCGACCAGATCGCTCACGACGTTGTGCACCAGTTCATGGAGTACATCCGCATGAACGACACCTACCGCAACTCCGTGCCCACGACCTCGGTTCTGACCATTACCTCCAACGTCGTGTACGGTAAGAAGACCGGCTCCACGCCCGACGGCCGCAAGGCTGGCCAGCCGTTCGCCCCGGGTGCTAACCCCATGCACAAGCGCGATAGCCACGGTGCCATCGCTTCGCTGTCTTCGGTTTCCAAGCTCCCGTTCCGCGATGCTCAGGACGGCATCTCCAACACCTTCTCCATCATCCCGAGTGCGCTCGGCAAGGAGGATCAGGTGTTCTTTGGCGATATCGACCTTGATCAGCTGGGCGAGTAACTATTGTTAGTGCTATACTAACAATAACGATTACTGATTAGTGCGCCGGTTTCGGCCGGCGCCTATCGATCGAAGGAGACACATTATGAAGGTTTCTGAAGTTTCCGAGACTCAGGCCGATAACCTGGTCCACATGCTCGACGCTTACGCCGAGAAGGGTGGCCACCACCTGAACATCAACGTCTTCAACCGTGAGACGCTGCTCGACGCTCAGGCTCACCCCGAGAAGTATCCGCAGCTGACCATCCGCGTTTCCGGCTACGCCGTGAACTTCCACACGCTCACCAAGGAGCAGCAGGACGAGGTCATTGCGCGTACCTTCCACGACAAGTTCTAAAGGGACTCAACTCCCACCGGAGACCCGGTAAGGCCTACGCACTTTGCCTCTCAAACGTCCTCGCCGCTTCGCGGCTGCGGAATGTTTGCGAGACAAAGTGCTCCCGGCCTTGCCGGGTCTCCTGCGTTGTCGTCCTTTAGGGAACCACGCTAAATTAAATTGGTGTCCTCGGACATGCAAAGAGGCTCGCTGCGCACTTCGTGCGGCGAGCCTCTTTGCGTCCTGCGGAATGTTTTGGGAGGTAGCCCAAACAGCTCCGGTGGGGGTCCTGTGTAGTCACCCTTTAGGCGGAACTCTCCTAATTATTTGGATGAGTCGTTTACTTACTTGTACTGTTACCGTCTTCCCGCTCTTATTGGGGTATGCTTTGTTCGTATGTAAACGTATGACATGTTGATGGGGGAGGGTGCTATGGCTCGCGAGGGCGCTCGTTCTAAGGATTCGGCTAAGCCTGGCATCAAGGAAGTTGCAGCGGTGGCGGGGGTTTCGCCTACTACGGTATCTCGCGTGCTTAATAATCGCGGCTATATTAGCCAAGAGACCCGCGATAAGGTCCATGCCGCGATGAAGCGCATCAACTATACGCCCAACGATATCGCCCGTGCCATGCTCAACGGTCGCCTGAATCTAATAGGTATGATAGTCCCCTATGTCAGCAGCCCGTTTCATGCCCAAGCGGTCCAAGCCGTTGAGCGTACCCTGGCCGAAAACGGTTTTAAGATGTTGCTGTGCAATAGCGCCAATCGACCTGATCTTGAGCGTTCTTATATCGATATGCTTCGGCGCAATATGGTTGATGGCGTCATCGTCAACTCGCTTAATATCGGTGCCGAGGCGTATGCCGAGATGGGCTTGAGTCTGGTTGGTATCGACTGCGACCTTGGCGAAGCCTCTGTTCAGATTGCGAGCGACAGCTATAGCATCGGCGAACTTGCCACGCGTCGCCTGTTCGATGACGGATGTTCACGCATCCTGTGCCTGCGCAGCAATAGCCGCATGCGCATGCCCGCCAATAAGCGTACCGATGCCTACCTCGATGTTGTTGAGCAGGCCGGTTTGCCCGCGCTTGTCCGTGAGGTTGAGTTCGTTAAGCCCGACGACGAAAAGAGCGCGGTCGTTGCGAAGATCCTCGATGAGAACCCCGATATTGACGGCATCTTTGCGGGAGACGACACGATGGCGGCTATCTGTCTTAACGTGATGAAGCAGCGCGGCTTGAGCGCTCCGGGCGATATTAAGGTCGTGGGCGCGGATGGTGCCCGCCGCACTATGACGTTTATGCCTGACTTAACAACCGTACGCCAAGATATCGATCGCATCGGAGAGCTCGCGGCGCAATCCATCATTGCTCTTATTAACGGCGAAAAGCCCGAATCGAATATCAAGCTCCCCGTTGAACTCATTGAGGGTAAAACCGCGTAGTTCATCCCGTGCCAAAAGAATTCCTCAAACACCTCTGATGACCGTTCGCCGGCATATGTCAACCGTTTGCCGACGACTGGAACTGCGAAAAGACGTATTGGTGTGAAAACGTTTGACATATGAAAACGATTGACATATCTTGCAGTTGTACCGAGTTAGTATCTCGTGAGAAAGGAAGTCTCGGATGCACAAGGTGTATTACCAGCCTGAGGGAATTTGGGTAGGCGACATCATGCCGTACGGCGAGGACGGCACGTTCTATCTCTATCATCAGCGTGACACGCGAAACCCCGGACCTTTCGGAGAGCCGTTCGGCTGGGCACTCGCGACAACCAAGGACTTCGTCAATTACAAAGACTTTGGCGAGAGCCTTGAGCGTGGCGGCGACGAGGAAGTCGACCAGTATGTTTATGCCGGCACGGTGTTTAAGGTGGGCGACAAGTACCATGCGCTCTACACTGGTTGCAATCGCGATAAGGTCAAGGCACGCTTGATGAAGCAGGTTCTTCTTCACGCAACGAGTGACGACGCCGTCAAGTGGGAGAAGAACATCGCCGAGACGCTGCTTCCGCCCCAGGAGGGTTACGATGACCGCAACTGGCGCGATCCCTTTGTGCTTTGGGATGAGGAGAACGAAGAGTACATGCTCATCCTCGGCACGCGTGTGGGCGAGGACAAGCGTCTGATGACCGGTCGTCTGGTCAAGTTCACCTCCAAGGACCTGGATACCTGGGAGTTCCAGGGCGACTGGTGGAATCCGGGCCTGTACACCATGTTCGAGATGCCTGATCTCTTTAAGATGGGCGACTGGTGGTATCTGGTGTTCTCCGAGTACAGTGATGGCAACAAGACCCGTTACCGCATGTCTCGCTCTATCAACGGTCCTTGGATCACTCCTGCGGACGATTCCTTCGATGGCCGCGCGTACTATGCCGCGCGTACCGCATTTGATGGCGAGCGCCGCGTTCTCTTTGGTTGGGTTCCTACGCGTGACGAGGGTGGCGACCCCAGCTCTTACCTGTGGGGTGGCACCTTTATGCCCCTCGAGATCGTTCAGCGTGCCGACGGAACGCTCGGCACCAAGCTTCCTGACAGCATGCTTGGCGCCTTTGGCGAGGCTAAGGCAGTCGAGGCCTTTGAGCTCTCCTGCGAGTCGGGCAAGGTCGAGCAGGTGCTCGCCGCGGATGCCGGTTCCACCTATATGCTCGATGCCGACATCGAGCTCGCCGGTGACGCTGCCGGCTTCTCGGTGAAGCTTGCCGAGGACGCCGAGTCCGGTCTTGCCTATGAGTTCCGCGCCAACCTGCGTGAGGGCAAGCTCGAGTTTACGGCGGCCCCCCAGTATCCGTGGTTCCAGGTCAACAACATGGGCCTCGAGCGTCCGTTGTTCTTTAAGGGCGAGGGCACTCATCATGTGCGCCTGGTCGTTGACGACGATATCGCGACCATCTTTGTCGATGATGTTGCGCTTAACGCGCGCTTCTGCAATAAGCAGGGCCAGGGTGTGGCACTGACGGTCACCGACGGTACGCTCAAGTGCGCAAATGCAACGATCGCGTCTCTGTAATGGCATCAAAACGTTTTATGATTTCGTAAGGGAATGGAGAGGAACATGGACTACAAAGTAGTGTCTCAGCAAGTCGTCGATAACGTCGGCGGTCTGGAGAACATCGAGGGCGCCACGCATTGCGTTACGCGTCTGCGTCTGGTGCTCAAGGATACGAGCAAGTACAACAAGGCCGAGCTCGAGAACATCGATGGCGTCAAGGGCGTGCTGTACAACAGCGGCCAGCTCATGATCATCTTCGGTACCGGTACCGTCAACAAGGTCTACGATGAGTTTATGGCTCTGACGGGCGTTAAGGAGATCAGCGCTTCCGAGGTCAAGGGCGCCGAGGCGGACAAGAAGGGCAAGTTCTTCTCGGTCCTCAAGGTATTCTCGGATATCTTTATCCCCATCATTCCCGCTTTCGTCGGCGCTGCTATCATCATCGGCCTTAAGTCGCTGATCGTTGCCAACGGCCTCTTTGGCATGGAGGGCAGCCTTGCCGATCACAGCGAGTTCCTCAAGAACCTCGCAAGCTTCTTTGCCATTATCGCCACCACGTTTGACTACCTGCCTGTCCTGGTTATGTACAGCGCGGTGAAGCGTTTTGGCGGTAACCCGATTCTGGGCATCCTCGTCGGTATCGTCATGGTTCACCCGAGCCTTATGAACCGCAACACGTTCGTTATGGACCCGACGGGTGCTGAGTACTGGAACTTTGGTCCGCTCTCCATTCCCATGGTTGCTTTCCAGGGTGGCGTGTTCCCTGCAATCCTGACTGCCTGGTTTATGGCCAAGGTCGAAAAGATTGCCCAGAAGTACATCCCCGAGGTCGTTTCGTTCGTCTTTGTCCCGACCGTTACCCTGATTCTTGCTAACGTCGCCCTGTTCACCGTGTTCGGCCCGCTCGGCAACCTGATCGGCGACGTCCTCGCCGGCGTAATCGATATCCTGTACAACAGGATGGGCGTCTTTGGTGCCTTTGTCTTCGCCGCGTTCCTGCAGCCGCTTGTCGTTACCGGTACGCATCAGTTCATCCAGGGTATCGAGGCAAACCTCGTTGCCACGACTGGCTTCAACTACATCCAGGCCATCTGGTCGGTTTCCATCATCGCCCAGGGCGGCGGCGCCATCGGCATGTACCTCATTCACAAGAAGCATTCCAAAGAGCGCAACATCTGCATGTCGTCCTTTATCCCGACGCTGGTCGGTATCTCCGAGCCCGCAATCTTTGCTGCAAACATGCGCTACTCGATCATCCCGTTCATCTGCGCTTGCATCGGTGCAGGCTGCGGCGGTGCCTTCGTGAAGCTCTTTGAGGTGCGCGCCATCGGTCAGGGTCTGACCGGCGTGCTTGGCCTGCTCATCGTCACGCCCGAGACGCTCGTGTGGTATGTGGCTGGCAATCTCATCGCCTTCATCGTGCCGATCGTCTTGATCTTTGCCTACAACAAGGCAAAGGGCGTGCCGACCACCGATGAAGAGGGCGCTGGCGCTGGCTTCGACGTTAGCTTCTAGTTGAGCCGTTCAGCGTAATGTGCGGATAAGTCCATTTGGGGAAGGGCGTTCGGCTCGTGCGAGTCGAGCGTCCTTTCCCATAGACGAGAAAGTCAACGGCGATGTTTAATCAAAAAAATAAGGTGACACGCGCGGACTATGAGCAGTGGCGTGCCGGACAGGATGAGACGGCGGCTCGCATCGCATCCGACCCCGATAGGCTTTTGTTCCATGTGGAGCCTGAGCTTGGCTGGCTCAACGACCCCAATGGTTTGGTTCAGATTGGTGATACGTATCACATCTATCATCAATACGATCCGTTCGATGCTGCGCATGGCGGTCCAGTGCTTTGGAACCATCTGACGACAAAGGATTTTGTGACGTACGAGAATCACGGCCCCGTGCTGTTCCCCGATTCCGATTTGGATTCGAGTGGAGCGTATTCTGGTTCTGCCTTTGTACGTGATGGCAAGATTCACTACTTCTATACCGGCAACGTTAAGCATTTTGACCGTGATGATTACGACTACGTGTTGACGGGCCGTGAGCAAAACCAAATTCATATGGTTGCCGAGAATCCCGACGAATTGGGCGAGAAGCGCATAGCTGTTGGGCCGGTCGATTACCCCGACGATATCGGTACGCACGTGCGCGACCCCAAGATCCTTGAACACGACGGTATCTACTACATGGTTCTCGGCGCTCGTACGAAAGACGATCGCGGGTGCGTGCTTGTCTATACCTCGCGTGATCTAGAGGACTGGGGCTATGCGACGCGCATTGAGCTGGGCGAGAAGTTTGGCTTTATGTGGGAGTGTCCTGATCTGTTTGAGCTCGATGGCGAGCTTATTCTCGTTTGCTGTCCGCAGGGCGTGCCCGCCGATGGCTGGCGTTACCGCAATCCGCATCAGTGCGTGTGGTTCTCCATCGAGGCCGATTGGGGGGCGCCGAGCTTTAAGATCGTCGGCCAGGGCATGCCTCCGATGGTTGATGCCGGTTTTGATTTCTATGCCCCGCAGTCCTTTGAGGACGCTGCGGGTCGGCGTTTGATGATCGGATGGTCGGGTTGCCCCGATGCGACGACAGAAAGCCCGACGGTGGCGCGCGGGTGGCAGTGCGCGCTGACGGTGCCGAGAGAGCTGAGCATGCGCGGCGGCAAGCTCTGCCAGTGGCCGGCGCACGAGATTGAGAGGATGCGCGGCGATTGCGTTCGTGCTGTAGGCGGTGAGACCGTTGAGGAGCCGGGACGCCTGTTTGATGTCGTGGTTTCCTGCGAGGGAGCCAAGATGATCGAGCTCGAAATCCGCAAGGGTGTCTTTGTGCGTTATACGGACGGGATGCTTACCCTCGACATGGGTGACGAAGGCTATGGGCGCGACCAGAGGTCGATCGAGCTCAGCGAGCTTCGCGACCTGCGCGTGCTTTCGGACACTACGATGGTCGAGATTTTTGCAAATGGCGGCGAGGCGGCACTTACGAGCCGTACCTATTCGCCGGCGGTTCCGGCGATGGAGCTGCACGCCGAGGGTGCGGCATCGATGAATTTCTACCGCCTCGTGCATTAACCGTGCGTGGAGCACGATTGGATTTGCTGGACGGAATGTGTCGCAGTTGTCGCGGTCAACTACCGCTTACCGCATATAGCGACCGTTTGCGGAATAAGTAACCCTCCTTAATAAACCGTGTGGAATCCTAGATAAGCACGGAGTTTTCCAGGGAGACGCTGTCCTTTGTTGTGTGCAAGGGGCGGCGTCTCTTTGGCGCTTGGACGCCGTTGTGCAACAGTGCGGCGGCGCGTGCCATGTATTGAAAAGCCAATGTCGAGATGGGTCGTGATAATAATGGGCAAGTACGTAATCGTGGTTGAGTCTGGGTCGGATGTGACGCCGGAGCTCTGCGAGCGCTACGGCATCGTGCGCGTGCCCATGCATGTCACGATTGGTGACGAGACCGTCGAGGACGGCTCGATCGATCCGCTCGAGATTTATTCGCGCTGCAATGAGTTTGGCGTGATGCCCAAGACCAGTGGCTGCGCGCCTGCGGATTTTGCTCACGTGTACGACCGCATTCACGCTGAGCAGCCCGACGCGACTATTTTGCATCTTGCATATTCCGAGGCCACGACCTGTTCGCATCAGTCCTCAAAGATTGCGGCCCAGGGGCGCGACTACGTGTTCTCCATGGACACGCGCTTTGTCTCGGTAGGCCAGTCGCTTGTTGTCGTCGAGACCGCCAAATACATCGAGGCTCACCCCGATGCCACCGTCGACGAGATCTTCGCCTTCGCGAACTCCGTCATGGACCGCGTGCTGTTGGGCTTTGTCCCAACCGATCTCGCCTTCCTTAAGGCCGGCGGTCGTTTGTCCAACGTGGCATTCCTCGGTGCCCATCTGCTCAAGATTAAGCCCTGCATTGAGGTGGCGGGTGGTAAGTTCGTGGCGACCAAGAAGTTCCGCGGTTCTATGCTTAAGTGCGCCCGTGCCTTTATTGACCACATGGTTGCGAAGGGCGAGATCGACTACTCGCATATTGGCCTGGCGTATTCGGTAGGTCTTTCCGAGGAGCTGCGCGACGACATGGAGGTCTATGCGCACGACCTGGGCTTTAAGGACATTACCTGGACTCAGGTCGGCGGCGTCATCTCGAGCCATTGCGGCCCGACCGCCTTCGGCGCGGTGCTTACGCTTAAGGCGTAAGGCCTGGCGTCTATCGATATCTATTGCCTCGGCGGCGAGTGGGTTGTGACAACCTTCCCGCCGCTTTTGTGTGGGGCCAAATAGAACAACCCAATTGACCACTAAACCGTTTCACCATCATGCGTATGGGCTAGAATGGCTCTGGCATTTATGTAACTAAAACCAATGAGAGGCAAGGTAGCGGGAATGGCTGAGATGACGCTCGAGGGTGTGGACGCTCGTCCCGAGGACTCCGCGTTTGCCCTGGGCCGCGTACATTCGATTGAAACGATGGGTACGGTCGACGGACCCGGCATCCGCTTTGTGGTGTTTGTCCAGGGCTGTCCCATGCGCTGCGCGTATTGCCACAATCCCGATACCTGGTCGGTCAACGGCGGCACGATGGTGACCGTCGAACACCTCATGGATGAGTTCCAGAGTAACCATGAGTTTTACCGCAGCGGCGGCATTACCGTTTCGGGCGGCGAGCCGCTCCTGCAGCCCGAGTTTTTGGCCGACCTGTTTCGTGCAATGCACAACAACCCCGATGGCCGTGTACATACCTGCCTAGATAGCTGTGGCTATGCATTTGACCCCAACCACCCCGAGAAGTTCGATGCCGTGCTCAACGAGACCGACATGGTACTGCTCGATATTAAGCATGCCGACCCGGTCGAGCATAAAAAGCTGACCGGTTGCGATCCCGCACGCATTCTGGCGTTTGGTGATGAGCTTGCGCGTCGCAAGATTAAGGTCGTTATCCGCCACGTGGTGGTGCCGGGCATTACCGACACGGTGGAGGAGTGCGAGAACCTCGGTCGCCTCATCGCTCCATGGCACAACGTGGTGGGCCTGGAAATGCTGCCGTATCACACGATGGGTGTCGTCAAGTACGAGCAACTGGGCATTCCCTATAAGCTCGAGGGCGTGCCCCAGATGGATACCGCTCGCATGCCCGAGCTGCGCAATGCCGTTATGATCGGCATGAAAAAGCGCCGTGCGGAGCTCAAAAACGCTATCGGATAGCATGCCATTTTCGTTCCCCAAGGGCACTCATTGGGGACAGACTTAAATGAGTGCCCCTGGGCACCTAGTTGATTGCTAAAGAGCCCCGTCCTAAAAAGACTGCTCTCTGGGTTGCGGTGAGATGCGCAACAGAATCGTGCCATTTGGATAAATACGCTTGTGGTTTCTTTAAAGACACCTTAAACGCCGCTGAATATCTTTGGAAAGAATTGCCTGCTCGGTATCATGCTGCTCGTATATAAACGGTGGCAGTCAGGAGACCACGTGCGAAACATCGCATCGCGGGACGAGTATGTGCCGCAGCATGGCAGCAGATATAAGACGAAGGGCACGTCTTCGCGTGGCCTTGCCGGCGCTCGCATCCGCGTGAGGAAGATTGCCGCCATTGGGATGCTAACGTCGGCGGTTATTATCCTCGGAATTACCGTTAAAACCTACGCCTCGGAGCGAACGGGGCGCCCAGATGCGTCAACGGTACAGCTGCAAAACGAGAAGGTTTCAAAGTCCAAAGCGTCGGCAGATCAAGCTCTGTCGACGGCAGATCTCAAGACGAGACTTTCGAAGGCGGACTTCAACGATATCCCTTCGGGTGATACCGTTCGGACCTTCTCGTTGGTGGATAACAAGACTCCTGCCTTGGAGGATGAGAGCCTTGCCTCGCTCCAGGATGCCCTGTGTCGGGCGCAGGAGCTGGGCGATGTGGGTGTAGTGTTCTACGACCTATCGAGCGGTAGGGGCGTGACGTATAACGCTGATGTCGAGGTGTATGGAGCGAGCAGCTACAAAGCGCTGTATGCGCTCTATATTTGCGAGACGTTGGTCGAATCGGGGCAGGTGTCGCTCGATGGGCCTTTAGCCACGTATGGTGGTTACAGCATGGGCTGGCAGACGGTGCGCAACCTTATCGAGAATGCCGTCGTCAACTCAGACAACGATTCGTTTATCGCGTTACGCGCGGCGTTTGACCATGATGGCTATGAGGATTGGATTGCCAATCTGGGTGTTGATGACGAAACGGCACTGAATCCGATGAGTGATTTTCCGACCTACTGCCCGCGCACTTCTGCGAGGTTATGGCGTGAGATGAGCGGGTATCTGAGCATGGATACCGAGACTTCACAGTGGCTGTCGGGCCTTCTGGCATCAACATCGCGCTCGTTTATTCGCGATGGCATTGCGGACGAGCAGGTTTTGGTGCGCAACAAGGCAGGCTGGATTAGCGAGGATGGTTACTACTCGACATGCGATGCGGGCCTTATCGACATCGATGGCTGTACCTATGTCATGAGCGTCATGACATCGATGCCATCGAGCGACCGTTCGAGCGAGGTTACGGCTGCGATTGCAAAGGCTCTGTTTGATACGCGAGCTGCACTGGCTTAGCGTGTTCGTTTGACGAGGTCAAACAAAATGCTGGTACCATACCGTGGTTGAGAATTTCGAATAGGTTTGGGGAATGGCATGGCTACCATTGCGATTATCGGTGCGCTCGAAAAAGAGATCATGCAGATTAAGGAAGAGCTGAGCGACGTTTGCGAGGCACGGGAGGCAGGCTTGACCGTTGTGAGCGGTGAGCTCGACGGCCTGACAGTTGTCGCCACAACGGCGGGCATGGGCACGGTGAACGCCGCCGCTGCAACACAGCACCTCATTAGCAAGTATGCTCCGCAGGCTGTTGTGTTTTCGGGCATTGCGGGCGGTTTGAACCCCAAGCTCCATATCGACGACGTGGTCATTGGCAAACGCCTACGCTATCTGGATACCGATACCGCGCTTATCGCCGAGTCCGCACCGGGGCTCGAGGAGTTTGGCTCGACGCCCGCGCTGGTCGATATTGCCGCCGAAGTGCTTGCTGAGCGTGGGTTTGTTGACGCTTCGACAAATGCAGTCGCTTCGAATGAGGGCACCAAGCAGTTCCTGGTCGGCACGATTGCCACGGGTAACCGCTTTGTGACGGGCGCCACCATGCGCAACGACGCTATCGAGGCGACGCATGCCGATTGTGTCGGCATGGAGGGCGCGGCAATTGCCCATGTCGCAACCAAAAATGGTGTCGATTGCCTGGTGTTGCGCGCTATCAGCGATAATTGTGACGAGGCGTACGATGCAATTTGCGAGCGCGAGTTCGATCTGTTCGAGTACGCGCGTGTCGCAAGTGACATCACGCTCGATATCGTCCGCCGCATTGCCGCTGCGCAATAGCGCGTCTATTTGTAAGAACCTACGACCAAGGAGTGTCCATGGCCGATTCCATTAACTATCAGCTTGCCAAGTTCGTTGCCAGCTATGGCAAGGTTTCGCAGATTCCCGAGTCCACCTGCCCCGAGGTGAGCTTTGTCGGCCGCTCCAACGTGGGCAAGTCGTCGATTATGAACAAGCTATTTGGCCGCAAGAACCTAGTCAAGGTTTCCAGTACGCCGGGCAAGACGAGCAACATCAACTTCTTTGAGGCCGACGACGTGCATTTCGTGGACCTGCCGGGTTACGGTTTCGCCCGTCGCTCCAAGGCCGAGCGCGACCGCTGGGCCGAGCTTATCGGCGACTTTTTCGACTCCGAGCGCAGCTTTAACTTGGTCGTCTCGCTGGTGGACATTCGTCACGATCCCAGCAAGCTCGATCATGACATGATCGACTACCTGCAGGGCAATGAGTTCAACTTTATCGTCTGCCTCACCAAGGCCGACAAGCTCAGTCGCACCCAGCAGGCCCGCCAGGCAGCAGCCATCAAAAAGCAGCTCAACGTTCCGGCCGAGAACGTAATCATCACAAGCTCCCAGACCGGCACCGGCATCGACGAACTCAAAAAGCGCATCGCCGAGGCTTGCCTCTAGTAAGGGTTCTTGGCAGGCAATAGTTTGCATCTATCTATATCACCCCAGTGATAGTTATTGGTACACTATCACTGGGGTGATATTTTTGTTTGGAGGTCGATATGGAGCTTTGGCACGGGTCGGAGGTTGTTGTCGAGCATCCGTCGTTGGATAAATGCAGACAATTCAATGACTATGGGTGTGGGTTTTATTGCACGCCACATGAGGAAATGGCAATGGAGTGGGCATGTCGGACTGAGTCTGATGGCATTGCAAATCGATATGAGCTCGATATGGATGGTCTCGCAGTCTTGGATTTGGAGTCCGGGGAGTTTTCAATTCTCAATTGGCTTGCGATTTTGGCTAACAATAGGGAGTTCAATGTTTCGACACCGCTGGCGCGCGAAGGACTTCGCTATCTGCTGGATAACTGCCTGATTGATATTTCTCCCTATGACGTAATTCGAGGTTATCGCGCCGACGACTCCTATTTTTCGTTTGCAAGACAGTTTGTCAGCGGCATGATCTCGCTCAGGCAGCTGCAACGTATCATGCGCTTGGGTGATTTGGGTATCCAATATGCTCTTATGAGCGAGTGCGCATTTTCGGCGATTAGATTCTGCGATTGGAAGCAGGCTTTGGGGTCTGAGTTTTATCCCAAGCGTTTTGAGCGAGAGCAGAATGCTCGACGCAAATACTTGGATACGGTTAACGGGTTCGATTCCGAAGGTATCGACATTAGGGATTTAATGGCAGGGAGGGTTGATTTAAATGATCCAAGAGTTAACGGATTGTGGGCCGAGTAGGACATACCCCGTCTACTACCTCGAGGATGCAATGAACAACCTCGGCGACTGCTTTGACTATGCCGTTAACGATTATGGAGCAGAAGGATCGGAAGTTGCTGAACTCTTTTGCCTGAGCGGCGTAGCTCGCGAGTTCGAACGCGGCAACGCATGGGTCGTATCGGGAAAATCGGGCGTTGAGCTGTTCGCGCTTATCGCTGAAAGGTCCGGCTATCAGAGCGGGTCTATACCGGATCGCACCTATCGTTTTGAGAAGACGCCAGAGTATTGGACAGGCTGGATACTGGCATATCTGCAGTGGCGTTTAGGGGAGTCTTTCGAAGACCTGCTGCATGTCGTTCCGTTTGACGCACTGCGCAGTCTGTACTATCCCTGGCATGAAGCCTCGGAGGAACGCGTGGCTCGCCTCGTCTGCGATATGGCGAAAAAAGCGTCCAGGCAAACCAAACTTGCGTTAGCAAGAAAGAAGCTTAAGAAAACCCAACAAGACCTGGCATACGAATCGGGCGTGTCCCTCCGCTCAATCCAAATGTACGAACAACGCCAGAGAAACATCAACGAAGCCTCGGTAACAACCGTAAGGGATATAGCAAAAGCCCTACACTGCAACATCGAAGACCTCCTAGAGCCAGTCTTCGAATACAAAGAAACCAGCGCCGCCTAAACCAGGCACGCAGCCGATGCCCGCCTCTAGGAAGTGCTCCAGCCTAGCAAGAGCCCCTACCAATAAAAAGCCAAACTATCAGCCCGGCGACTTTCCAGAGCGTAGGTCCCTGTAGCCGCCGCCGGCGAAGTTAACATAGGGGAGGCCAGGGGCTTTGCCCCCAAATCTTTCCGCAGGACGGCAGGACCCCCGCCGCACGAAGTGCGCAGCGGGGGTCCTGCCATGTCCGAGGACGATTTGGGGGCAAAGCCCCTGGCCTCCCCGGCGGGTATACGGGACGGCGACTACAGGTATTCGATCTGGGCGCCTTCCGTGTCGCATGTCAGAATATGCGTATCACACTTAGGGAACTGCTCACGCAGCTTGACCTGTAGGAACTTTGCCACGATGGTGTCGTCAGTCACGGCCATGAGGGTCGAGCCCGAGCCGCTGATCCAGATGGTCTTGGCGCCTCCGTTAAGGCAGGTGTCGCGCACGGCGTTGTAGTCGGGAATCAGACGGCGACGATAGGGCTCTTGAATGCGGTCGTCATTAGCGGCGGCAATCAGGTCCAGGTCACCAGTCTCCAAGCCGCGCGTCATGCCGGCGATGCGGCCCATCTGCCACACAGCGGTGGAGAGTGGAATCTCCTGCGGCACAACCTTGCGTGCCTCGCTCGTATGTACCTCGTAGGGTGGAATCACGGTAATAAAACGCAAGCGATCGCTCACCTCGTAGCGCAGGCACTGGGGGAGCGAATCGGTCGGCGTAAAGGAGCAGACGGCGCCGCCCAGGATAGCGGGGGCGACGTTATCGGGATGGCCCTCGACCTCGGTGGCAATGCGGACGAGCTCGGCGCGGTCGACGGTGTGGCCCGTCAACGCGGCGGCTGCCATAATGCCGGCGACGACGCAGGTGGAGCTGGAGCCCAGACCGCGGGCGACGGGAACGTCAGTCTGAATGTCGATGGCGACGGGGAAGGCCGGCTCGCCCCATGCGGCCAGTGCATCCACAAAGCTCACGTAGACTAGGTTGTTCGCGTTTTGGAACTCCTCGGGGCAACCCGTGATGGTGAGCTTGTCGGCGCGCTCGAAGGTGAAGTGCGAGTAGAGGCTGACGGCCATGCCGAGGGTGTCGTAGCCGATGCCCAAGTTGGCGCTTGTTGCTGGGACGGTAATCTTGATCATGTGAGTCCTCCTGGCGTGCCTGGCTATTTAGTTCGCTGCTCGGGCAGTCCTGCGCAAGACGGAAAGCACATTAAGTGCTTTCCTTTGCGTGCGGAACTCGCGACGAACTAAACAGCCAGGCACGCTGTGCGCGTTCGTCATCATCCCGGGGGTTATCTGATGAAAGAAGGTGCGCCGGCTTTCGCCGGCGCTTAATGAGGGGTTTAGTTGGTAGCCATCTTTTTTGCTGCGGACTCGACGTAGCTGGCCATCTCATCGACGTCGCAGACGTCTTCGAAGCGGACGGGCTTGGACTCGAGCTCGGCGAGCTGGACCGGGGCAACCGTGTTGGTTGCCTGCTCGAGCACGCGCATGGCCTCAAAGTCGTCCTCGGGAACGTCGAGGCCCAGGGCGTCGCAGCAGGCGCGCGGGAACTTGTAGGGGCTGGCGGTCGAAAGCAGCACGCGGGCCTTGGCGCCCTCGGCGGGAGCGACCTGCTCAAAGACGTGATAGCCGCAAGCGGTGTGCGGGTCGATCACGTAGCCGTTCGCGTCCCAGCAGCTCTTGATGGCAGTGCGTACCTCGTCCTCGCTGGCCCAACCGCAGCCAAAGACGCTCTGAATCTTTGCCAGCAGGTCGGCGGGAACTTCGTAGCGACCAGTCCGCGTCAGCTGCTCCATAAGGCCGGCAACGAGCTCACAGTCGCCATCGGACAGGAAGTAGAGCATGCGCTCCAGGTTAGAGCTGATGAGGATGTCCATCGAAGGCGAGATGGTCGTGAAGAACGGGCGGTTGCGGTCGTAGACGCCGGTGGTCAGGAAGTCAGCCAGCACGTTGTTCTTGTCGCTCGCGACGATGAGCTTGGCGACGGGCAGACCCATGCGCTTGGCATAGTAACCGGCCAGGATATCGCCAAAGTTGCCGGTCGGTACGCAGAACTCCACGGCGTCGCCGGCCTCGATGGCGCCGGCGCGCAACAGCTGCGCATAGGCGGCAAAGTAGTAGACGACCTGCGGCACCAGACGGCCGACGTTGATGGAGTTGGCACTCGAAAGCACCGTGCCTGCGGCCTCCAGACGCTCGGCAAGCTCCTTATCGGCAAAGATGCGCTTGACGGCGCTCTGGGCGTCGTCAAAGTTGCCGCGGATGCCGCAGACGGCGACGTTATCGCCCTCCTGAGTGGACATCTGCAGATTCTGTACGCGGCTGACTTTGCCCTCGGGATAAAAGACGGTGATGCCCGTGCCCGGGGCGTCGGCAAAGCCGGCGAGTGCTGCCTTGCCCGTGTCGCCCGACGTGGCGGTGACGATCATGATGCGCTCGGCGCCGCCGTCCTGGGCGGAGGTGCGGGCCATGAGGCGGGGGAGCATCTGCAGGGCGACGTCCTTGAAGGCGCTCGTGGGGCCGCCAAAGAGCTCCATCACATAGGTCTGAGGGGCGTCGGTGCCCGGTGCTGCGTCGAGCTTGACGAGAGGCGTGACCTCTTCACTCGCGAACGTGCCGCGGTATGCCTCGTCGACACACGCCGAAATTTCTTCGTCCGTGTAATCGTTCAGTAACATTCCCAACACATTTTGAGCGATTTCAAAGTACGATTTATCAGCAAGCGAGCTGATATCGACCTGCTGGGTGCCAAGCTCGTCCGAGACAAACAAACCCCCGTCGGGAGCGATGCCGGTACGGATTGCCACCTTACTTGAGCATGATAAAGTGCGTCCTCGTGTACTATGATAAGTTCCCATATAACAGTGCTCCTCGGATACCTTGGTCCCAATCGGTGAAACCATGGTATCAGAGCGCGCAAAACAGGTTTGCAGAGGCTTTTAGAAAGGTAACCTCCACGCCATGATAAAAATTGCCAAGTTTGGCGGCTCGTCGGTCGCCGACGCCGAACACTTCAAGAAGATCAAGGCCATCGTCGATGCCGACCCTGCCCGCCGTTTTGTGGTGGTTTCCGCCTGCGGTCGCCGCTTTAAGGGCGACACCAAGGTGACCGACCTGCTCTACCTGGTTAACGCGCACGTTAAGTATCACGTGTCGTGCGAGGAGCTGCTCGAGGACATTGGTCAGCGCTATTTTGATATCGCTGACGAGCTGGAGCTCACCTATCCCATACGCGAGGAGTTCGCGGCCTTTGCCGAGCGCGCCCGCTCGGGCGGCTACTCTACCGAGGAGCTCGTGAGCCGCGGCGAGTACTTCACCGCTCGCCTGATGGCCGAGTACCTGGGCCTGCCGTTCCTGGACGCCGCGACGGTTGTGGCGTTCCATCACGATGGTACGCTCAGCATGAACCGCACCTCCGAGTTGGTGCAGGAGTACGGCCAGCAGGGCGGTTTTGTTATGCCTGGTTTCTACGGCGCGACGCGTGAGGGCCAGATCAAGCTGCTCGATCGAGGCGGTGGCGATATCTCGGGCTCGATTCTGGCCAAGTGCCTTGGCGCCGATCTGTACGAGAACTGGACCGACGTTTCGGGCTTCTATTCTGCCGATCCGCGTATTGTTCCCGAGGCTCAGCCCATTGCGCGCGTTACCTACGAGGAGCTGCGCGAGCTTTCGTACATGGGCGCAAGCGTCCTGCACGAGGAAGCCGTGTTCCCCGTGCGCGAGGCAGGCATTCCGCTGGTCATCAAGAACACCAATGCGCCGCAGGACCCCGGCACCATCATTAGCGAGACGGCTGACGAGGGCGAGGCGGAGCCCATCATTACCGGCGTGACCGGCAAACGCGGCTTTGTCGCCATCAATGTGGCCCGCGACCGCACCAAGCCCCGTGTCGGCTTTATGCGCCGCGCGCTTTCGGTCTTCGAGCGCTATGACGTTTCCGTTGAGCACATGCCCACCGGTGTCGACCGCTTTGGCGCCGTGGTGCAGGAGCAGGACGTTCACGATTCGCTGTACTCGCTTGTGAGCGACATTCAGCAGGAGGTCGAGCCGCTCGAGATCGAGGTTGTCGAGGGCTTGGCGCTCATCGCTACCGTCGGTCGTAACCTGCGCGGCCGCGCGGGTATCTCGGGCCACCTGTTTGGCATGCTTGGCCAGGCCGGCGTGAGCGTGCGCATGATTTCGCAGAGCTGCGACGAGATCAACATCATTATCGGTGTTGAGGAGAAAGACTTCGACCTGGCGATTCAGACCATTTACCGTGCCTTCTCCGACGAGAACGGCATTGTGAAGGTCTCCGACTTGGAGGCTCCCACGCCGGTCGATCCCACCCTGGCTGCGCTCGAAAAGTAGCGACTGCTCGGTAGATTTTTTGGTCATGTCTCAAAAATCTACGGCGGGGCGTTTCGTTTCGGTTTCGTTTCGACGGGGCGGGTTTCGTGTCCGCCCCGTTCTTGTATACACTGGCAACAACAATCGGCCTGCTCGGCGTGCAGGCAAAAGCCATAACCTTTAAAGGGGGAAGCATGAAACAGTACACGGTTGCTATTTTGGGCGCGACGGGAGCCGTGGGCACCCAAATGCTCGAGTGCCTCAACGAGCAGGAGTTCCCGGTTGGCAAGCTCAAGCTGCTGGCGAGCGCGCGCTCTGCGGGCAAGACCGTCGAGTTCCGCGGCGAGCAGATCGTGATTGAGGAGGCTTGCCCCGAGGCCTTTGAGGGCTGTGACATCGTACTTGGCGCCGCCGGCGACGACATCGCGAAGGAGCTGCTGCCCGAGGCCGTCAAGTGCGGCGCCGTCGTGGTCGACAACAGCCACGCCTTCCGCATGGACTCCGAGGTGCCGCTGGTCGTGCCCGAGATCAATGCCGACGACATCAAGTGGCATCACGGCCTTATCGCCAATCCCAACTGCGCGACCATTATCGGCCTGGTTCCCACCTGGCCGCTGCATCAGCTCGCCGGCGTGAAGCGCATGATCGTCTCCACGTATCAGGCGGCTTCGGGTGCCGGCGCTCCCGGTATGGCCGAGCTCGAGGCTCAGCTGGCCGCCCTGGGCCGCGGCGAGGAGATTCCCGAGCCGCGCGC
Organism: Collinsella sp.; assembly: GCA_019414515.1. Lineage (GTDB taxonomy): Bacteria > Actinomycetota > Coriobacteriia > Coriobacteriales > Coriobacteriaceae > Collinsella. The sequence goes on from DXLX01000023.1 coordinate 92,258, forward strand.
ATTTGCCGCCCAGCTGGCGAGCAACCTGATTCCGCAGATTGGCGGCGTCAAGGAGGAGGGCTTTACCTCCGAGGAGATGAAGCTGCAAAACGAGGGCCGCAAGATCATGCACCTGCCCGAGCTGCGCGTGAACTGCACCTGCGTGCGCGTGCCCGTGCTGCGCTCGCACTCCGAGAGCATTACGCTTGAGTTTGAGCGCGACATTACGGTTGACGAGGCCCGTGCTGCGCTGGCTGCCGCTCCGGGCGTGAAGCTGGTTGACGACATGAGCGCCGAGGATGCGCACGATCGCTTCCCCATGCCGATGGATACGTCCGACCAGGATTTGATTTGGGTCGGTCGCGTGCGCCGCGACATCTCGAACCCCGAGGCCGCGCGTGGCATCACCTTCTGGTGCTGCGGCGACCAAATCCGTAAAGGCGCGGCAACCAACGCCGTCCAGATTGCTAAGCTGCTCTGCGAGTAGTGCGACCTGTCCGGCGGGGGCCGGGCTTAGTTTTCAGAACGTCCTCGACCAGTGCGGCGCCTTGTCCTGCTCCTTCGGAGCTGCGGACAAGGCGCCGCACTGGTCTGCGGAGTGTTCTGAAAACTAAGCCCGGCCCCCGCCTGCGGTGACGTTGTTGCGAGCGGCCTGCGATGGGGGCCGTTGTTGGTTGGGGCCGCTGGGCTGATGTGGGGGCGCGTGGCTGTTGCGGGCCCTGGTCCCGGCGGCGGCCTCGGCGCTTTGCGCCTGCCGCCTTGGGGGACTGCGGAGCGCGGCCGGCAGCTGCGGCGCGTTGCGCCTGCTGCCTGCGGGGACTTTGGGGTCGTGCGGCAGCTGTGGCGCTGTCGCGCCTGCTGCCTTGGGTGACTTTGGGGTCGATTGGGGTTGTCTGCACAATTCGCGGTATTATGTTGCGGAGTTTTGAAAGGAGCCGCTGGTGGTCACGACGACATTTGCTTCGCCTTTGGGCGAAATCTTGCTTGCCGCTGATGGCCGCGGTCTGACGGGGCTTTGGTTTGAGGGGCAGGAGCACTTTGGTTCCACGCTTCTCCGGGAAGACTCCGAACATGTTGAAGGCGCCGACGCGGTTTCCGGTACCGGTGGCATGTTGCCGGTGAGTCCGGCAAATGGCGCGGCTTCTTCGGTGCTTGAGCGTTCTTGGGCTTGGCTGAATGCTTATTTTGCGGGGCAGGAGCCTCGGTTTACGCCGCCGTTGCATATGATCGGCACGGCGTTCCAGCGCGAGGTTTGGTTTGAGCTGCTTTCAATTCCGCGTGGCGAAGTCGCTACGTATGGCGAGATCGCTCAGCGTGTTGCGGCTCGACATCGTGTGCCGGGAAATGAGGCACCCGTCGTGTCTCCTCGTGCGGTGGGGGCTGCGGTTGCGCGTAATCCCATTTCGATTATCGTGCCGTGCCATCGCGTGGTCGCGGTCGACGGATCGCTCAACGGATATGCTGGCGGCCTTGATCGCAAGGAGTGGTTGCTTCGGCTTGAGGGCGCGTACGAGGAGTAACGCTCGAGCACTTTGCATAACTAGGGCGCCGTGAAAGGATGAGTCACTGTCCCTTCGTGCCCGGCATGCGTCAAAGCGCTCGACACGTGCGCCTTAAGTTTGGCTAAGCCACATCCTGCGTATTTAAAAACGCGCAGGTTGAGCAGCTAAGGCTGCGCTAAGGCGGTTGACGGTACGCTATCATCGGCAGTATCGAAACCTGTAGAGCCATGCGCCAAAGGAGCAACTATGAAGCTGATGCTTGCCGAGGACGAACCTGGTCTCTCCCGCGCCCTCACCGCGATTCTTCAACATAGCGACTACGAGGTCGACACCGCCCTCGACGGCTTGACGGCGCTCGAGAATCTACTCACCAACGATTACGACGCCGCAATCCTGGACATCATGATGCCCGGCATGGACGGCATCGAGGTGCTCAAGCGTACACGCGCCGCCGGAAAGCGACTGCCCATCATCATGCTCACGGCAAAAAGCGAGGTGTCCGATAAGGTCGAGGGCCTGGATGCCGGTGCCAACGATTACCTGACCAAGCCGTTTGCCGCCAAGGAACTGCTTGCGCGTATTCGTGCCATGACGCGTGCCGCGACGGCAATTGACGCCACGACGCTCAGCGTGGGTAACGTGCGCCTCGACACGGCGGCTTGCACGCTTGTGGGACCTTTGGGCGAGGAGCACCTGGCCAATCGCGAGTTTCAGCTTATGGAACTCTTTATGCGCAACGCCGGCACGCGCATGCCCACTGAACGTCTGATGCTCGAGGTTTGGGGTGAGGACGCGCCCGAAGGCGCCAACGTGGTGTGGGTCTATATCTCGTACCTGCGCAAAAAGCTGACGGCGCTTGGTGCCAACGTTGCCATTCGCGCGTCGCGTAACCAGGGCTATTCGCTCGAGGTTGTCGAGGAAGGCGAATAAGCGTGAGCGCGAGCGCGTGGTGCAAGCGTATGACGGAGTGGTTTCACGCCGCCTCGAGTAGTAAGGGGCGGGCTAATTCTGTTGACGCATTGGGCCGCCGTCTGCGTCGCAAGTTTATCCTCGTTGCCATGGGCGCCGTGACCGTGGTGCTCACGCTCATCATCGCCGGCATCAACATCGTCAATTATTCGCATGTCTGCAAGATGGCCGACGCTCGCCTGGACTATATTCTGGCGGGCAAGGACGGTATCGATTGGGGGGACGAGTCTAAAGCCGAGCCCGCTAATGGCAAGGATGCCGGCGATAGCCAAGCGGGCGTTCGCATCAGACACTTCGAAGGCATGACGGCGGAGTCTCCCTTCGACACGCGCTACTTTACGGTGACGATTGACGCCGGACAGGTTGCCGATGTCAATACGGCCCGCATTGCCGCGGTTGGTGCCAAGCGCGCCGCCAGTATTGCCGCAAGGCTGCATGCCAAGGGCTGGACCTCGGGCTTCTCTGGCAATTATCGTTATACGACCGACGTCCAGGACGACGAGATCACCTATGTGTTCGTGGACTGCTCGCGCGAGCTTGCAAGCTTTCATTCGTTTTTGAGCGCGAGCGTGGCGATCAGTTGCATTGGCTGGCTGGCGGTGCTGGCAATTGTAACGGTCGCGTCGGGTGCCGTGATTCGACCGATGGTCGAGAGCTACAGCAAGCAAAAGCGATTTATTACCGATGCAAGCCACGAGATCAAGACGCCGCTCGCTGTGATCGATGCCGCCAACGAGGTACAGGAGATTGAGAGCGGCGAGAGTGAGTGGACGCAGAGCATTCACGAGCAGGTGGCGCGACTGACGGCACTTACGGAGCGTCTGGTATTTTTGGCGCGCATGGACGAGGGCTCGGCGGGCTTTACCATGGCGTCGATCGATCTCTCGGAGGCAGTTGACAAGGCAGCCGCGCCGTTTGAATCGGTGGCGGTCTCGCGCGGCAAGCGCCTGTCGATGTCGGTCGCGACCGGCGTGCGCGCTCATGCCGATGCTGCGGCGGTGACGCAGGTGGTTGAGTTGCTGCTGGACAATGCCACGCGCTATGCGAGCGAGGGCAGCGTGATCGAGTTGAGTCTGCGCGCCGTTTCGCGCGGTGCGGGCAAAGGCTCGGCAGAGCTTGTCGTATCGAACGCTGTAGACGAGCTGCCCGAAGGCGACCTGGACCGATTGTTCGACCGCTTCTATCGTGCGGACGTGTCGCGCAGCTCCAAGACAGGCGGCTCGGGTGTGGGCCTATCCGTGGTGCGTGCCATCGCCGAAGCCCATGGCGGGAGCGCTTCTGTCTGCGGCCACGGTAACCAGATCACCTTCACCGTCCGCCTCTAAGACCTGCCAAAAAAGGGACAGGTTTATTTTGGCAGGTTTTATCTGTGCAGACGGCAGCGGAGGCTGGCGGTGATCGGCGCCATGAACGCCACCGACCCAAATAAACGCACCTCTAACTGCTAAAATATGGACATCGTTGTTCGGCTCCCGAAGGAAAGGAGACGGTCATGCAGTACGAGATCGGCGGAGGGGCTTTCCCGGTTGTTACGTGCAACCTTAGCGACGGCGAATCCATGATCACCGAAAGCGGTGCCATGGTCTGGATGACCCCCAACATGGAGATGTCCACCTCGGGCGGTGGCATAGGCAAGATGTTCTCTAAGGCTTTTTCGGGTGAGGCGTTGTTCCAAAACATTTGGACCGCGCACGGCGATGGCATGATTGCGTTTGGCTCTTGCTTCCCCGGCCGCATTATACCGATCGAGATTGGCCCTGGTAAGAGCTGGATTTTGCAGAAGCGTTCGTTCCTTGCCGCGGAAAGTGGTGTTGAGCTGAGCATCCACTTTAACAAGAAGGCAAAGACCGGCGTCTTTGGCGGCGAGGGTTTTATCATGCAAAAGCTCACGGGCTCGGGTATTGCCTTTGCCGAGATCGACGGCGACCTAGTTGAGTACGAGCTTGCTGCTGGCCAGCAAATGATTGTAGATACCGGCAACGTGGCCGGCTTTGAGGAGACGGTGAGCATCGACGCGCAGATGGTCAAGGGCGTCAAAAACATCATGTTTGGCGGTGAAGGCGTGTTCAACACTGTGCTCACCGGTCCGGGGCGCATCTGGCTGCAGACAATGCCCATTTCCAATCTTGCGGCAGCAGTGGCTTCGATGACCAACAACAATAACTAATCGTGTATAGGATGACGCGCGCGGCGGGCCCGGCCTGTCGTGCGCGTTTTTTGGTGGCAAACGCCCTGTTTATCGGGTGCGGCTGTGCTCCTGCAGCGCATAGATCGACTTATCCATGTTGAACAGGTAGGCCAAGACGCAGACAATAAAGAACGTCGGCAGACTGCTAAAGCCAAAGACCTCGCAGCCAATAAAGATGGGCGCGAGCAGCGTATTGGTGGCGCTGCCAAAGACGGCGGCGTATCCCAGCGCGGCGCAGAGCTCGACGGGCATGCCGAGAATCCCGGCGAGTACGACACCCAGGCTGGCTCCGATGGAGAACAGCGGCGTCACCTCGCCACCCTGATATCCTGCGGCAAGCGTGGCGATGGTGAGTACGAATTTGAGCGCCCAGTCCCAAGGCATGATCGACGCCTCACCGTTGTCACCCAGTGCCGCGGATATCAGGTTGGTGCCAAGGCCGCAGTATCGCCCCTGCCACAGCGCGAACAGAATCGCCGACAGCGCAAGGCCCATAACGGCAACGCGTATGTAAGGGCTGGGGAGCAGCCGCGCTGCAAGGGTCTTGGCATGGGCAAGGCACCAGGCAAAAGCTCCACCTACCATACCAAACGCGATACCCAACAACGCCAGTCGTCCAAGACCGGGGAGGTCGAGCGCATACGAGGCGGTAACGGCGACCTCAAACTTCTCGAGCCCCAGAGCGCCGGAGGTCATGCTTGCGGCGAGCGAGGCTGTAAGCGCGGGAAACAGCGCGCGGTATTCCATGCGTCCTGCGACCAGTACTTCGATCGCAAAGACCGTGGCGGCGAGGGGCGTTCGGAAGAGTCCGGCAAAGCCGGCGGCCATGCCGATAAGCAAAAACGTGTTGCCGGGTTCTCGGAAAGGTAGACGTCGGCCGATCCAATGCGAGACGGTTGCGCCGATCTGCACGGCTACGCCTTCGCGTCCCGCGCTGCCGCCAAAGAGATGCGTGGCCCACGTGCTCAGCATAATGAGCGGCACCAGACGCGGGGAGATGGCGTCCTCGCGTCCGTGACCTACGTCGAATACTAAGCTCATGCCCCGATCGGTGCCTTTGCCCCAGGTGAGGTAGGCAAATACGATGGCCAAGCCCATGAGGGCGAGGAAGGGAAGGAGCAGTACGATGTGCTCGTCACGGAAGGCGCCGATTGCCAGGAGCACACGACCAAAAAGGGCACTGATGGCGCCAACGATAACGCCGATAGGGATTCCGACGGCGCCCATGAGCACGAGACCGCTATAGGTGTTGACCAGGCGTTTGATTCTGCTCGAAGCGCTGCTTTCTGACAATTTGCTTTTCGACACTTGCTCTCTTGATAGAAAAAGAGCTGGAGTTGCGCATCGTTGAGAGGCTTTCCAGCTTTAGCAAAACAAACTTATAAGATGCGACGGGCCGCGTCAAGATAATTACCGGACGGCCTAGGAGGCGGCTGGTTGGCCGGCTTAAAACCTAGCGTGTGAAATGACGCCCCACGCTATTCAGCGCGCTTGATAGGATGACGAACCACGGTCTTAAGTTTCTCCGGTGCGCATTTGCGTGGATCGGAGAGATAGATTTCGTGATGTAAACGGGTGTCTGAGAAGTCGGGAACATAGCCCAGCTCGGTCGTGTATTCATGCATAGCGTCTACGGTCGCCGGTTCGTTGTCGTAGGGCCCGGTGTGCATGCATTGAACGCAGAGACCCTCGTCAACTTTAAGCAGTTCGACGGCGGAAAAGTCCAGTTTCTTTTTGGTCGTGGCTTCCGCGACTGCCCAGTCAAAGTCATCTCGGGTGACGAAATCGGGCAGGCGGATGCACGAGATAAAGTTGAAATTGTCCTTGCGTACATAATCGATGCCGCCGCTCGGGGACTTTTGCCACCAGAAACCCTCGAGCGGCGGTACCACAAAGTCGAAATAGCCCTCGATACTCCTTGAGCCTTTCTTCGACATCTTGACGGTATAGGCGATGCCGTAAAGTAGCGGCAGGGCGTTTTGATACTCGCCACCTTCGGTATTTGGGTCGCCCTTTCCGCGAACGGCAACGTAGCTCATAGGCGGGACTGTTACGATGCTCGGCTTGCTTGCAGGTTTGTAGAGCTCCTTGCATTCCTTCTTAAAGTCGAACGCCATGTTGGCCGCCTTTCTGCGTATTGGCCTGCTTAGATAGTTGAATCATATCATAGAAACGAACAGCTGTTCGAATGATTTGGCTGACAGATTGAGATGCGTGCGTTGTGTTTGGCGGTCGGCCTGACCCCGTTGATGATTTCTCGGCCTCCCCGGCGCCCTATCTATAGCTGCCGTTTCCCCATATAAAACCTGCCAAAATAAACCTGTCCCTTTTTGGTAGGTGGGAAATGGGTAATACTAAAGAGTTATCCGACCAGATGGGAATTAATCGATGGCCTATATCGAATTCAAAGACGTCATCAAGGCATACGGCGAGGGCGATGCCCGCATCCACGCGCTCGACGGCGCGAGCTTTACGGTCGAGCGCGGCGAGCTCGCCATCATTTTGGGTGCTTCGGGTGCCGGCAAGACCACGGCCCTCAACATTCTGGGCGGCATGGACACGGCAACTTCTGGCACCGTGACGGTGGACGGGCGTGACGTGAGCTCTGCCAACGAGGCTCAGCTTGTGGAATACCGTCGCGCCGATGTTGGCTTTGTCTTTCAGTTCTACAATCTGGTCCCTAACCTGACGGCGCTTGAGAACGTCGAACTCGCGGCGCAGATCTGCCCCGATTCGCTCGATGCCGAGCAAACGCTTCGCCAGGTTGGCCTGGGCGACCGCCTCGCTAACTTTCCGGCGCAGCTTTCGGGCGGCGAGCAGCAGCGCGTATCCATCGCCCGCGCGCTGGCTAAGAACCCCAAGCTGCTTTTGTGCGACGAGCCTACGGGTGCACTCGACTACAAAACCGGCAAGCAGATCTTGCAGCTGCTACAGGACACTTGCCGCAAGCAAGGCATTACGGTCATCATCATCACCCACAACTCTGCGCTGGCGCCCATGGCCGATCGCCTGATCCGCTTTAAGAGCGGCCGCGTGGAGAGCGAGACGATCCAGCAAAATCCTGTGCCTATCGAGACGATCGAGTGGTAGCGCCCATGAATCAGGACCGCCAAAACAGTCAACGCCGCGACGCGCAGAACACGGAGCGCGAGCAGGATTTTACGACCTACCGTACCGCCCAAAGCTCAAACGATATGGTGCCGACGGTTTTTCGCCGTGGCATCTACCGCACGATTCGCGGCAGCCTCAAACGCTTCTTGTCTATCGTTGTGATCACCGCGCTTGGCGTGAGCGTGATGTGCGGCCTTAAGGCGGGCTGCGAGGACCTGTGTGATTCGGTCGACGCCTATTTTGACCAGCAGAATGTCTATGACATCAACGTGCAGTCGACCTATGGTCTGACCGATGACGATATTGCCGCGATCCAAGAGGTCGATGGCGTCGAGACGGCCGAGGGCATCTATACCGAGACCGCCTATACCGCCGTGGGTACGACGCGCGAGCGTGTCGTCGTACAGAGCCTCTCCAAAGAGAATATTGACCAACCGGTGCTAGTGCGCGGCGAGCTGCCCGAGACTTCGGGCGAAGTGGCAGTGACCTCACGTTTTTTGAAGGCTTCGGGCAAGAAAATCGGCGATACGGTGAGCTTTGCCGCCAACGATGCGAGCTCGTCGAACCAAAGCGCCAAGGACCAGTTTGCCGATGGGGACTACACCATCACGGCCGAGGTTCTCGATCCTACCGACGTGAGCTCCGACTCGACAGTCAACGCCTTTCGCGCTGCTTCGACTGCGGACTACAAGTTCTACGTGAGCGAGGATGCCGCGACATCTTCTTCCTACTCCGCTGTCCACGTGGTCGTCGAGGGAGCCAAGAGCCTCAACTCCTATTCGGATGCCTACTCGGCAAAGATCAATGAGGTCAAGGGCAATATCGAGAAGATCCGCGAGGAGCGTGAGAAGGCGCGCGCCCAGGAGCTGACGGTCGACACACCGGCGAGCTTGGACGCAGCTGAGCGTCAGGCGAATATGGTCTTTGGGATCGAGCAGGACAACATCAATCGCATGGCCGAGGGCAGCGACGAGCGTGCGCAGGCGCAAGCCGACCTGGACCAGCGCCGTGCCGCCGCCGACCAGCAGTTTGCCGATGCCCGCGCCGAGCTCTCTGACCTGGGCGAATGCACCTGGTACATCCAGGACCGCGATAACATCGCAAGCTACTCGAGCGTGGAGAGCGATAGCTCGTCAATTGAGGCCATTGCCACGGTGTTCCCGTTCATCTTCTTTATCGTCGCCGTGCTCATCAGCCTCACCACCGCCACGCGCATGGTCGAGGAGGAGCGCACGCTCATTGGCCTGTACAAGGCGCTCGGCTATTCGCGCGGGCGTATCCTGTCCAAATATGTGGACTACTCGCTGTGGGCGTGTCTGATCGGTGGCGTGCTCGGCAATATCATCGGATTTGTGGGTCTGCCGCTGTTCTTGTTTACGGTGTTCGACGACATGTACTCGCTGCCCCAGATGTTGCTTTCGTACGACATCGTGTCATCACTCGTGTCGGTAGCGCTGTTTGCCGTGGGCGTGGTGGGCGCCACGATTATCGCCTGCCGCCACGAGATGGCCGAGACCCCAGCCTCGCTCATGCGCCCCAAGGCCCCGCGCGCCGGCTCGCGCATTCTGCTCGAGCGCATCGGCTTTATCTGGCACCGCATGGGCTTTTTGAACAAGGTCGCTGCACGCAACTTATTCCGCTACAAAAAGCGCGCCTTTATGACCATCTTCGGTATCGCCGGCTGCACGGCGCTCGTGATTTGCGGTATGGGAATTCGCGACACGTCGGTGGCGCTTTCGCCCAAACAGTACGGGCATATCACGCGCTATGACTTGCTGGCGGTCGCCAATCCCGACGATTTTTCGCAGACGTGCGCGGCATTGGATGAGCGCAGCACGGCCAATGATTCCAACGTGACGGTGACCTCGACCCTGCCGATTATGACCGACAACGTCACCTTTACATTCGGCGGAAAGAGCGAGACCGTGCAGCTGATCGTGGTGCCCGATGACCGCACGAACGACCTGGATGACTACGTGCGCCTAGAGGACGAGTCCAAAGAACCGCTCGCCCTGCGTGACGGGGATGTGTATTTGAGCAAGAGCTCTCAGCTGGTGCTGGGGATTCAGCCGGGCGATACGGCACACGTCCAGGATTCGTCGCTCAATGTTGCCAAGGTCAAAGTCAGCGACATCTCGCTCAACTATCTGGGCAACACGCTTTACATGACGCAGGGCACCTATGAGCGCGCGTTCGGTCGAAGTGCACGCCTTAACGGCGTCTTTGTGCTGCTTAAGGGTTCGTCGGCCGACCAGATTGCGTTTAGCAAGAATCTTAAGAGTGACGGTTGGCTTACGATTTCGAGTACGGCCGAGCATTGGGAAAACTATGAGGCGAACTTTACGATTATCAATTCGGTCGTGGTGCTCGTGACCTTTATGGCGGCGTGCCTGTCGTTTGTGGTGGTGTTTACGCTGTCCAACACGAATATCTCCGAGCGCGAGCGCGAGCTGGCGACCATTAAGGTGCTGGGCTTCCGCCGTGGCGAGGTGCACCACTACGTCAACAAGGAGACGTTGATCCTCACGGCGATTGGTGCCGCGCTGGGCGTACCGCTGGGTGGTGCGCTGGCCGAGAGCTTTACGTACATCTTGCAGATGCCGTCATTGTACTTTGACGTCGAAGTCGAGCCGCTGAGCTACGTGCTTGCCGTGGTGCTTTCCTTCGGCTTTACGATCATCGTCAACCTCGCTACCAATCGCACCCTCAATAAGATCGACATGGTCGGCGCCCTCAAGAGCGCCGAGTAGCCTGCCAAAAAGGGACAGGTTTATTTTGGCAGGTTTTATCGGGGCAAACGCCGGACAACCATTAGGTGGCCCGGCGTTTGCCCCGTCAAACGGGCTTTCCATTTGCCTTTCATTCTATTTGGTTTTCGCTCGCAGGCGTGGATGAGAGACTCTCTTTGGCCTTCGAGATTGGGCTTGTATGGGTCGTATGCCACAAAATGGGCCTATCTACTACGTTTGCTACCACACCCTCGACCGTGACAAAGATTATGAAATTAAAACCGCAGGTAGATGGCTTGCCAGTTTTCGGAAAAGGCGGGTATGGTCGGCCCTCTCGAGTTAAACGTAGTAAATAGGCCCTTTTCTTGGCGCGCGGTCAGCTCAATGCTAATCTCCGTGCCGGAACTGACCCAGTTGTTTGTAAGTTGCGGTGATATACGGACTGTTTGGCGCTTTGGAGCTTCAAAACAGTCCCTATCTCACCGCAACTTAGGAGAAGGGCGGGGGCGGTTGGGTGCTGGTGGGTCGGAGCGTGTTAGGCCTGTTTGCGGTGCTTCCATTGTTTGCGGCACCAGCGCATGAGCGCCTTTATGACGGGAATCGTGATGAGGATGATCCATGCAGGATGGGGCTGTCCCAAACAGAGCCACATGTAGAGGAACCAAGCGATGGCGGCTGCCGGGTAGATGGCCTCGATCAGCTTAGACAGGTGGCGCCGATCGATGAAGTCACCAATCGCGTAGTAGACGGGAACCAGAAAGACGAGGAAAAGCCCCATGCCCCATGTGCCGTAGACAATGCCGAGCACCAGATAGGCGAGAGTGACAAGTGCGGGGAAGGGGAATTTGTTCCATGCACGTCCGACCTTGGTGTGGAAATGCTTGCCATGATGGTCGAGCTTGTCGTGTGCTTCCTTCCAGCTGGAAAACGTCTCGCCGTCGATGGTGACGGTGCCGTCGTCATTGGTGCGTACGCTATGTCCATCGTCCTCAAGCGTATCGATATGCACGCCGTCCGGCCCCACATGCACCTCTTCGCCCTTGCGCTCGTTGGTCACATGGATGCCGCTCCAACCAACATGGACTTCCTCGCCTTTATTGGGATCAATGACGTGGATACCGCGCGCGAGGGAAATATCGACAAGTGGCTTATCGCTGCAATCAGCGTGCTCAGTAGAAGCCTCAGCCTCTTCAGCCTTATCTGAAGCTTTGGTGCCGGCGTTGCTGTTCTGCGCCTCATCATCAGCCTGTGAGTCATCAGCGCTAGCCACCGCCTCCCCATACAGCAGCTCATCCAACGACACGTCATACAGCGCGGCGAGCGCAATGAGGTTATCGGTATCGGGTGAGGACTCGCTGCGCTCCCATTTACTGACAGCCTGACGACTCACACCCAGCTGGGCGGCAAGCGCCTCCTGAGAAAGCCCGGCAGCCTTGCGGCGATCGACGAGGCGCTGTGCCATCGCAAGATCCATGGTGGTTCCTTTCGTTTGATGGTCGAATCGAATGAGCCGAGTATGCCGAGAACAACCGGTAGCGACCACCATTTCTAGTTAGAATCTGCCCCAACCCTACCGCAACTACCGGTAGCAATCCCTAACGACCAGCCATTTCAGGACAAATGTCAGTGCTACTCTCAGCTAAGAGCTTGCAACATCCCAAAATCTCAGCCCACGCACTTGCAGCAAGAAGACGAATAGCCTCGGCCTCCCTAGTTACCGCAGGAGGCCCCAGAGCTTACCTCCCAAATCTTTCCGCAGGACGGAAGGATCCCGCCGCGCGAAGCGCACGGCGGGATCCTGACATGTCCGAGGACGATTTGGGAGGTAAGCCCTGGGGCCTCCGATGAGAGCAGTTTCGGCCGAGGCTATTCGTCGCCGAAGCTGATGCCCAACGCCTTGGCTTCGCGCACCAGATCGCTCTGGGGATCGACGTACTTGAGCTTGCCGGCGACATCCTCGAGCGGCATATGGCACATCTTGCCGTCGCGCAGGGCAATCATGTAGCCAAACTCGCCGCGCAGGCAGCCGAGCGCTGCCTCGACACCGCACTGGGTCGCAAAGATGCGGTCCTGGGCGTCGGGCTGACCGCCGCGCTGCGTGTGGCCGGGGATGGCGACGCGGGTCTCGCGACCGGTCTTGGCCTCAATCTCCTTGGCAATGTCGTAGACGATCGACGGGCTTGTGCGCTCGGCGAGCTTCTTCTTGTACTCCTTCTTGGACAGCGCCGCGTCCTCCTTGGAGATAGCGCCCTCGGCGACGGCCACGATGGTAAAGCGGCTGCCGGTCTCCATGCGATGCTCAATGGTCTTGATGACGTTATCCATGTCGTAGGGAATCTCGGGAATCAAGATGACATCCGCGCCGCCCGCGACGCCGGCGTGCAGCGGAATCCAGCCGACCTTGTGGCCCATGATCTCGATGACAAACACGCGGCCGTGGCTCGAAGCGGTGGTGTGGATGTCGTCGATGCACTTGGTGGCGACGTCGATGGCGCTCGTAAAGCCAAACGTCAACTCGGTGCCCCAGGTGTCGTTATCGATGGTCTTGGGCAGGGCGATAACGTTGAGGCCCTCTTCGCGCAGGCGGTTGGCGGTCTTGGTGGATCCGTTGCCGCCCAGCATAAACAGGCAGTCGAGCTGCAACTTGTGATAGGTGTGGACCATCGCGGGCACCTTCTCGACGCCGTCGGCCTCGGGAGTATCCAGGCGCTTGAACGGCGTACGGCTCGTGCCCAGGATGGTGCCGCCGCGGGTGAGGATACCGCTAAAATCGGCGGGCGTCATGACGCGGAACCTGCTGTAGATAAGGCCCTGGTAACCGTCCTCAAAACCGTAGATCTCGATAGGCTCTTCGCTATTGGTCATGAGTGTTTTGACGATGCCGCGCATGGTGGCGTTGAGTGCCTGGCAGTCGCCGCCACTGGTAAGAAGACCGATCCTGAGCATGATGAATCCTTCCGGGCAAGTTATAACATGCGCATAAGTTTACCCCCGCACACTGTTGATACAGGGGTAAAACGTGTTAGCTCAAATGTATAGAAATGTAAGCAGTGTCAGGCGAGCGTAAGGACGACGGGCCTGGCTCCTTACAACGCGAAGGCGTCGACGTCGCCCCAATGGCGGCGCAGCGTGATGGCGGCAGCGGGCTCGGTGTTGTCAAAGACGACCGACCACTGCGTGTTGCTGGTGATGTCTTCCGGATTGGGCTCTTGCGCTGCAGCGCGTAGAGCCTTCCAAGCGACTGCCTCGTCTTGGGCGCCGGCATGGGCGTCGAGGACATCGGCGATTGCGACGGCGCGCTCTTTACCATGGCCCAGCTCGCCATTCTTTTGGTTGGGCAGCACTTCGTCGCCATAGCAGGCGTAGAAGTTCGTAACCTGGCGTACAGGAGTCGCTTTGAAAGCGCGGTCCGGATCGCGCGGATCCCACTCTACTACGCGCGCGTCACCGGCGGCGTCGTTGATAAAGAAGTGGTAGTCGCGTCCGGCCATGGCGTGCATGTCGTAGGCAGAAAGCAGGTCGACGGCCTCCTGCGTGGTAGCCGCGCGGTCGAGCACCAGGCGGATGGCGAGCGAAGTGTTGATGACGGGGCGCTGCGTGTCCTGGTCACAGGGTTTGGAATCCAGGGTGAGCACGGCAATGGACACGCCACATTCGTTGACGCCGTCGAGCTGGGCAAACGGGCCCATCAAGGCCGCGGCGCGTCCGGCGACGGAGTCAAGCGGAGTGTTATCGCCCAGGTTGTTAAGGGCGGCAAACCCGATGGAGGCATAGCCGTCGCGCGGGTGATTGCGCACCAGCAGTGCCGAGGTGTCGTCCTTAAAGTCGTAATTGCGACCGGTGCGCACGCGGCCTTCGGCATCCACGGCGACAAAAGCGCTGCAGGCAAACTGGGGCGCCTGGACATGTGCCGGCACGCCGGGGAGCACCTGAGCCACTACGGCATCGATGTAGGCCTGGTCGTCGCGCACGCCAGCGGTGATGATGCGATCAAGATCGTAGTCGTAGGCGATGTCGATTGCGTACAGGTCATAGCCATCCGCATAGTCGGTCAAGCGTTTGAGCGACGCGGCGGACTTGATTTGCTTGCGGTAAACGATGCCGGCGGCAGCGGCAAGGCCGACGGCGACTCCCGCGACACCGCAGGCGATGGCAATGTTACGTGGCTTCATGACGACTCCTCTCGTCCTGTTAGTGCAATTGTCGCAAAAGGAGCGCGGGCATGATGACTCAACTTGGTGAGCGGCGCGGAATTAAGCACGGAATGAAGAGTGCAGCGCTGGCGCGGCGGGGTATGCTGGAGGGGACCATCAACCCAGCGAAAGGGGAGAGCATGACGGATCAGGAAACGCCCGAGCGCGCGCATGTGACGGCCGACGATATCGAGGCCGCCAACGACCTTATCGACTTTATCGAGGCATGCCCCAGCATGTTCCATACGGCGGCGACTATTATGGCCGAGCTCGACGAGGCGGGCTTTACCCACCTGCCCGAGAATGCGGCGTGGGACATCGAGCCGGGCGGGCGTTATTACACGCAGCGCAATACCTCGAGCGTTGTTGCCTTTAAAGTGGGCGAGGACCTGGCCGCGACGTGGGGCGAGGACGGCGTTGCCGGTGATTATCATTTTCAGCTCACAGCGTCGCACAGCGATTCTCCGACGTTTAAGGTCAAGGCCGTGCCCGAGCTCGACGGCGCGGGCGAGACGCTGCGCCTGAACACCGAGGCCTACGGCGGCATGATCGACTACACCTGGTTCGATCGCCCGCTGGCACTCGCGGGCCGCGTGCTGGTGCGCGAGGGCGATCGCATTGAGAGCCGCCTGCTTGCCACCGAGCGCGAGGTTGCCATCATTCCGAGCCTTGCCATCCATATGAACCGCGGCGTTAACGAGGGCTTTGCTCCCAATCGCGCCGTCGACCTGTGCCCGCTCATCAGCGCCGGCGAACTCAAACAGGGTGACTTCGATGCCCTGATCGCCGAAGAGCTGGATGTTGAGCCCGAGCAGATCCTGGGTCGCGACCTGTTCCTGGTCAATCGTCAGGATGCGCGCATTTGGGGCTGGGCCGACGAGTTTATCTCGACGCCCAAGCTCGATGACCTGGCATGCGCCTATACCTCGCTGCAGGCATTTTTGGGTGCCGAGAATGCGCACGACATCTCGGTCTTCTGCTGCTTTGATAACGAGGAGGTTGGCTCCGAGACCAAGCAGGGCGCCATGTCGACGTTCTTGGCCGACGCGCTGCGCCGCATCAACGGGTCGCTGGGCTTCGACGACGAGTCGTACCACCGTGCGCTTGCCGCCTCGATGCTCGTGAGCTGCGACAACGCGCATGCCGTGCACCCCAACCACGCCGAGAAGTGCGATGCACGCAACCAGGTTGTGCTCAACGGCGGCATCGTTATCAAGGAAGCTGCCAACCAGCACTACTGCACCGATGCCTTTAGTCGCGCGGTGTTCCAGGCCATCTGCGATGACGCCGACGTACCCACGCAGGCCTTCGCCAACAAGAGCGATATGGCGGGTGGCTCTACCCTTGGCAATCTGTCCAATCTGCAGGCGAGCATGCATGCCGTGGACGTGGGCCTGCCGCAGTTGGCTATGCACTCGAGCTACGAGACCGGCGGCGTACGCGACGTGATGTACGCCATCCGCGCTCTCACCGCCTTCTACGAGCGCGACCTAACCATCAACGGCGCCGAAAGCGTGGAGCTCTAAACCTGCCAAAAAGGGATGTTAATTTTGGCATGTTTTATCTGGGCAAATGCAAAGGGTGAAACCGAACTAGATCGGTGATGCGTAGCCGCCGAGGCGCAATGTGCCTCGGCGGTTTTTTGTGTACAGAGTACGGCTAATGCTTATAAATGCTATACATGCTTTACGTATCTACCATAGAGCTTTATGATAGTTTTGAAGTATTAAGGAGGGGTCATGACCACAACAGCCGCTCAGATCAACGTACGTCTCGATGCCGATCTTAAAAGGAGTGGGGACGCCGCTCTCTCCAAGGCCGGTATGACGCCGAGCCAAGCGGTGCGAGCGCTCTGGCAGCTTGCAGCGTCGATGGCCGATCGCCCCGGTGCGCTCGAGGATATCCTGCTGCCCAGTCGTGCCCGGGCGGAACAGCGCGAGCGGGAGAAAGTCGCCAAGCACAAGCTCGAACTCATCGACCGGGGTTCGCAACTGTTCGCTGCTGCTTGCCGTGAATCGGAAATTGACTTGGCTAAGGTGCAGCCCTCGGGCGATGAAGAACTCAAACGAAACGCCTATGCGGATCGCTATGGCGAGGAGATGAGCTGGCTCTATGAGTGAGGCTCCAAAGCGCATCTTGGTTGACACCAACGTGTGGCTCGATTACTTCATTCCCTCACGACGTGGTCGTTCGGTGGCGATTGATTTTTTACGCGATGCATGCACGGCGCAGGTAGATTTACTGTATGCGGCGACATCGTCCAAAGACCTGTTCTATTTAATTTCAAGTGAGCATAAGGCATGGTATCGGCGAGAGCACGGTTCGCTTTCCCAGGATGCCGCTACGGCGGCGACATCGCTTGCATGGGATTGTCTCAGCGTGCTGTCACAGCTTGCCACGCCAGTGCCCTGTGACCTGAGCGACATATGGATGGCGAGCAAGCAGCGTGAGCTCCATAGCGATTACGAAGACGATTTAATCATCGCGGCAGCGATGCGCGCAAAGGCAGACCTTCTGGTCACCAACGATGTCAAGCTCTGCTCACACGCGCCCGTCGCAGTAATGAACGTCGAAAACGCAAGAAACTACTTGGCAACGCTCAAATAGCTCTAGACCCCGCAGGTAGAACGCCGGAACCCTAGTGTTCGATCCAGCAGCGGAGCGTCTCGCCGGCTTGCAGATGACGCAGGTTCTCCGCGGCGATGTCGACGACGTTGTTGAGCGTGGCGGCTAGGTGGAACCAGCCGGACACGTGCGGCGTGATGAGCATGTTGGGCGCGTCCCACAGCGGGTTTGTCGCGGGCAGGGGCTCGGGATCGGTGACGTCGACCGCGGCGCCGGCGAGATGTCCCGACTCCAGAGCGGCAACCAAGTCGTCGGCAACCACAAGATCGCCACGGCCGCCGTTGGCAAAGAAGGTGCCCGGTTTCATCGCGGCGAAGAACTCGGCGTTCGCCAGGCCGCGGGTCTCGGGTGTGCTGGGCATAAAGGATGCGACGATGTCGGCCTCGGCCAGGCGCTCAGACAGGGCATCCATGCCGTCCATGTCCTCAAACACAATGGGGTAGACGAGCGGATGGCGCTTGATGCCGCGGACGTGTGCGCCCATGCTGCGGCAGAGCGTGGCAAAGTGGCCGCCGATATCGCCCGCGCCCAGCACCAGCACGTTGGCATTTTTGAGCGAGGTGACCGGGCCCAAGTCCTCCCAGCGATGCTCGCTCTGCAGGTCCTGGTAGCCGGGCAGGCGCTTCATCATTGACAGCACCATGGCAAACATGTGCTCGCTTACGGCCTGACCGTAGGCGCCGATCGAGCAAGACAGCTTGGCGTCAGCCGGCACGGTGCCAGCAGCAAGGTAGTCGTCATAGCCGGCGGTCTGCAATTGCAACAGCTGAAGATGCTCGCATGCCGTGAGCATGTCAGGGTCGATGTTGCCCAGGATCACGTCGGCATCGGCGACCTGCTCGTGCGTGGCGGCGTCGGCGCTCGTGTAGATAAAGTCCTCGCCCGGAGCGCTCGACTCGAGGATCGCGCGGTGACGATCGTTGACGGGCAACAAAACCAGGATGTTCACAAGCAGTCCTCTCCGCTCGACCTACCAAAAAGGGACAGGTTTATTTTGGCAGGTTTTATCAGGCAAAACGCTATAAAAACGCCGGGCTTCGCGATGGTTAACATATCCATCGTGAAGCCCGGCGCATCCACGGCTACCAGCTCAGCAACTCGTAGCCGTCCTCGGTCACCACGAGCTGTACCTCGCACTGGGCCGAATCGCTGCCGTCCTTGGTGCGCACGCACCAGCCGTCACCCTTGCTGATCTTGATGTCGGGCGCTCCGGCGTTGACCATGGGCTCGATGGTAAAGACCATGCCCGGCACCATGATGGTGTCTACGTCGGGCGCCTCGGTGGTAAAGCCCACAAACGGGTCCTCGTGGAACTCCTTACCGATGCCGTGTCCGCCGTACTCACGCACCACGCTAAAGCCGGCGTCCTCGACGGTCTTTTGCACGGCCTCGGCCATAACGGAGAGCGGTAGCCATGGCTTGACGGCTGCCAGACCCGCCTCCACGCTGGCACGGGTGACGTCGACCAGGCGCTGGCGCTCGGCCGAGACCTCGCCGATGCAGAACATGCGGCTCGAATCACTAAAGTAACCGTCCAAGATCGTGGAGCAGTCCACGTTGATGATGTCGCCCTCGTGCAGCACATCCGCATCGCAAGGGATACCGTGGCAGACGACGTCGTTGATCGAGGTGCATACGCTCTTGGGGTAGCCCTCGTAGTTGAGGTCGGCCGGCGTGCCGCCGTGCTCGACGGTGTAGTCGTAGATCATCTGGTCGATCTGGTTGGTGGTCATGCCTGCGGCGATATGCTCGCCCACATAATCGAGCACGCCCACGTTGATGGCGGCCGAGCGCTTGATGCCCTCGATATCGGCGGGCGTCTTGTAGAGCGTGCGGGGCAGAACCTCCCAGCCCTCTTCCCACAAGCGCTCGAGGCGCTCATCGAAGGTGCTATGGCATTTCTTATATTTTTTGCCGCTGCCGCACCAGCAAGCGTCGTTGCGGCCGGGCACGGGTCCTTTGTCAAACATGGCTAACTTCCTTTCATCCGCAGCTAGTATAGCCCACCCACGCGTCTATAAAAGTTGCGGTGATATAGTTCCGATTTAAGCGGTTTAACAGCACAAATAGGAACTATATCACCGCAACTGATGGGGCGGGATGGCGGGCACTGGCTGCTGCGTGGTTTTGCTAGTAGCTCACCTGGCAGGGGATGCCGAGGGCGCGCACGCGTGCGGCGATCGTGTCGAGTGCCTCGGGCGCTGCTTTGGCAAGGCCGGCGACCGGTGTCTCGCGCGCCACCGTGTAGATGGTCGTCTCCTGCGGGCGAATGCGCTCGAGCGCCGCGAGCCAAGGGCCGACGTACTCCTCGCCGGTGTTATCGAGAGACTTGCCCCGGTACTCGCCGCTCAAAAACATCGTTTGGATAATAACGTGACCGTCAAAGCTCGCGAACGTTTCGATCTGGTGCTCTACATCGTAGGGGCCAACGGGCTGGTCGAGCAGCTGGATAAATGCCGGGTCGACGGTATCGAGCTTAAGAATGTTGTCGTCGACCATCATGAGCGCGTCGTGCACCTCGGGGCGGTCGGCGCGCGTACCGTTGGAGAGCACGGCGATCTTGGAGTTTGGGGCAAGCTCGTCGCGCAGCGCGACGGCGCCGGCAATGGCCTGCGGAAACTCCGGTGCGGCGGTGGGCTCGCCGTTGCCTGCGAAGGTGATCACATCGGGGAGTTCGCCCTCGGCTGCCATCTCGCGCAGCTTTGCCTCGAGCGTGTCGAGTACCATGGCAGCTGTGTTGTACGGCTCATGGCAGGGGCGCTCGGCGTTGAGGCCGTTTTCGCAGTAAATGCAGTCGAACGTGCAGATCTTACCGCTGGCCGGCATCATGTTGACGCCGAGCGAGAGGCCAAGGCGACGGCTGCGAACAGGCCCAAAGATGGGGCTGGCATTCAAAAACGTAGACATAGGCATATGCTCCTCAAGACAATTGTGCCTAAGCATAGCATCGGCTCCAAAGCAAGGTGCGGGCTCTTGCTTTACAAGTTTCGTTTTTTCACGTCGCCCATGATGCCGTCCCATGAAAAGCCTCGGGTCGGGTACAGTTAATCTGTTAACAAGGCGTAAGGCAATGCGGGTCCATCCAACCGCACTGACGTGCAACTGGATGAGCATTGATGACGGGGGCACAACATGGATTTTACGGTCGAGAATGCGGGCACCACGATTGCCTGTCGCGAATATGCCGGCCCGGATGTGTCGCCTGATACTCCTGCCTTGGTGTGCGTGCACGGCGCTTGTGTCGACGGCACATTTTTCGACGGAATCGCTTGTGAGCTCAGCCGCAACTACCGCGTCATTGCCTACGACCGTCGCGGCTGTGGTGACAGCGGCGAAGCGGCAGACGGCAGCTATGATCTTGCCGCTCAGGCCGCCGACCTGCAGGCCGTGATCGAACACGTTGGCGCTCCGACAAATGTGCTTGCGCACAGCGCCGGTACGTTGGTGGCGCTGGAGCTTCTTCGCGCCGAACCCCATCTCGTCGCCCGCGCGATTCTGCATGAGCCGGCTGTGTCGGCCGAAGGCGTCGGCATGGGCGCGGCTCCGGTTTTGCTCGATATGATTGCAGCTGGAAAGGTTTCAAGGGCGCTCCGTCTTTTCTTGGGAGCCCTCGGCGACTTGGACCCCGAGGCTCCTGGGACGACCGAGGCGGAAGCCAAACATGCTCTGCGCAATGGTCGTTGCTTTATGGCGAACGAATATGGAACAAATATGACATATGCTCCCGACTGGGATCGCGCCCGCGCGTCAAAGGCGGTGTCGGCCGTGTTTTTGGGTGAGCTTTCGGTCGGTACGCCCCGCGAGGCTGGTACGCGAGCGACTGCCGAATATCTCGATTGTCCTCTCGTGACGATCCCGGGCGCGCATAACGGTCTGCGCGATCGCCCCGTTACGGCGGCAAACGCCGTTCGCGATGTCTTGGAGCGTTAGCACGCTCGATGACCTGCGGGGAGGAGGACTGCTAGCGTTTCGTCATTGTTAACGAATGCGCCCATAACCGTGCGCTCGCGGCTCCATTACCGCTATTTGCCAGGTCATAAAAATGTAACGATAATCGCGCGTTTGCCTGTAGTTGTCAGATGTTACCCTTGTACCATTTGATATGCGCCGTTGCCGTGCGTAACGATAGAAAGGGCCCCATATGCTCAATAATCACGAGGTCAATCTAACCGACGAGGAGGCTGCCGCCGAGGTCGCCCGCGTCGCGAAGACCTACCCCGTGGTGCGTTTGCTGTCGGCCGATCAGATTAAGAGCGAGCCTAACTGCTTGCTCGCTGGCGATCGCTGCCCTTGTCTGCGTCAGTCGAGTCTTGAGGCCTTGGCAGACTCCGATGAGGTGTCGGAGCAGCTGCTCAATGATGGTATTGAGTACCGCGCCCGTCTGCGCCCTCTAAAGGTCGAGGGCGAGCCTCACGTCCTGCTGATGGTGCGTCCGATTGATGGGCAAGAGGCCGCAGAAGAGGACCTTGTCTACACCGACGTGCTGACGAGTGCGTGCAATCGCCGATATTACGAGGAAAAGCTCCGTAGCGCGCGCATGAAGGCCGGCGTTGCGGTAATCGACCTTGATGATTTTAGGGTCTTCAACGATACGTGTGGCCATCATGCTGGCGACCTTGCACTCGGTGCTGTGGCGACAGCCATACGCAGCGGAATTCGTTCGACTGACGAGCTTGTGCGCTATGGCTGCGACAAGTTTGTGACCGTCATGCCCAATATTCCCTCCGATGACTTCGCCCGCCGCCTGCATCAGGTATCCGATGCCGTTCATGCCACGGTTATTCCGGGGCATGAGTACGTGAGCTTGACGGCATGTGTCGGTGGCGTTCGCATTCATGGCGAGACGGTCGACGAGGGCGTTGGCCGCGCTGTCCAGTTACTGAGCCGCGCTAAGGCAAAGCCCGGTACGGTCGTGACCGATTCCGATTCCATCGAGGCCTTCCAAAGCGAAAAGCCATTGGTGCTTATCGTCGATGACTCCGAGATGAACCGAGCCATTCTCAACGAGATGCTCAAGGACGAGTATTGCATCCTCGAGGCCGATAACGGTCGTACGGCGCTCAATATGGTCGACCGCTATGGCGATAAGTTGTTGCTCGTGCTGCTGGATATTGTGATGCCGGGCATAAGCGGCGTTGAGGTGCTGGCCGACCTGTCGCGCCGATCGGGTGTCGACAATCTGCCTGTCATCATGATTTCGAGCGAAGATTCCGATGATATGGTTCTGCGCGCGTACGAGCTGGGCGCCTCGGACTATATCAGCCGTCCGTTTGACTCCCGTGTCGTGCGCCGCCGTGTAAGCAATACCATCCGCCTATACGCCAAGCAGCGCCGCCTGACGAACCTGCTGTCCCAGCAGTACAACGAGCGCGTCAAGAACAGTCGCATGCTCATCGACATCATGGCCGGCGTCATGGAGCTCCGCAATGGCGAGAGCGGCAGGCACGTTACGAACATCGAGAAGCTGACCGAGCTGCTGCTTGGCTGCCTGGTCCACCGTAGCGACAGCATCTCCCTCGGCAACGAGGAGCGCTCCACGATCGCCCTGGCTTCGGCACTGCACGATATCGGCAAGATGTCGATTGACGATGCGATTCTCAACAAGCCCGGGCGCCTCACGCCCGAGGAGTTCGAGATTATGAAGACGCATACCACGATCGGCGCCGACATGCTGCATGAGCTGGGCCGCCATCACGCCGGCAATGCGCTTATAGAATATGCGTACCAGATTGCGCGCTGGCATCACGAGCGCTGGGACGGCAAAGGTTATCCCGACGGCCTTAAGGGCAGCGATATTCCCATCGCCGCACAGGTGGTGTCGGTGGCTGACGTGTACGATGCGCTGACGAGCGTGCGCGTGTACAAGGACGCTATCCCGCACAAGGAGGCGATCCAGATGATTCTGGACGGTAAGTGCGGTACCTTTAACCCGCTGCTGCTCGATTGCTTGCTCGAGGTGCAAGACCAAATTGCCGAGACGTTGGCACGCCCCGCTGACGTCGTTGCGTTTCCCACGATTTAGTTTGACCAAAGGAGTTTTTAACCCATGATTTCCATGCGTGAGGCGTATGAGAAGATCGGCGCCAATTATGATGACGCTTGCACTCGGCTGATGGGCGAGGAGATGCTTGCCCGTTTTGCCCTCAAGTTTTTGGATGACGAGAGTATGGACAAGCTGGAGGCTGCCATGGCGGCAGGAGACGCCAAGGCAGCGTTTATGGCGGCGCACACGCTCAAGGGCGTGAGCCAGAACTTGGGATTCGATAATCTGTACGAGCCGGCGGTCGTGGTGACCGAAGCGCTGCGCGGTGCCGATACTGTTGACGGCGCTCGCGAAGGAATGCATGCGCTGCAGCAGCAATATGCGGCCACGATGTCGGCCCTGCGCGAGGCGGCTGCATAAGAGCTTGCAAGCTTTGATGACTATGAGAGTGGATAATCCCCCGTTTTAGGCCCGGTGGCGGCCTCAAAGTGGGAGATTATCCACTCTCGTTCGGTAAGTGTCCAAAAATTCACTCTCGCGCACTGGCGGGGCTTTCCGCATGCAATCCATATCGTTGTTCGATAAACTATTCCGATAACGATAGATTCGATGAGGGTGAGTGTATGTCCAACAGCGTTCAGCGTATGGCCAAGGCGGGCGAGACTGTAAGGAAGCTTGGCTTTTGCATGGCGGTCGTTTTTGCGGGAATGCTCATCGCTTTTGCCGCGTTGGTTGTTTACGTGATCTGGTATACGGTTGCAAACGTTGTTTCTGTCGATTCTTTCGGTGTCGTGACGCTTCTCGATGGCGGGAGCATCGTTATCCCAAGCGGGCTGTGCCTGGCACTCGTCGTGGGTGTTTCGCTTATCGTTTTGTGCGGAATCAGCCATAACATCTCTCGGGGCGTCTCGCCCTTTACCAAGGCGCATGTGCGGCTTATCCGTGTTCTTGCACTTGCCTTTGCTGTTAACGCCGTGGTTTCGTTTGTTGGTGCCTATGAATCGGTCAATCTCACCATTGGCGGACTGGAGCTTTACATCGTGCCTCATTCCTTCGTTATTGAGATTTGCCAAGGCGCTACCTTTGATGCGGGGTCGTTTATCGGCGCAGTTGTCTGTCTGTTTATCTCGGCGATCTGGAGTTATGCCTCGCTGCTCCAAGAGCAGTCTGACGAGCTTGTGTAGGAGGAAACATGAGCTATCTCATCATCGAGCTTGAGACGCAGCTGCTTAAGACCGGAAAGACCAGCTCTGATCTGATTCGTGCCACGGGGCATACTCCGGCTAATATTTCTAAGCTAAGAAACGGAAAAATTAAAGCTATTCGTCTTAAGACGCTTCTTGAAATCTGTGATGAGCTTGATTGTCAACCGGGAGATATTATTCAGCGCGTGAGCGAGAAAGAGCTCGAGGAACTTATTGTCGAGCGCGCGAAGAATGCCGTGAGGCAGATGCGGGATGGCAGAGGCAATGAGGCGTCGCTTCCGACATCGGTCTTCGCTGTCGATTTGAGCGACGAGTAGCTTAAGGCGAACAACTAAAACGAAATATCAGCGTGAAGGAACCCGTGTCTAACACGGATTCCGTCTTTTAGATTATCTTGACAAATATGAGTTATCGAAAAACAATAATAAGAATGGAAAACGATAAAAGAAAGGAGGAACGATATGAGCTGGATTGTCAAACCAAGTTATGTGGACCCCGGTGGTGGGTGCAACGGTTACTGCAAGAAATTCTGTGGAGCACGCGTCTGCACTAAGAACTGCAGTAAAAACAACTGCGTTGTTTATTTCTAGCAGTTGTGGCTGTTGCCAGGCGAGAGTCTGGCAACAGCGGTTTTGCTACCAAGCAGAACGGGAGGCCAATGAACGCATCAGCGATAAAACTATCAAAGGTGTCAAAGCGCTATGGAAAACGGCGTGTGTTGCATGACGTTTCCTTCGAGGTGAATCAATCTGAGCTTTGCGCCCTTGTTGGTGCAAACGGGGCGGGCAAAAGCACGCTTATCAAAATAGTGCTGGGCCTCTGTGAGCCATCGTCGGGGAGCGTGGAGCTCTTTGGAGGCAAGTCGAAAAAAGAGCTTGGTCTGATGCGGACGCGTGTCGGCTATGTGCCAGATTCCAGCGGAGCATACCAATCTCTCAGCGCGATTGAGAATCTTCAAATTCGATGTGCGGAATGGGGGCTTGATGGGAATCGTGAGATTCCTCGCGTTTTGAGCTTAGTCGGGCTGGACGTCGATGAAAAAAAGAGCGTAAGCAGTTTTTCTTTGGGAATGAAACGGCGGCTGGATATAGCTACGGCTTTGTTGGGTGACACTGACGTACTAATTTTCGATGAGCCGGCAAATGGATTGGACCCGCTGGGCATCGAGAGTATATGGGCCCTTATCGGCCGATTGAATCGAGAACAGGGTAAGACCATGCTCATCTCTAGCCATGATTTGGATGAGTTGGCATCGGTTGCAACAAGTTGCGTGTTTATTCATGACGGTGAACTGCTGAAAAAGGAATCGATGGATGTCATAAGGGATGAGGCGTCGTCCCTAAAAGAGTATTACAGGCGCTTGATGAAGGCGGTCTCGCTATGAAGCGGGCGATTCATCCCATAAAGGCAGATATGATGCGTCTGCACAGGATGTTTCCGGCGAAGTTTGGTCTTGCGCTTATGCTGGCGTTCGGCCTTCTCTTCGGTGTCTTTCTAAAAAACGGAACAACGTTGCTCGCCTTTGGCAATAGCGTTTTTGGGGAGGATATTGGCTTCTGCTGGAATGTAATCGATCCTTCTGCACCCGATGAATCCCTTGTGCGCAGCGCTTTTGCCGGCACATCCCTGTTCGTTCCACTCATCGTTTGTCTGGTGATTTTGCAGGAGCGCGGCTATGAAGAGGGATACCGAATTTCTATGGCAAGAGGTCTCGCCCGCTTTAATGGCGCTCTAGCACATGCATTTTCGTCTGCTTTCATAATTGGCGCAGCATATAGTGCGCTTTGCCTTCTTCTTTTTGCCATAGCCGTAACACGTGGAGGGCAAAACTACGTGCATGGCATGCTGGCTGCATTTTTGCCTGCAATGATAGTCAACGCCGTATTGGTGATATCGGTTGCGCTGGAGACGGTGACCATCTATCGGATTACGGGCAGCGCTGTATTGAGCGGGGCCGTGGTGATAGTTGGATTTGTCATGAGCTTGACGCTCTACGGAACTTACCTTCAGACGCCCATACCGTCCTTGCGATGGATCTTCTTTCTTCCGGGGCCGTACCTTGGAGTCGGATGTGCCCTTGGGTATAGCGATATGGGGCAGCTGACGCTTCTGGGATATGGCGCGGCAGCCAGCTGTCTATCGGTATTGATTTACGCTCTCGTGAACTTTCGTGCTGGGGGTGTGCTCAATGGCTCGTCAGACTAGAAGATTCCTTCATTCAGAATTGAAGCATGCGAGCAAATGGACGTACGCCTTAATCCTGGTAATTTATGCGTGCATGGTGGTATTGCAGATTAATTCTTTCCCGATGTGGTTCTGTAGCCTCCGTGAGAACAGTTTCTTGGGCTTTTTCCCAGACCCGACGCTTCGGCTATCGGCAGAAGATGTCCTTCTATTTGGTAATGCAGAGGTTTTTCGCGGCCTGCTGTTCAACGTAGCCCCGTTGGCTCATGCATTGTTCTTTCCGTTCATCGCGGCTTGCATTGTGCCGCGCTTTGTCAGCTCGGGCTTTGTCGAGGAACCATGGGGGCTGTCGGAGGCACGAGGAGGGAAGCGGGCGTGCGCTATCGTTGCGCGAGTGGTGCTGTCTTCTTTTGCCCTTTTGGGCGCGTTTATCCTGTCGAGTGTCGTTTTGTACTGTCTTAACTGCGCGATCGTTTTGGATGCTCAGCAGTATTTCAACCTGTATGTATTTTGCTATCGACTTGTTCTTGCTGCCGCTGCCTGCCTTGCATGCGTGGTTTCTTGTGTAATCGTTGTTTCCTATTTTGGGTCCGGCTTCGGTCCGATTGGCATGCTGTTACTTGTCAACGTCGTAGCGATCTACATACAGCTCGGGGCCAATTCCATGCTTCCGCTTCCAGCCTCGATGCTCATGTGGATTTGCGGCGTGACCCCGTTGGGGAATGGTCAATGCATCTCGATTTTAATTGACTGCCTAATAAACGTAGCAAGCGTTTTTGCCATTTGCTTTACCGTCGACCGATTACGGTCGAAATTTCTTTGATTGTTTGTGAGGGATAATCATATGAAGCCGTCTCAATACAACTTGATTGAAAACCACAGCGAAAGAACGCTGGTGATGAATTCAAAGACTGGCGCAATCCTTTCGTTGGATAAACAACATGCAGAAAGTATGTGCCGCATGGTATCGGGAACCGAATGTGAGCCAGATGAATTGCGCGAAGCGTTGCTTCAAGGAGGAATGCTGTTAGAAGATGATCGTGACGAAAAAGAGGAAATGAAGGCGATGGGCCATCTTGCTCGATTTTCCAATCGCTCTCTAGGCTTGACGATAGCCCCGACATTGGAGTGCAACTTCTGTTGCCCATACTGTTATGAAAAAGGACAACGCAAAACGACAATGACTCCGGAGGTTGAAGACCGGCTTGTCTCATTCGTAAAGGAGCGTTCACGGGGGCTGAGCGAGCTTGAGATCGGTTGGTATGGTGGAGAGCCGTTGTTGCAAGTCGATAGAATTCAGCGGCTTACAGAGCGTATAAAGGCGATCCTTAATCCAGAGTGCTCCTATTCGGCATCCATCGTTACAAATGGATATCTTCTGACGCCAGAAGTGGCCGAGACTCTCGCGGCTTGTGACGTCAAGATGGCTCAAATAACCTTGGACGGGTCTCGAAAGGACCACGATTCTCGGCGGTTCTTGCGGAACGGACAGCCGACGTACGATGCGATTCTAGACAACGTTTCTAAAGTCACGCATCTGTTGGATATTTCCATCAGGTGCAATGTCGATGCCCATAACATTGTCGGTGCTGGCGATTTGCTGGATGCACTCGAGGAAAAGGGCCTTAAAAACAAGGTTGGATTCTATCTGGCGCCTGTCGACAATATTAACGATACGTGCCCAAGTGACAGTAGTTGTTTTTCGATGGAGGCGTTTTCTCAGGAAGAGCTGGACTTTTATAGTCATGCAGTTGATAGGGGGTTCTATGTTGACCTGACGGTGCGCTTTAATCCGGCTATATGTGGCGCCGTTTGTGCAGGGTCGTTTGTAGTGGATCCGGAGGGCTATCTTTATAAATGTTGGGACGAAATCGGGATGCGTGAACGCTGCGTCGGCACGCTTGCCGAAGGGCCGAGGATGAATGCTCAGCTGGTCCAATGGCTAAACTATGAGCCGAGCGATCATGAGTGTGAAGAGTGTTTTGCCTATCCCTCATGCATGGGAGGTTGCCCTAATCACGCTCTTCATGGAGGGTCAAAACAGTGCGTATCTCAAAGGTATCAGGTGCGCCAACGAATGATTTTGACCGAGAAGGCTCAGCGATTGCTTTCGGAACTGGATTCAGCTCATGTTTAATCTCTGCGCAAGAACAATAATTAAGAATCCAAAGTATATAACCTATCTTCTAATGTGCCTGCTCTCGCTTGTGGTTGGTCTCGCAATTCCTTTTCTGACGGGACAACTGGTCAACATCTTTGTCGGTGTCGCGCGAGATGGGGAAAGCGCAATCGCCATCGGCGCTGAGATAGCAGCGCTGGGTATCGTACGAGCCGGTTTGAATTGCGCCAGCGAACTGGTCTATGTCGACTTACAGACACATGTGGGATTTGCATTGAATGAAGAGGTGATAAGTCACGTTCAAAGGCTACCTCGGTCCTTCTTTATTAATTTCGATGCCTCATATTACAATCAGCAGATTAATCATGACGCTAACGATTTGGTGATATTTGTTATAAACGCAAGTGTCCAAAGTGTGAGCAATATAGTGACGTTGCTTGTGGTGTTTGTTGTCCTGGCGACCATAAACGGTCACCTGGCAATGCTGTGCATGGCTCTTGGCATAATAAGTGGCGCGGTCTATTCGCTTTTCAAAAAGTGTTTGTTCGCAAGAAGTTTTGAGGCTCAAGAGCAGGAGGCTCGATTCTTTTCCGATCTGGAGAAGCAGCTTAGCAGCGCACAATTTATCCGCAGGCATGTTCTATTCGAATTTTTTAAGCAAAGGCTCGAGCACTCTTTTGCAGAGCTATATCGTTGCGTTTATCAGAACCAGCAAATTAATGCGACCTTTACGTTTGCCAATGCTGTCGTCACGTCTTTGGCGCAGGGTGGAATCTTGATTCTGGGTGCAAAGGAAGTTCTCGACGGCAATTTGCTGCCCGGCTATCTTATGACGGCGCTAAGCTATTACTCCTATTATTCTTCGGCTATTGAATTCTTCCTTGCGTTGGGCAAGGACTATCAAACGTCAAGGGTATCCTACGAGCGTTTGCGTCGGTTGCTGGACATGCCCGAGGACTCAAACGGGACCATTATCCTCTCTGATGTTTACGAGGTGAACTGTTCCGAGCTGTCATATAGCTATCCGGGGTCTGTAAAGACCGCGTTCAGGGACATTCGGGCTTCTTTAGAAAAAGGAAAGGTATACGGAATCGTTGGGCCGAACGGTTCCGGTAAGAGCACGCTGCTGGATGTGATAAGCGGTTGCGATCCAGAAAACTGCAAGGGGGATATTTGGATTAACAACAAGCCCTTGGGCTCTCTGGACCGCTATGCGCTGCGGAAGCGCAATATCGGGATTACGGAGCAGGAGCCGCCCCTGACCGAGGGGTCGATACGGGACAATTTAATTCTTTGCTGCAGAAGCACTGAAGAGCGTGACCTTGAGAGCCTCATTGAGAGAATGGGGCTTAAAAAGATGGTCGATTCAAGTGGTGGACTTGATGTCGAGCTGGACGATAAGCAGAACAACATTTCAGGAGGAGAGAAGCAAAAAATAGCGATTATTCGCCAATTGCTGAAAAACCCGGACGTGATGATGTTTGATGAGCCGACATCTGCACTCGACAGCCAAAGCAAGCAGGCGTTTATCGAAATCCTTAAGGAAAGAAAGGGGCGACATATCACAGTCATCGCTACGCACGACCCTGTGCTCATTTCGGCATGCGATGAAGTGATTGAAATTGCCTGACGGGTTAGTGGACCGAGCATATCAAATTCAGGGGCGGGCACCGTAGCTGGTGTCCGCCCCCTGACATGGAATGATTTAGCCTCTGTGCTTTGCGAGCTAGCGAGCCTGCTTTACCTTAGCTGCTGCCTCGACAAACGACTTCCACAGGTTAAAGTCGGTCTCGAGCGTCTGCCAGGTGTACTCGGGATGCCATTGCACGCCCAGACAGAACGGCTGGCCTTCGACTTCGATGCACTCGGGAACGCCGTCGGTTGCCTTGGCGACCAAGCGCGTGCTCTTACCCAGACGATCGACGCAGCAGTGGTGTGCGGAGTTGGTCTGGATCAGCCTGTGCCCGCCAACCGCGCGCTCCAGCAGCGAGCCCGGCACGACCTCGACAGGATGCAC
The DNA here is from genome assembly GCA_019414515.1 of Collinsella sp. GTDB lineage: Bacteria > Actinomycetota > Coriobacteriia > Coriobacteriales > Coriobacteriaceae > Collinsella. Next base: position 123,062 of record DXLX01000023.1, read on the forward strand.
AGGGTCGTTGAGCACGTGGGTATGGCGCCACTGCGTGCGGCCCTCGCGCGCGCCCAGGCTCGGCACGTCCATGCACAGGGTGCCGCCGGTGGCGACGTTGAGCAGTTGCGTGCCGCGGCAGGTGGTAAAGAGCGGCTTTTTGGCACGGAGCACCTCGCTGACCAGCTTAAACTCAAAACTATCGCGGATCTCGCAGCAGAGGGTGGGGTCGTAGGGTCGATCATCGCCCCAACGTTTGGGATTGACATCGGGGCCGCCGGGAATGGCGATGCCGTCGGCGATATCGACGTAATGACGGATGACCTCAATGTCCTCGGTGATGGACATCTGCAGCGGCAGACCGCCGGCGGCAAGAATGGCGTCGACAAATACGCTCGCAATCTCCTCGTTGGGGGAGAGCGTCTCGCTCAAATAGGGCTTCGCTTCTTCCCAGCGTGGTGCTACCAGGATAAGCGGGCGGTCAGCGGGATCGACGTCGACGTGCGGAGTGTAGGACGATGAGGTGCGGGTTCCGATCATGGGTGCGGCTTTCGAATCCGGGTGGACATGGCACAGGGGTGGCGCGGGACAAACGTTACTGATGAATTTGCCCGCGTGGCAATTGGGCTAGTGGCCCTTAATGGAGTTGAGGAAGTCCTGGGCGCGCTTGGTCTTGGGGTGGTCGAAGAACTCGTCGGGTGTGCCGGTTTCCACGATCTGGCCGTCGGCCATAAACACGACGCGGTCGGCCACGCGGCGGGCGAAGTTCATCTCGTGCGTGATGACGATCATCGTCATGCCCTGCTGGGCCAGACGGACCATGACCTCGAGCACCTCGTTGATCATTTCGGGGTCAAGGGCGCTCGTGGGCTCGTCAAAAAGCATGGCCTTGGGTTGCATGGCAAGCGAACGTGCGATGGCTACACGCTGTTGCTGGCCGCCCGAGAGCTGTGCGGGCACCTTATCGGCCTGCTCGGCAACGCCCACGCGGCCCAGCAGGTCCATGGCGCGCTCACGAGCTTCCTCCTTGGAGACGCCCAGCACATCGACCGGTCCCAGCATGACGTTCTGCAGTACGGTCATATGTGCAAACAGGTTGAACTGCTGAAATACCATGCCCAACTCGGCACGCATGCGGGCAAGATCCTTGCCTTCCTGTGGCAGGGGCTCGCCCTCGATGAGGATCTCGCCTGAGTCGATGGTTTCCAGGCGATTGATGGTTCGGCACATGGTCGACTTGCCCGAGCCCGAGGGTCCGATCACAACGACGACCTCGCCGCGGTCGACCGAGAGATTGATGTCGTTGAGAACGTGCAGATCGCCGTAGTGCTTATCGACGTGCCTGAGCTCGATCAGCGGCTGATTGCCGGTGGAAGAGGTGCTCTGTGCCATGGTGCTCGGCTCCTTATGACTCGAAATGGTAAAGCGTTAGCGGATGATGGTCGCGCCGGTCTTGTGCGAAACATAGACAGCGGCCTTGTTGATCGCGACGTTGATGAGGATGTAGATGACCGCGATAACCAGGTAGACCGACACGAGGGCGTCGTAGTTGGTAATGAGCACGCGGGCGTTTTGCATGAGGTCGGGGTAGCTCACCACGTAGGCCACGGTGGTGTCTTTGACTACGACCACGAGCTGCGAAATCAACGACGGAATGATAAACCGGATAGCCTGCGGCAACACGATTTTAAAGGTGATTTTAGCTTTGGAGAGACCGAGTGCCTGGGCGGCCTCGACCTGGCCGCGCGGCACGGCGTTGACGCCGGCACGGAAGATCTCGGCAAGTACGCCAGCTGCAGCGAGCGCGACGGGAAGCGTGAGCATCCAAAACGACGGCAGCGCGATCTTGTACTGGGGCAGCACCAAAAAGAAGAAGTAGATGAACAACAGGCTCGGTACGCCGCGGAAGAAATCGGTGAGCACGCGGCAGACCAGCTGCAGCGGCTTAATGTCGCTGGTACGGCCGAGCATAAGGGCTAAGCCCAGCACCAGCGCGATGGCGCCAGCGGTGAGTGCGACTTTAACGGTGCCCTCAAAGCCGGCAAGCAGGAACTTCCAGGTGGTGAGGTGCGTAAAGAAAAACCAATAGTGAACCGAAAGCTGGCCGGTCACATAAAAGCGCTGCAACACGAGGGCGACGAGCACGGCGACGGCAACAAGCGAGATGGCGGTGCCGATGCGAATCTTGGCGCGCATCTTGGGGCCGGGAGCCTCGTAGAGCGCATCGCGCATGGTGAGCGCGGAGGTGGAGTGCTTGCTCATCGGAGGATCCTCACCTTCTTATCGATGTAGTTGCCAATGTGGCTCACCACAAAGGCCGTGCCCAGGTAGCCGAGCGCCGAGATAAAGAACGCGGCGACGCCGCCGAGCGAGCGCGTGTTGATGTAGCTCACCACGCCGGTGAGCTCCTGCGGTTGCAACGGCACCTGACTGCCGAGCGCGGTGGTGAGCATGACGGCGATAAAGAGGTTGGTCATGGGCAACACGCTCGAGCGCAGCGCCTGCGGAATCACGATCTTGGCGAGGATACGGCTGAAGCTCATGCCGAGCGAACGTGCGGCTTCGACCTGACCGACGCCGACGGTGTTGATGCCGCTCATAAAGTTCTCGGAGCCAAAGGCCGAGCCCAAAAGAACCGTGGCGACGATAACGCAGGTGCGGTAGGGTAGGACGACCTTGAGCGGCGGCAGCGCATAGACGACGATGATGAGCAGTGCGATGCCGGGGATGTTACGGAAGACCTGGACATACAGGTCGCCAAAGACGCGCAGCGGCTTGAGCGGCGACACGCGCATCACGGTGACGGCGACGGCCAGCACCATGGCGATGGCAAACGACTCAAGCGTCATGCCCCAGGTTGCTAGCAGCGCGTCGATATAGTTCTGGCCATAGAGCGACCAGAGCTCGGAGAGACTCATGCGGACCTCCCGCCGATAAGGAAAGGGGCTCCCGTGTGTACGGAAGCCCCGACAACTCAGTGAGGAAACAGTTTACCGCAATAAAGCGCATCATGCGTTTCCGTATGGTTTCGCAGCGGCCGTTACCAGGCTCGCTGCCTAGGCGCCGATCTCGGGCAGCTCGGGAACATTGGTGTCGCCCGTACGGTCGCCGATGCAGATCTGCCACAGCTCGGTCCAGGTGCCGTCGTCCTCGATCTTCTTAAGGAAGTCGTTAACGAAGGCGACGCCGTCGGAATCGAGCGGCAGACCGATGCCATAGGGCTCCTTGCTGCCGAAGGGCTTGCCGGCAATCTTGTACTTGCCGGGCTCGCGGACCAGGGCGCTCTGCTGCATGTTGTTGTCGATGACGTAGGCGTCAACACGACCCTGCTGGAGTGCCTGGCGGGCCTCCTCGTCGGTCTTGAACTCCTGCTGGCTGGCCTTGGGGGCGAACTCCTCCAGGATGGCAGGGCCGTTGGAGCCGGACTGGACGGCGACGTTCTTGTCGGCCAGGTCGTCGACGCTCTTGATGTCGTCGTTATCGGCGAGCACCAGGATGGCCTGCTGGGTGTAGTAGTAGGGGCCGGCGAAGGAGACGAGCTTCTTGCGCTCGTCGGTAATGGTGTAGGTGGCAAAGACAGCGTCGACCTGGCCGTTCTGCAGGACAGACTCGCGCGTGTCCGAGGTCACCTGGGTGATCTCGACCTTGTTCTCGCCCAGAATGTAGTTGGACAGGAGCTGTGCGATACCGGCGTCGAAGCCGCGGGTCTGACCGTCTTTCTCGTTGAGGAGGGAGAAGAGCGTGGAGGTCTGAACGCCACCGATCTTAAAGACGCCGGCGTCCTTAACGGCCGTGGCCCAGGTGCTGGCGGCGATGGCGTCGTCATCGGCCTTGGGGCCGTTGTCGACGAGCTTGTCGAATGCCTTGGCGTCGAGCGTGGCGGAAACTTCGGTATCCTTGGAGCTCTTGGAGGAGCCGGCGGCGGAACCCTTGTCGGCCTCGGCGCTGGTGTCGGAGCAGCCGGCAAGACCAAGGCCGGCGACGGTTGCGAAGGTGGCGGCAACGAAGCCGCGGCGGTCGAGAACGACCTGCTGGGAGAGGTTCTTGCTCATGGTAGAACACCTTTCTCAATATAATCCCTAGCGGTTGAGTAGAGTTATACCCTATCCGGCTCAAATGGGTCAACACGAAATAACTCAGAAACATACTTGTCTTATGGGTAATTCTACCTACCAAAAAGGGACAGGCACCTTTGTGGTGGTTCTGGCCGATGCGGTGGCATGCCTTGCTGCTTTGTCTCAATCTGTAACATCTGCAGCCGTTTTTGCCGAGTAACTGTTGCAGATCGAGATTTTCTCTTCAGGGGAATTCGAATGTCTCGATCTGTAACATCTGGACGGACAAAAGGTCTCTATCTGTTACAGATTGAGACAAAGGTCAGGGACTAAGACGTCTTGTCTAGATCTGTAACAGTTAGACGGGAATTCGGGCCCTAGATGTTACAGATTGAGATAATCGCGCCGCGAAAATAAAAACCTTCGCAGGGGTGCTTCCCTTGCGGAGGTTTTTTACTCGTTGAGAAGCCTTGCGGCTTCGGCGGCCATGTTCTCGACCGTCATGCCGTTCTGCGCGAGCAGTTCGTTGGGGTCGTAGCGGTCGGGGAAGCCCTTGGCGATGCCGAAGGTGCGCGTGCGCAACGGCGTGCATGCTAGATAACATGCCACGCGCTCACCCCAGCCGCCGTCCAAGATGCCGTCCTCGAGGGTGATGACAACGCGATGCTCGGCGGCAAGGCTGTCGAGGAACTCGCGGTCGAGCTCGGTTGCAAAGCGCGGGTTGACGAGTGTGGCCTCGATACCGTACTCGGCAGTCAGACGGTTTGCCACGCGCTCGCCCAGCTCAAAGAAATCGCCGAGCGCGAGTACGGCAACGTCGCGACCCTGGCGCATCACGTTGTAGCGAACGACGCTGTAGCCGGTGCCCTCGGCGGGCGCCAGATCGGGGCGGCTTACCAAGCCGATGCCCGGTACGCGGATTGCCACGGGATGCTCGCGGTGGTTGAGCGACCAGCTCAGCATGGACAGGTATTCCTCCATGCAGGCCGGCGCTAGGTAGCGCATGTTGGGAAGTCCGCCCAGCATGGAAATATCAAAGAACGAAAGGTGCGTCTCGGACGTGGTGCCAAAGATCGACGCGCCAAACACCAGGATGGTTGCAGAGGCGTCGTTGAGGCACAGGTCGTGCCACAGCTCGTCGTAGGCGCGCTGCAAAAACGTGCCGTACACACCAAAGACTGGCTTGGCGCCCGAGCGTGCAAGCGCGGTGGCAAAGGTCACGGCGTGCTCCTCGGCAATGCCCACGTCGACAAACTGCTTGCCTGCCGCGGCGCGAAGCTCGGGTGTAAAGCCCATGATGTAGGGCGTGGCGGCCGTGATGCCCACGACCTGCGGATCGCGCTCGATGGCGGCGCTGAGCGCCTCGCCCGTAATATCGGCATAGGTGCGCGGTGCGGGCTCGCTCGGGTGGCCCGGGCAAAGTTTGCGGCCGGTTGCCATATCGAAGGGCCCCACATGATGCCAGTGCTCGGGGTCGCTCTGGGCTGGCTCAAAGCCCTTGCCCTTGGCGGTGGAGACATGCAGCACGATGGGATGATCGATATCGCGCAGCTCCTGCAGCGTATCGACCAGCGCTTGGACATCGTTACCGGCGTCCAGGTAGCGATAGTCGAGCCCCAGCGCGCGGAAAACGTTGCGCTCACAGGTGCCGTTGCTGGCGCGCAGCTCGGCCAGATTGCGATAGAGGCCACCGTGGTTTTCGGCGATGGACTGGTCGTTATCGTTGACGATGATGATCAGGTTGCTGTCGAGCTCGGCGGCATTGTTAAAGCCCTCAAACGCCAGGCCGCCCGAAAGCGAACCGTCGCCAATAACGGTAATGACGTTATACGTGTCACCCGCCAGGTCGCGCGCGTGGGCAAGGCCGCAGCCCAAGCTCACCGAGGTCGAGGTATGCCCCATGGCAAACAGGTCGTGCTCGGACTCGTCGGGATTGGCAAAGCCAGAAGCCTCACCATAACGCTCCGGATCGATATAAGTGTACGCGCGCCCGGTCAGCGCCTTGTGGGCGTAGGTCTGGTGCGAAACGTCAAAGACAATCTTGTCGATAGGGGAGTTAAACACGCGATGAAGCGCAACCGTAAGCTCAACGACGCCCAGGTTGGGGGCAACGTGTCCGCCGACAGCGGCGGAGCTTTCGAGGATGGCGTGGCGAATCTCGCCGCAGAGCAGCGGAAGCTCGGCGCGGTCGAGAGCCTTGACGTCCTCGGGCGTTGTCGTTTGCGTAAGCAGCATCGTTGTGGGTTACTCCATGCGAATCGAGCGCCGGCGCTCCCTCGGCCGACACAATTGCACAAGACAGTCTCGCACATTTTGGCGTTTGATATGTGACGGCGGCGCGGTAATTCGCCAACTGGTGGGGCAAAACGTTTTGTCCGATGCCATACTGATGTGTTCCATGATGTTTTTATCGATTGTGCACAGGCCGTGGCTTGCCGCCGTGAGCCGCTGGAAGGAGGCAGCATGTCCGATGCCGTTCGTGCCGAGAAAATCGCGTGCGAAGTAGACCATGCTGCCCGTCAACTGGCGCAGGCGGGCCGTCTGGACCTGACGCGCGAGTTTATCCAGCATGGCGACGTGACGGTCTATGCACATGTGACCTCGGTGGCACGGGCAAGTCTGTCCTTTGCCGAGCACTTGGGCCGTGCTGGCATTTCGATCGACCGTGCCTCGCTGCTGCGCGGAGCCTTGTTACACGATTACTTTCTCTATGACTGGCACGATCCCGATCCGAGCCATCGCCTGCACGGATTTCGGCATCCGTTTTTTGCCCTGGCGCGTGCCGAGGAAGATTTTGAGCTGACGTCTCGTGAGCGGAATATTATCGTACGCCATATGTTTCCGCTGGTGCCGGTGCCGCCGACGTGTCGTGAGGCATGGATTGTGTGCCTGGCGGATAAATGGTGTGCTCTGCGTGAGACGGTCGCCGGTCGTCTGCGGCGCAAGGACGAGACAGACGATAGCGTGAGTAAAGCATCGAGCGAAAAGAGGAGAGGGTAGACGGTGGGGACCGCGATTGATATGGCGTTTGGCGGTGCGACGCTTGCCGCCTGCCCACTCTCGGCACTGGTGCTCTCGTTTGCCTTTTACGGGTTTTGCGGTTGGGCATGGGAGTCGACAGTATGCGCCATGCTCAATCACGGACGATTTGCCAACAGTGGCTTTTTGCTGGGGCCGTGTTGTCCTATCTATGGTGTGGGCGGCATTGCCTGCTGGCTGCTGTTGCGCGGGATTCCGGATGCCTCGAGCCAGTTTGTCGCTGCAGCGCTCGTATGCAGCGTGATCGAGTACAGCGTAGGCGTGCTGTTGGAAAAAACAACGGGCGCTCGCTTTTGGGATTACTCGCACCTGCCGTTTAACCTGCACGGACGCATCTGTCTGTACTGGGCCTGCGCGTTTGGCTTGGGTGCGTTGTGTATTTGCCGTTTAGTGGAGCCGGCATTGCTGGGGCTGCTTGGCCATCTGCCGGTGCTGATTGTGCGGCTGTCCGCCTTTATCGTCGCGGTCGCGATGATGGTCGACGCGGTGTGCTCGTTGGCGAGTTGGCGGCGTCTGTCTGATCAGCTGGAGCGCGTCCGGGCCGACCTTGCCGACCGCATTAACGAGTCGCTTGCCGATGCGTCCGACTCTATGCTCGAACGTATTCCCGATTCGGCGATCGGCTCGGTGGCACAGACGCATATCCGCAGCCGTGCCGTTAACGCGTGGCTGGCCGAGCTGGGCGACGCCGCGCTCGATGCCCTGCGCGAGAAGGCTTCGATGCCGACGTTTATCGCGGATGGTGCTCGCGGCCTGGCGCTTGCCGCCCGCCGCGTGGCCGATGCCGCGCCGAACATGCCGCGTCCGTCGCTCAGTCGTCGCCTTGCCGGCAAGCGCATGAGCCGTCCGGTGCCAAGCGTGTCACTCAGTCGTCGTGACCTGCGCTTTTTCAATGCCTTCCCGCGTCTGCGCATCAATCGCTACGAAGGTGTCATTCGAGCTACCGACCTCCGCGACCGAGCCCGCGAGCTGTTCCGCCACTAGCCGGGACGGGCGCGCTCACGGCTTCCTTGCTCGCGTATTTCCCGTTCGTTTCGCGTCCGTTGCCGCGCCGTTTCCAAGATTGCGGCGCCGTTTCCATTCGACAACGCCGCGTTTAACAACGCCGTATCTGGTCTACACCAGTTGCCCCTCGGCCGCATTATGGGCGCCGACAACGTTCATGCGACCAAGGGAGAGCAAATGTACGATACGGGATCGACAACGTTTATGCTCATCTGCACCATGCTCGTGTTTTTAATGACACCGGGTCTGGCGTTTTTCTATGGCGGCCTGTCTAGGCGCAAAAATGTCATCAACACCATGCTCATGTGCTTTGGCGCCATTGGTCTGGTTGGTGTGCTGTGGATTGTTGCCGGCTGGTCTCTGGCCTATGGCGGCGACGGTTCGAGTCCGTTTATTGGAGGCCTTGACCAGCTGCTGTGCCTGCCGGTGCTCAACCAGGTGCTGCAGGCGGCCGAGGGCAATGCTGCGGACGGTGCCGTCTACCCTCAGATTATCAACATCGCCTTCCAGATGGCATTTGCCATGATCACGGCTGCTATCGTCACGGGCAGCCTGGCCGGCCGCGTTAAGTTCGGTGCCACGACGGCCTTCCTGGGCATTTGGCTGCTCGTGGTCTATGCGCCGCTTGCTCACATGGTTTGGGGCGGCGAGGGCTCCTTTATCGGCGATATCATCGGCGCGCTCGACTTTGCCGGCGGCGACGTGGTGCACATCTCGTCTGGTCTTACGGGCCTGATTCTCTGCTTAATGCTCGGCCGTCGTCGCGGCTTTGGCATGGTGAGCTACCGTCCGCATAACGTGCCGTTTGTGGCGCTGGGAGCCGGCCTGCTTTGGTTTGGCTGGTTTGGCTTTAACGGCGGCAGCGAGTTCAAGGCCGACGCCGTGGCGGCACTTGCCATCCTCAATACCGTGACGGCCAGCGCGGCGGGCATGGTCTCGTGGCTTGCCGTCGAGCGCGCGCACACCGGTCGACCCACGCTGGTGGGCGCCAGCACCGGTCTGGTTGCGGGCCTTGTGGTGGTCACGTCGGGCGCGGGCTTTGTTGAGCCGTGGGCGGCGCTGGTCATGGGCCTGATCGTATCTCCCGTCTGCTACCTGGCCATCAGCCATCTTAAGACCAAATTTGGCTACGACGATGCGCTCGACGCGTTTGGCTGCCACGGCATCGGCGGCATCCTGGGCGGCGTGCTCACGGGGCTGTTCTGCGTGCCGGAGCTCTCGTGGACCGGTAAGGGCGGCCTGTTCTACACGGGCGACGTGTCGCTGCTTGTCTCGCAGGTTCTGGGCATTGTGGTGACGGTCGTTATTGTGCTGATGCTCGACTTGGTGATCGCCGCGGTGGTCAAGGCGCTGTTCCACGGTAGCCTGCGCGTGGACGAGGCCGACGAGGCACTGGGCCTGGATGCGAGTCAACACGGCGAGAGCGCATATCCCTCCTTCTCGGGACTTGACTAGCGGCTTCCCCAGGCACCGCACCTTGGGTTTCAAACCGTCGCTTGCGTACAAAAGTACGCGGCGCTCCTCTTTCAACCCAATCTGCGGCACCTGGGAAACCCGCGTCTCATGTAAAGGGATACGTTGATTATTGAGAGGAATTCATTATGAAAAAGATCACGGCTATCGTGCGCCAGGAGAAGCTTGAGGTTCTTAAAGATGCGCTGTTTGCTGCCGATGTTCGCGGCATGACCATCAACCAGGTGCAGGGCTGCGGCGCGCAGCATGGCTGGAAGGAATACGTGCGCGGCAACGAGTTGCTTGTCAACACGATCCCTAAGGTGCAGTTCACCCTCATCTGCGCCGATGAACATGTCGACGGAATTGTCGACATCATCTGCAATGCCGCCCGCACCGGCGCCGTCGGCGACGGCAAGATCTGGGTCGAGCCGGTCGAGGAAGTCATCCGCATCCGTACCGGCGAACGCGGCCCCGCTGCGGTGTAGGACAATCTTTCGCCTGACGGGCGCGCCTCTCTTGGGGCGCGCCCGTTCTCGTCTACAATATCGTGCAGACGAAGGAGAGGCATGCCCATGATCAAGATGTTTGCGAGTGACTTAGACGGAACACTGCTGAACGCCCTGCACGAAGCAGATGGGACCATCCGCCGTGCCATTCGCGAGCTGACCGAGGCTGGCCTGCATGTGGTTCCTGCGACCGGGCGCTCGACGTTGCCGATCGGCGAACATGGCTTTACGGGGCTGGCGCTCGATGCCTGCTGCTCTAACGGCTCCATTGTGCGCGACAGTCATGGCGAGGTGCTCAAGACCTGGACCATCGATCCGCAGATCACCGAGGAGCTGCTCAAGGAGTTCCCGGACATTTGCTTTGATTGCTCCACGCCCGATGGCATGTTCTCGAGCGGCTCGTTCGAGATGCATCAGGCGGGCTTTAAAAAGGACAGTCCTATCAAGCGCATCGTGATGCGCGGCATGCGTGCACGTGGCGGGTATCACGAGGAACAGTATTTCGACCAGTCGATCGGTGACATTCTGCGCCACGATGTGTGCAAGATCAACTGCCGTGTGATCTCGCCCGAGCTGGAGCGCGACCTTAAGGCGTATTTGGCCGAGCGCTCGGACCGCGTGGTCAACGCGCCGTTTGACCCGGTGATGTTTGAGATCACGGATGTGGCATGCAACAAGGGCGAGAGCGTGGCCTGGCTGGCGGGCTACTACGGCATTGCCGAGGATGAGGTCGCGGTTTACGGAGACGGCGGCAACGACATCGCCATGCTCAAACGCTTCCGCCACAGCTACGCGACCAAAAACGCAAGCGATGCCGCCAAGGCCGCCGCGAGCGCAACTATCGGCAGTTGCATGGTCCACGCCGTCCCCAAACACATGCTCGCCACCATGCGCAAGCAAAACTCTCGCACCGTCATCGAATAATGTGACAAAGGGACAGTCCCTTTGTCACATGGGAGATGCCGGCTTTTGGCGTATAGGACTGTTACGCTTTCGCCACCAACAAATTTCGAGTTATTCGGCCTGTCGGAGGTCGTTAAATGGCTAAAGATGCCCTCGCAGGAACATTCATACCTCTAACGGTGTTTGATTCGGTGACGTAAGTGCGCAAATGGGCATGTATGCGCTCAAATAAGGACAAAAACTCTCAGATAATCCCGGTGGTGCATTTATGCAGAACCAGCAGCGTGGCCGAATAACTCGAAAAATGTAGGTAGCAGTTCGGCGACAAGCTCGGGTATGGCAAAGGAACTGCTCCTTCGCCATGCCCGAGTTCCGATCTTCTGATATGCGAACAAACATTCGCATATCTAACTGCGCTTTGATAGAATTGATACTGTTGGCGGCAGTTCCATGTGCCGGGCAACGCCCTCCATCTGATGGGAGGTGATGCCCATGACCGATCTGATTGATTTCGTGAGACTTCTGACCGCTTTGGTCTCGTTCTCCACGGCGCTCGTCGGGCTTTCCGAGGCACTCAAGCAACGTTCGAAGCAACGTAAAAGGGGTCGCCGCCGCTAAGGCGTTGACCCCTTAATCCAAGCAACGGCGCTGCCCAGCTTTCCAGAACTTGGGCTGCCGTCGACACTATTCTACCCACGAATGATATTTTGAACAATCGGCAATGCTGCTCCAAAAGCCAGGCACAACTGGCACAACCTAGGCGGTCGCTGAATATGGCAAAGAAACTGTCCCTTTAACACATCCAAAATATTGCCTTTACGTGTTGATGCACACGGTGTGCAATAATACTCGCACTGTGCAATAGCGCACAGGCTGAGTAACAAGGAGGACGCTTGTCCCAGCTCGAAAAATGCGACCGCCGGTCCCTTCGCTCGCAGCGTGCCCTTCGCCAGGCACTTGCCAGCGAGCTTGCCGAAAGCGGTGACCTTTCGCGCATTAATGTCGCGTCGCTCACCGAGCGCGCTGGCCTTACGCGCCGCACGTTCTATTCGCACTACCGCGATATCCCCGACTTTATCAATCAAATCGAGGACGGCTTGCTGGCCGAGATCCGTGAGCGCATTGAGCTCATCACCGCAGCTCAGCTGCCCGATCTCTATCACAACATCGATGAGCTCGAGCCGGCACCCGGTTCGGTTGAGTTGCTGCGCTACCTTGCGGCCAACCGCGATTTAATCGGATCGCTGCTGGGCCCGGGCGGCGACCCCGCCTTTATTAAAAAGATCATCGATACCGCACGCGAGGCCGTGGTGCCGCGCGCACAGACGGGCATTTTGGGCTTGGCGCTGGGCACCTTCTTTGACTACTACGTCACCTATGTCGTGAGTGCCGAGGTCGGCATGATCCAGCGTTGGTTTGAGCGTGACCTTTCTGAATCGCCCGAGACCATGGCGCGCATTATGACGGTTATCGCCTTTGTGCGCCCCGGCGACCTGTATGGCCAACCCATCGATATCAACGTGCCGGAATACGGCATGAAGCTATTGAACCTGCAGCTCGAGGACGCGGTCGACACCACCGCAACCGTCGAGTCCAACAACTAAGAGGAGAGACAATGAGCAAACTCGTCGAGGGCATTAAAGACCGTGTGGTCGCTGCCGCACGCGAGGCCGCGCCCGCCGTGGTGGACGCCGCGCAGAAGGCCGCGACCGCGGCTGCCGAGAAAGTTGCCGAGGCAGTTGCCGATGCCAAGAACGTGGCAGGGGAGACGTCCGTCGTCAGCGAGCCCGCCACCGCCGCTGAGCCCGTAGCCGCCGCCCAGGCCCCCGAAGGCGCGATCTTCAACCCCGAGAACGCTCGTGGCAATCTGCACCTGGGCATCGACGTGGGCTCCACCACCGTTAAGCTCGCCGTGCTCAACGACGACAACCAGATCGTCTACGCCAAGTACCAGCGCCACCACACCGACGTCCGTGCCTGCGCCCGCGACTTGTTCGAGGGCGCTGCGACCGTGCTGCCGACGGCCCAGATGACCTGCGCCATTACCGGCTCGGGCGGCCTGCTGCTGTCCCAGTGGCTCGACCTGGAGTTTGTCCAGGAGGTCATCGCCAGCAAGCGTGCCGTCGAGACCCTCATCCCGGCCACCGATGTCGCCATCGAGCTGGGCGGAGAGGACGCCAAGATCATCTACTTCGACAACGGCATCGAGCAGCGCATGAACGGCACCTGCGCCGGCGGCACGGGCGCGTTCATCGACCAGATGGCCACTCTGCTGCACACCGACGCCAGCGGCCTTAACGAACTCGCGGCCAACGCCACCACCATCTATCCCATCGCCAGCCGCTGCGGCGTTTTTGCCAAGACCGACGTCCAGCCGCTGCTCAACGAAGGTGCCCGCCCCGAGGACGTGGCTGCCTCCATCTTTCAGGCTGTCGTGACCCAGACCATCTCGGGCCTGGCATGCGGCCGTCCCATCCGCGGCAACGTCGCCTTCCTGGGCGGCCCGCTGCAGTACCTCTCCGAGCTGCGCCACCGCTTCTACCTCACGCTCAACCTGGACGAGGAGCACCGTATCGTGCCCCAAAACGCTCACCTGTTTGTGGCGAGCGGCGCCGCCATGGCGCACGAGTCCAACAAGCTCAGCACGTTCCCGCAGCTCATCGAGGCTATCGACAGCCTGGGTGACACGCAGGGTGCCGAGGTCGAGCGTCTGGATCCGCTCTTTGCCACCGACGAGGACTTTGCCGAGTTCAAGACCCGCCACGACCAGGAAGTCGTCCCCAAGGGCAAGCTCGACGGCTACACCGGCCGCGTGTTCATCGGCATCGACGCCGGCTCCACCACCATGAAGGCCGCGCTCGTGGGCGAGGACGGCCAGCTGTTGCACACCTGGTACGGTAACAACAACGGCGACATCCTGGGCACGGCCAAGGTCATCATGGCCGATTTCTACAACCACATCCCCGCCGGTTGCACCATCGGCCACGTGACCACTACGGGCTACGGCGAGGCGCTGCTCATCGAGGCCCTTAAGGCCGACTCCGGCGAGATCGAGACCGTCGCGCACCTGCGCGGCGCCAAGGCGTTCCTGCCCGGCGTCGAGTTCATTCTGGACATCGGCGGCCAGGACATGAAGTGCCTGCGCGTCAAGGACGGCGTTATCGAGCACATCATGCTCAACGAGGCCTGCTCGTCGGGCTGCGGCAGCTTTATCGAGAGCTTCGCGGTCTCTATGAACATGGACGTGCGCGCGTTCGCCGATGCCGCCATCCATGCCAAGGCCCCGGTCGACCTGGGCAGCCGCTGCACGGTCTTTATGAACTCGCGCGTCAAGCAGGCGCAAAAGGAAGGCGCTACGGTGGGCGACATCGCGGCCGGCCTGTCCTATTCCGTCATCAAGAATGCCCTGTTCAAGGTCATTAAGCTGCGCGATCCCAAGGAGATCGGCAGCCAGGTAATCGTCCAGGGCGGCACCTTTATGTCCGATGCCACGCTGCGCGCGTTTGAGCAGCTCACCGGCGTTCATGCCGTGCGTCCCGACATCGCCGGCTGCATGGGCGCCTACGGTGCGGCCCTGCTCGCCCGCGATCGCGCCGGCGCCGACGGCACCTCGACCATTCTTTCGGCTGAGGACATCGCGCACCTCACCGTGACGCAAAAGCATGTCCGCTGCGGCCGTTGCTCCAACAACTGCCAGCTTACCGTCAACGACTTTGGCGGTGGCAGGCGCTTCATTACCGGCAACCGCTGCGAGAAGGGCGCCGGCCACAAAAAGCAGAAGACCGAGGCCCCCAACCTCTTCAAAAAGAAAAACGAGCTGCTCTTTAACCGCGAGGTCCTGAGCCCCGACGAGGCCCCGCGCGGCACCGTCGGCATCCCGCGCGCGCTCAACATGTACGAGAACTACCCCTTCTGGCACGCGTTCTTTACGCGCCTGGGCTTTAGCGTGCAGCTGTCCGACCAGTCGAGCAAGAAGACCTACCAGGCGGGCATCGAGTCCATGCCGTCCGAGAGCGTATGCTATCCGGCCAAGATGAGCCATGGCCACGTGATGAACCTCATCGACCGTGACGTCGACTTTATCTGGATGCCGTGCGTGCGTTGGGAGCGCAAGGAGGATCCGACGGCTGGCAACTGCTATAACTGCCCCATCGTCATGAGCTACCCCACGGCGCTGGCGCTCAATATTGACGAAATCCGCGAGCAGAACATCGAGTTCCTGTATCCGTTTGTGCCGTATCACGACAAGACCGAGCTCAAGCGCCGCCTGTACCAGGTGCTCGCCGTCGACCGTGTGGCCGATGCTGAGGCCGGTCGCGGTCGCGTGCGCGGTCCTAAAATCACGCGCTCCGAGGTTGATGCCGCCGTCAACGCTGCTTTTGAGGCCGACGCGCGCTTCCACGAGGATATCCAGACCATGGGCGAGGAGGCTCTCAAGTGGGTCGAGGACCACGGCGGTCACGGCATCGTGCTCGCCGGTCGTCCCTACCATAACGACCCCGAGATCAACCATGCCCTGCCCGAGCTTATCTCGAGCTTTGGCTTTGCGGTCTTTACCGAGGATTCGCTCGCGCATCTGGTGAAGCCCGAGCGTCCGATTCGCGTCGTCGATCAGTGGATGTATCACAGCCGCCTGTACGCCGTCGCCCGTTTTGTGACGATGCGCAACGACCTGGACCTGATCCAGCTCAATTCCTTCGGCTGCGGCCTGGACGCTCTGACCACTGATCAGGTGCAGGAGATCCTGGAGGCCAGCGGCAAGATTTACACCGTGCTCAAGATTGACGAGGTGTCCAACTTGGGCGCCGCGCGTATCCGTATTCGCTCGCTCATGGCGGCGCTCAAGGACCAGGAGGCCGAGCGCTTGGCCGAGGCTACGGCCGCGGGCGAGACTTACGAGCAGGGCGATGCCGCGCCGGTGGCGCCCTCCACGGATGCCCCCGCGTTCGCGAGCCGTAAGTACACGTTCGAGGCGCAGCGCGAGAGTGCTTCGACCGCGTGGCCCAAGGTGCCCTTTACCGAGCAGATGCGCGAGGAGGGCTACACCATCCTGTGCCCGCAGATGGCGCCGATCCACTTTGACCTGGTCAAAGAGGTGTTCCGTGGTGCTGGCTACAACTTGGAGCTGCTGCCCTCGACCGATCACGATGCCGTCGAGGCCGGCCTGCGCTACGTGAACAACGACATCTGCTATCCGTCGATCCTGGTGACGGGCCAGATCATGGAGGCCATCGAGAGCGGTCGATACGACCTGTCCAAGACAGCCGTGGTTATCAGCCAGACCGGCGGCGGCTGCCGTGCCACCAACTACATCGCACTCATCCGCAAGGCCCTGCGCGAGAGCGGCCACCCCGAGATCCCGGTGATCTCGCTTTCGGCCGTGGCGCTGGGCGAGGACAACCCTGGCTTTAAGATTACGCCGGCGCTGCTTAAGCAGGCAGTCTACGCGGTGCTCTTTGGCGACGTGATGATGCAGATGCTCTATCGCTGCCGCCCGTACGAGGCTACGCCCGGTGCCGCCAACGCGCTCTACGAGGAGTACATGGCGCGCGCTCGCAAGCTGGCGCCCAAGTTTAACCGCCACAACTACACCAAGCTGTGCCGCGAGGCCATCCGCGCGTTCGACACCATGCCGCTCGTGGGCGAGGGTACCAAGCCGCGCGTGGGCGTGGTCGGCGAGATCCTGGTCAAGTTCCATCCCACAGCCAACAACCACGTGGTCGATGTCATCGAGCGCGAGGGCTGCGAGGCCGTGGTGCCGGGTCTGCTCGACTTCTTCCTGTACTCCATGAGCAACGCCGAGCTGCAGAAGGACGAGCTGGGTAGCTCTGCTACAACGCGTGCGGGCATGCAGGCGCTCATCAAGCTTGTGGACTGGATGCGTACGCCGGTGGAGGAGATGCTCGAAAAGTCCCGCCGCTTCGAGGCACCCGAGCGCATCGGCACCATGGCCGACAAGGCCCGCACGGTGCTTTCGGTGTGCAACAACATGGGCGAGGGCTGGCTGCTCACGGCCGAGATGCTCGACCTGATCGATCATGGCGCGCCCAACATCATCTGCACGCAGCCCTTCGCCTGCCTGCCCAACCACGTGGTGGGCAAGGCCGTGATCAAGGAGCTGCGCCGCCAGCACCCTGAGAGCAACATTGTCGCGGTGGACTACGACCCCGGCGCGTCCGAGGTCAACCAGCTCAACCGCATTAAGCTCATGATCAGTGTGGCCAAGGAGAACATGCGCGCCGGTAAGGGCTTTAAGCTCGAGAAGGTGGCGCCGCTCGCGATGGACGAGGTCACCGGCCAGATGCGTGCTCATGACGGCTGTGTGAGCTGCGGGCCGGCCAGCGAGGAGGCCGTGGCATCGGTCGCCGAGCGCCTGGGACGCGGCATTAAGAAGTAACTGGCCTGCTTTGTGCTGGATATGAGACAAACGGGTGGTAGCCGTACCGGCTGCCACCCGTTTTTATTGCACATATGTTGCGTAAATAGCGTTGCAGGCGCCTTCAGCGGACTCGGATTTCGGAAGTATGCGGCAAAATTTGAATAGGCCGAGCACACTGGATATGCCCAAGCTTTGTACCTGCGGTTTTATTGGTGAAAAACCGGGGTGTGCTCGAGGGCTCCGGAATTTGCCGCATACTTCCGAAAACAACGTCTCGGTGGCACCAAAAATTGCCTCCAGAACCCTGAGATAATGAACATATGTAGCCGTTCGCCGCAAATTATCGTCCGTTCATGGAACCTATCTCCAACGAGTTGTAACCATATGGTTTGATGTTGGAAACATATGATTGCCGGCAGGCCATAGGTGACGTTCCCCCTGATATCGGAGGTTCCAGGTATGTTTCGCGCTCCGTTAAACAACTATCGGTTGGGCTAACATGGGTCGCCGTGCTATTTCGATAACCCTTGCAGTGGTCTGCCTGGCTGTGCTCCTGGGCGCTACAGGGCTGTTTGCTATAAGCCGAGAAACGTCCTATATGCAGGAATGCGCTTCCGAAGGGTTTGCCATTGATGGTTTCTATCGGGATGACAAAACGAGTCGGGTAACCCTGGCTTTTCTTGAGGAGGACAACTGTCGATGGCAGCTGGTCGACCAAGACGGAATCTGCACAGACGGGCAGTTTAAGCGTACGGATGACCCCAACATCCTGATATTAAAGAAGGAAAACGGTGAAGAATTCGGTACGGTCCACGTGGCGTATATATCGCGTCGGCGCAATCAGGGGCAGATTTACCTAATTAGAAATACTAAGGTGACCCGATTTTATCTTGTGAGCACCGATCCGGCGTTTACGGTGGAGTCTGGCGATGTCGATCCGGCCAGTTGATTCACGGCAATAAAACAGCGAGTGGGGTGCGGGTGTGAACTGCACCCCGCTATTTGCTCGTGTCCGTATCGCGTCTGTGCCTTGTCGTAGCTTGCGTCCGTGCGAGCATTCATCCCGCGCCGGCATCACTTCACATCAAACTCAACGCGATCGAGTTCGGGCACGTTGAGGTCGATGAGCTTGCGAGCAACGCGGCGGTCGTGCGCCCCGAGCGCCTCGCTTGTCGTTACATGGGCGACAATCTCGCGCTCGACGATGCCCTCCTCGTCGCCCTCGGCGGCCGAGGTCTCGACGGCGACGGTGTAATCCCTAAAGCCCGGCAGCACCGCGGCAAGCTCGCGTGTGGTCTCGGTGACGCCGTAGCCGTCCTGCACGCCGGCCTGTGCCGAGCCAATGGACCCCGCGGTCATAACGATGCAGGGGATGGCAAAGATGATCGTGCCCACGATGATGCGACGGCGCACTTTGCGTGACAGCTCGTCGACCGCGGCGTTTTCCTGGGCGGTGACAACGCCGTCGCCGTTGAGGTCGCGCTTGAGCGGCACGCGCAAAAGAAGCAGCACGGCTTCGGCGGCCAGTGCGATAAAGACCACGTTGATGCCAAACTCGTAAAGCGCCGAGAGAAATAGCGACCCGCTTGCGATGGCGATGCCGTAGCCCGCCGCACACAGGGGCGGCATGAGCGCGGTCGCCACGGCCACGCCGGCGATGAGCGTTGCGGGCTCCTGGTCGCGTGAGTTGCCTAGGCCGCCCGCAAAGCCGCCGGCGAGCGCGACAGCGAGGTCCCACACGGTGGGCGTCGAGTTGTCGATAATGGCGGCTGTGGTGGTGCCAAGGGGCGAGAGCTTAAAGTACAACGTGGATGTGACCAGGCAAAAGGCCATTTGCAGCGCAAGACCGGCGACGGCTTCGACGGTAATCTCGCGGTCGAGCGTGGCGATGCCATATGCCATGGCAAGGACCGATCCCATAAGCGGGCAGATGAGCATGGCGCCCACGATGGCGATGTCCGAATCGATATCGAGGCCGATGCTCGCGATGAGCATGGCGATGATGAGGATGCACAGGTGAGAGCCGGTCAGGCGTGCCCCGTTTACAAAGCGCTTGCGGATCACGTGATAGGGTGCGCGTCCCTCGCGAATGTTGAACGCGCGCTTGAGGAAGCGGGTGACGTTTTCCATGGCTTCGCTATGAGCAGGGCGGATGCCGTGACGCCGATGATGACGCTCACGCAGTCGTTCGATCTGTTGCTTGTCGAGTTCCATGTCCACCTCGTTCTGGCAAGGGCCGCGTATCCCGCCCGTCGCCCTTACTCTACACCGTGGCGGGCGGGGTGCCTGTTGGATGCGGAATCCGATAGGGCGGATGACGCGGGAGCAAATGCAAATCACAGGCTCAATTCGATCCCGCAAGAATATGATGCGCCAGCTCCTACATATGTGACGAAATTGTGAAGCATGAGAGCGCGAATTTCAAAAAATCCGCTGGTGACCAATGTTGCGCAACAGAATTCAAAAATCAGCTCCTACATTTTGAAGTGTATGGATACATCCGTGTCAAAGGGAGAAAGCCATGGCAAACTACAGTCCACAACACTTTGAGCCTCGGGCCAAGGCCGTCAACGTCAAGGGCGTTGCCAACCGCGCCGTCGCAACCGTTTTGACGGCGGGCCTCATCGCTCAGCCGCTCATGTCGCCGCTGGCGGCAATCGCCGCACCGACGGCAGATAACGGCGATTCTGTTCAGGGGGGGGGTAGTTCTGTAGAGAACACCGTTGCCGCCGGCAACCAAGCGGTCGTAAAGACGGCTGCCCAGCTGGCAGAGGAGTCGGCAAAGCAGCTCAAGGACGCTCAGGCCGCCTACGATGCGGCTCAGAAGAAGGCCGACGCGGCGGGCCAGTCTCAAAAGCAGGCACAGCAGCAAAAGAATCAGGCCTCGCAGGCTGTGAGCGACAACGAAATCGAGCAGAACGCAGCAGAAGTCGCCGCGCTCCAGGAGAAGATTGACGAGCTCAAAGCCGCCGTCGAAAAGACCGAGCAGCAGCAGAAGAAGCTGGGCGACCTGAACGATCAGCTCGATCAAGCCAACAAGAGTGTCGAGGATAAGACCCAGGCGCTCAAGGACGCCAAGGCAAAGCAGGATGAGGCCAAGAAGGCCCTCGATGATGCCCAGGCCAAGCTCGAGGCCATGGGTATGGACGAGTACGAGGCCGCCAAGAAGGCCGTCGAGGACGCGCAGGCAAAGCTCGATGACGCCAATAAGGCCGTTGCTACTGCACAGGCCAATCTGGACCAGGCCAAGGCCGCCGAGGCTAGCGCCCAGCAGGAAAAGAAGGACACTGAGGCCGCTCTGACTTCCGCCCAGGCCAAGAAGCAGGAGACTGCCGCTGCTCTCGCAGCCGCAACCACCGCGCGCGATAACGCCCAGCAGAAGTTCAACCAGGCGCAGGCCGCGCTCGATGCTGCCGTCTCGGGTACGGGTGTTGACCTGAGTGCGCTTGAGGCCGCCAAGAAAGCTGCTGCTGGTGAGCTCAAGACCGCGCAGGCGGAGCTCAATGCCGCGACGGATGCCGACGCCACCGCCCAGGCGAACCTCCAGGCCGCACAGACTGCTGCCAACGACGCGCAGGAGAAGGCCAACGCCGCCAACGCTGCTGTGGCATCTGCCCAGTCTGCACGCGATGCGGCAA
The DNA here is from genome assembly GCA_019414515.1 of Collinsella sp. Classification (GTDB taxonomy): domain Bacteria; phylum Actinomycetota; class Coriobacteriia; order Coriobacteriales; family Coriobacteriaceae; genus Collinsella. The sequence goes on from DXLX01000023.1 coordinate 144,021, forward strand.
ACAAGGAGTACAACGCCGCCGCCAGCGAGCGCGACGCCGCCAAGGCCGCATACGAGAAGGCGCAGCAGACCGAGGCCGACAAGAAGGCGGAGTACGACCGACTCGTCGAGGTCCGTCAGCAGAAGAGCAACGAGTTCGATCAGGCTCGTGCTGAAGTAACCGACGCGCACAATGCATACGACGCCGCAAACGCCGAGGTCGAGAAGCTTAACCAGCAGATTGCCGACCTCAAGTCGAACATGACCGTAGACCAGAATGTCATCAGTCAGGGTATGTTCGGCTTCATGAACTACATCATCGGCGGCAGCCAGTTCACAGCCACGCAGAAGTCGAATGCAAGTACTGCCGCGTCGATGCTCATGGGGACGACGGATAAACAGGACTGGTATGACAAGTACGTCGATCAGGACATGTCTCGTGACACAAATCCGCTTTCCTTGGAGCAGATGCGCAACGCCCTGACTTACCTCGATACCCAGAACAACCTCCGCAAGGCGAACGGTCAGTCGGAACTCAGTGTCAGCCTCCGCATGACTGCGGCAGCCGCACTTAATACATCATATTCATCGAACATCTGGGGACACTCGAACTGCTATTTCGATCAAGGTGAGAACCTTGCAGGCGGCGGCGGAGCATACACCGGAGGCGAAACCGAGGATACCCTCGGTTGGCCCTACACCGGCCTCTACACACAGGAGAAGGAGGCATTCGATAAGTACGTCGCGCAGTATGGCGACGCACTTGGAAGCCATCGATATGATTCCTACTATATCTACCAGCACTACAACAGCATCTACCATGAGTGCGGACACTATCTCAACATCATCGATGCCGGCGCGAAGGCTATCGGCATCGCAACCGGTAGCGGTAAGAACACCGATTCCGAGGTAACCATTTTCGACTATAGTGGAAGCACGGGGCAGAAGGACTTCACTGTCTCCGAGTTCAAGAAACTCGTCACCGACTACATCGATTCCGCCTACAATGCAGGCGGCACTCAGGAGCAGAAGGAGCAGCTGAAGCAACTTCAGAATAAGTTGGCAGAAGCACAGAAGAACTTCGGGACTGCTGGAACGGCTTATTCTAACGCATTGGATAAGCAAGAAAGCGCTCGCGATGCCTATACCGCGGCCGACACGAACATGAACACCGCCAAGGGTGAGTACGAGAAAGCTAAGTCCGACACCGCTACCGCCAAGTCCGCCTACACCGCCGCTGAAGCCAAACTCAAGGGTATTGACGTCAAGACGCCCCAGGCCAAGCTCGATGCCGCCAAGGGCGAGGCCGCTACTGCCCAGGTAGCTCTCGATAAGGCAAACGCCGCGCTTGCTGACAGCAAGACGAAGGCAGCCGATGCCGCTGCTCACAAGGCGAAGGCTCGCAGCGCCCGCGATGCCGCCAAGGCAAAGTCCGATCAGGCCAATGAGGCGTATGACAACGCCACTGCTTCGGTCAAGGACCTTACCGCCAAGCGCGATGCCGCCAATACGGACCTTGCGAACAAGCAGGGCACGCTAGGCGAGGCCAAGAAGGCCGACGGTGCTGCCCAAGCTGGCGTTGACAAGGCTCAGGCCGCAGACGCGCATGCCGCGACCGCTCTTTCGGACGCCAAGCAGGCAGTTGCCGCCAAGACGCAGGCCCTGTCCGACGCGCAGGCCAAGGCCAAGGCCGCCGAGGGCGAGCTGGCTACCGCGAACAAGGCCTTCGAGCGCTTCGCCGGCGCTCAGAAGGCGGTCGACGACGCCAAGGCCGCCTATGACGCTGCCGTCGCCGGTGTCGCCGATGCCCAGAAGCAGCTCGATGCCGCCAACGAAGCCGTCGTCGATGCGAACTTCGAGATCTTCAAGGCCAAGGCTGAGCTTGCCAACGACGAGGCACTCAAGGCCGATCTTGAGGCTGTCGACCACAAGGCCTCTCTTGCCGCGGGCACGACGGGCAACGATAAGCTGGTCAAGCTTAACGCTGCCTACGCTCGCTATAAGGCCGCCGTCGATGCCGCCGCTGGCCTCAAGGCTGCTCTGAGCGATGCCGATGCCAAGCTGTCCGATGCCAACGACGCCTATGCCGCCGCGCTTGCCGAGCTCGGCGATGCCAAGGATGCCCTGGCTGCCGCGCAGGCCGAGTACGACAAGTATCATCCCAAGGCTGAGCCGCAGGCCAAGCCTCAGGTTGCGCAGGCTTCTGCAAAGGCCCCCGTTGCCAAGAAACAGGCCGCGCCTGCCGCGCTCGCCCAGACCGGTGATGACTCTGCGCTTGCGGGCGAGGTCTTCGTTATCGGCGGTATTACGCTCGTGGCTGCGGGCGTGACGCTGGGCGATCGTCGTCGCAAGCAGATGTAGCGTTTCGAGCGTAGATTCTGCAAACGAACTTCGGTTCATAGCAGGAACGCTTCGATAGCTAAACCGATAAGGCCGGCGCGCTGTTAAACGCAGTGCGCCGGCCTTTCTTTGCGTTGGTATCAAAAAGCCCGGTCGATAGCCGCGAAAGCTACCGACCGGGCAAATCGTAGGCAATATGGTTGCTGTCGAGCAGCTGCTCAGCTTAGCCCAGCAGGCTTAAGCCCACGGAGACAAACGCCAGAATAACGCCGACGATGGACTCGCCGCCCAGCAGGCCGCTGGCAACGACCAGGCCCTGTTCCTGGAAGGCGGCGTCCTTGGCAGCCCTCTCCTCGTCAGAAAGACCAGCGGTGGCGTCGCGGTGGGCGGACCACTTGTCGTAGGCGAGCTTGACGCAGGAGCCCAGGAATGCCGTGAGTGACATGTAGAACGGCAGGTACACGCCCAGGCCGATCATCATGGCCGGAATGCCGAGCCAGTACATGACGATGCCGGCGATAAAGCCACCTGCGAACCACGGCACGCTCGGGATGCCCGAGACCATGGTGGCGACGACGCTTGCCTGCGCGGCAACAAAGCTCTTGTCGGGGCCAAAGGCGTCCGGGCCATAGGCGGTGACGAGCGCGACCATGACGGCTGCGGCGACCAGGGCGCCCACGATGCCGCCGATGGCTTGGCCGATCCATTGCGCACGCGGGTTGGTGCCCAGCACGGCGCCGGCCTTAAAGTCGTTCATGACGTCGCCCGCAAGGCCGCACGCCACGGCAACGATGCCGGCGATAAAGAACAGCTTGACCTGAGCGATCTGTGCGAAGGCAGCCACGATGAGCATAACGATGAGGCCAAAGATTTCCATGGGGTCGATACCCGTCTGGCCGCAGCTCTGCGCGCTCATGATGGTGGTGACAAAGGTGAACAACGTGACGATGACGGCCGGAACGGGGCCAAGGTCGAGCGCGATGGCAACGATTACGGCGATGGCGGCAGCGCCCAGGCCGATGATGCCGGCATCGAGCTTAAGAGAGCCCGAGATAAGCGACTGCTCGTCGGTGTCGGTGGAGCTGTCGGCGGCAAGACCGCGGACGATACCGGCGACCTGCGGCAGGATGTCCTTGAGGACGACGGCGACGCCAAAGCCCATCATGAGGCCCATGCCCAGGGACTTGACGATGCCCTGCGCGGTCACAATATCGAACAGGCCAGCAGCGGTACCGCCCACGATGATGCCAAAGTTGCCCAGCAGGGCGCCGGCAAACCAGAAGGCGACGGGGGCGAAGCCCACGAGGAAGCCGACGGAGAGCAGCATGGGCGAGTTGTAGATGCCAAAGGTCACGCCGGGGATGTTGAGCGTGCACAGCATGCTGGGCACCACGCCCAGGGCGTCGCGCAGCGCGCTATAGATGCCGGCGATGGCCATGGAGCCAAAGAGCTGCTTGCCGGTTTTGCCGCCGGCCTCGGTGGCGCGCAGGGTCTGAGCTGCGGCGTTGCCGGTGGGGAACTCAAGCGCGGCGTCCACGATAAAGTGACGGTGGATGAGTGCAGTGGCCAACAGGCCCAGGATGGTGCCGGCGAGTGCCACGATAAACATGTCGAGCCAGCTGATCTGGTCGGCATAGCCCAGCATCCAGGCACCCGGGATGGTAAACGCTAGGCCGCCGGCGACCATGGCGCCCGCGGACATGATGGTGTGGGTGACGTTGGCCTCGTTGAGGCTGGCATTGCCCATGAGCTTAAGGAAGAACAGCGAGATGACGGCAGCGAAGACGATCGGCCAGGGGAGAGCGCCCATCTTGAGGGCGGTGTAGGCCGAGCTTGCCGTGATGATCACGCAGCCAAGGACGCCGATGACGACGCCGCGCAGCGTGAGTTGCCCGCGCATCGAAGCGCGGTTCGAGGGATTGCTCATATAAAACTCCTTTGCGTATATCCGCTTCCCCCGGGAGCGCCGCTACGGATACGGCGCGGGAAGTCGGGTTACCAAGGGCCGCCGCGTGAGCTCGCGCGCGACCGCGCACCAGTATAGCCGTAAGCTAGTCATTTTGGGATGACTGGTTTAGGTAGGCGATATACTGCTGGGCAGACGAAAGGAGCGCCGACGATGCTTAATGGGTGCGCATATATATTGACGGTCGACGTGGGTAACACGTTCATTCGCTTTGGTCTGTTTGCCGAGGATTCGGCCGCGGCGCAGGAATGCCCGCTTGCGACGTGCGAGATCACGACGCCGTCGAGCATTACAGCCGACGAAGCGCGCATGAGGCTCGCGCAGGTCATGGGCGCGCTGGCGGCCGATGCGGGCATGCCCGGCGCGCTCGTTCCCGCGGCCGCAGTGCTGAGCTGCGTGGTGCCGGCGCTCGAGCGCCCGTGGAAGGTGGCGCTTTCCCGTACCTGCACGGGGCGCGTGCTCACCGTGGGGCCGGGACTTAAGACTGGCATGCCCGTCCACTACGACGACCCCGCCGAGATCGGCCCCGACCGCATCGCCGATGCCGTGGCGGCTCGTGCCGTCTACGGCTCTCCGTGCATTGTGATCGACCTGGGCACAACGACCAATATCGAGGTCATCGATACGCACGGAACCTTTGTCGGCGGCGTCATCGCGCCGGGCCTGGCACTTGGCGCCCGCTCGCTTTCGGCCGCTGCGGCGCGCCTGCCGCAGGTCGAGCCCTCGGCACCCACGCATGTGATCGGTCGCAACACGCGCGAGGCCATGCGCTCGGGCGTGGTCTTGGGCGAGGTGGCCCGCATCGACGGCATGCTCGATATGGTGCTTGCCGAGATGCGCTCGACCAAGGCGGCGGGCGAGGGCAGCGTGCCCATCATCATCACCGGCGATGATGCCGAGGCGCTCGCGGCGTTGGTCGGCCATAGCCTGACGGTAGACGACGCGCTGACGCTGCGAGGACTGGCCGAGCTCTACCGCATCAACCAAAAGCCCCGCCGCGCGTAGGACGAGGAAGTCGGTGGGATAAACGCCCCTACCTTTCACCTGCTACAATGGGTCAAACTATTGCGATTACGGAGGTGTCTGCCATGTCGGACGATCTTCATCAAACTTCGTCAGGCAAGCGCCTGGACGTCATTAGCTGGGACGAGTTCTTTATGAGCGTGGCCATCGCCGCGCAGCGCCGCAGCAAGGACCCCAACACGCAGGTGGGTGCGTGCATCGCCAACACCAACCACCGCATCCTTTCGGTGGGCTATAACGGTACACCCTCGGCGCTCAACGACGACTTTTTTCCGTGGGGTACGAGCGACGACCCGCTGCAGGACAAGCACAACTACGTGGTCCATGCCGAGGCCAACGCCGTGCTCAACTACCGCGGCTCGCTCAAAGACCTCGAGGGTTCCACGGTCTACGTCACGCTGTTCCCGTGCCACGACTGCGCCAAGATCCTGGCGCAGGTGGGCGTGGGCGAGGTCGTCTACCTGGACAATAAGTACGCCGACACCGACGACGGCCGCATCAGTCGCCGTATTCTCGACTCCTGCGGCATTAGCTACCGCCAGGTTATCGTCGACGTCCACATTGGCACCGGGGAACAAACTCAGCAGTAGCGGCAATGTGTGCTAGCGCCGGGTGTCGGCAAAAGCAGCTCAAAGAGCCCTGTCCCAAATTGACTACTCGTGAAAGTCGTGTCCGCACGCATGGCTGGCGCCTAAGCGGGTACATGGCTGTAGTAACATAGCCCCTGTCCGCGGGCGTGCCCGCGTTATTGTGAGAAAGGAGCCCCTGTGGCTGTTAACGAAGAGCTGCTTAAGAAGGTTCTTGAAGAGATCCGCCCCAACCTGCAGGCCGATGGCGGCGATATGGAGTATGTGGGCGTCGACGACGAGGGTGTTGTCAAGCTGGAGCTGCAGGGCGCCTGCGCCGGCTGCCCCATGAGCTCGCTGACCCTGTCTATGGGCATCGAGCGCATTCTGAAGGAGCACGTGCCTGGCGTTACCCGCGTTGAACAGGTCAATGCTTCCGGCGAGGCCGAGGACCTGTACGACGAGTACGCGCCGTTTTAAGATGCGAAAGCTGCGGACGGTATACTCCGCATAGACGTTACGCCCAAATATGCGGCTGCGAGCGCAAGGCCCGCGGCCGCATTTGTATGTAGGGAGCAGGAGGGTCGACATGCTCAACGACTTCTACCATATGCTTGATCCTGTCGCGATCTCGGCGGGTCCCATCACCATCTACTGGTACGGCCTGGCCTACGTGGTCGGCGCCCTGCTCACGGCGGTCGTCATGTACCGCACGCAGCGCCGTTGGGGTTTTGACATTACGGTCGACGACCTGACGAGTGTCGTGGTCGGCGTGGTCTTTGGCCTTATCATTGGCGCCCGCCTGTTCTATGTCATCTTTTACGGCGACGGCTACTACTGGGCGCATCCGCTCGAGATCTTTGCCACCAACGAGGGCGGCATGAGTTTCCATGGCGGCCTGGTGGGCGGCATCATCGGCGGCGTGCTCGTGTGCCGCATGTATAAGCTCGATGCCTGGACTTTGGCAGACCTTGCCGTCATAGGCGCGCCGCTGGCCTTGTGCTTGGGCCGTTGTGCCAACTTTGTCAACGGTGAGCTGTGGGGCAAGCCGACCGATCTGCCCTGGGGCGTGGTCTTCGGTGGCACCGCGGGCGATATGCCGCGTCACCCCTCCCAGCTCTACGAGGCATTTCTTGAGGGCATCGTGCTCTTTTGCATTCTGCAGGTGCTCAGCCGCAAAAAGCCGCTGCTGCCCCAGGGTACGTTTATGGGCGTGTTCGTGATGGGTTACGGCATCGTCCGCTTCCTCATTGAGTTTGTGCGCGTGCCCGATGCCCAGCTGGGCTATCTGCTTGGCGGCGTCATTACGATGGGACAGCTGCTGAGCCTGCCGCTCGTAATCGTGGGCCTGGCGCTCGTCATCTTTGCTCGTCGCCGCAACCGGCCCCAGCGCATCTACCTCGACGCCTAACCACCAAAACCACCACAAAGGGGACAGGCACCTTTGTGGTGGTTTTGCCGAGTTTGATAGGTTTCTAGAAAGGTTTTCGGACTGTGAAGGATTCCGACCTCTCCACAACGGCTGCGCGCGATGCCGCTCGCATCGTCTGGTTTAAGCGCTACCCCGCCAAGCAGACACTCATCGCTTTTTTGCTTGCGCTGTTGGCGACCACGGCGTTTTCCATCGATCCTGCCCCGGTGTCGAGCAACGCAGTCTTGGCGATTGACCCCAAAGCCTCGGGCATGCTGTACGTGTGCTACGAGGTACTCCTCTCGTTTGCCGGCCATACCGACGCGGTCATGCTGCTTGCACTTGCCTGCCTGCTCACCTTGCCGTTTCGCTACGTGTTCTTTGGCCGTGGCGACACCTGGCGCCCATCGATCATTCTGCCGTCGCTGTTCTTCGCCATCTGCATGGTGTTTGGCCGCAGCTACGATCTCACCGACTCGGCCGAGATTGTCCTTGGCGACAAAGCCCGCATCATCTGCGCCTGGATTGGCGGCGCGGGCTGGATGCTCTTGGCGGTCGTTGCCTTCTACCTTGCCTTTGAGTGTCTAGATTGGCTGAGCTCTCGGCGCATTCCGTTTTCCGAAGCGCACTTTGGCCGCGTATGGCGTGTGACTCACGCCGTGCTCTCGGTCCATCCCTTTGCCGGGCCCTTCCTGGTGCTTATGATCGCCTGGGCGCCCACGCTCATCGCTTCGCTGCCTGGCCTTTTTATGGGAGATACGGGCGCGCAGATTCGCCAGTGGTTCAACTATCCCAACGGCACGAGCGACTACCTGCGCCTACTCAACCCCAACGTGCTGCTCAACGGGCATCATCCCGTAGTGCACACGGCCATTATCGGCTCGTGCGTTCAGCTGGGGCTTTCGCTGTTCAACAGCGCTAACGCGGGTCTTGCCATCTACACCTGTGCTCAGTTCGTCATCACGGCTGCCTGCATGGCCTATTCCATTTCGTCGCTGCGCAAACTGGGCGTGAGCCTGCCGGTTCGCGGTGCGATCCTGCTGTTCTTTGCGTTTATGCCGATGTTCTCTAACTACGCGGCGTTGCTCACCAAAGACGTGCTCTTTGCCGACGCGTTCTTGGTGCTGCTGGTACAGACCGTCAAGCTCGTGGCATGTGGCTTGCCCCGTCGCGATGCCAATGCCGAGCGAGCGGGCGAGAAAGCCCCCGTGCTCTTTGCGCGCCACGACTGGCTGCTGCTCGCTCTGGGCGCCATGGGTTCCACGTTTCTGCGCAACGGCGGCCTGGTGTTTCCCCTGGCGGCATGCGTAATCGCGGCGGGGTTTTGCGTATGGGACGTGCATGTGGCTCGTCGTGCAGCCAAGCAGACTGGTGCTGCGCCTTCGGGCGCCATCCCGCGTTTCCGCTGGGTTGGCGTTCTCGCGGTGCTCGCGCTCTGCCTTGCCTCTAATATGTACTTCACCAAGGTCTTTATGCCGGCGCACGATATCACGCCTGGTTCCAAGCGCGAAATCCTCTCAATTCCGTTCCAGCAGACGGCTCGTTTCGTCCAAAAGCACGACGGCCTCAACTCGGGCGTCAACCCCACGGTTAAGGAGGACGGCACCATCGTGGAGGCTCCTTGCGACGGCTTGGTGACCGACGAAGAGCGTGCCGTGATCGACCGTGTACTCAAGTACGAGAATCTGGGCCGCCGTTACAACCCGGATAAGTCGGACGCCGTCAAAAATTGCTTTAACGAGTACGCCTCGCAAGAGGACATCAAGGCCTATTTTGAGGTATGGGCCCAGATGTTCAAAAAGGATCCCGAGTGCTATATCTCGGCGCTCATCAATAACTACTACGGCTACTTTTATCCGAGTGCCCGCGATGCGTGGGTCTACAGCACGGCGCGCAGTGCCGAGATTATGGCGAAGCCCGATAACCTTAAGTACTTCGACTTCCATCCGGTCGATAGCAAGGTTGTGCGCTGGTGCGACCACCTGATCAACCTATACCGTGTGGCGGTGCAGCGCATCCCGTTTATCTCGCTCACCATGAGCTCGGCCACCTATGTGTGGATCATGATCGCCGTGGTGGTCTATCTGCTACGTCGTCATTCGTGGCGCGGGCTGGCCATTTGGGTGCCGCTGCTGGGCGTGCTCGCCGTGTGCCTGATTGGCCCGTGCAACGGCTCGACTTACATGCGCTACCTGTATCCGGTCATCGCCTGCATGCCCTTCGCCATCGGCGCCACCGTCACCCGCAGCGACTTCCTCTGGTCCTAACTTGGTGCAAAGGGGACAGGTTACTTTGCACCAAGGGACTGCATCATCACGACGCCTTCATTTTGGGGTTTATCTCGCAGGCCACTAGGTATATCATAACGACGTTTGTTTATATTGCCCGAGCATCTGCGCTGGGCTTTAGGTCGAAACCGATAGGAGACACGTATGTCCGGACACTCTAAGTGGGCCACAACCAAGCATCGTAAGGGCGCGCAGGACGCCAAGCGTTCCGCCCTCTTCTCCAAGCTGAGCCGCAACATCACCGTTGCTGCCCGTCTCGGCGGCGACCCGCTGCCCGAGAACAACGCCAGCCTCGCCGCTGCCGTTGCCAAGGCCAAGGCTCAGTCCATGCCCAAGGACAAGATCAAGTCCGCTATCGACAAGGCCTTCGGTTCGGGTGCCGATGCCGCCGTCTACGAGAACATCGTGTACGAGGGCTATGGTCCCGCCGGCGTTGCCGTCTACGTCGACTGCCTGACCGATAACCGCAACCGTACCGCCGCCGATGTCCGTTCCGCCTTCTCCCACGCTGGCGGCAACCTGGGTACCTCTGGCTCCGTCGCCTTCCAGTTTGAGCGCAAGGGCCAGATCGTCGTCGCCAAGGAGATCCTGGACGAGAACGCCAAGAAGGAGACCATGATCGCCAACGGTGCTGCCGGTGACGAGGAAGAGTTCATGATGGCTATCGCCGAGGCCGGTGGCGACGACTACGAGGACGCCGGCGAGGAGTGGATCGTTTGGACCGCCGCCAACGACGTCATGGCTGTTTCCAAGGCGCTCGAGGAGCAGGGCATCCAGGTCAAGGGCTCCGAGACCACTATGGTTCCGACCACCCCGACCGAGGTCTCCGGTGCCGACGCCAAGAAGGTCCAGCGCCTCATCGACCGTCTCGAGGAGCTCGACGACGTTCAGGATGTTTACAGCACCATGGACATGACCGACGAGGTCATCGCTGCCCTCGAGGAGGAGTAGCGCCTGCACGGGTTAAGCCGTGCATATCTGGGCATAATGAAGCGAGCATACAAGCCTCGTGGAATAGATGAGCCGGATCCGCGTGCGTATGGCACCGGACCCGGCTCTTTTATAATGATGCGAATCGTTTTGCATTCTGTGGACCGAAACCTGAAGGGAGCGCGCGTGCGCGTACTCAAACGAGCCCTAGCAACCGTGTACCTTGCCGCCGCCATCGTGGCGCTGGGCACGCTTGTCTGCCAGTTCTGGGGAACGTATACGTATCGCTTTATGCTGCTGTTGCGTGACACCATGCCTCGCGTCGTCGTTACGGTGTGCGCCGCCATCGTGGCACTTGGCGTGCTCATCGGGTTTTTCCGCCTGATGTTCGCGCGTCGCGAGCCGTCCTGCGTGCATCCGGCGGGGGAGCGCAACATCGAGGTCACCCTCGCAGCGCTTTCCTCGTGCGCCCGTGCCGCGGCGGAGTGCGATGATCGCGTGATGGTTGAGCGTATCGAGGCGCGCGTTCAAGGCTCCGACGAGTCGCACGTTCGTTTTAAGGTCGAAGCCATCGCGCTCGACGACCGGGACGTGGCCTCCCTTGCAACCGCGATGCAGCAACGTATCGAGGAGGCCTGCGACACCATGCTCGGCACGCCGGGCACGACCGCGCGCGTCCGTTTTTTGCCGTCCAAGACTACCGTCCAGACCGTGGAGGTTTCCGGTGAGTGATACCAATCAAGACAAGACCGTCCGCACCCCGCGCCTGACGATCGACCAGAACGCTACGCCGGCAGGCGAGTCCGCCGACACCACCCCCGAGGCCGGCGAGCAGCACGACAGCGCCGCCAACGACTTTGACGAGGCCATGGGTCTCATCAAGGGTACGGGGGCGGCCATCTGGAGCTATGCCGTCCGTCATCCCAACACCACGCTCGGAGCCGTCGCTGGTTTTGTGCTCGCCGTGCTGGTGCTCACGCTCGGCCTGTGGGATACACTCGTCATTGCATTCTTTGTGCTGATCGGCGCCGTGATTGGCCAGATCCGTGACGGCGAGAACGGGATCGTCAACTTCTTCGGCCGTCTGTTTAGCGGCCGCTAGTATGTATTCGACCGCCGCGTGTGCGGTGGGCATAAGGAGGAACCATGGCTTTTAACACGAAGGTCGATGTGGCCGATACCGAGCTCGAGGCAGACGAGACCGTCGCCGCCGAGGCTGAGGATGTAACGCTCGAGGACGGGGCGCTCGTCGAGGCCGAGCCCGCCGACGATGCGGACGAGGATGATGAGGAAGCGGACGAGTCCGAGGATTCGCTGACCTATTCCAACGGTGTGATCGAGAAGATCGTTGCCATGGCCACCCGCGAGGTGCCGCACGTCCTGGGCATGAAGGGCAACCTTATGCACTTTGTGCAGGAGCAGTTTGGTGCCGAGAACCTGACCAAGGGCGTGACGGTCGAGGTCACCGATGACAACCGCGTGGTCGTCAACATTTCCGTCATTATCGAGTACGGCGCCTACGCACCCGCGATTTTCGACGACGTTAAGGCGCGCGTGACCGAGCGTCTGGCCGCGATGACCGGCCTTGAGGTGGCAGGCGTCAACCTGCGCATCGAGGATGTCATCACCCCCGAGGAGTACGAGCACCGCACCAGCCAGCACGAGTAACCTACCAAATAGGGACAGGTTTGTTTCGATAGGTTTTACCTGCGAAAACGCTAAACGGTCGACCGCGCAAGCAAAAGTGCGGTCGACCGTTTTCTATATGCCCTCGATGTAGTCATTCCGCTCGTCTAACTTAGGGTTGCAATCTTCGCGTTCCGCGTTACCCTAATGGGCGCATTGTTTCCAAATTGTTAACGAGGGGTTGCCGTAATGGCCGACGAGCACGAAACAGAAAGCAAGGCATGGGCGATTGAGGCCGCCGCGGCAGAGGCGGCATCGCGTGCCGCCGAGGAGGTGCATCGTCCTCCCGTGGTGCCGATGGAGCGCGTGGTCGATCGCGCCGATATCGAGCGCGGCGAGCGTGCCGGTCAAAAGCGCAGCCAGGAGCCGGGCTTCCCGCGCTTTTTCGCCGAGCTCAATCTGGGCCTGATTCTTACGGCGTTCGCCATCGTTGCGTTTAAAACCCCCAATCACTTTGCCTTCGGCGGAACCTCGGGCGTGTCAGTCATTCTTTCCACGCTGTTCCCGACTCTGCCCGTCGGCGTCTTTATGTGGATCATCAATGCGGTTCTCGTCGTCTTGGGCTTTATCTTTTTGGAGCGCAAGGCAATCCTGTGGAGCGTTTTTGCCTCGTTTGCGCTTTCGGCCTATGTTTCTCTGTTTGAGCTCTTTATCCCCACCGATGTCTCGATGACGGGCGATATGTGGCTCGACCTGTGTTTTGCCGTGATTTTGCCGGCGCTGGGCAGTGCCATTGTCTTTGATATTGGCGCCTCGACGGGCGGCACCGATATCCTTGCCATGATCCTCAAGCGTCGCACGACGGTCGAGATCGGACGCGCCTTGCTACTGGTCGATATCGGCATCGTGACCATCGCGGCCTTTTTGTACGGTCCGCGCGTTGGCCTGTACTGCGTGCTCGGCCTGTTTGCCAAGACGCTTGTGGTCGACAAGGCCATCGAGAGCATTCACTTGCGCAAGGTCTGTACGATTATTTGCTCCGAACCGCGCAAAGTCGAGGAGTTTATCGTCAAGCATCTCAACCGCACGGCAACGATCAGCCGCGGCTACGGTGCCTTCTCGGGCAATTGCGTCACAGTGATTATGAGCGTGTTGAGCCGTCGCGAGGCAGTGCAACTGCGCCGCTATACCCGCGATATCGATCCAGATGCGTTTATCACGATCGTTGACAGCTCCGAGATCGTGGGCAAGGGCTTCCGCGGCACGAACTAGCGCGGATATACCCTTCGAACCATTGAAAAAAGCCGCCTACGTTTCAAATCGGTCATCTTGGGGTATTTGTCCCCACATTGCACGATAATGTTGCCAAAGACGTCGTTTGCGATCTGGGTGATTCACTCTAGATACGAAGGGATGATTTCGATGTTCTGTTCGCAGTGTGGCGCCCCCATGGGCGATAACGACAAGTTCTGCGGCGTGTGCGGTGCCCCTAATACCGTGGTCAAGGCCGCCGGCCCCGCTCCCCAGGGACAGTCTCAGCCCCAGCAGTTTGTTCCGCAACCGCCCGTGGCGAATGCGCCAAAGGGCTGTGTGGCTCAGGCGTTCCAAGACATGACCAAGACTCCGGGCGTGCTGCAGCGCGTGTGCCAGATTGCTTTTTTGCCGGCGCTTATCTGTGTCGTGTCGGTGCTCGTGCTGTTCATTCCCGTTATCGGCGGTATTGCAGCTGCCATCGGCTTTTTGGCCGCCTGCGTGGCGAGTGTGTGCGGTTCGGGCTTTGGCATCGAGTGGGGTCGCGACCTGTCGCTTAAGATCGATGACGGCATGGATCGTCCGTTGATGCGTTCCACATCGTTTGGCCTCGGGGTCTTTTCGAGCGTTATTTCGGTCGTGCTCGAGATTATCGCTGCCATTCCCGTTATTGGTGTAGTGCTTTCGCTGGTGGAGAGCGTGGTAATTGGCGCGGCGGGCTCGTATTCGTATTACGGCTCTTCTGCGCTCGAGACTGCGCTGTTTGGCTCGCTTGGCCTGCTTGTCCTGGCTATGATTGCCACGGCGGTCCTGGGAGTTTTCTTTAAGATGTTCGCCGATATCGCCGTGATGCACTTTGCGGTGACCGGTCGCGTCGAGAGCGCGTTTTCGCTCGACAAGGTCTGGGCGGCCTTTAAGAACAATAAGACCAAGCTGTTTTGCGCTTCATTCCTTCCCGAGTTTTTGACGGGCCTGGTCGCCAACGTTGTCACATGGATCTTGACGGCGGTCTTTGGCGCCATTGCCTCTGTCGGTATGTATAGCTACTACTATCGTCCTACGGGTATTGAGGCAATTGTTACCGGCGGTGGCATCTCACTCGTGCTGTTCCTGGTGCTGATCGCTTTCGTCACCGTATTTCTAACGGTCTTTGGCAAGATGCTCAAGCACCGTGCCGTTGGCTATTGGGTCGCACGTTATGCAAGCGAATGGGCCGATGAGGACAAGGACGACGTTTTGACTTTTGTGCTCCCGGGTGAGAAGAAGCCTGCTCCTGCGGGATTCAATCCCACGGCAGCCACTGGTGCTG
>DXLX01000024.1 GCA_019414515.1 Collinsella sp.
AGATGACACCATAGGTTGAGCAAAAGTCAGCGAGCGGGCCGCATTTGTGACAAGGTGACGTGAAACGAAAGGGCGCCGACCTTCTGGTCGCGCCCTTGAAGTTGAACGTCAGATTGTCCAAATGCGGCCCGCGCAGCGTCGAGCCGTTACGCGGTTTGGTAAAACCGCGTAACTAGTTAGTACATCTTTGCGCCGGCGGGGATGGAAGCGTCGAGCTGAATCAGGTTGAGGCGCTCCTCGCCCTCCTCCTCGTGGATGGCGCTGATCAGCATACCGCAGCTGGGAATACCCATCATCTTGCGCGGAGGCAGATTGGTGATGGCGAGCAAGGTCTTGCCGACCAGGTCCTCGGGCTCATAGTAGCCATGGATGCCGGAGAGGATGGTGCGGTCGGTGCCGGTGCCGTCGTCGAGCGTAAAGTTCAGCAGCTTCTTGGACTTCCTGACGGCCTCGCACGCCTTAACCTTCACGGCGCGGAAATCGCTCTTGGAGAAGGTATCGAAGTCGACGAACTCCTCGAACAGCGGCTCAACGGCGATCTTGGAGTAATCGAGCGTGGGCTTGAGCGGCTTGACGAACGGGCTTTCGGCGTTGCCGGCCTCTGCAGCCTTGGCGGCAGCGGCACCGGACTGGAAACCCTTCTCGGGCTTCATGTGCGGGAACAGCAGGACGTCGCGAATGGAGGCCTGGTTGGTGAGCAGCATGACCACGCGGTCGATACCGATGCCAATGCCGCCCGCGGGAGGCATACCGTACTCGAGGGCGCGCACGTAGTCCTCGTCGTACTCCATGGCCTCGTCGTCGCCGCCGGCCTTCTCAGCCATCTGGGCAGCAAAGCGCTCGGCCTGGTCGACCGGGTCGTTGAGCTCGGAGAATGCGTTGGCGTACTCGTGGCCGGCGATGACCAGCTCAAAGCGGTGCGTCAGGCGCGGATCGTCCTCAAAACGCTTGGCAAGCGGGCTGACCTCGATGGGGTAATCGCATACGAAGGTCGGGTTGACGATGGTGTCCTCGCCCAGCTCATCGTAAATCTCGGCGATGATCTTGCCAGCAGTCCACTCGGGCTTAATCTCCAGGCCCTTCTCGCGTGCGGCGGCGGCAAGCTCCTCGACCGGCGTGTCGATGGTGACCTGCTTGCCGAGCACGTCCGAGACGATGTCGGTCATGGGACGGCTTGCCCACTCACCGGAAAGATCGATGGTCTGACCCTGGTACTCAATGACCTCGGGGTTGCCGATGGCCTTGTTGGCAGCCTTGATGACACCCTGGGCGAGTGCCTTCATGCCCTCGAGATCGGAGAAGGCACGATAGGCCTCCATCGTGGTGAACTCGGGGTTGTGGGTGAGGTCCATACCCTCGTTGCGGAAGATGCGGCCGATCTCGAAGACGCGCTCAAAGCCACCGACGATGCAGCGCTTGAGGTGCAGCTCGGTAGCAATGCGCAGGTAGCACTCCTGATCGAGCGCGTTGAAGTGCGTGATGAACGGCTTGGCCGTAGCGCCGCCCTGAATGGTCTGCAGGATGGGGGTCTCGACCTCCATGTAGCCGTCAGATTCCATGAAGCGGCGGAAGGTGGAGAGAATCTGCGAGCGCTTGCGGAAGGTCTCGCGAACATCGTCGTTGGCAATCAGGTCGACATAGCGCTGACGATAGCGGGTCTCCTTGTCGGAGAGGCCGTGGAACTTCTCGGGCAGCGGGCGAACGGCCTTGGAGAGCAGCGTCGCGCTCTTGGGGGCAACGGAGAGCTGGCCGCGCTTGGTGCGAACAACCACGCCGGTCACGCCCAGGATATCGCCCAGGTCGAGAGCCTTGAGCGTATTCCAAGCTGCCTCGTCCATGTCGTTGATGCGGCAGAACAGCTGAATCTCGGCGGTAGCGTCGCGCACGACGATAAACATGATCTTGCCCTGACCGCGCTTGGCGACCACGCGGCCGCCGATCTTCACGACGTCCTCAGTATCCTCGCCATCGGCAAGATCGGCATATTTGGCCTCAATGTCGACGACATAGTCCTCGATCTCGGAGTGCTCGGGATAGGGGTTCTGGCCCACCTCGAACAGGGCGGCGCGCTTTGCCAGACGCGTGGCGCGCTCGTCGTTGAGCGTCGAGGCCTGATCGGCGACGTTCTGGTTCTCTGCCATAAGTTAGCTCCTCAAACTAAAACGCTCCCCAGGATTCGGTCCCAGGGAGCGAAAACATACCTTTACGCGGGACCGTGGTCTAGCGTGCGATCTTGGCGATGGTGTAGACGCGAGTCTTGCCAGAAGGCGTAACGACCTCAACGGAGTCGCCCTCGCCGTGACCGATGATGGCGTGACCGACCGGAGACTCGTTGGAGATCTTGTGCTCGAGCGAGTTGGTCTCGGTGGTACCGACGAGCGTGACTTCCATGACCTCACCGTTGGGATCGATCAGAGAAACGGTGGAACCGATGGAGACGGTCAGATCGCCCGTGGTGGCAGCAACCTGAGCGTTGGCGAGGATGGCCTGAATCTCGGCAATGCGAGCAGCATTCTGGGCCTGCTTGTCCTTGGCGGCATCGTACTCGGAGTTCTCCGAAAGGTCGCCGAACGCGCGGGCTTCCTTGATGTCCTCGACGATCTCCTTGGCGTAATCGCCCTCACGCCAAGCGAGCTCCTCGACGAGCTTCTGGCGGCCCTCAGCGGTCAGTACGATCTGGCTTGCGTCCATACGGATATCTCCCCAACTATGATGTAACGATCAACTGTCAACAAAACGAAAAAGACCGGCTAGCCTGCGGGCAAGCCGGTCAGGTGCTCACCCCAAAGGGATGGGACTACTCTGCGTCCGCGTCGCTGTCCTCTGCCTGCTTTTTCTTGGCAGCAGCGAGCTTGGCCTCGAGCTCTGCGATCTCCTTGTCCTCCTTGGACTCCTCGACCAAAACGTCCTCGGCCTGCTTGGTTTCGCCCTTATCGTCGCCCTCCATACCCTCGCGGATATTCTTGACGGTAGAGCCGAGAGACTTGCCGAGCTTCGGCAGGTTCTTAGGCCCGAAGATGATCAAGACAACGATGAGAATAATGATGAGCTCAGGAGCCCTCAGTCCAAACATGTAGACCTCCACAATACAGCGAGACAAGCTCGAATGAGTATACCGCGGGTGCCGCGGTATCACAACAATAGCTAAAAAAAGGGACCGCAAGAAGCGGTCCCTCCTCATGCTCTGGTCGGGTTGACTGGATTTGAACCAGCGACCCCTGCGTCCCGAACGCAGTGCTCTACCAAACTGAGCCACAACCCGTTAGCTCGACTATAGTAACAAAGATTTTCGCCGCGTGCTAGAGAAATTTTTATTTCTTTGGCGCGTCGATTTGAACCGTGTTGGGAATAAGCTCAGTCGTGCAGGCCCACCAGCCATTTTGCTGGGCAGCTCCCGCAAGATGGGCTGCTGCAGCGACGGTATCACAAATGGCAAACGAGCAGGCACCCGAACCGCACACGTCCACGGCAACGGTTCCCTCCTGTGCGCGCAGCCAGTCGAGAACCGCCTGGATCCGCGGCTCCATCTGCGCGGATATGACGCCCAGATTGTTATGAACGAGCGCATATGCCGCCTCGGCATCGCCGGCGCGTAAGACAGAAGCAATCGCATCGGGTTTTTCCGCGGGCACCGGGCTCTCATCAAATCGTCGATACGCTTCAACCGTTGAAACGCTCGTCTCGTGCGGTTTGACCAATACGACAGGTGTCGCCGGAAGCACAGGATACTCAGTGGCCAGCACATCTCCCCCGCCGACGTAGAGTGCGGGACTCGTGTGCAAAAAGAACGGCACGTCGGCGCCGATACCGCGAGCGATGTCATCGAGCGCGGGGTCGGCACGGTCGATACCCCACAGCTCGGCCAAGGCAACGATGACCGCAGCGGCATCCGTCGAGGGGCCTCCCAGGCCGGCGCACAGCGGGATACGCTTTTCGATCGTCACGCACACGTTGGCATCGCGACCGTAACGCTCGGCCATAGCGATTGCCGCCCGATAGGCCGTATTTTTTTGCATGGGAAAATCGGATGCCGGAACCGTCTGGACGGTCAACGCCTGCGCCGGCGTGACCGTCACGGCATCGGCTAGACCGACGGCTGCCATCAGGGAATCGACCCTGTGATAGCCGCGGGCGTCGCGCTCGGTATGAACCCCCAGATAGAGGTTAATCTTTGCCGGCGCGGTAAGGATGAGGGACCGATCGGTCACCGTTAGTGCTCCTCGAGCTGGTTGCCGAGCGGGGTAAAGATATGTTCGCCGCTCTCGGGGTCGAACAGTTCGACCTGGCCGGTAAGGACATCGATGTACTGGTAGGACTGACGCGATTTGCGGCCGCGACGCTCGTCAACCTCAACGATAAAGACAGCGGGGTGGACGCTCTTGATGGTGCCCATGCGCTCGATGACGCGGGTACGGCCCATGTTGGCCTTAACCTTGACGCGATCGCCCACCATATCGGTCAGCTTCTCGTGGATGTCGTCGACGTGATTGACTTCCATCTCTTCCATGAATAGGGCCTCCAGAGGGTGCAATTCAAAAAGGGGATAATACCCCTAAGATAGACAAAACTCTAATACTATAGCACCCTGTTGCAGCCATACGCAAGCAGCTAAAAAAGCCCGGTCCCAAATTGACTACTTACAGACTATCGGTGTCGAGGACGATGGTGAACGGACCGTCGTTGACCAGGTCGACCTTCATATCGGCGCCAAAGATACCGTGCGCCACATGCTCAACGTCCTGAGCGACGAGTGTCAGAAAGTACTCGTAAAGTTCGTTAGCAACATCGGGCGCGCCGGCGTCCGTAAACGACGGGCGGCGGCCGTGGCGGCAGTCGGCAAACAGCGTGAACTGCGACACCACGAGCACCTCGCCGTCGACATCCGCCAGCGCCAAGTTGGTCTTGCCGTTCTCATCCTCGTTGATACGCAGCCCGCGGAGCTTGCCCCACAGCTTGTCGGCTTCGGCGCGTGTGTCGCCGTGGCCCACGCCCAGCAGCACCAGGTAGCCGCGTCCAATACGGCCCACGCACTCGCCGTCGACTGTCACGCCGGCGTTGAGCACGCGCTGTACCACCGCACGCACGGCCTACTCCTCGCCCGTCAGCTTGGCGGACAGATGCTCGAGCGCATGGAAACGATGGCTGATGGCGTTCTTCTCGTCCGCCGTGAGCTCGGCCATGGTCTTGCCCGGCGTATCGACCGGCAGGAACAGCGGGTCGTAGCCAAAACCGTGTTCGCCGCGGCCCTCGTGCGCGATAACGCCTTCGCAGGCGCCCTCGCCATAAGTGACCAGGCCGTCCGTATCGATAAGCGCGACGACGCTCATAAAGCGCGCGGTACGGTCCTCGTCTGCCACGCCTTCCAGGTTAACGAGAAGCTTGGCGTTGTTGGCGGCATCGTCGCCATGCACGCCAGCATAGCGCGCGCTATACACGCCCGGCTCGCCGTCCAGCGCGTCGACGACCAAGCCAGAATCGTCGGCGATGGCCATAAGGCCCGTCTCCTCAACGGCAACCTGCGCCTTGATGATGGCGTTCTCCAAAAACGTCGTGCCGTTTTCCTCGGGGTCCTCAAAATCGCCCAGCTGGCCGAGCGCCACAAAGCGAACCTCGGGCATAACCTTGCCCAAAATGGCCTCGATCTCGGTGAGCTTATGGGCGTTGCCCGTTGCCACGACGATGGTCGCCGCCGGGTCGAGAGTGTCAATGTCGATCTTCTCAAGTGCCATGAGTGGCCTCCTTGTCTCTATAGCAATGCCGCGCCGAGGGCGACGAGGGCCTCTGCCTCTCCCCTCTCAATCAACGGCAGTCTTGTGTCTAGACGTCTCCGCAGATGAAACCTACCAAATTAAACCTGTCCCTTTTTGGTAGGTTAGGCGAGGGCTTGGCGCTGAAGCTCGATGAGCTCGGCGATACCTTTGTCGCCCAGGTCGAGCAGGGCGTTGAGGCGCTTACGGTCGAAGGGCGCCTGCTCGCCGGTACCCTGGAGCTCGATCATCTCACCGGCGTCGGTGGCGACGAGGTTCATGTCGACCTCGGCATGGCTGTCCTCGGAATAATCCAAGTCGAGCAGGGTGTTGCCGTCGACAACGCCCATGGAAATGGCAGCCACCTGGCCGATAAGCGGGATGCGCTCGATCTTGCCCGCCTCGACCCACATGGCAAGGGCGTCGTGCAGTGCCACCCAGGCGCCGGTAATGCTCGCCGTTCGCGTGCCGCCGTCTGCCTGAATCACGTCGCAGTCGACGGTAACGGTGTACTCGCCGAGTGCCTTCATATTGACGACGGTACGCAGGCTGCGACCGATGAGGCGCTCGATCTCCATGGAGCGGCCCTTGCGGTTGGCGTGCTCGCGCTTGCAGCGCTTGCCGGTCGACGCCGGCAGCATGGCGTATTCCGCGGTCACCCAGCCGGCCTTGGCGCCCTTTCGCCAGCCCGGCACGCCCTCCTCGATAGTGGCGGCGCACAGCACGCGCGTGTCGCCGAACTCGGCCAAACACGAGCCGTGGGCGTGCTTCATGACGCCACGGGTGAGCTTAACGGGGCGTAACTCGTTGGCGGCGCGACCGTTGGCGCGGTTGACCTGCATGTACTCCATAGAAATATCCTTTCGGCAAAATATGTGGCGAAGGCTTTGGCGGCTGCCTCACATCTATTTCAGCTCATCGATATCGATATGTTCGATGCTCTTGAGCGGCTGACCAAAGATAAAGCTACCCGCCACCGCAAACTCGGCAATGTTATCGGCCGTCGTGGCAAAACGATGCTGCGGCTCGGCGGCGTCGCCCGCCAGCTGCTCGCGGCGCGTGAGGATATCGGTCAGCTCGCGCGTGGTCTCCTCGGCGGAACTCACGACGCGCACCCCAGGCCCCAGCGCATGGCGGATAGGTCCCACCAACAGCGGGAAATGCGTACAGCCAAGCACCACGGTATCGATACCGTGGTCGCGCAGCGGCTCAACCGTGGCACCCACCAGCGCACGCACGGCAGGCGTATCGAAGATGTCCTCGTTCTCAAGCCACTGTTCCTGCAGGTGTGCACCCGAGGCTAGCTCGTGTTCGACAACCTCGACAAAGCTCGAGGCAGGACAGCCGTATACATCGACGCCGGCATCCAGATCCTGAATGGCGCGCGTGTAGGCGCCCGAGCGAATGGTGAGGTTGGTGGCGAGCACGCCCACGCGACGCGTACGCGTGCTGTTGATTGCTGCACGGGCACCCGGCGCGATCACACCGATCACGGGAACGTCGAGCACCTGCTGGGCCAGACGCAAGGCCGCAGCGGTCGCCGTGTTGCAGGCGATGACCATAATCTTGACGTCGTGCTTCGAAAGCCAACGACCCGCCTGCAACGCAAACGAGCGCACCTCATCCTCGGTGCGCGTGCCGTAGGGACAGCGCTTGGTGTCGCCAAAGTAGTAGACGGACTCGTGCGGCAGCGCCGTCGCGATGGCGCGCGCAACCGTCAGACCGCCCAAACCAGAATCGAACACGCCAATCGGGCGCGTGTCGCCTGCCGGATTCTCGATATCGGACATTACCTCACCAGTCTCTCTCGAAAAGACATGTCCAAGTGCGGCGACGCCGCGCTACGAACGCGCCGCGACCAGCAGCTCTGCCGTCGCCGCCCAACCGTCGATAATTTTGCCACGCGTAACGAAAGCGTTCTCGCAAGCAGCCAGGAACTCAGGCGCGCCGACGCTCGTCAGGCCATTCTCGACCAGGCAGAACGTGCCCACGTGATCGGCCATGTAGAAGTCGGACTCGGAATCGCCGAGCGCCAACGTCTCCTCGCGCTCGATCCCTAGGTGCTCGCAGAAGCGCGCAATGGCGACGCCCTTGTTGAGACCCGCGGGATTGATGTTGAATGCGCGGCCGTCCTCGACGCGATCGAGCTCGAGCGTCGTCGGCTTGGACAGGTGAGTCAGATGGCCGTTGCACGCCCAGATCAGACCGCAGCCGGCCTCGTCCAGGATGGCCTGAACCTCATCGTCGGGCACATCGCCGCGCATGCCGACGGTGACCTCACGGTATTTGTAGCCGGTCGACATGTCGTTGTGATACTCGATCTTGTGCGGCCAGCGGGCGAGGATCTTCTCGCACACGCCGGTCTGCTCGATCACCTGGTGCGGCGTGAGGCCGCAAGAGGAGTCGTAGGGCATGTCGCCGGTCAGATACTCCCAATCGTTGGCTTTGAGGTCGTACATAACCAGACCGCCCATCTCGCCAATGTAGGAGTTGAGGCCGAGCACGCGCGCGTCCTCGTGGATCATGGTACGGTTGCGGCCCGAGGTGGGAACCACCTGAATACCAGCGCGAGCGAGCGCCACGACGGCCTCGACGAGTTTGGTCGAGGGGTTGCCGTCGTTGTCGCGCAGCACGCACGAGCCGGGTGCAAGCATCGTGGCATCCAGGTCGGTAAAGACGTACTTGACCTTGGCCAAGCGCTCGCGCATCTCGCCCGAAAGCTCGGCGACGGTCGGCAGGGTATTGTGGGACATGGTTACTCCGTTTACGTAGAAGGGTTTGGACTTGGACGGCATGTTTTGATTGAGGGAACACGCTTATGGCGACAGCGCACTCAGGACGCCGCCGCCATCATGGTTCATTAGTCAAACTGGGCAACATCGATCAGGCGATTGGCCAGCGAAAGGTCGCTCTCGATGGGCACGAACTCGTCGCCCACGTGCATGAGCTCCTCGTCACCCTTTGCCAGCAGCAAGACAATGGTGGGAGCATCGGGGTTGACGTACTCCTCGCGCGCCGCCTTGAACGCCGCATGCACAGCGGCTTCGCGATCGAGGATGATCTTGTTCGGCGTATCGTCGGGAACATGTTCGGCAAGCTCGCGACAGACCTTCATCGGGTCCTCGTGAGCCGGGTCCTCATTGGCAAAGATCATCAGGTCGGAATACGGTGCGGCCTCGCGCGGAAGCTGCTCGCGGCGCTCCTGCGCCTTGCCGCCGGCAGCGCCAAACACCGCAATGACCGGACTAGCGGGAAACGCGCGCTTGACCGACGAGAAAAGCGAGCGGAACGAAAGCTGGTTGTGCGCGTAGTCGACGACACAAATCACGCGGCCGTCCTTCGACTCCACGACCTCCATACGGCCCGGCACACGCAGTTTTGAGAGGCCCTTCTTGATAGCCTCGATACCGATGCCGATCTCGCGCGCAGCGGCGATAGCGACCAGCGCGTTTTCCACGTTAAAGTCTCCCGCGATACCCAGCAGGACCTTCTCCCCCGCCTCGGACTCGTCGGCACACAGGCCATGCAAGTTGAACTCGATGCTAAAGCCGACTATGCGTACGTCGCTCGCCCACAGGCTTGCCTCGGGATGCTCGACGCCAACGGTCACCAAGCGCTCGGCCGTCGACGCTGCCTCCAGCACACGGTCGACCTCTTCGGTGCCCAGATTCACCACGGCGGTCTTTGCCTGGTCAAAAATCCTGAGCTTGCTCTCAAAATAATCCTCAAACGTGGGGTGTTCGATCGGCGAGATGTGGTCGCGGCCGATGTTGAGGAAGCACGCCACGTCAAACGGCAGATTCTCGACGCGTTGGTACTTGAGCGCCTGGCTCGAGACCTCCATGACCATGGACTGGCGACCGGACGTGCGGCAGTTGGCGATATGGCGCCAAACCTCGGGGGCCTCGGGCGTAGTATTGGTGCTCTCGTAGCACTCGATACCATCGTCGGTACTCACCGAGCCGATCATGCCGCAGGACTCGCCCGCCGCCTTGATGATGGACTGGAGCATAAAAGCGGCCGTGGTCTTTCCCTTGGTGCCGGTGATGCCCACGATCTTGACGTCGTGGTCGGGACGGTCGTAGACCTCCGGCGGCAACAGGGCCATGGCCGTGCGAACACTATCAACAACCAGCATCGCAGCACCGCTCTCCTGCGCCAGCGGCTCCAGAGACTCGACCAGCGACTCCTCGCACACAAATGCGACGGCGCCCGCATCGAGCGCCATGCTCAAAAACGCGGGCTTAAAGGCAGCACCTTTACAGAAGAACACGTCACCTGCCGAGACCGCGCGCGAATCAAACGAGCAACCGGTCACGGCACGCTCGTCAACCTGCTCTGATGCGCGCAGCTCGCCGCACACATCGAGCAGCTTGGCAAGCGTATCGACCGTGGTCACGGTCGCGGAATCCGAATGGTGCATCTTTCACCTTTCTCAGCCATTTGGCAGGGACGGTTTTCATAGTAACTGAAACGTGCTCGCGCAAAAACGGCTCCCGGAGGAGCCGTTACGCGCAGGCATTCGTAGGCCGAGACTAGGCAGCCTGAACAGAAGGCTGGCCCTCGTCGATAAAGAAGCGCTTGTACCACACCAGGAACACGAGCGGCGTATAGATCTTGCGCTGGAAATCGCCCTTGCCCGCAAAGTGCAGATCGAGCAGGTGCATGAGCTCGTCGGTATTGAAGAACTCGCTTGCCCACGGCGCGGTGAAGTACTCCTTGACATAGTCGTACCACTTTTGCTCGCGCAGCCAGTAGACAATCGGCACCGGGAAGCCCACCTTGGGACGGGTGGCCCACTCATCGGGCAGCGACTTGTTGGCAGCGTGGCGGAGTACCTGCTTGTTGCCGTTCTCGTTGATGCGGTAGCGGTCGGGAATGTGCTCGGCGAACTCCATGACTTTGCGGTCCAGGAAGGGCACGCGCAGCTCCAGTGAGTGTGCCATGCACATCTTGTCGGCCTTGAGCAGAATGTCGCCCGGGAGCCACATGTTCATGTCCAGGTACTGCTTCTTGACCAGCTCGGGCTGACCCTTCACGCGCGCATAGATGGGAGCGGCAAGCTCGAAGGCGCCATCGCCGGTGTTGTACTCGGGCTTGAGCACGCCGTCGACCTCGCGCTCCGGCCATACCAGAGCCTGTCCCAGGAACGACTTCTCGGGGATCTCGGCACCCTTGACCAGGAAGTTATGTCCCTTGAAGTACGGCATATGCAGCGCCAGGTTACCGAGCGCGCGACGGACGGGCAGCGGCACCATCTTTTTGTACTTGCGCACCGGGACCGTATCCTCGTAGTAGGCGTAGCCGCCAAAGAGTTCGTCGGCGCCTTCGCCCGAAAGCACGACGGTAACGTCCTTGCGGGCCATCTCGGCCAAGAACCACAGCGGCACGGAAGACAGGTTGGACTGCGGTTCGTCCATGTGATACTGGATGTCCTCGAGCGCACCGAAGAACTCGTCGGCGGTAATCATCTTGCGAACGTTCTCGACGCCGAGCTTATCGGAAAGCTCCTTGGCGTAGTTGGTCTCGTTAAAGTTCTTGTAGTCAAAGCCCACCGAGAAGGTCTTGTCGGGCATGAGGCAAGCGGCGATGTAGCTAGAGTCGACGCCACCGGAGAGGAACGACGCGACCTTGACGTCGGCGATGCGATGGGCCTCGACGCTCTCGTGCACGACCTCGTCCAGCTCGTCGACGTACTCCTCGAACGGCTTCTCGACGGCAGAGTAATCGCAATCCCAGTAGCGCTCGATGTTCATCTTGCCGGTCGGGATATCGACGGTAAAGTAGTGCGCCGGCGGCAGCTTGTAGACACCCTCGAAGAAGGTCTCCTCGGTTGCCGAATACTGCAGCGTCATGTACGGACGCAGGGCCTTTTTGTTGACCGCCTTGTGGAAGTGCGGGTAGTCCAGGAAGCTCTTGATCTCAGAACCAAAGAGCACGCCCGGAGCGCCGTCGCCCGCATCGGCCATGGGATAGTAGTAAAGCGGCTTGATGCCAAAGATGTCGCGGGCGCCAAAAAGCTTGTTCTTCTTTTTGTCCCAGATGACGAAGGCGTACATACCGCGCAAGCGATCGAGTACGGCCTCGCCCCACTCCTCGTAGCCGTGCAGGAGGCTCTCGGTGTCGGCGCCGCAGTGGAACTTGTAGCCCTTGGCCTCGAGCTCGGAACGGAGTTCTTGGAAGTTGTAGATCTCGCCGTTGAAGACAATGACGACGCTACCGTCCTCGTTGGCCATGGGTTGGGCGCCAGCCTCGGTCAGGTCGAGGATCGACAGGCGGCGGAAGCCGAGGGCAACGCGGCCGTCGATAAACTGACCGCCCATGTCGGGACCGCGATGGACGATGCGGTCCATCATCTTGGTGAGCACCTCGGATTGGTTATCCGTCCCACCGACAAAACCGACAAAACCGCACATATACTATCCCCTCTGCTGTTGCTGGGCATCAAATCGAATCAGTAGCTTTTGAGTATACCCGAGGGCGTAAAGAGGGGCGGAATGTTCAGGCAATCTCAACTGAATCAGCTCCGCTGTGACACGCTGTGACACGCGCCGGTTACCTTTAATGGATATGAGGTGAATGGGGCGATTGTTTTGCTATACTCTCTCCGCACGGGCGATTGGCGCAACGGTTAGCGCAGGTGCTTTACACGCACAAGGCTGGGGGTTCGAATCCCTCATCGCCCACCACTGATTTGATAGGCTCCCAGCAATGGGGGCCTTTCTTTTTTGGACCCATCGCAGAGGGATTCGAACCCGACAGGGTGCGAAGCTGAGGAAACGCGAAGCGTTTTCCAGCGCAGCACGCGAGGAGCGGAGCGACGAAGCGGATGCGGGCGGCGCCAGCCGCACGCGGACATCCCTCATCGCCCACCACTGAATTGGAAACGGTCCTCGCAAGGGGACCGTTTTTTGTTTGGGCCCAGCGCATGGGATTCGAACCCTAAGGACCCCTTATTTCAAGGTCCGTGGCCAAATAATGGCAAAAATGAGTACTGCTACTTTGCTTGCAACATATAAACAGATAGTGTTTGCTTAGGTTACGCAACATATGTCCATTATAAGGACTAACAGTCAGATCAAAATCGTGTATTCATCGCCATTTCGACGGTAGCGCACAGAGATGTGGTGTAAGAGGCGGGGCATGCCCCGCCTCCGCCCTTTCTTGAAAGGGAGGGGACACCGCCTAGAATTCGTCGTTGGAGTAATGAAGGTGACGAATGGAAGGAAAGGCGATGCCCCAAGAAG
>DXLX01000025.1 GCA_019414515.1 Collinsella sp.
ATATACAATATTAGGTTAAAAAAAAGTTTTGATGTTTGTCGATAGGGCTGGTATTGAAGGAGTGGACTGGAGTGATGGCGATGTCGGACGTTGTGGTTTCAATGGTGGGGTCATGCCTGCTGCTGGTGTTCGGAATAATGATATATCGAGGCAAGCTCACGGGATTGCTTGCCGGAATGTCATTGCTATCGGGAGAGCGTTTAGAGGAGGCAAAGCGGACGGCCGAGTCTCTAGGCGCAAACCGAGCGGTGGGGGCGTCTATAGTTTTCTCCGCAATATGCCTTTTTCTCTCGTCCCTTTTTCCGGACAAAAGGGCTATTCTCGGTCTGATGGTGGCTGCCGTTATAATCGCCGCGCTTGCCTATGCAAATAGGGGGCTTATTCGTATGTATATAAAGGTGAAATGGAATCCTGGGCACCGCAACCCGAGATAATGTCTTGAGCAAGGATTAACAACAAGGGATATATGGGAGCGATTAAGCGGCGAACAAATTCAGTTTTGGATAAAAGGCCGCTTGATGGGAGCTGGCATGTTTAAGAAGACGGTTCACGAGTTGTTTCGGTGTAAAGGGTCACGGCTTTTCGTGATTCTCATGCTGGTGAATTTTGCTCTCTCGTGCGTCATGCCCGCCTTAAACGGTGGGTTTGTAGACTTTCTCGTGACGAATAGGGATCCATCTCGCGTCGTGTGGTTTGCGGCCTTTGTTGCGGGCATAGGGATATCGGCCTCCTTCATGTCGTATGCGATGGGTGTGAACGTATCGCGCGTCATCTTGGAGATGACGACGAGACTGATGGGGACCACGTGTGAGTCGTTTGAACGGGGGCCCCTGGAAAAGGGGGAGCAGGCGGATCCATCCTATACAACGCAGAGGGTGTATGCGGATTCGAATGCGGTGTCATCGTTTGTCGTGAACAACTTCCTGACGATCGGGCTTAACGTCGTTCTGGTTGTGTTGATATGCATCATCCTGTTTTCGATTAATCCGGTGTTCCTGGTGTTAAGTGCATGTTCGCTTGTTGCGTACTTCATTTTATTCAGGGCGTTGAAAAAGCCGTTGTACAACAGCTCGCTTGCGAACAAGGAGGGTTTGAGTAAGCTTTTCGCGTCCGTGAGCGGCGAGCTGTCGCAGTTGTTTGACATTAAGTGCGATGGCGCATATAACCAGAGCGCTCGGACGCTCAAAGGGGTATTCGAGGGGTACTACCCGATTTACATGAAAGCAAGTAGGGTCTCGAATCTGGCCACATCAAGCGACGGCCTGATCTCGTCTGTGTTTCGGGGGGCACTGCTCGTGATCTCCGGGATGGAAATATTGAGCGGAAGAATGAGCTTAGGCGAGTTCACAATGGTGAACTCGTATTACTCGATGGCGTTCGGATGCTTCAAGTATTTTTTGAATTATTTCAAATCGTATCAGGACGCAAGGGCCTCGTTCGACCGATTGGGGGCTCTGACGGAGGACGCCGAGGACCGCGGCACCCTCACGGTTGGGCACGTGGAGAGCATATCGTTGTCCAACATCGCGTACCGATACGCGGGAAAGCCCTACTTATACCGCGACCTCTCCGTGGAGGTGGAGGAAGGAAAAACCTATGCCATTACCGGGCCGAACGGATGCGGAAAAAGCACGTTTCTGAAGGTGCTCCTTGGACTATATTCTGCTGGGGGACATCGGGCTTTGGGGTCGGTGCCATATGAAGAGCTCGATATGGAGACGATCCGACGGGACCTGTTTGCGGTGTGCCCGCAAAAGCTCTTTATTCCGAACGAAACGGTGGAGAATTACCTTGAGAGGACGTCGATTCGGGGATCGAACGAAAACCTCCGAGAGCTTGTGCCGAGTTTCTATCGAACCGTCGAATCGTTAAAAGGCAAGAATTGTAGAGACCTTTCTGGTGGAGAGTATCGAAAGCTAAGGATATTCGCAGCACTTCGCAGGCAGCCGGAAGTGCTTGTGTTCGATGAACCAACGAACGATTTAGATGAAGAAAGCCGTCGGGAGTTCACGGGGTATATTCATCGAAATCCCTTCGATCAGCTAATTCTTGTTGTAAGCCATGATCAGGATTTGATTTCAGCATGCGATAGGAAGCTGGATTTGGATTTCGATCCGAAAAATGGGCAATGCTGATGGGAAACGCTTAGAGTTCGGGCTTGCGCGTCATGGAGTAATCTTTCCTCTTATCGAAAATCGTTACAATATAAGAAAAACAGTAAGCAAGAAGAAATGGCTCGGGGAAGAGCTCGCTGCTGTCAGTGATATTGGGTCTATATCCAGATAACACGGAAGGGGCCGTCCTCTACAACGGGGTATCACAGCGTCGCATCGACCGATACGCATTGCGGCGGTGCCGAGTTGGCATTACGGAGCAAGAGCCCCCTATTGTTGGGGGGGGGGACGATCCTCGATAATCTTACGCTGCTTTCTGATGATTTCGAGGCCGACAAACTGAATCGGATGCTTGCCATATTGGGGTTAGACAAAATGATTGCCGCTGCGGAGAACGGGGCGGCAGCGATGCTTGGCAGCAAGAAAGGAGGGGTGTCCGGCGGGGAGAAGCAGAACATCGCAATTGTGCGGCAGATGTTGAAATCGCCGGACGTCATGTTGTTTCTTGAGTCAACTTCAGCGCTTGATGCGAAGAGCCGGAGCGCGCTAATTAAATTGCTTCATGAGGTTAAGAGAGACCATATTGTAATTGTTGTCACTCATGACGAAGAGATGCTTGCGGCTTGCGACGAGGTCATTCCGATGCCCGGATGCTTATCGGGACGTGGCGTTGAAGGCCCAGAAGATCGAAATGGCGTGGGTGTTGGGTAAGTCCCTACGCGTACGACGTTGGGTTTCTGATCTTCATCGTCCTGCAAAGAAGGCTTTGTAACACGTTTCCCCTGGGAGGCCCCTTTTGTCCGTAGTGGCAAAGAGGGGCTTTTTCGTTTCCCTCTTGCGGCGGAGGGGGACACCATGCGCCTATACAGGACGACCTGCGCGCTTTCGTCGGATGACGGGCTATGTGTCGAGATGGGGGTCTCGGGTGGAGGCCGCATCGCGGTCGCGGTCGGCCAGCGACCATCGGTACGGCTCAATCGTATTACCAGAACTAGTAAGGAGCCGCCCTTTCGGACGACTCAAACTGCAATGGGGCTTTTTTGCTACCCCGGCCGTTACTCCGCCAAAGCATTCGCGCTATCTGCCGGGGTAGCTAAAATAGCCCCGTCCCAAATTAGCTACTCTGACCAAAATCCCTGGGACAAATACTTCTGATAGATTTTGTCTTTCTTGGCTATTGCGTAGTTTAGGAGATTCCATTCCAATAATTACAGCTTTTTGCTAAAGCGTTTTAGCTGTTTCTACCACATTTGACCTGCAATTACGTTGCGCTGGTATCTTCATAAGGTAACCACCTTTACCTACCGTTTACCGCCAGTTTTAGCACGTTTACCAAACCGCGTATTCTCTGCTCAGGCCCGTTCAAATCCCGCCGTATAGTTCCCTCACGGCCCGCATCCGGCGGGTTGATTCGTTACCACGGTCGTGCGCGAGAGCGCATGGAAGGGGAAGTATCGTGAGCGATTGCAAGAGGGTTTACCGTTTTGGAACCGATGCCCAGGGCACTTGTGTCACTGAGGGCGACAAGTCGATGAACTTCGTGCTTGGCGGCAAAGGCGCTAACCTTGCCGAGATGAGCCGCATTGGCCTGCCGGTTCCCGGTGGCTTTACCATTACCTGCCAGACCTGTGTCGAGTACTCCGGTGCCGGCAACGTCTGGCCCGAAGGCGCACTCGATGAGATCGTTGCCGCCGAGGCAGACCTCGAGGCTCGCTGCGGTAAGAAGCTCGGCGACGCCTCTGACCCGCTGCTCGTATCGGTTCGCTCGGGCGCTCCGTTCTCCATGCCCGGCATGATGGACACGGTCCTCAACCTGGGCCTCAACGACGATTCCGTTCAGGGCCTCATCGCGCAGACGCAGAACCCGCGCTTTGCCTGGGACAGCTACCGTCGCTTTATCCAGATGTTTTCCAACGTCGTCATGGGCGTCGATGCCGATCTGTTCGAGAACGCCCTGACCCAGGCGCGTCTGGTCGCCGGCGTCAGCGTCGATTCCGAGCTTTCGGCCGAGGACCTGCAGGAGCTCGTCGAGACTTTCAAGGGCATCTTCTCCGACAAGGTCGAGGCCGCCCTGTACCCCGAGCTTGAGGTCGCCGACGGCAAGCCCGTCTTCCCGCACGATCCGGAGCTCCAGCTGCGCCTTGCTATCCAGGCCGTCTTTGGCAGCTGGATGAACGAGCGTGCCTGCATCTACCGCAAGCAGCATGGCATTTCCGACGAGCTCGGCACCGCCGTCAACGTCCAGGCCATGGCCTTTGGCAACAAGGGGGAGACCTCTGCGACCGGCGTCGCCTTTACGCGCAACCCGGCTGACGGCACCAAGGAGTTCTACGGGGACTTTCTGGTGAACGCCCAGGGCGAGGACGTTGTCGCCGGCATCCGAAACACCGAGCCCATCGCCGACCTCAAGACCACCTCGGGCCTCGAGTCCGCAGGCGAGGAGCTCGAGCGCGTGTTCCTGACGCTCGAGGATCATTACCGCGATATGTGCGATATCGAGTTTACCATCGAGCAGGGCAAGCTCTGGATGCTCCAGACCCGCGTGGGCAAGCGCACCGCCACCGCCGCCCTGCGCATCGCCATCGAGATGGTCGAGGAGGGCCTCGTCACCCGCGAGGAGGCTGTGAGCCGCATCGATCCCGCGCAGCTCGACCAGCTCCTGCACCCGCAGTTCGACGCCTCCAAGAAGTACGAGGCCCTGGCCAGCGGCCTTAACGCCAGCCCTGGTGCCGCCGTGGGCGAGGTCGTGTTCTCGAGTGATGACGCCGTCGCGCGCGCCAACGAGGGCCACAAGGTCATTCTGGTCCGCTGGGAGACCAACCCCGACGACCTGAAGGGCATGGTCGCCGCCGAGGGCATCCTGACCAGCCACGGTGGCAAGACGAGCCATGCCGCCGTTATCGCCCGCGGCATGGGTACGCCCTGCGTTTGCGGCGTTGAGCGCTTCCACATTGACGCGGCAGAGAAGGTCGTGCGCATCGAGGGCAGCGACCGCGTGCTGCGCGAGGGCGATGTCATCTCCATCGACGGCACCCAGGGTATCGTCGTCGACGGCGCGGTCGACCTGGTCTCTGCAGAGCTCACCGGCGACCTGGACACCATCCTGTCTTGGGCCGATGAGATCCGTTTGGACGAGACCGGTGGCCACGCCAACCACGTGCGCGTTAATGCCGACAACCCCGAGGATGCCGAGCTCGCGCTCGAGTTTGGCGCCGAGGCCATCGGTCTGTGCCGCACCGAGCACATGTTCCTGGGCGATCGCAAGAACATCATCCAGAGCTTTATCCTGTCTGACGATGAGGCCGTGAAGCAGCAGGCCCTGGCCGACCTGCTCAAGGTTCAGACCGAGGACTTCCTGGCGATGTTCAAGACCATGTCCGGTCGCGATGTGGTCGTCCGCCTGCTCGATCCGCCGCTTCATGAGTTCCTGGATAATCCTCGCGAGCTCGAGGTCGCCATCACCAAGAAGGAGGCCGCCGGCGCTCCCGAGGAGGAGCTCACTGCCCTGCGCGCCCGCCTGCGTCGCATTGACGGCATGGTCGAGTCCAACCCCATGCTGGGCTTGCGCGGCGTGCGCCTGTCCGTCGTCTTTGGCGATCTGCCGCTCATGCAGGTTCGCGCCGTCGCCACGGCCGCTGCCCGCCTTGTCAAGGAGGGTGTCGACCCGCGCCCCGAGATCATGGTTCCGCTCGTTTCCATCACGGCCGAGCATGTCCAGACCCGCGAGGTTATCGAGCGCGTGATCGCCGAGGTTTCCGCCGAGGAAGGCGTCGAGCTCAATATTCCCGTGGGCACGATGCTCGAGCTGCCGCGTGCCTGCATGGTCGCTGACGAGATCGCCCATCATGCCGACTTCTTCTGCTTTGGCACCAACGACCTCACCCAGACGACCTTTGGCTTCTCGCGCGATGACGCCGAGGCCAAGTTCATCCCGCTGTACATGCATAAAAAGATCCTGAAAGACAACCCCTTCGAGACCATCGACGCGGCGGTGCTGGAGCTCGTGCGCTTGGCCGTCGAGAAGGGCCGCGCCACCAATCCCGACATGCACTTTGGCGTGTGCGGCGAGCACGGCGGCGACCCCAAGTCCATCAAGGGCCTGTTTAACGTGGCCGACGTGGACTACGTGTCCTGCTCGCCCTATCGCGTGCCCCTCGCGCGCCTGGCTGCCGCTCAGGCCAAGCTCGAGGCCAAGCGTTCCGCCTAACGTTTTGGGTTTAGACGCCTAGCGTAGCCCCCTTCATGCCGCCCGTCTCATTCGTGAGACGGGCGGTTATCATGTGCGGGTTTTGTCTTTTTGTCTGCGTGAAAAAATGTTCTTGCAGCAGAAACCCGCGCGTGTATACTCGAATACGTTTGTTCAACTACGTGCCGGCCAAGGTGGTACGGCACCTCTAGAAGAGTAAGGAATTGCACATGGATTACATCCGCGCAATCGAGCGTCAGCAGATCCGCGAGGACATTCCTCAGGTTCGCGTCGCCGACAACGTCAAGGTTCACTACCGCATTAAGGAAGGCGACCGCGAGCGCATTCAGGTCTTCCAGGGCGACGTCATCCGCATGGCCGGCGCCGGTGCCCGCGAGACCTTCACCGTCCGCAAGATGTCCTTCGGTGTCGGTGTTGAGCGTACCTTCCCGCTTCACAGCCCCAAGATCGCCAAGCTCGAGGTCGTTCGTCATGGTCGCGTCCGTCGCGCCAAGCTGTACTACCTCCGCGACAAGGTGGGCAAGGCTGCTCGCATCCCCGAGAAGCGCTAAGAAGATCGCAGCGTCTGTCCACTCGTTTGGACACAAGGGTCACCTTCGGGTGGCCCTTCTTTTTATCTGATTTGCATGCAAGGAGGGCCTGGTATGGCCAATATGACGAGCTCGGTTTCGGCATCGCAGGTTGCCGGTGAGTTGGCGAGCGCTACGTTTGAGGAGATCCCCGCCCTCGTGGAGCATTATCGCGAGGACCCGCGCCAGCAGGTGATCAAGGCTTGCGAGCGTGCTCTTAAGCGCCATGCCAAGGAACTTGCCGAGCGCGAGCGCGTCAATGACATGTACGAGCTTATGCATGAGCTTGGCGGCGATGGGGTAGTCGTTGGTGTCGACGAGGTGGGTCGCGGATCGGTGGCCGGTCCTTTGACGGTATGCGCCGTCTGCCTTCCTATGGAGCCGCGCGTCTGGGGCATCAACGATTCCAAAAAGCTCACGCCGGCGCGCCGCGAGTTGCTCTCAGTGAAGATTGCCGAGGTGGCGACGGCAATTGGTTTTTGCCATATCGCGCCTAAGGATATCGATGAGATGGGCATGGCCCGCGCCATTCGAGCCGCTGTCGCGGGCGCCGTGGCCGATACGGGGCTCGAGCCCGATTGCGTGCTTATGGACGGTAACCCCTTGGGCGCCGTTCCCAACGAGCGCGACGTGGTGAAGGGCGATGCCAAGATCGCCTGTATCGCCGCGGCGTCCATCATGGCCAAGGTCACGCGTGATGAGATGATGGTCGAGTACGATGCCGAGTATCCCGAGTACCATTTGGCCGAATCGAAAGGCTACGCAAGCCCCGAGCACATCGAGGCCATTCGCAAACATGGACTTTGTCCACTGCACCGCGTGAGCTTTTGCGGAAACTTTCTGCAGACTGAGCGCCTTTTCTAGGTCAATTGTGGAGACAGGGACCTCAGGGGTTTTATAAACCTGCTGGCAGCGGGCCGTATGCAACAGCATTGCTGCGTACGGCCCGTTTTTTGACGGCATTTGGTCAGCTTTTGGTTTGCTTCCGGTACTTACCCGCATGAAAGGTGCCCTCATCATCGGGGCAATGCAGTGTGCGGGAAAGGAGACCCCATGAGTGCCGCAAGCAAAAAGAGCAAGACGCAGCAGCTCAAGGAGCGTTGGGAAAACGGCGAGCTCGACTGCGGGGCGATGACGCCCGAGTTTATCAAGGGACTCAGTCCCCGCGAGCTGGGCATGCTGGGCGAGCTGATCACCATCGACTACTTTAACGAGCGCGGCTACACCTTGCTGGAGCAGGGTTATCGTTGCACCGAGGGCGAGGCCGATCTGGTGCTGCTCGATGAGCTCGACGATGTCGTGGTGATGGCCGAGGTCAAGACCAGACGCGTCGCACTGGATTGCAGCACGCGGGTCTTTCCCGAGGAGGCCGTGGACGCCCAAAAGCAACGCCGCTACCGCCGCATCGCAAGTTGCTATCTCATGGAGCATTATCCGCTCAAGGCGATTCGCTTCGATGCCGTGGGCGTCACCATTCGTGGCGGGCATATCGCCGAGATCGAGCATCAGTACAACGCGTTCGATTGGCAGGTGTCGTGATGGCGTTCGAGACGTTTGCCGTTCACGCGGCCTGCATCCGTGGCGTCGAGGCGATTCACGTCACGGTCGAGGTCTCGCTTGCCGGTGGTGTTCCGGGCATCCAAATGCTCGGCATTCCGAGTATGGAGGTGATGGAGTCACGCGGTCGTATTCGCTGCGCGATGCGCTCCGCCGGGTTCGAGATCCCACGCTCGGGCATTACGGTCAACCTAGCGCCCGGCGATATTCGCAAGACCGGTAGCGGCTTTGATCTGCCCATCGCCATCGCGGTTCTGGCGGCCGATGGGCAGATTCCCCGTGACAACCTCGATCGCTGCCTTATCGCCGGCGAGCTCGGCTTGGACGGTACGGTGCTTCCCGTCAAGGGCGAGGTGGCGTTTCAGCTATTGGCACGTGATATGGGGCTGTCCTTTATCGCCGGCAGGTCCGATCAGCATGTTCCGCTTGCGGGCGTGGATTGCGGATTTATCGATCATTTGTCTCAGCTTGCCCATGGCATGGGCGATGCCGCGCGGCACTACTTGGATTCTGAAGTGCTCGAGGCGACCTTTGAGCCCGAGCTCGACTATGCCGACGTGCTAGGGCAGGAGGTTGCCAAACGCGGCATGGCGCTTGCGGCGGCAGGAGAACTCGGTTTGCTTATGATCGGGTCCCCGGGATCGGGCAAGACGATGCTCGCGCGTCGTATGACCGGCATCCTGCCCGAGCTTTCCGTTGAGGATCAACAGGAGGCGCTGTGCATCCATTCGGTTTTGGGTGAGAACATTGATGGCTTGTTGGCGGGGCACCGGCCCTTCCGCAGCCCCCATCACAGTATTTCGACCGCAGGTCTTATCGGCGGTGGGCGCCCGGTGCACCCGGGTGAGATCAGCCTTGCTCATGGCGGCGTGCTATTTTTGGACGAGCTTGCCGAGTTTCCCACGGGTGTGCTGCAGACGCTGCGTCAGCCCATCGAACGCGGCTATGTGAGGATCGTGCGCGTCGACGGGGCCTTTACCTTCCCGTCGCGCTTTCAGCTGCTGGCTGCGAGCAATCCCTGCCCCTGCGGTTTTTTGGGCGATCGCGAGGTACCGTGTCGCTGCTCGGCGGCGATGGTCGAGCGCTATCGGTCTAAACTGCGCGGTCCTTTGGCCGACCGTATCGACATGATGATCGATGTGACCCGTCCCGACCCTCAAGTGATTATCGAGGGTGCGGAGGGCATGTCGTCGGCCGAGTTACGTGACTACGTTGTGCGCGGTCGCGCCTTTCGCGCTTGGCGCGAATCCCGTATGGACGATGCGGATGCCGAGGCCGAGGATGACGAGACACGGTCCATTGACGGCGTCGTTTCGACCTTTAAGCTCGATGATGCGGCGGAGAAGTGTGTGCTCGGCCTGTCGAAGCGCACACATCTCACGGGTCGCGGCATCGTGCGACTGGTGCGTATCGCGCGTACAATCGCCGACGTCGCCGAGAGCGAGCAGGTGACGCAGGACCACGTGCTCGAGGCAGCGATGTACCAGGGAAGGAGGGACCAATGATGGCCGAGGGGACCTACGAGCTGCATCCAGGTGATGCGTTGTATCCCGAGACCGTTTTGGAGCTTTCTGATGTACCCCAGACGCTCTATGTGCGCGGCAACCCCGAGGTGCTTTCGACGCCCGCGCTCTCCATCATCGGCGCGCGCAAGGCCTCTCCGTATGGTCTTGCCGTGGCAGAGCTTGCGGCAAAGGTTGCGGTCGAGGCGGGCGTGACGGTAGTTTCGGGCGGCGCGGTCGGTTGTGACCAGGCCTCGGGTTGGGCTGCGGTCAATGCCGGCGGCAAACACGTCGTGGTGCTGGGGACGGGCGCCGACGTGGTCTACCCGCGTTCGAGCGCGGGGCTTATTACGCGCACGCTCGATACGGGTGGCGCGGTCGTGTCGATCTCTCCGTGGGGCATGGGTCCGCGCAAGTTTGCCTTTCCGCGCCGCAATCGCGTAATCGCGGCCCTGTCGCAAGCCCTCTTTGTATCCGAGGCGGGTATGCCTTCCGGGACGTTTTCTACAGCCGAGGCTGCTATGGATTTGGGGCGAGAACTTCTTGCCGTGCCAGGGTCGATCCTATCGCCCGAGTCGCGTGGCACGAATTACCTCATTGCGAACGGTGCCTGCTGCATCATCGACGAGGAATCTATCGAGATGGCTATTTCACGCATCTACGGCACCCTGCGCTACTCGCGCCCCGATGCTCCCGGCATTGCCGACCTGGATCAAACACAGCAGACCGTGATGCATGCGCTCATCGCCTCTCCGCTCAAGGTCGACGACATCGCGGCGCTCGTCTCGCTCGATGCCGTCGGCGTACTCAAACTCCTGGGTTCGCTTGAGCTCGAGGGTCTTATCGAGCGCATGATGGATGGAAGGTGTGCGCCCTCCAAGTTTGCCCTTCACGCTCAGACACCCTTCGGTCACAATGGAAAACATGTCAATTAGAAAGGTGTTTGCAGATGCTGTTTGATCAGGTGACGGTTATCGGTGGCGGTCTGGCGGGTTCGGAGTGCGCGATTCAGCTTGCAGATCGCGGGTTCGCCGTAAAGCTGTGCGAGATGCGCCCCCAGGTTAGCTCCCCGGCCCACCATACCGATCACCTGGCAGAGCTCGTCTGTTCCAATTCGTTTAAGTCGACCCGTCCGGATTCTGCGGCTGGATTGCTGAAGGCCGAGCTTGAGCGCATGGGTTCAGTCCTGCTCGATTGCGCCCATCGCGCGGCTGTTCCCGCCGGTGGCGCCTTGGCGGTCGACCGCGTCAAGTTTTCCGAGTTTGTCGAGGCCGAGGTTGCCGCCCGTCCCAATATCGAGATCGTTCACGGCGAGGTCACGCAGATTCCCGAAGGTCACGTGGTCATTGCCGCCGGCCCCTTGTGCTCGCCGGCGCTGAGCGAAGAGGTCATGAAGCTCGTCGGTGGCGACGCCCTTGCGTTCTTCGATGCCGCGGCGCCGATCGTCGATGCCTCCACGCTCGATATGGACGTGCTGTTCTCGCAGTCGCGCTACGAGGAGCAGGGGAGCGGCGACTATCTCAACGCTCCGCTCAATAAGGAGGAGTACGAGGCCTTTATCGAGGCGCTTACCACGGCCGACCGCGTGGTGCTCAAGGACTTTGAGGGCGGCGATCTGTTCCAGGCCTGCCAGCCTGCCGAGGAAGTTGCGCGCACCGGCAAGGACGCCATTCGCTTTGGCGCCATGAAGCCTGTCGGCCTCACCGATCCGCGAACCGGTCGTCGTCCCTGGGCGGCGATTCAGCTGCGTGCCGAGAATAAGGAGAAGACCGCCTATAACCTGGTGGGCTTCCAGACCAACTTGACCTTTGGCGAGCAGAAGCGCGTCTTCCATATGGTGCCGGGCCTGGAGAACGCTGAGTTCTTCCGCTACGGTGTCATGCACCGTAATACCTTTGTCGACGCCCCGCACGTGCTCGATGGCACCTTTGCCGTGCCCGGCACCGGCGTGCGCCTGGCCGGTCAGATCACCGGCACCGAGGGGTACATGGAAGCCGTGGCGACGGGTCTGCTCGCGGCGCTCAACACCTATGCCGAGGCTATCGGGGCCGCGGGCGTCGAGCTGCCGCGTGTGGGCGCCCTGGGTGCGCTCGTGGGCTATGCGACCGATCCTGCCACCGTGGGCTATCAGCCTATGCATGTCAACTTTGGCCTGGTGCCGCCACTCGAGGATGGTAAGCGCCGCAGCAAGCGCGACCGCTACCAGGCCTATGCGGACCGTGCGCTCGAGGCCCTTGATGCCTATCTGGCCACTCGCCCCGATTTGTTTGGAGGCGACCGGTCATAGCCTTTGACCTGTACGACACCGTCGACTCGTTTATCGCCTATATCTCACGTGTCGAGGGACTTTCTCCCAACACGGTGACGGCCTATGGCTCGAGGCTGGAGCGTTTTGCTGCCTGGTGCGAGCGTGAGGATATAGATGCTTTCGCTGCCGACGTGCGCACCATTCGTCGCTATCTTGCCGAACTTTCGCGTGAGCAGGTGGCTCCCCGAACGCTTGCGGCACACCTGTCTGCCATTCGCTCGCTCTATCGGTGGATGGCTGCCGAGGGGGTCGTGGAGGGCGATGTGGTCTCGGCAATTTCCTCGCCCAAGCTCCCGCGCGATCTACCCGGTGTGCTGACGACCCAACAGGTGGAGGCGCTGCTCAAGACGCCTGATACCTCAACACCCGCGGGACTGCGCGATGCGGCGATGCTCGAGCTGCTCTATGCCTCGGGCGCCCGTATCTCTGAGCTCGCAGCACTCAATGTGGAGTCCATTGTGTGGTCCGAACGCACGCTGCGCCTGTGGGGCAAGGGGAGCAAAGAACGTATCGTCCCTCTGTATCGTCGCGCGCTCGAGGCGACGCGTCTCTATATTGAGGAGGGGCGGCCGGAGTTGCTCGCTCAGGCAAAGCGCCGTGACCCCACTACCGGGCCGCATCCGCTGCTTATATCGGCGCGCGGTAATCGCATGAGTGCCGCCATGCTCAGGCGGCGGTTCCATACTCTGGCGACACTCGCCGGCATTCCGGCCGACATCGCCCCGCATGCGATGCGCCATACCTTTGCGACCGACTTGCTCGAGGGCGGTGCGGACCTGCGCTCGGTTCAAGAGCTGCTGGGTCATGCGAGCCTGTCCACGACGCAGATCTACACGCACCTCACGCCCGATCGGCTCAAACGTGCCGTGGCTCAAGCCCATCCCCGAGGCGAATAGTGGCTGGGACGTCCCGCGCCGCACTCAGGTGTGTGGTTTTGATTGCGGGTTGGCACGAAGATGCATTCCTGCTATCATTCATCGGGTTGCTTCACGGCAACATGTTTTTATCACGCACGCGCGGCTACTTCATACCGTGGTGCCCGGGCTTTGGTAGCACATGTCCGGGTTGGTTTTGGAGGATGACCCCGCGCGGAGGCAAACCACAGGAGGTTTAACATGGCTACCAAGATTAATATCCGCACCCTGCTCGAGGCCGGCTGCCACTTCGGTCACCAGACCCGTCGCTGGAACCCCAAGATGAAGCCGTTCATCTTCGGTGAGCGCAACGGCATCTACATCCTCGACCTCAAGCAGACCATCCTCGACGCCGACCAGGCCTACACCTTCGTCAAGAACGTCGCCAAGGGTGGCAACGTGCTGTTCGTCGGCACTAAGAAGCAGGCTCAGGAGGCCGTCAAGAACGCTGCTGAGCGCGCTAATATGCCCTACATCAACCAGCGTTGGCTCGGCGGTATGCTGACCAACTTCGTCACCATCCGCTCCCGCATCAACCGCATGGAGGAGCTCGAGGCCATGGTCGAGGACGGCCGCATGGCAGTGCTCCCCAAGAAGGAGCAGGCTGTGCTCGGCAAGGAGCTCACCAAGCTCCAGACCAACCTCGGTGGCGCCCGCGACATGAAGGGTCTGCCCCAGGCTCTCTTCGTCATCGACACTAAGCGCGAGGAGAACGCCATCAAGGAGGCTGAGCGCCTGAACATCCCCGTCGTCGCTCTGATCGACACCAACTCCGATCCCGACGAGGTCGAGTACGGCATCCCCTGCAACGATGACGCTATCTCCGCTGTCACCCTTATGTGCGAGCTCATGGCTGACGCCTGCCTCGCTGGCTCCGGTAAGGAGCAGGTCTCCGAGGCCGAGATGGCCGCTGAGCCCAAGGCCGAGTAAATCAGTCCTATTTAAGTCTTTTTCATCTCTTTGAAAGGAACCACAATGGCCCAGATTACCGCCGCTATGGTCAAGCAGCTCCGCGAGATGACCGACTCCCCGATGATGGAGTGCAAGAAGGCTCTCGTCGAGGCTGACGGCGACATGGACGCCGCTGTCGACGTTCTGCGTAAGAACGGCCTTGCCAAGGCTGCCAAGAAGGCTGGCCGTGAGACCAACGAGGGCGCTGTCGCCGCGTTCGTCTCCGAGGATGGCAAGACCGGCGCTCTGCTCGAGCTCTCCTGCGAGACCGACTTCGTTGGCTCCAACGCCAAGTTCACCGGCTTTGCTTCTAAGGTCGCTGAGGTTGTCGCTACCACCGAGCCTGCTGACGTCGACGCTCTGCTCGAGAAGCCGATGGGCGAGGAGACCGTTTCCTCCGAGCTCACCGAGATGATTCACATTATGGGCGAGAACATGAAGATCTCCCGCTTCGCTGCCCGCAAGGCCGAGAACGGCGCGCTCGCTTCTTACATCCACATGGGTGGTAAGATCGGCGTCCTCGTCGAGTTCGCCTTCGAGAAGGCCGAGACCGCTCAGGCTGAGTCCTTCAAGACCTTCGCTCACGACGTTGCCCTTCAGGTTGCCGCCGTCGCCCCGATCTGCGCTACCCGCGATCAGGTTCCGGCCGAGACCGTCGAGCACGAGAAGCAGATCTACATGGCCCAGGCTGCCGAGTCCGGCAAGCCCGAGGCTATCCAGGAGAAGATGGCTGTTGGCCGTCTGGAGAAGTTCTACAAGCAGTCCGTGCTCACCGAGCAGGAGTTCATCAAGGACAGCTCCCTCACCATCAAGAAGTACGCTGAGCAGGTCTCCAAGGAGCTCGGCGACACCATTACCGTCGTTGCCTTTGACCGTCTGGTCCGTGGCGAGTAAATAAGCTCTTGTAGCTGGTAATGAGCAGGCTGTGGGTTTTACTCACAGCCTGCTTTTTCATGGCTCTTATCAGAGCCTTTGATATCATATTGAGAGTCTAATTAAAGGAGGATCGCTTTGTCCGACATCCGATATAAACGAGTGCTTCTTAAGCTTTCCGGCGAAGCGCTGATGGGCGACGGCCAATATGGCATCGACCCCAAGGTTACCGATCATCTTGCCAAGCAGGTCAAGGAGCTGCTCGCCGTTGGCCATGAGGTCGGCGTCGTTGTCGGCGGCGGCAATATTTTCCGCGGCATGGCAGGCGCTGCCGGTGGCATGGAGCGTGCTCAGGCCGACTACATGGGCATGCTCGCGACCGTTATGAACGCGCTCGCCCTGCAGGATGCTTTCGAGCATAACGACGTTCCCTGCCGTGTGATGAGCGCTATCCAGATGAACGAGATCTGCGAGCCCTATATTCGCCGTCGCGCCATCAACCACCTTTCCAAGGGCAACGTCGTTATTTTTGCCGCCGGTTCGGGCAATCCGTACTTTACGACCGACACCGCCGCGGCTCTTCGTGCGTGCGAGATCGGCGCCGAGATTCTGATTAAAGCCACCAAGGTTGACGGCATCTACGACAAGGATCCCGTCAAGTGCGCCGATGCCGTCCGTTTTGACAAGATTACCTATCACGAGGTTCTCGTTCGCGGTCTGCAGGTTATGGATTCCACAGCTACGGCCCTGTGCCAGGATAACCGTATGCCTATTTTGGTCCTCAACATCGATGGCGAGGACACCGTCAAGCGCGCGCTCGCGGGTGAGCCCGTCGGCACGCTCGTCTATCAGGAGGATTAAGCATGGCAGAGAACATCACCGCCCATATGGACAAGTCGCTCGAGTCCCTCAAGCATAACTTCTCCAAGGTTCGTACCGGTCGTGCCAACGCCAACATTCTGTCCGACATCACCGTCGATTATTACGGTGTCCCCACGCCGGTCACGCAGGTTGCCGCCGTCAAGACCCCCGAGGCTCACATGCTGCTCATCGAGCCGTGGGATAAGGCGCTCATCAATGCTATCGTCAAGGCCATCGGCGCTTCCGATCTGGGTATTACCCCCAACTCCGATGGCACCGTCGTTCGTCTTCCGTTCCCGGCTCCCACTGAGGAGCGCCGTCGCGAGCTCGTCAAGGAGTGCCGCGAGTACGCCGAGCAGGCCAAGGTGTCTATCCGTAACATCCGTCGCGACTTCAACAACAAGCTCGAGCGCGATGAGGAGCTCACCGAGGACGACGTACGTCGCGAGCAGGCCAAGGTCCAGAAGCATACCGATGAGTATGTCGCCAAGGTCGAGGAGCTTCTGAAGGAAAAAGAAGCCGAGGTCATGGAGATCTAAGGTGCAATACGACGAGCATAAACTGGTCGAGTACTTTGCCGACGCCCCTGCGGGCGTCGGTTTTTCCGACCTTGACCTCAATAACATTCCGCACCATATCTCGTGCATCATGGACGGCAACGGTCGTTGGGCCACGTCGCGCGGTCTTGCACGCACCGAGGGCCACAAGGCGGGTATCGTCTCGCTGCGCGAGATCATTACCGCCTGCGTGCGCCTGGGCGTCGACGTGCTTTCGGCCTATGCATTTTCGACCGAAAACTGGAATCGACCGCAGCACGAAGTCAACGTTCTGATGCACCTGTTTGCCAAGACGTTTATCGACGAGCTGCCGCTTCTGAAGCGCGAAAATGTGCGCGTAGTCTTTTTGGGTGACATTTCCGCGCTGCCCAAGAAGACTCGCGACGTTTTTGAGCGCGGTCTTGCCGAGTGCGCCGATCACACCGGTATGACGCTGGCGCTTGCCGTCAACTACGGCGCGCGTGCCGAGATTACCCGCGCTGTCCGTCAGATCGCATCCGACGCTGCCGCCGGTAAGATCGATCCTGCCGCAATTGATGACGACATGGTGGCTTCCCACCTCTATACCGCCGGTCTTCCCGATCCCGAACTTGTGATTCGCACCTCTGGTGAGCTGCGCCTTTCGAACTATCTGCTGTGGCA
This sequence comes from Collinsella sp., assembly GCA_019414515.1. Classification (GTDB taxonomy): domain Bacteria; phylum Actinomycetota; class Coriobacteriia; order Coriobacteriales; family Coriobacteriaceae; genus Collinsella. The sequence goes on from DXLX01000025.1 coordinate 17,056, forward strand.
GGTGGCTTATTCCGAATTCTACGTCACCGATACCTATTGGCCCGACTTTGATCGTTGGGGCCTTGTCGACGCCATTTTGGCCTATCAGGGCCGTGACCGTAGGTTTGGTGGACTGAGCAAGACCGAGGAGGCTTAATCGTGTCCGATCGTCCCAAGGCATCTGCTCCCAAGACGCCAGTTTCCGCGGCGCCTGCGCGCAAGGCTGCCACTGCGGGAGCGCCTGCAGCGAAGAGCGGCACCGGTTCGTGGCTGGCGGGCTTTATTACCCGTGCCGCCGCCGGTATCGTCTACGCCGTTGTCTTTATCCTGTGCCTGGTTTTGGGTATCGTGCCCACGGCCATCTTTGTTTCTGTCATGAGCGGTCTGTGCTGCTATGAGTTTTTCCGTATGACAAGGCTCGATGGCAAGATGGCTAACGAGCGCATGGGTATCGCTGCCGCCGTACTCTTTCCGCTGTCGGCACTGGGCGATTCGCTGCTGTTGAACGCCCTGCTGTTCGCTTTGATGCTTGCGGTTGGTATCTGGTATGTCTGGTCTCCGCGCACTCGCATCTCTGATGTTGCCGTGACGCTCATGGGTCCCATCTACACTGGCTTTATGCTGTCGGCTATCGTGCTGCTGCGCGATGCCGTGCCCGGTTTTGCCGGCGCCCTGCTTTCAGTGGGCGTTTGCGCGTCCCTTTGGGTCTCCGATTCGTTTGCCTACATCGTGGGCAGCCGTATCGGCAAGCACAAGATGGTTCCCAAGATCTCCCCCAAAAAGAGCTGGGAGGGGTTTGCCGGCGGCATCTTGGGCTCGGTTTTGATTTGGCTCATCCTGTGGGCGACGCACTTCTACAAGCTCAGCCTGCCCTATGCGCTGCTGTGCGGCGTGGTCGTGTCCATTCTGGGCGTTATCGGCGACCTTATCGAGTCGCGCATCAAGCGCGGTGTGGGCGTCAAGGATTCCGGCAACCTTATCCCGGGCCACGGCGGAATGCTCGATCGTAGCGATTCGCTTATCTTCGGTTGCATCACCGCACAGCTGTTGCTGATGATCGGAGGCGTGCTGTAATGTCCTTCCAGACGACGTATGGCCCCGATGGACGCCTTCGCGTTGCCATCCTGGGTTGTACGGGCTCTATCGGCACCCAGGCGCTCGATGTGTGCCGCCAGCATGCCGATCGCCTGCAGGTGACGGCGCTGTCCGTTAATTCCAGCACCTCGGAGCTCGTTGCCGCTGCCCGCGAGTTCTCGGTTCCGGCGGTTTCCGTTGCCGATGTCGCTCATGGCGATGACGCCGTGCTGCAGGAGTTGCCCGAGGGCACACAGCTCGGCGTTGGCGCGCAGGCGGTTTGCGAGCTCGCGCGTCGCGACGATGTCGACTGCGTGCTCGTCGCTATTGTGGGCGCCGCCGGTCTCGAGGCGAGCCATGCGGCCTTGACCTCGAATAAGCGCCTTGCCCTTGCCAACAAGGAGTCCCTCGTCGTCGGTGGCGACTTGCTTATGCCGTTGGCGCAACCGGGCCAGCTTATTCCGGTCGACTCTGAGCATTCCGCCATCTACCAGTGCTATCTGGGGGAGAACCCGCGCGAGGCCCACTGCATTTGGCTCACCTGCTCGGGCGGTCCGTTCTTTGGCCGCACGCGCGACGAGCTCGATCGCGTGACGCGTGCCGATGCCCTCGCGCATCCCACGTGGGCCATGGGTGCCAAGATCACCATTGACTCCGCCACCCTCATGAACAAGGGCCTGGAGCGCATTGAGGCCATGCATCTGTTTAACTGCGACCTCGATTTCATTAACGTGGTCGTGCAGCGTCAGTCCAAGATTCACTCTATGGTCGAGTTCGCCGACGGCTCCGTGATGGCGCATCTCGGTGCATCCGACATGCGTATTCCCATCCAGTTCGCGTTCTCGTATCCCGAGCGTTGGGATACTCCGGCGCCTCGTATCGATTTCCGCGAGCTGGGGCAGCTCACGTTTGATGCTGCCGACATGGATACCTTCCGCTGTCTGGCACTGGCCGAGCGTGCCGGCAAGACGGGTGGCACCATGCCGTGCGTGCTCAATGCCGCCAACGAGGTCGCCGTCGATGCCTTCCTGCACGATGGCTGCAGTTTTACCGATATCGATCGCATTGTGGAATCCTGCATGGACGCCCACGATATGCAGGTGGTCGATTCGTTTGAGCAGCTTCGCGACATCGATGCGTGGGCGCGTGAAAAGGCTGCGCAGGTGCTCGCCGCAACCCGTTCCTAACCCATAAGGATTGCTTTTTCGTTTTATGGATACTGTTCTGAGCGTTCTCTCATCGGTCTTTTGGGGCCTGCTGATGCTTTCCGTCCTCGTGTTTTTGCACGAGGGCGGCCACTTTTTGGCGGCGCGTGCCTGCGGCGTCCGTGTGACCGAGTTCTTTTTGGGTCTGCCGTGCCGCTTTGACATCCATTACACGTCGCGTCGCATTGGAACCAAGTTTGGCGTGACCCCGCTGCTGCTGGGTGGCTACGCTGCCATCTGCGGTATGGATCCGACCGATGTTTCGTGCGCCGACCGCGTGCTCGCGGCTATCTATCGTCATGGTCGCGTGACCGTGGCCGACCTTGCTGTCGAGCTCGAGCTTTCCGAGGAGGATGTGCTCGAGGCATGCGCCCTTTTGCTGGGCTGGGGCTCCATCGCGCCCTGGTATGAGGAAGGGGAGAAGCCCTCGCCGAGCTACTATCCCACCAAATATCAGACGTTGCCGCGAGACAAGGCAGGCTATACCACCTTTGATGGTCGCCGTTTCGATCGCGAACATGCGACTGCCGAGGGCGATGTGTGGGAGCTGCCGTGCGGCGAGGCCGAGTTCCTTGCGCAAGAGCGCTCGCACACCTATCTTGGCCAAGGCTTTCTCAAGCGCGCCTTTATGCTGCTCGCGGGCATTATCGTCAATATCTTGACGGGTTTTTTGCTCCTTATGAGCATCTATTCCATTGCGGGTGTCACCGTGCCGATGGATACCAACGTGATCGGTCAGGTTGACGAGGGGTCTATTGCCGCCAAGGCGGGTATCGAGGGCGGTGACGCGATCCTTTCGGTTGACGGTGTCTCATGTTCCACTTGGATGGATGTCTACGATGCCATCGGCAAGGCTGCCGGTAAGGATGATATCGCCATCGAGTACGAGCGTGACGGCAAGCAGCATTCGACCACGGTTGCGCTCAAAGAGGACGAGCGCCTAGGTGTGTATGCCTCTACGCAGGTGGTCCGTTTAGACCCCATCACGTCGGCTCGCCTGTCGTTCTCCTATGTCGTGCAGACAGCGGATGGCGTGCTGCGCCTGCTCCAGCCGCAGCATACGATGGAGATTCTCGATCAGTCTTCTTCGATCGTGGGTATTAGCGTTATGTCCTCACAGGCCGCTGCTGCCGGCCCTGCCACGTTCCTTTCCTTTGCCGCCCTCATTTCGTTCTCGCTTGGCTTTATGAACCTGCTGCCCATCCCACCACTCGATGGCGGCAAGCTGCTTATTGAGATCATTCAAAAGATTGCGGGCCGCGAGCTGCCGCTCAAAGTGCAGACAATCGTCAGCTATGTCGGCATCGCGCTCTTTGCACTGCTGTTTGTCTATATGCTTCGTTCCGACATCCTTCGTTTTATTCTGTAGGGGAGTGTTTGGATTGTCTTTATCCCATCCTTTGCCTCGCGAGTTGACGCGCCCCGTGCATGTGGGCGGCGTGCAGATCGGTGGTGGCGCTCCGGTCGTGGTTCAGTCTATGACCTGCACCGATACTGCTGATGCCCAGGCAACGCTTGCGCAAGTGTGCGCGTTGGCGCAGGCTGGCTGCGATATCGTGCGCGTGAGCGTGCCTACCGAGGCTGCGCTCGAGGGCTTTCGCACGATTTGTGCCGAGTCTCCGGTGCCAATCGTCGCCGATATCCATTTTAACCATAAGCTTGCCATTGGCGCTGTCGAGGCTGGTGCCTCTAAGCTGCGCATCAACCCCGGCAATATCGGCGATTGGGCCAAGGTTGACGCTGTCATCGATGCCGCGGGTGCCGCGGGCTGCGCGATTCGCATTGGCGTGAACGCGGGCTCGCTTGAGCAAGATATTGCCGAGCGCGACGACCTCACGCAGCCCGAAAAGCTCGTGATGTCGAGCGAACGCTTTGTGCGGCACTTTGAGGACCGTGGGTTTACCAACATCGTGCTATCCGCCAAGGCCCATAGCGTACAGACGACGCTTGATACCTATCGCGCCCTGTCGCGCGAGATACCGCATGTTCCGCTCCACCTGGGCGTGACGGAGGCGGGGACCAAGCTTCAGGGCACCATCAAGAGCTCTGTAGGCTTGGGTATCTTGCTTTCCGAAGGCATCGGCGACACCATGCGTGTGTCGCTCACGGCCGATCCGGTTGAGGAGCCGCCGGTCGCCTGGGGAATTCTACAGTCGCTGGGCCTGCGTCGCCGTGGTCCCGAGATTGTCTCGTGCCCCACGTGCGCCCGCTGCCAGGTTAACCTTATTCCCATCGCCGAGGAGGTCACCGAGCGGCTTAAGAACTATTCCGCGCCGCTTTCGATCGCCGTGATGGGATGTGCGGTCAACGGCCCCGGAGAGGCATCTGACGCCGACCTGGGTGTTGCCTGCGGACGTGGTCAGGGCCTGCTCTTTTCGCATGGCCAGATCATTGGTAAAGTAGCTGAGGATCAAATTGTCGACGCGCTGATGGCCGAGGTCGACAAGCTTATTGAGGAGAAATAAATGACCCGAGCAATGTATATGTCTAAGCTCTATGCGCCGACGCTTAAAGAGGATCCGGCGGACGCCGAGCTCGCCAGTCACCGCCTGCTGCTCCGTGCCGGCATGATCCGCAAGGAGGCCGCCGGTCTCTATTCCTATCTGCCGCTCGCGTGGCGCTCGATTCGCAAGATCGAGAACATCGTGCGCGACGAGATGGACGCTGCCGGCGCCCAGGAGCTCATGATGCCCATCATGGTCGATGCCGAGCTGTGGCGCGAGTCCGGCCGTATCGATGCCTATGGCAAGGAGCTCGTGCGCTTTGATGACCGCCACGGCCGCGAGTTTGTGCTGGGCCCCACGCACGAGGAGACCGTGACCGCCTTGGTGCGCAATGAACTGCGTTCCTACAAGCAGCTGCCGGTGAATCTCTATCACATCCAGGACAAGTTCCGCGATGAGTTCCGTCCCCGCTTTGGCCTGATGCGCGGTCGCGAGTTCATCATGAAGGACGCCTACAGCTTCTCCGCCACGCAGGAGAGCCTGCAGGAGGAGTACGACAAGATGAAGCAGGCGTACGCCAATATCTGCGAGCGCTGCTACATCAAGGCTCTGCCCGTCGTCGCCGATTCCGGCGAGATCGGTGGCGACACCTCCGTCGAGTACATGGCGCTGGCCGAGGCCGGCGAGGCTTCGCTGGTCTACTGTGATGATTGCGGCTTTGCTGCTGATGACGAGGCCGCAAGCACCAAGGTCGTTGTGACCGAGGGTCCTGGCGACGGTACGCTTACCAAGGTCGAGACTCCGGGCATGGGCACCATCGAGGCCGTTGCAAAGTTCTTCGGCTTCCCCGAGAACGGCACGCGCAAGTCTCTGGCACTCCTCGACGCCGAGGGCAAGCCCGTCGTGGCCATTGTTCCGGGCGACCACGAGCTCAACGATTGCAAGGCCGAGCATGTCTTTGGCAAGGCCTATCGCATGATGACTGATGAGGAGCTCCAGACCTACGGTCTGCATAAGGGCTTTATCGGACCGGTTAACCTGCCCGAGGGCATTCGCCTGGTGTGCGACGAGAGCCTGCGCGAGTCCAAGCAGTGGGCCTGCGGTGCCAACGAGGTCGATTATCACTTTACCGGTGCCTGCCCCGAGCGCGACTTTACCGTCGACGAGTGGGCCGACCTGGTAACCGTCGTTGCCGGCGATCCCTGCCCGCACTGCGGCAAGCCGCTCTCTGCTGCTCGCGGCATCGAGGTCTCGCAGGTCTTCCAGCTGGGTACCAAGTATTCCGAGGCCATGGGCGCCACCTTTATGGACGAGGACGGCAAGGAGAAGCCGCTTATCATGGGTTGCTACGGCGTTGGTGTGTCCCGCTCGCTTGCTGCCGTCGTGGAGCAGCACAACGACGAACACGGCATCGTCTGGCCGGTCTCCGTTGCCCCGTACGAGGTCGCGGTGATTCCGCTCGATCCCAAGAAGGAGGAGTGCGCTAACGTTTGCGACCAAATCGTCGAGGGCCTGTGCGCCGAGGGTATCGAGGTTGTCGTCGATGACCGTGACGAGCGTCCTGGCTTTAAGTTTGCCGATAACGACCTCATGGGCTTCCCGTATCAGGTCGTGCTTGGCAAGCGTGGCCTCAAGAATGGTACTGTGGAGCTCAAGGACCGTGCCACGGGCGAGCGTGAGGACGTGGCGATCGACGAGGTCGTCGCCAAGATTGCCGAGCTTGTTAAGGCGGCCCGCCGTTAATCGACGTTTCTGCTATTAGATGTAATTGCGGGGCTGCTCCGTATCTCTCTTAGGATGAGATGCGGAGCAGTCTATTTTGTTGGAATAAACTCGATGGGTAAAGAAAACCCCACAGCCCTAATGAGCTGCGGGGTTTTCATTTGTGCCTCCGATGCGAAATGAATCGCTCAGATATTACTGATAATCGACGACGTCGATCCAGTTCTTCAGGAACTCATCGTTCACATTGCGCTTACGAGCGAGCTCGGAAGCGGCGACGATGCTCGTCCACTGACGCACGACCTGCATAGGCATGTCGGCGCGGTCGCAGTAGAGCTCCAGGTAGGCCTCGGCCTGGTCCTTGCTGTTGAGGGCAAAGAGCAGGTAGGTGGTGGCAACGTCGGCAGCAGGGGAGCCCTGGGTGGCATGTGCCCAGTCGCAGACGTAAAGCTGGCCGTCGTCTCCGACGATGACGTTGGAGGGGTTGAAGTCGCCGTGGCAGACCTTGAACTCCTTGGTCATGCCGTCCAGACGCTCCTGAAGGTTGTAGCGCGTGGTGGCATTGAGCTGATCAAGGCTGTCGATCATGCGGGCAAACTTGTCGCGCTGACGGTTGAGCAGCGGGGAGGTGTAGCCGTGGATCTCGATCTGGAGGTCGACGAACATCTCGAGGTACTCACCAAAGCGCTGGGGCTCGGCAGTCATCTTCTCGGCAAGGGTGGTGCCCGGAACCTTCTCGGTCACGAGCGCCCAGCCGTTGGCGTTCTCGAGCTGAGAAACCTCGAGAGCCTTGGGGCTGCGGATGCCGCACTCATTGATGCGGGCAAGATTCAAAGCCTCGTTGAACACGTCGGAGACGGGCTTGGTCTCGTTAAAGACTTTGACGATCTTGTCGCCCAGGTCGTAAACGACCTTGTTGCCGCGACGGACGAGCTCGGTCTTGGAATCGGGGAGCAGCATGATTGCATCCTTTCAACGATGCGATAGAAGCAACGGCGGGGGCGTGCGTACACCCGTGCACCCCCGCCGCAAATAACCGTGCTAAAAACTAGCAGACGGCGTAGTCCTGGGGCTCGCGGCCGTAGTAGGCGTCCAGGTAGAGCTCCTTGATCTCGCTCATGAGCGGGTAGCGCGGGTTAGCGCCGGTGCACTGGTCGTTGAATGCCTGCTCGGTCATCTCGTCGAGGGTGTCGAGGAAGTACTGCTCGTCAACACCGTAGTCGGCGATGGTCTTCTTGACGCCGATGAAGTCCTTGAGCTCCTCGAGCTTCGTGATGAAGTTCTCGAAGACCTCCTTGTCGTCCTTGCCCTCGATGCCGCAGTACTTGGCCATCTCGGCGTAGTTGTGCAGCGCGTTGGGGTAAGGATACTGGGAGAAGGTACCCATCTTGACGGGAGCCTCGGCGGCGTTGTAGCGCATAACGCGGGTCAGGATGACGGCGTTTGCGAGGCCGTGGGGCAGGTGATGGAAAGCGCCGAGCTTGTGGGCCATGGAGTGGTTGAGGCCCAGGAAGGCGTTGGCGAAGGCCATACCGGCCATGCAGGAGGCGTTGTGCATCTCCTCGCGGGCATGCGGGTCCTTGGCGCCGTTCGTGAAGCTGGAGGGCAGGTTCTCGAAGACGAGCTTGGCAGCGCGCTCGGAGAGGCCCTTGGTGTAGTCGGAAGCCATGATGGAGACGTAGGACTCGATGGCGTGGGTCATGACGTCGATGCCGGAGGCAGCGGTCAGGCCGCGCGGGGCGGTCATGCAGTTGTCGGCGTCGACGATAGCCATGTTGGGGAGCAGCGCGTAGTCGGCGAGCGGCCACTTGATGCCGGTCTCCTTGTCGGTGATGATGGCGAACGGCGTGCACTCGGAGCCGGTACCCGAAGAGGTCGGGACGGCGACGAAGTAGGCCTTCTTGCCCATCTCGGGGAAGGTGAAGATACGCTTGCGGATGTCCATGAAGTCCATGGCCATGTCCTCAAACTTGCACTCGGGGTGCTCGTACATCATCCACATGATCTTGCCGGCGTCCATAGCGGAGCCACCGCCGACGGCGATGATGACGTCCGGCTCAAAGAGAGCCATCTGCTTGGCGCCGCGACGTGCGCACTGCAGCGACGGATCGGGCTCGACGTCGTAGAAGCAGTCGTGGGCGATGCCCATCTCGTCGAGCTTGGCCTCGATGGCGCGGGTGTTGCCATTCTTGAAGAGGAACTGGTCGGTGACGATGAAGGCGCGCTTCTTGCCCATGACGGTACCGAGCTCGTCGAGGGCGACGGGCGTGGAACCCTTCTTGAAGTAGACCTTCTCGGGAGCGCGGAACCACAGCATGTTCTCACGGCGCTCGGCCACAGTCTTAACGTTGATCAAGTGCTTCACCCCAACGTTCTCGGAGACGGAGTTGCCGCCCCAGGAGCCGCAGCCCAGGGTCAGAGACGGCTTCATGCCAAAGTTGTACAGGTCACCGATGCCGCCGTGCGAGGACGGGGTGTTGATGACGATACGGCAGGCCTTCATGACGTGCTCGAACAGGCTGATCTTCTCGGCCTGGGCGGGGTGCACGTACAGAGAGGCGGTGTGGCCCGGGCCACCGGCGAGCACCAGGTGCTCGGCCTTGTCGACGGCCTCCTGGAAGTCCTTGGCGTGGTACATGGCCAGGACCGGGGAGAGCTTCTCGTGGGAGAACTCCTCCTTGGCGGGGTCGGTGGAGGTGACCTCAGCGATCAGGATCTTGGTCTTGGCGGGAACCTCGATGCCGGCGAGCTCGGCGATCTTGGCGGCAGCCATGCCGGGGATGCGGTGATCCAGGGCGCCGTTCTTGAACATGGCGGCACGCAGGGCCTCCATCTCGGCACCCTGCTTGACGAAGTAGCAGCCGCGCTTCTGGAACTCGGCCTTAACCTGGTCATAGATGCTGTCGATGACGGTCACGGACTGCTCGGAAGCGCAGATCATGCCGTTATCGAAGGTCTTGGAGTGGATGATGGAGTTGACGGCGAGCAGCACGTCGGCGGTGTCGTCGATGACGACCGGGGTGTTACCGGCGCCAACGCCCAGGGCGGGCTTGCCCGAGGAGTAAGCGGCCTTGACCATGCCCGGGCCACCGGTGGCGAGGATGATGTCGACGTCGCGCATGACCATGTTGGTCAGCTCGATGGAGGGGACATCGACCCAGCCGATGATGCCCTCGGGGGCGCCGGCCTTGACGGCGGCGTCAAGCACGAGCTTGGCGGCGGCGATGGTGCACTTGGCGGCTGCCGGGTGCGGGGAGATGATGATGGCGTTGCGGGTCTTCAGGCTGATCAGCGTCTTGAAGATCGCGGTGGAGGTGGGGTTGGTCGTCGGGATGACGGCGCCCACGATGCCGATGGGCTCGGCGATCTTGGTGATGCCGTAAGCCTCGTCGCGCTCCAGAACGCCACAGGTCTTGGTGTTCTTGTAAGCGTTGTAGATGTACTCTGCGGCGTAGTGGTTCTTGATGACCTTGTCCTCAAGAACGCCGCGGCCGGTCTCCTCGATGGCCATCTTTGCCAACGGGATACGAGCCTTGTTGGCGGCCATGGCGGCCTCATAGAAGATCTTGTCGACCTGCTCCTGCGTGTACGTAGCAAAAAGCGCCTGGGCCTCTCGCATCTGAGCGAGCTTAGCCTCAAGCGCCTCTACGTTGTCCACAATTGCGGGAGTAGTGTTTTCCGGTGACTTTTTCACCATTTGTGTCTCCTTGCAATCGGAGATTTACCCTACGCCTTGCATGATAGCAAGAAATAATTCGGTGAACGGTAAGATTCCTGTAAAAGGCACACTAAAACGCTTCAATAAACTGAAACGTTTTAACTAAAACTATCTGCCTGCTGCATCGCCCCGCTCATTGGGTACAGACTCTCATGAGTATTTCAATGGGAAAACGGGACATCTGTTTGATAATCGCTATTCGCGGGTCGCGGTTGAGTCGGACACACAGGCGGTGCAGCTACTCGATTACATCCATTTCAATCCCGTGTAAGGTGCGTCCGACTCGCTCGAGGCGTACCGTTAGTTACAAGGCATACCAGCTGGGCTATGATCCCTTTGACATCTGCAAACCCTCATATAAGTCTGTCCCCAATGAGTGCAAAAAGGCGCCCTCCGTAGGGGAGGGCGCCTTTGGTAAGTTCTATGTGAACGCGAGGTCTTTGACCCGGAGAGTCCGAGGTACTTGTTGGTAAGACCTTATTTAGGAGCGCGCAACCTTGCCGGACTTGAGGCAGGTGGAGCAAACGTTCATCTTGCGACGGTGACCATCGACGACAACGTAGACGCGCTGGATGTTGGGGCGGAACTTACGGTTGGTGACGCGGTGAGAGTGGCTGATGGAGCGACCGGCAACGGGGTGCTTACCGCAAACTTCGCAAACTTTGGACATAACTGACCCTCCTTGGGCGACAAACGAACATGTCGCGTTAACAAACAAGCCTGAACTATAGCACAGAAGCAGTTCCCTGTGCGTAATCTACACAGAGATATTTCTCTTTTGGCGATAGTGCTCACGCCACGGCCCTGGACGTAGATCCGATTTGCGTGCAGCAGAGGGGATTATGCCAGCTCGTGCGTACGTTTTCAAGCTCGTCCCACAAATATATATAGGTTTATTGAGCATTGGGCTCCGTTTACGGATTGCCCTGTATTTATGCTCGCAATTAAGCTCGAGGTTGGCTACACTATCCCTTGACCATTAAAGGGGTACGAGATACCCACATGGAATTACATAGCTGCCAAAGAGTAGCCCTTCCTGTGGGTGTCTGGTCCGCTTTGAGCGGTCGGGCATCTATTTTTTTGACTGTGTCAGCAGTCAAGACATGTGAGGAAGGAGATCGATGGGCACGACTTCCCCCAAGGCGGTCATCATGGACGAGACCGCCGTCAATCGAGCGATGACCCGCATCGCGCACGAGATTCTCGAGCGCAACGAGGGCTGTGAAGACCTCGCTCTGGTCGGCATCGTCACGCGCGGCGACCTTCTGGCAAAGAAGCTCGCCGAGGAGATCAAGGAGATCGAGGGCGTCGACGTTCCGCTCGGCAGCCTCGACATCAGCTTCTACCGCGATGACTACGCTACCAATTTCGCTCCCGCGATCCACGCCACCAACATTCCCTTTAGCGTCGACGGCAAGCGCGTCGTGCTGGTGGACGACATCCTGTATACGGGCCGTACCATTCGCGCCGCTCTCGACGCCGTCATGGACCTGGGCCGTCCGAGCCGCATCGAGCTGGCAGTCCTCGTTGACCGCGGCCACCGCGAGCTCCCCATCTCGCCGGACTTTGTCGGCAAGAACGTTCCCTCGTCGCATGAGGAGAACGTGCACCTATATATGAAGGAAGTCGACGGCCACACCGCTGTCGAGATTAACGACGTCGCGCCGGGTTCCCACGTGGGCTCCGCGCCGCTGGGAGGTGAGTAGTACCGTGGCGTTCAACCATAAGCACCTGATCGACATTACCGAGTACTCCGAAGAGGACATCAAGCTCATCCTCGAGACCGCCAAGGCGTTCTCCGAGGTCAACGAGCGTGCGATCAAGAAGGTCCCCACGCTCAAGGGCAAGACCATCGTCAACATGTTCAACGAGCCCTCGACGCGCACCCGCAGCTCCTTCGAGCTCGCCGAGAAGCGTCTTTCGGCCGACAGCCTCAACTTTGGCGGCTCCTCGACCTCCACGGTCAAGGGCGAGAGCCTCGTCGACACCGTCGAGACCCTTAACGCCTATAAGATCGACTGCATCGTCGTGCGAGATAAGCACGCCGGTGCTCCCTACATCGTCACGCAGAACTCGCCCGCGAGCGTCATCTGCGCCGGCGACGGCAAGCACAACCATCCCACGCAGGCCCTGCTCGACCTGTACACCATCTGGGAGCACAAGGGCGACTTCCACGGTCTGAAGGTCGCCATCGTCGGCGATATCGCGCACTCCCGTGTTTGCGGTTCGCTGATCCCCGCCCTTAAGATCATGGGCTGCGAGACCTACGCCGTCGCCCCCGGCACGCTGCTGCCGCCGGCGCCCGAGGTCCTGGGCTGCGACCACGTGACGAGCGACCTCGATTCCGTCCTGCCCGAGCTGGACGTCGTCTACATGCTGCGCGTGCAGCAGGAGCGCCTCGAGGGTGCCCCGTTCCCGACCATTCGTGAGTACCACAAGCTCTTCGGTCTGACCAAGGACCGCGAGAAGCTCATGAAGCCCGATGCGATTATCTGCCACCCGGGCCCCATCAACCGCGGCGTCGAGTTCGACTCCTATATGGCCGACCACCCGCAACGCTCCGTCATCCTGGAGCAGGTCTACGCCGGTATCTGCGTGCGTATGGCTATCCTGTATCTGCTGCTTGGAGGTGCCGATAATGGCCTTGCTTCTTAAGAATGCCCACGTCGTCGACCCGTCCGTCGAGCTTGACGGTGTCGTTGACGTCCTGATTGACGGCGATAAGATCGCCGAGGTCGGCGAGAATCTCGCCGTCGAGGGAGCCGAGGTCCGCGACCTTTCCGGCAAGTACCTCGTCCCCGGCCTGGTGGACATGCACGTCCACCTGCGCGAGCCCGGCTACGAGGTCAAAGAGGACATTGAGAGCGGCACCCGCGCAGCTGCCAAGGGCGGCTTTACCGGCGTGTGCGCCATGCCCAACACCGACCCCGTTACCGACAACGGTACCGTCGTTGAGTTTGTCAAGTCCCGCGCTGCCGAGGTCGGCCACTGCCGCGTCTATCCGTCGGGCGCCATGACCCGCGGTCTTAAGGGCGAGGCCATGTCCGAAATGGGCGATATGGTCGCCCACGGCGCCGTCGCCTTCACCGACGACGGTCGCGGCGTGCAGGGCGCAGGCATGCTCCGTCGCTGCATGGACTACGGCAAGATGTTCGGCAAGGTCTTTATGAGCCACTGCCAGGACGAGGACCTGGTCGGCCACGGCCAGATCAATGAGGGCAAGGTCTCGACCCGCCTGGCTCTCGAGGGCTGGCCGGCTGCCGGCGAGGAGCTCCAGATCGCCCGCGACATCGAGATCGCCAAGCTGACCGGTGCCAAGCTGCACATCCAGCACATCTCCACCGCCCATGGCCTGGAGATCGTGCGTGCCGGTAAGGCCGCTGGCGTTCAGGTTACCTGCGAGGCCACCCCGCATCACATGTTCCTGACCGAGAACGACCTGGACGAGACCTACAACACCTCGCTCAAGGTCAATCCGCCGCTGCGTACCGAGGAGGATGCCGAGGCCATCCGTCAGGGCGTCATCGACGGCACCGTCGACGTTATCGTCACCGATCACGCTCCCCACACCCCGTGGGAGAAGGCCCGCGAGTTCGAGCTTGCGCCCTTTGGCATGATCGGTCTCGAGACCTCGCTGTCGCTCGTGCTCACCGAGCTGGTCAACACGGGCAAGATGAGCGTGGGCCGTATGGTCGAGCTCATGGCCATCAAGCCGCGTGAGATCCTGGGCCTCGACCAGGTTCAGGTCAAGGCGGGCTCCGTTGCCGACCTGACCGTGTTCGACCCCTCTGCCACCTGGACGGTCGGCGAGGACGGTTACGAGTCGCGCGCCGAGAACTCCGGTTTTGCCGGCCGCACGCTTACCGGTCGTGCCACCGATGTGTTTGTCGGCGGTAAGCAGACGCTCGCCGACGGCTGCATCTGCTAGCATAGCCTTATCGCTTTTGTGCGCGGTGCCCTTGCGGTGCCGCGCTTTCTGTTCGTTTTGACCATGCAATCGCATGGGGGATTGGAGCGTCTATGCCCACACCTTCCACTGCACGCATGCACGACTTCGAGGTCGTCTCGAACCAGGAGATCGCCGACGGCATCTTCTCGCTCGTCATCTCGGCCCCCAAGCTTGCAAGTGCGCTCAAGCCCGGTCAGTTTGTGAACATTGCCGTGCCCGGCGATGCGTCCTCGCTGCTTCGCGTGCCCCTGAGCTTCTATCGCGCCGACGCCCAGGCCGGTACCGTCGAGCTGTGGTACGCCGTCGTGGGTGACGACACCCGTCGTCTGTCGCAGATGGCCCCCGGCTCCACCTCTAACCTGCTGGGCCCCGGTGGCCGTGGCTGGATGGTACCCGAGGGCACCAGGAAGGCCCTGCTCGTCGCCGGCGGCATCGGCGTTCCGCCCGTGCTGTGCCTCGCCGGCATGCTTGCCGAGCAGGGTGTGGCCGTCGACGTGTGCCTGGGCTTTGGCACCGCGTCCAAGGCCGTGGGCATCGATGAGTTCCGCGCTCTGTGCGACACGGTCAACGTTTGCACTGACGACGGTTCGCTCGGCACGCACGGTTTTTGCACCGATCCTGCCGCCGAGCTGCTCGGCGAGGGCGGCTACGACTATGTCGCCAGCTGCGGTCCCGCCGTCATGATGAAGAAGGTCGCCGCCGCTGCCGCCGAGGCCGGTGCCTACTGCGAGGTGTCGCTCGAGCGCATGATGAGCTGTGGCTTTGGCGCCTGCAACACCTGCAATGTCGAGACGGTCGACGGTATGAAGGGTGCTTGCATGTGCGGCCCCGTGTTCGATGCTTCCAAGGTGGTGGTCTTCTAGTGGGTACCGTGAACATGGCCGTCGATTTCGGCGGCGTCAAGATGCAGAACCCCATCAACACCGCAGCCGGTACCTTTGGCTACGGTTGGCAGTTCCAGAACTTCTTTGATGTTTCCCAGCTGGGCGCCATCACCACCAAGGGTTGCGCTGCCGAGCCCTGGCCCGGCAACCCCGCGCCCCGCATGGCCGAGATCCCGGGCGGCATGATCAACTCCGTGGGCCTTCAGAACCCTGGTGTGGCTGCCTTTGCTCGCGAGTCCGGTCCGTGGCTCGAGCAGCTCTCCAAGGACGGTTGCCAGGTCATCTGCCAGGTCGCCGGTCACTCCGTCGAGGAGTTTGTCCGCGCGCTCGAGATGTATGTCGAGCTGTGTCCCTGGGCTGCCGGCTACGAGATCAACGTGAGCTGCCCTAATATCGCCGCCGGCGGTGCCGCCATGGGCTCCACGCCCGAGGGCGCCTCTTCCGTTATGGCTGCCTGCCGTAAGGTGACCGATAAGCCGCTGTTCGTGAAGATGGCGCCGGTCAACGTCGCCGAGATCGCCAGGGCCCTCGAGGCTGCCGGTGCCGACGGCCTTTCAGTCATCAACTCTATCCAGGGCATGGCCATCGACGTCCATACCCGCAAGTCCCGCGTGGCCAAGCCCAAGGGCGGCCTTTCGGGCCCGCTGTGCCACCACATCGCCGTGCGCATGGTCTGGGAGGTTGCCCAGGCCGTCGATATCCCCATCAACGGTGTCGGCGGTGTCATGACCGGAGAAGATGCGGCCGAGTTTATCCTGGCCGGCGCCACCTGCGTGTCGGTCGGTATGGCCAACTTCGTCGATCCGTGCGCTTCGCTCAAGATCGCGCATGAGCTCGAGGCCTGGGCCGAGTCCCAGGGCGTAAAGGACATCAACGAACTGGTAGGTGCTTTCGAATGCTAGAGACCGATGCCCGCGACCGCGTAATCGTCGCCCTCGACTGCGACCGTGAGCGTGCGCTCGAGCTTGCCCACGAGCTTTCGGGCCATGCCGCCTGGCTCAAGGTTGGCATGACGCTCTATTACGCTGAGGGCCCCGAGATCGTCAAGACCTTTAAGGACCTGGGCTTTAAGGTCTTCCTTGACCTTAAGTTCCATGATATTCCGCATCAGGTTCGCGGTGCCGCCCGTTCGGCCTCGCTTGCCGGTGCCGACCTGCTCTCGGTTCACGGCTTGGGTTCGGGCGCCATGCTCGCTGCCTGCCGCGAGGGTGCCGAGGAGGCGCGCGAGGACCGCGCCAAGCTCGTCGCCATCACCGTGCTCACGAGCATGAATCAGGATGCCTTGAGCGAGATTGGCGTCGAGTCGCCCGTGGCCGAGGAGGCCGCCCGCCTGGCAAAGCTCGCTCAGGCCAACGGCATCGATGGCATCGTGTGCTCGCCGATGGAGGCTCACGACATGCGTGAGCTGCTGGGTCCCGATGCCCTGATCGTGACTCCGGGTGTGCGTCCGGTGGGTGCCGCCTTAGGCGACCAGTCCCGCGTGGCGACGCCTTCCCAGGCTATCGAGCGTGGCGCAAGCCACATTGTGGTGGGCCGACCCATCACCGGCGCCGACGATCCGGTTGCCACCTTTGACGCCATTGTCGCCGAGCTGGTCGAAAACGTCGCGTAAAAGATTCCCCTAAGTCACCACTTTTGGGTCTCATTAGCACAAAATAGCCCCTGTACCTGCGTAAACTTTCCCATCCTTTGTGTGGAATCGCAGGTCAGGGGCTTAACTTTGGGCGCAGTATATTGCACTTTTTGCGGGTATCGTCTAACCTATGGAGCCGCGATTGGGCATTTTGTACGTTCTACGTGCTAAAATGCCAATTATTGAATCAGATATAACCCAACTATTTGGAGGTACGAATGGCACTCCCTCAGCTTACCGATGAGCAGCGCAAGCAGGCTCTTGAGAAGGCTGCTGCCGCACGTCACGCCCGCGCTGAGCTTCGCGAGCAGATCAAGAAGGGCGAGAAGTCCCTCGAGTCCGTGCTCAACTCCGATGACCCCATCGCTTCCCGCATGAAGGTTTCCACCCTCATCGAGTCTCTCCCTGGTTATGGCAAGGCCAAGGCCGCCAAGATCATGGAGGAGCTCGGTATCTCCGCTACCCGTCGCGTCCAGGGCCTCGGCGTCCGTCAGCGCGAGCAGCTCCTCGAGCAGCTGACCAAATAAGTGAGCGCTCAGGATTCCAAGCTCTTTGTGATTTCTGGACCGTCAGGAGCAGGCAAGGGTACGCTCGTCACTCGTGTGCGCGAGCGCCGCTCGAACCTGGGCCTGACGGTTTCGGCTACCACGCGAGCACCACGCAAAGGTGAGGTCGACGGCGTCAACTACTTTTTTCTGACGCGCGAGGAGTTCGACCGCCGCGTGGCAAACGGTGAGTTTGTTGAGTGGGCCGAGGTTCACGGTAACTGCTACGGCACGTTGGTGAGCGAGGTCACATCCAAGCTCGCCTCTGGCGCATCTCTGATTTTGGAGATCGATGTCCAGGGCGCCCTGCAGGTGAAGGAGCGTTTCCCCGAGGCCGTGCTGATCTTTATCAAGCCACCTTCGCTCGAGGTGCTTCGCGAGCGTCTAGTCGGTCGCGGTACCGAGACGCCCGAGACGATTGAGCTGCGTATGGCAAACGCCGCCGATGAGCTTGCCCTTGCCGACCGCTACGACGACGTCGTGGTGAATGACGATCTCGACCGCGCGACCGATGAGCTCGTTCGCGTTCTCGATATGCATGAAAGGATCTGAGGTCCGTGTCCGTTGTAAAGCCTTGCATTGACGATCTTCTGGAGAAGACCGATCACAACCGCTTCCTGCTCGCTTCGCTTGCCTCCAAGCGCGCCTGCGACATCAATAGCATGCTGCGTGGCCAGCACAATCGCGTGCTTGCCGTCCAGGATGTCGATGACATCACCATCGGGCTTTCCGGTGCCGATACCATCTCGATGGCTATGGACGAGATTGTCGACGGCGACATCTCTTACGACGAGGCCCGTTACGAGAAGGCGCTCGGCCACAAGGTTGCTGAAGCCTAAATGGCGGCTCGCGTCTGCCTGGTCCACTATCACGAGGTTGGACTGAAGGGTAAGAACCGCGCACATTTTGAGCATATCCTCATGGATAACATCAAGGCGGCCTTGGCCGCCTTTTCCGTGAATGCCGTGTCTCGAATTTCCGGTTATATCCTCGTGACCTTTAACGAGCATCAGGCCGACGAGGCGGCGCGTGTCATTCGCACCGTTCCCGGCGTTGCTCGCGTGTCTTTGGCGTATCACACCAATCGCGACCCTCAGGAGTACTGTGCCGCCGCCGTGAAGGCGCTGCGCGAGTTTGGTTCCTTCGATTCGTTTAAGGTGCACGCCAAGCGCTCCAATACCGACTATGAGCTCACCTCGATTGACATCAATCGTCAGGTGGGCGAGGTGCTGTGTGAGGCCTTCCCCGATAAAAAGGTTCAAATGCACGACCCCGATGCGATGGTGCACGTACTGGTGGTCCAGGGTAGCGTTTATGTGTACGCGCGCTCCGAGCGCGGCGTGGGCGGTCTGCCGGTTGGTTCTGCCGGCAAGGTCGTGACGCTGCTGTCGTCGGGTATCGATTCTCCGGTGGCGACCTGGATGCTCGCGCGTCGCGGCGCGGTGTGCGTGCCGGTACATTTCTCCGGTCGTCCGCAGACGCCCGATACGAGCGAGTATTTGGTGCAGGACATCATCCGTGCGCTTGAGCCGGGTGTCCAGATCGGCCGCCTGTACGTGGTGCCGTTTGGTGACTGCCAGCGTGAGATTTCGGTCACCTGTCCCAGCAACCTGCGCGTGATCATGTATCGCCGCATTATGTATTCGGTTGCCGAGCGCATTGCGCACATCGAGGGCGCCAAGGCCATCGTGACGGGCGAATCGCTTGGGCAGGTTGCCTCCCAAACGCTTGAGAATATCATGGCCGTCAACGAGGCCGTGAAGATCCCCGTGTTCCGTCCTCTCATCGGTTCGGACAAGCAGGAGATCATCGCGCGCGCCGAGGAGATCGGTACGTTTGATATCTCGACTGAGGCCGCTCCCGACTGCTGCACGCTGTTTATGCCGCGCCGTCCCGAGACGCACGCCAAACTCGATGCCGTGCATGAGGCCTGGGAGTTGTTCGATCACGAGGAGATGATCGAGCGCCTGCTCAAGCAGACCGAGTATATCGACTTCGAGAGCAATACGTATAAGGCCCCTAAGACCTTAAAACGCAAACATTCGGAGCTTGCTCCGCGTGAGATTTACCAAGATCACGAGTAATTTTGTGCATAGACCGACGATGCGCCTGCATCGTCGGTCTTTTGCTATCTGGGCATTTTGCGGCTAAGTGTTCATTTGCTGACGTGTGCCTGAATAAATGGACAGATTTGTGCAAGGTTTTGGTCGGTTTTTGGTTTGACCGCTAAAACCGGTTTTGGAGCGTGGCTGTTGCAGGGCTCCTTTCCTGACACGATGGTGTTGGGAGGTTTTGCTATGGCGCAGCGCGAACAACACGAACGGGTCAAACGGATGGACCGCTTGGCGGACAAGCTGCTCGGTCATAAGGCAGTGGTGATGGCGATACTGGTCGTCATTGCGATGGCGAGCGGCTTGGCGATGGCGAACCTTGGCGGCGGTGCCGGCGGTGTGTCGTTTGAGCGCACTGACGGTACGGGCTCGTTGATGGAGCCGGGATCCGGTGATGCCTCGAGCGGAAAGACATCCGAAGGTTCTTCGACTAAGGCTTCTGCCACGGCAGAGGTCTATGTCGATGTCGATGGCGCCGTTGTGTCGCCCGGTGTATATCGCCTCAAGGACGGCGCGCGGGTGGCTCAGGCGATTGATGCCGCCGGCGGGCTGGCGCCCGAGGCAGACGTTACGGGGCTCAATCGGGCATCTAAGGTCACTGATGGACAAAAAATCCACGTTCCAACGGTAGGGGAGCAGCAGGCGTCCATTGCGGAAGCCGGTGTTGATGGTGGGGCTTCCGCATCATTGGGCGTGAGTGGCGCAACGGGCCTAGTCAACATCAATACGGCAAGCACGGCAGAGCTGCAGACGCTCTCGGGCATCGGTCCCTCCATGGCACAGTCGATTATCGATGAGCGTACAAAGAACGGTGCTTTTGCCTCGGTTGACGATCTGATGCGTGTGTCGGGAATCGGCGAGAAGAAGCTTGCCAAAATCAAAGATTGCATCTGCGTATGAGTGCGACCGAGCGCGAGCATGTGATGCCTCCGCGGCCCTTGATGCCGTGGACGATGGCCCTGTGTGCCGGCATGTGCGTGAGCTGCGCTTTGGTGCTTAACGTGGCCGCTGATGCGCTGCTGAGGGAGCGGGTGCCGGCGGTCGGGCCGCTATGGGCCATTCCCGTTGCGGCGGCGGTCTTCGTTGTGCTGGCTCAATCTTGTGCGCGGCTTGCCCCTTTGAAGCGGTGGCTGTATGCCGCGTCCGTCGGTCTCGTGGCGGGAGCGGTCGTCTCGGCGTGGTGGGCTGTGGGCACGCTAGGCGCCTCGAAGGCGCTCGACGGTCGAGCGGCAAGCAGCCTCGAGTTTGTCGTGCAGGGTGATCCATCCATAAACGACGACGTGTATTCCTATACCTGCGAGGCACGCGCGGACGGTAAGAACTTGGCAGCGGTTCGCCTATCGTGTGACCGCGAGCTCAAGGTCGGGGCGCACGTGCGTGTTATCGGTCGCGTTTCACGTTTTGAGAACGATGCGTTTGGACGATCGCGCGCGCTCCGAGGCGAGGTACGCAAGGTTCAAGCCGTTCGGATTGTGCCGGTCGATGAGGGCTCTCCGGGGCCGCTGCTTCGGCTGCGAAATGGGCTGCTTGCGTCCATTGCGCCTGCGACCGACCCGGCGCGTGCGCTCATAGCCGGTGTCGCCTGCGGTCGTTCGGCCGAGCTGCGCGCCCAGCCGGCGGGCGATTGGTTTTCGGTGACGGGGACGGCGCATCTTATCGCCGTCTCGGGCAGCCATTTGGCTATCGTGGGGTTTGTAATCGAGGGCGCATTGCAAAAGACTCGGTGCTCACGTGGTCTTCAGCGGGCGATATTGGCGATATCGCTTGTTGGCTACGCTGCCTTTACGGGCGCGTCTCCTTCGGCCGTGCGCGCGTGCTGCATGGTGTTCGCGACGCTTGTCGTAAACGGCGCGGGGCGTCGCCGGCACGGCGAATCGGCACTCTTCGTAACCATGTCCATCTTTGTGCTACTGCGGCCGACGGTGCTGTTCGAGATGGGCTTTCAGCTTTCATGTGCCAGCGTCTTAGCCATTCTGTGCTTTTGCCCCTATGCGACCTACGCTTTGGGTGAGCTGGGTGTGCCATCGGGCGTCGCCAGCATGCTTTCCGCCACGCTGTGCTCGCAATTGGCGACACTTCCCATTACCATTCCCGCCTTTGGTACGTTATCGCTCATTGCTCCGCTGGCAAATGCGGTCATCGGTCCGGTGGTGAGCGTACTGCTTGCTGTGTCGATTGTGCTGGTTCCCTTTTCGCTCGTGGCACCTTTGCGGACTTGGGCGCTCATTGTGCCCATGATTGCCGCCCGTTGCGCACTGTTCTTCGAGCAGCTGTTTGCCGCCGTGCCGGGTGCATCCGTGAGTTTGCCGCCCGATAGCATGTGGATTTACCTAGTGCCGTGTTTGCTGGCGGTTCTGCTGGTCTGGTGGCCGCGTCCCCGTGCACGTCCTATGGCGGTGGGGCTTGCATGCTTGGTACTCCTGGCTGCGATTCCGTACGTCTACTGGGATCGATTCGCTCCGCCTTCGGTGACGGTGCTCGATGTGGGCCAGGCCGATGCGATTCTTATCCGCCAGGGCGGCGCAGTAGCACTCGTCGACTGCGGGCTCGACGAGCGCATGGTGGCGGCGTTGGTTCGCAATAACGTGCACCATATCGATGCCGTCTTTGTGACGCATTGGGATGAGGACCACTGGGGTGGTCTGCCTGCCGTGCTCGAACAGTTTTCGGTTGGAACGATTGCCGTGGCGGCGGATGCGCTGGAGGATGCTCCTGCCGAGGTATTGAACCGACCTGGCGTTGAGTATCGGCAGGTGCGCCGTGGGGATACGGTCGATATCGGCTCATTTTGCGCCCGCGTGATGTGGCCATTCGAGTCCGTGGATGGCGAGGGAAATGAGGACTCGCTTGTCCTGCTGCTCTCCTATGTTCAGGAAGGCAGGGGCCTGCGTATGCTCCTCACCGGTGATGCCGAGCTCGACCAAGAACGGGAATTCGTGCAGGAGGTGGGGGAAATCGATGTACTTAAACTTGGGCATCACGGCTCTAAGGTTTCAGTCGATGGTGAGTTGCTGGACGTCTTGAAGCCTGAGCTTTCCCTTGCGAGTGCGGGCGAGGGGAATCGATACGGCCATCCGTCCGATGCCTGCATCGATGCCGTTAAGGAAGCGGGCGGTGTGTTCGCGTGCACT
Source organism: Collinsella sp. (assembly GCA_019414515.1). Taxonomy (GTDB): domain Bacteria; phylum Actinomycetota; class Coriobacteriia; order Coriobacteriales; family Coriobacteriaceae; genus Collinsella. The sequence goes on from DXLX01000025.1 coordinate 39,451, forward strand.
ATCGAACACGGCGACATTACCGTCACGCCAACTGCGAATGGCTTTGCGATGCGATGCCAGCGACCGTGACGACGTCGTTGGCGTGTGGTGGGCCCCTGGGCTAGAATGGCACGGAACGAATACGAAGGCCTGCGGGAGGGGAGCGCAATGTCCGAAACCAGTCTGTTGCCGGCATATCTGATCGTCGGTACCGACGGCGTCAAGCGCGATCACGCCGTCTCGCGTATGAAAGCGCGTCTGGAAAAGTCGGGTATGGTCGAGTTCAACCTCGACGAGCGCGATATGACCAAAGACCCCGATATCGAGTCGATTATCGGATCGCTCAACGCCTTTCCCATGGGCAGCGAGTTTCGCCTGGTAATCCTTGACGGCTGCTCAAAACTCGCCAAAGCGATCTCCGAGCCGCTTGTCGACTATCTGGCGAGTCCCAGCCCCACGACGGTTTGTCTCATCATCGCCGACTCGCTTGCCAAGAACACGCGCCTGTATAAGGCGATCGCCAAGATCGACAAGAAGGCGGTGATCGATTGCTCCGGTACCAAGCGCTGGGAGCTACCGCGCCGCGTGCAGCAGATGGCGACGCAGCACGGCAAGTCGATCTCGACGGCGGCCGCCGAAGAGCTCGTTTCGCGCTCGGGCGAGAACACCCGCATGCTCGATAACGACTTGGCTAAGCTTGCCCAGATGGTCGAGGCGCCCCAGATTGAGCTTGCCGACGTTGAGCGCTGGATTGTACGTACGGCAGAGGTCCAACCCTGGGACTTTCTCAATGCGGTCTCGGCACGTGACATGCGACGCTCGCTCGAGCTTTTCAATCTATTGCCCGCCAAGAGCTACGTGTGGACTTACACGTTGCTGTGCGGCCGCATCCGCGAGCTTATCGTCGCCAAGGCGCTCGATGCGCGCGGACAGGGTCGTGAGCTGGCCGCAACGCTCAAGCTCCAGTCCTGGCAGGTCAAGAATCACTTGACCTGGGCACGTCGCTTTTCGATGGCAGAGCTCGTCGCGGCGCTCGAGGGGGCGGTCGATGTAGAGCTCGCGCTCAAGGGTTCGGCCGATTCTGAGGCCGCGCTTTTGCTCTGGATTACGAACATCTTGAGAAAATCGTGATGATACCTGCCTATTTGACAAATTCGTTCTATCCCTTTGAGGGGGAGCGTGCTATAGTAGGCGCTTGCATGACCTCACCGTGTCTCAGAGGTGTCATACATTTTTTGCAAGGAACTCGAAAGGAACTCCAGAAGTGGCAAACATCAAGTCTCAGAAGAAGCGTATCCGCACCAATGAGGCAGCTCGCATGCGTAACAAGGCTGTCAAGTCCGAGCTCAAGACGCTGACCAAGCACGTCCAGTCCGCCGTCGCCGAGGGCGACGCCGAGAAGGCCCAGGCTGCCCTCAAGACCGTCACCAAGCGTCTCGACATGGCTGCCGCCAAGCATGTTATCCACAAGAACCAGGCTTCCAACCGCAAGTCCGGTCTTGCCAAGCTCGTGAACAGCATCAACGCTTAAGTTGTAAATTTCACACCACACAGATTACGCGCATAAATGGAGCCTGTTTTATGGAACAGGCTCCATTTTTTGTACCGCTCGGGTAAGATAGTCCGCATGAATACTTCAATTGACATTTCCCACATCCGCAACTTCTCGATTGTTGCTCACATCGACCATGGCAAGTCCACGATCAGTGACCGCATTCTCGAGCTCACCCATACCGTCGACGAGCGCGACATGGAGTCGCAGCTGCTCGACACCATGGATATCGAGCGCGAGCGCGGCATCACGATCAAGTCCAATGCCGTTCGCGTGTCCTATGACGCCGACGATGGCGAGACGTATCAGTTCAATCTGATCGATACGCCGGGCCACGTGGACTTTACCTATGAGGTCTCGCGCTCGCTGGCAGCCTGTGAGGGCGCGGTGCTCGTTGTCGACGCCACACAGGGCGTCGAGGCACAGACCGTCTCCAACGCGACGCTTGCCATGAACGCCAATCTGGACATTGTGCCGGCCATCAACAAGATCGACCTGCCCTCAGCTCATCCCGACGAGGTTAAGACCGAGATCGAGGATGACCTGGCGATCCCTGCCGATGATGCCGTGTGTGTCTCGGGCAAGACCGGCGAGGGCATCCACGATCTGCTGGAGTCCATTGTCTTTCTGATCTCTCCGCCCAAGGGCGATGCGAATGCGCCGCTCAAGGCACTCATTCTGGATTCATACTTCGACGAGTATCGTGGCGTCGTCGCCACGGTGCGCATCTTTGACGGCTCCATCAAAAAGGGCGATACCTTGCGCATGATGCAGGCAAAGGGCGACTTTTTGGTCGATGGCGTGGGCGTCAAGCGTCCCGCCGAGACGCCGGTCGACGCGCTGACGGTCGGCGAGGTCGGATACGTGGTCACGGGCCTGAAGGACCCCGAGGCCGTTCGCGTGGGCGACACCCTTACCTGGGCGTCGAACCCCTGCCCCGAGCCGCTTCCCGGTTACCGCGAGGCTAAGCCCATGGTCTATACGGGCCTGTTCCCGATCGATAACAAGGACTACGAGAACCTGCGTGACGCGCTCGATAAGCTGCATGTCAACGACCCGTCGTTGGTGTGGGAGCCCGAGACTTCGGTGGCGCTCGGCTTTGGTTTCCGCGTTGGCTTCTTGGGCCTGCTGCATATGGAGGTCGTCAAGGAGCGCCTGGAGCGCGAGTTCAACCTGGACCTGATTGCCACGAGCCCTTCGGTGGACTATCACGTCTACAAGACCGACGGCGAGATGATTGATGTTCGCAGCCCGCAGGATCTGCCCGAGGCTACGCGCATCGAGCGCATCGAGGAGCCCTACCTCAAGGCCAAGATTATCTGTCCGCCCGAGTATACGGGTGCCGTCATGCAGCTCGCTATCGAGCATCGCGGCATTACAACCGACATGATCCATCTCACGAGCAAATCGGTCGAGATGCGTTTCGACATGCCGCTTGCCGAGCTCATTCTGGACTTTTTTGACCAACTCAAGAGCCGCACCAAGGGTTACGCCTCGCTCGACTACGAGTTCAACGAATATCGCCCCTCCGAGCTCGTCAAGCTCGACATCCTGCTTTCGGGCGACGAGGTGGACGCGCTGTCGTTTATCGTGCACAAGGATAAGGCTTATGGCCTGGCCCGCGGTCTGTGCGACAAGCTCAAGGAAATCATTCCGCGCCAGCTGTTCGAGGTGCCTATCCAGGGCGCCATCGGCAACAAGATCATTGCCCGCTCTACCGTCAAAGCGCGCCGCAAGGACGTGCTGGCCAAGTGTTATGGCGGCGATATCTCGCGAAAGCGCAAGCTGCTCGAGAAGCAGAAAGAGGGCAAAAAGCGCATGAAGGCCATCGGCTCGGTCGAGGTTCCGCAGGAGGCCTTTATGGCGATTCTCAAGGTGGCCGAGTAGGTCCATGGCACTTTCTGAATACAGCAAGCGGTTGCTTGGCGCCTATGCCGAGCAACCGTTCCTTATGGCTCCCATGGCGGGCGTGACCGATCCCGCCTATCGCATCATGTGCCGCCGTCGCGGTGCCCATCTTGCCTATAGCGAGATGGTGAGCGTGGCGGGCCTTGCCTATGCCAGCAATAAGACGTGGCGCCTGGTACTGCCGGCCGATGAGGAGCAGCAGATCTGCGTGCAGCTCTTTGGCTCCAAGCCCGATCAGTTTGCGAGCGCTGTTGCTGCCGTCGAGGAGCGTGTGGGCGATCGCCTGTCGCTGATCGATATCAACATGGCCTGCCCGGCTCGCAAGGTCGTCACCAAGGGCGAGGGCTCGGCGCTTATGCGCACTCCCGATCTGGCCGAGCAGATCGTCGAGGCGGCGGTGGGCGCGGCGCATGTGCCCGTGACCGTAAAAATCCGTAAGGGCTTTTACGCCGAAGACCGCAACGCCGCGACGTTTGCCCAGATGCTTGAGGGAGCAGGGGCCGCCGCGGTGGCGGTACATGGTCGCTGCGCCACGCAGCTCTATACGGGCCAGGCCGATTGGTCGGTCGTCGATGAGGTGGCCGACGCCGTCGAGATTCCCGTTATCGGTTCGGGCGATGTGTTCTCGGCAGAGGACGCTGCTGAGCATCTGCAAAGCTCGGGTGCCAGCGCGGTGTTTATCGCGCGCGGCATCTACGGCAATCCATGGGTGTTCGGCGATGCCCGAGCCCTTGCACTCGATGGCACGCCGGTTCCTTCTCGCTCCTCGGTTGAGCGCCTGGATGCCCTGCGCGAGCACCTGACGCTCACGCACGAGCTGTTGCCGCTCATGTCGCGTGCCCGCACGTACGCAAGCTGGTATCTAAAGGGCATGCCCCATGCTGCCGCCTGGCGCGCTCAGGTGGTGCGTTGCTCCACATACGAGGAGTTCATGGCACTGGTCGATGATATCGAGCACGATGTGGTGGCCTGTGAGGCCGCACTTGCCGCCGGCGAGTCGGTGCCCGCTCATCCGTTGGAGGCCTAACGGTGGCCGTTACCGCGCTGTACGTGCATGTGCCGTTTTGCGCCCAAAAATGCCGGTACTGTGACTTTGACTCACGCAGTTTTGCTCCGTGCAACATGAGCGTTGCGCTCGATACCTATTTTGAGCAGTTGTATGCGCGCCTCGATGCTTTTGGCGACGCAGGCGCGCTTGCACAGATCCGCACCGTCTATGTTGGCGGCGGCACGCCGTCGCTGGCGGGGGAGCGTTTGGTAGAATTTGCCCGGCGTATCTCTGCGTGGTGCAAGCCTGTTGAGTTTACCTGCGAGGCCAATCCCGAATCGCTGACCGCAGAGCTTGCCACTGCGCTTGCCGGGGTGGGTGTCACGCGCGTCTCTCTGGGCGTGCAAACGCTCGATAACGTCGAACTTACCGCCATCGGCCGCATTCACGATGCCGATCGGGCGCTCGCTGCCATCACGACGGTCAAGGACGCTGGGCTTGTCGTGTCGTGCGACCTGATGTGCGGCCTTCCCGGGCAGACCGACCTAAGCTGGCAGCGCACACTCGATGGCGTGTTGGCGGCGGCGCCGCATCATGTGTCGGTGTACCCGCTCACGCTCGAGGAGGGCACGCCGCTCTATCGCATGGCGTGTCGCGACGAGTCGCTCGAGCCCGACGAGGATTTTCAGGCTGCATGCATGGATGCGGCGCGTGAGCGCCTGAGTGCGGCCGGCTATCACCCGTATGAGGTGGCAAGCTACGCGCTCGACGGCCATGAGTGCGCCCACAACATTGCCTATTGGACCGGACAGGGCTATCTGGGTTTGGGCCGCTCTGCCGCCGGTATGCTCGACGCCGAGGATTTCGATCGCTTGGCCGGGCTGTTTCCCGACGTGCTTGCTCGCGGCGATGCGTATCGCGTGCGCTTGGTGCAACGCGACGATGCCGCGACGACGTTTGATGCCGAGTATCTGTCGCAGCGCGAGGCGGCGGCCGAGGATTTGATGCTTGCCTGTCGCATGACGCGTGGCATTGGGCCCGATCTGTTGGTTCGCTCGGCAAGCGTGATCGCTGCAGATGAGTTGGCGGCGGCCTGCGACCGTGCGGTCGAGTTGGGCCTTGCCACCTGGGTGCCCGATCATATTCAAGGACATGCGGGGCGCGTCACCTCGAAAGACGTTATCGCAGGTCGCGTCCGTGCTCGTTTAGCGCCCACTCACTTGGGCTGGCTCGATGGAAATGTGCTGTTCGAGCTGTTTTGGGGTCTAGCCTAGGCCGCTCGGGTAGAATTACCGCAATATATACGCTGCTGTGAGCAGGAGGTTGCCGCGCATGGCGACGATGAACGAAAAAGATTACTACGAGATTTTGGGTGTCTCCAAGGACGCCACCTCGCGTGATATACAGAAAGCCTTCCAGCAAAAGGCCCGCAAGCTCCATCCGGACGTCAACAAAGAACCGGATGCCGAGGAAAAGTTCAAAGAGGTTTCCGAGGCCTATGCTGTGCTTTCGGACGAGCAGAAGCGTGCGCGCTACGACGCCATGCGCTCGGGCAATCCCTTTGCCGGCGCTCCCACGGCTTCGCCCTATGGCGGCGGTTACGCCGGCAGCGCGGGCTACGGCAATCCCTTTGAGGGCGGCTTTCCCTTTGGTGGCGCCTGGGGTCAGCCGCGTCGCGGGCAGGCTGCCTATAATCCCGAGAACGGCGCCAACGTGGTCGTCGATATTAAGCTCGACGCCAAGGAGGCCAAGGGCGGTGCCCGCAAGACCGTCCGCTATACGCGCTTCGATACCTGTGGTCACTGCGGCGGTTCGGGCTCTGTTTCGTCCGAGCATGCACATACCTGTCCGAGCTGCGGCGGTCGCGGCCACATCGATGTCGACCTGTCCTTTCTGTTTGGTGCCGGCACGTTCCAGTCTGTCTGCCCTGAGTGCGGTGGCTCCGGTAAGGTCGTCGCCGACCCCTGTCCCGATTGCGGCGGCAGCGGGCGAACCCGTGTGACCTCCGAGCAGACGATTGAGTTTCCCGCCGGCACGCACGATGGCGACGAGGTCCGTATTGGCGGCATGGGTCACGCCGGCACCAACGGCGCCTCTGGCGGTGATCTGGTCGGTCGGGCCCATGTTGAGGCCGAGCGCCTGGAAGGCAAGGCCCGTACCGGTTTTTACCTGATGGGCATCGTGGCGCCGTTTTTGGTGCTATCGGCCATCTCGGGCGTGTTCTCGGCCTTTGCCGTGATGTGCTTTATTCCGTTTGCCATGGGCCTGTTCATGGTGCTCTCGGACGGCGTGCTGCACCGCAGCCTGCTGTGGTGGAAGCGCGGCGCGATGCAGTTTGCCAACGGTTTTGCCAACGGATTTATGTTTGCGCTCGTGTCGGTTTGGTTTGCGAGCTGCTCGCATCGTGCCATGCTTTCGCCCTACGCAATGCAATAACATCAAACCCTCTGTTTGCGGCCGGCCCAGCTTGGGTATAGGACGCACTGTGACAATAATGAAAGTCGGAAGGATTCGGTCGTGTCGGAAAATAGGGATTACTACGAGGTGCTTGGCGTCGACAAGGATGCCGACGCGCGGACGATTAAGCGCGCGTTTCTAAAGAAGGCCCGTACCGTACACCCGGACGTTTCGGACGACCCCGAGGCCGAGGCTAAGTTCAAAGAGCTCAACGAGGCATATTCCGTTCTTTCCGATGAGCAGAAGCGTGCTAACTACGACCGTTACGGCACTGCCGACGGCCCCGGTGGCTCCGGCTACGTCGATATCAACGATATCTTTGGTGGCATGGGCATGGACGACTTGTTCTCGTCGTTCTTTGGCGGCGGTGCCGGCGGTGGCGCCCGCAGCCGTCGTGAGCGTCGTCGCGGACGTGATATGGCCATCTCGCTTTCGGTGACGCTCGAGGAGGCGGCGCTCGGCTGCAAAAAGACAATCAGCTATGACCGCCTTGCTCCTTGCGAGGACTGCAATGGCACCGGTAGGGCAGAGGGCGCACAGGAAAAGCAGTGCGGCCGCTGCCACGGTACGGGCTACGTCACGACGGTTCAGCGTTCGTTCCTGGGCCAGGTTCAGTCTTCCTCGCCTTGCCCCGACTGCCATGGCGAGGGCACGGTTATCGATCATCCCTGCGAGACCTGCGACGGTCAAGGCCGCACGCCTTCGCACGAAAAGATCGACATCGATATTCCCGCCGGCGTTTCGACCGGTCGCCAGCTGCGCGTGAGCGGCTTTGGCGAGGCCGGCCTTCGCGGCGAGCCTTCGGGCGACCTGATTGTCAACGTGCGCGTTGCCGACCATGAGCGCTTTAAGCGCAACGGGGACGACCTGTACCTGGTGAGCGATATCTCGATTGCGCAGGCTGCGCTCGGCTGCGAGATCGAGGTCGAGGGCATTATGCCCGACGAGGTCGTTAAGGTGACGGTTCCCGCCGGCGCCCAGTACGGCGACACCGTGAGCGTCAATAATTACGGCATGCCGCGCATTGGCGGTGGCGGTTCGCGTGGCCGCCTGATCGTGCAACTGCGCGTGGTCGTTCCCACCAATCTTTCCAATAAGCAGCGCGAGCTGCTCCGTGCTTTTGCCGATGAGATGGGCGATGACGTCGCTTCCGGTAAGAAGTCGGTGACCGACCGTATCAAGAGTGCCCTCGACGATATCCTCGATTAAGGAGCCCGCGTGCTCGCACCCCATATTTCCGTCGTCAACCTCGGCTGCCGTGTCAACCGGGTTGAGTCTGACCGTATCACTGCCGATCTTATGCGCTTGGGCTTTGCTATTGTTGAGCCCCAGGATGCCGATCTGATCGTCATTAACACTTGTGCCGTTACGGGCGAGGCTGAGGCCAAGACCCGTAAGGCCGTCCGTCATGCGCTGGCCCATCCAAACGAGCCCTATGTGGTCGTGACCGGATGCGTGGTCAATTTGCATCCCGAGGAGCTATCGGAGCTTTCGGATCGCGTGATTGCCGAGCCGTCCAAGATCGATGTCGCCGAACGTGTTTGCGAGGTGCTGGGTGTTGAGTCCGATAGCGTTCCCGCCTGCAGCGATGGCGAGGTGGTCGACGTTCTCGGTCGCTCTCGCCTGGGCGTGAAGATTCAGGACGGCTGCAACCATCGCTGCACCTATTGCATTGTGTGGAAGGCGCGCGGCCCCGAGCGCTCCGTGCCGGTCGAGTCCGTGCTTGAGCAAGTTCGCGAGGCCCAGGAGGCCGGCGTGCCCGAGGTGGTACTGACCGGTGTGAACCTGGGTGCCTACGATGGCAAGAGCGCGACCGACGAGCATGTCGAGATCGATGAGCTGCTCGAGGCCATCATGGAGCGCACGTCTATTCCGCATGTGCGCATTTCATCGGTCGAGCCCATGGATATCTCTGAGCGCCTGCTTAAGGTTATGGCGCGCTATCCGCAGCGTATCGCCCCGTTTTTGCACCTGCCCGTGCAGTCCGGCTGCACGGCGACCCTGCATCGCATGGGCCGTCCCTATAGCGCCGAGGCCTTTGAGGACACGGTGCGCATGATTCGCGCCAACTTGCCCCAGGTGTCTCTTTCGTGCGATGTCATCGTCGGTTTTCCTGGTGAGACGGACGAGGAATTCGAGGAGTCGCTGGCGCTGTGCCGTCGTGTGGGTTTCTCGCGTATGCACGTGTTCCGCTATAGCAAGCGTCCCGGTACCCTTGCTGCCGACATGCCCGACCAAGTGCCGCCCGAGGTTATGGCCGAGCGCAGCCGCCGTATGCGGGCCGCCGCGCAGGAGCTCGCTATTGCTGACGCTCGTCGTCGCGTGGGCACCGTCGAGCGTGCCGTCCTCGAGTACGGCGACAACCTGACGCTCGGCTCGTTCCATCATGCCCGTCTTGACGATACCTGTGGACTCACAGCCCCGTGCCTGCTCGATGTTGCTATCATCGGAGTCGATGATTCCGGCTTGGTCCATGCGCGCAGGGAGGTTCATGGAAGCCTCGAAGATTAGACTTACCGTTCCCGAGGGTATCGACCCCTCGCGCGTTTTGGGCGCCGGCGACGGCGTCCTTCGTGCACTCGAGAACTTGGTTCGCGCCCATGTGGTCGCCCGTGGCGATAGCATCGCCGTGAGCGGTGACCCGGATGAGGTCGAACTCGTGGCGCGTTTTTTCGAACATGCCTTTCGTGAGGCTGCTGCCGGGCGCACGCTTTCTGCCGACGATGTCTCGCGCTGTCTGGCCGTTCTGCGCGACGGTGAGCACGAGGCTACGTCGCTTCGCGATGACGTGCTGCTTTCGTATCGCGGTCGTGCCATTCGCCCCAAAACGCTCGGCCAAAAGCGCTATGTGGATGCCATTCGCTCGCATACCATCACGTTTGGCCTGGGTCCTGCCGGCACCGGTAAGACTTATCTGGCCATGGCGCTCGCCGTTGCCGCGCTCAAGCGCCACGAGGTGGGCCGTCTGATCTTGACGCGTCCGGTTGTCGAGGCGGGGGAGAACCTGGGCTTTTTGCCCGGTACCCTCGAGGAAAAGATCGATCCCTACATGCGTCCGCTCTACGACGCCCTTTTTGACATGATGGATCGCGAACGCACCGATGAGCTTATGGAGCGCGGCGTGATCGAGATCGCCCCGCTTGCCTACATGCGCGGCCGCACGCTGAGTGATGCCTTCGTGGTGCTCGACGAGGCGCAAAATACCACGCCCGAGCAGATGAAGATGTTCCTGACGCGCCTGGGCTTCAACTCCAAGTTCGTGATTACCGGCGACCTGAGCCAGCGTGACCTGGTGGGTCGTCGTGGTGGCTTGGCGGATGTCGAGAAGATTTTGGGCCGTGTCGATGATGTCGCATTTTCGCACCTCGAGCGTCCCGACGTGGTGCGCCATGCCTTGGTGGGACGTATCGTCGAGGCATACGATACTTATGATGATGTGCGCGAGAAGCGCGTACGTGACCGAAAGGAGTCCCGTTGAGTGTATTGATCAGCAACGATGCCGAGCTCGATACGCTGCTCGACGCGCAGGAGGTGGAGCACATCTGCGAGGTTGTGCTTGCCGCCGAGGGCGTTGAGCGTGAAGTCGAGATTTCCCTTTCGTATGTCGACGAGGACGAGATGCACGAGCTCAACCACGAGTGGCGCGGTATCGACCGCACCACCGATGTGCTCTCGTTTGAGTGCGATTCGGCCTTTGACGATGACATTCCCGCCGATGAGACGCTCGAGCTCGGCGATATTATCTTGGCCCCGCAGGTTATTGCCCGTCAGGCCCCCGGTTTTGGCAATAGCCCCGCTGACGAGTGCCGTCTGATGCTCGTACACGGAATGCTGCACCTGCTGGGCTATGACCACATCGAGGACGACGAGGCCGAGGTCATGGAGGCCCGCGAGGACGCCATCCTGCGCGATCTGTCGCTCGAGCGCGGCGAGGACCCTAAGCTAGTCCACGTCGGCCCCATCACCAACCACGCCCACGACTAGGAGCCGTCTATGATTCCCGGATCGAACAAGGACCATCCGTCCTTCTTTAAGTCGTTTTCCTACGCCATGGAGGGCTTCGTCACCGCCGTCAAGACCGAGCGCAACATTAAGGTCATGCTCGTTGCGGGCGTGTGCACCGTCATTGCCGGCTGTATCGTGGGCCTCGACATTGCCGAGTGGGCCACGATTATCATCTGTTGTGGCTTGGTGATTCACGGCGAGCTGTGCAACACCGCTATGGAGGCCATCGTCGACCTGGCGACCCAGGAGCTCCATCCGCTGGCCAAGCGTGCGAAGGACATCGCCGCCGCCTCTGTATACGTTCTTTCCATCACTGCCGCGATTGTGGGCGTGCTGGTATTTGCCCACGCGCTCGGCTTTATTTAGAAAGGGATTCCCATGTCCGACAATATGCAGCCTACCGATGAGATTTTGGACGACGAGTCCCTGGACGCGGTGGATACCGAGGAGCTCGAGGAAGTCGTGGAGTTCGACCCGTTTGAGGGCATGAGCGATGAGGAGCTCGACGCCCTGTGCGACGAGGACGACGGTTCTATGGGCTTTGGTGACGTGGAGCCCGGTTTTCGCAGCGGCTTCGTGGCCCTGGTCGGACGCCCCAACGCCGGCAAGTCCACGCTGCTCAACGCCTGCTATGGCAAAAAGGTCGCCATCACCTCGCCGGTGGCACAGACGACCCGCCGTCGCATGCGCGCCGTCGTCAACCGTCCCGGCTACCAGCTGGTCTTTGTCGATACCCCGGGTATTCATAAGCCCAAGGACGGCCTGGGGTCCGAGCTCAACAAGAGCGCACTGTTCGAGTTGAACGATGTCGACGTCGTCGCGTTTTTGGTTGATGCCACCAAGCCCATCGGCAGGGGAGACGCCTGGGTTGCCGAGCGTGTCAGATGCGCTCGTTGCAAGAAGGTCCTGGTGCTCACCAAGGCCGATGAGGCCGACCCCACACAGGTCATGGAGCAGCTTAAGGCCGCCCACGAGCTCATGGACTATGACGACGAGATCGTGACGTCGTCGGTCAAGAACTTCAACGTCGATGCCTTCATTGAGACCGTTGCGCACTTTTTGCCCGAGGGCCCGCGTTGGTTCCCCGAGGACATGGGTACCGACGCTTCCGACGAGACACTCGTTGCCGAGTTTGTGCGCGAGAAGGTCTTGCGCCGCACCCGTGATGAGATCCCGCACTCCGTTGGCGTGATCTGCGATGCGCTCGAGCAGACCAAGAAGGTGCTGCGCGTGCACGCCACCATTTACGTCGAGCGTGAGGGCCAAAAGGGCATCATCATCGGCAAGGGCGGCGAGATGATCAAGCATATCGGTATCGACGCCCGCCGCGATCTTGAGCGCATCTTTGGCACGCAGGTCTTTTTGGAGCTGGACGTGAAGGTCAAGGCCGGCTGGCGTGACGACGAGGCCCAGATTCGCCGCTTTGGCTACAACGCCGAGGACTAAGGACGCGCGGCGCGCATGGCAGGCTCCCGGACATATCGCACGAAGGTGCTCGTCCTCGATAAGACGAAGCTCAAAGAGACGGACCTGATCCTGACGATGCTTGACGAGCGGGGTCGACAGGTTCGTGCCGTGGCAAAGGGTGCGCGTAAGCCCGGCGGGCGGTTGGCGGCGCGCTGCGAGCTGTTCTGTACCGTTGATATGCTGCTTGCGCATGGACGGTCACTCGACGTGGTTTCCCAGGCCGAGCTTATGGAGGCGCCGCTCGGCGCTGCGCCCGATTACGAGACGACTTGCGCCGCAAGCGCGATCGCCGAGGTCGCACGCGTGTGCTCGTTCGAGGACGCCGAGGACCCGTTTACCTTTGCCATTACGCAACGGGCGCTTACCCTGGTCGGCAGCGGGCTCGACGCTGCGCATATGGATTTACTTGTGGCGGCATATGTCTTTAAGCTGCTGTCGCACGTTGGCTATCGACCAGATTTTTCGGCCTGCGTGCTGTGCGGAGACCCCATGCTGTCGTATTTTTCACCACAGGCGGGCGGGCTCATGTGCGGATCGTGCGCGTCGAGCGTTCCGGGTGCCGAGCTGGTATCGACTGGTGAGGTCGCATGGCTTCGCGCCCTCATGTCCATGACCTTCGATGCGCTCATGGCCGAGCGAATCGACCCGCATACGGCGGCATTCTTGCTCGGGCTTTCGCATGTTTGGGCTGCGACGCACACCGATCAGCGCCTCCGTGCGATGGAATTCATGTTGGGTCGGTGATGATGCGCAGGGGCGGGCTGCTTGTGGTAACATATCGGCCTGTTGGTACCTCGATCTTGGTTGCTCGCTCCACCGGCGGCTTCCCAGTCCGAGGCGAATCGAGTCGCCCGTGGGCGACGTTAAACGAAAGGTGAAACAATGACTGTTTCCAAAGAGCGCAAGGCTGAGCTGACTGCCCAGTTCGGTAACACCCCGGTCGACACCGGCAACCCCAAGGTTCAGGTCGCCATCCTGTCCGAGCGCATCAAGGAGCTGACCGAGCACATGAAGTCCCACCAGAAGGACTTCCACACCCGTCGTGGCCTGCTCATGCTCGTCGGCCGTCGTCGTCGTCTTCTCTCCTACATCAAGAAGAACGACATCGTCGAGTACCGTGAGCTCATCAAGGCTCTGGGCATCCGCGACAACATCCAGTAGGATTTGTACATGCTAAGAGCGTCCTGCGCAGCGGGGCGCTCTTTTTGTGTAAGGGCGTGAACAATCACGCTCTGAAGCGTGGCGGGGGCAGGGGGCCTGCGTCACATGAGAAGCCCGCAGGCAAGGGGCCTGTGGGGTAAAGGAGAACAATGACACTCGTATCCAAGACCTTTGAGCTGTACGGCAAGATCTACACCTTTGAGTCGGGCGAGCTTGCCAAGCAGGCCACCGGCGCCTGCCTGGTCAAGCAGGGCGACACCACGATGCTCGACACCGTGGTCGTCTCCAAGGAGCGTAAGAACTACGACTTCTTCCCGCTGACCGTCGACTTCAACGAGAAGATGTACGCCGCCGGCCGCATTCCGGGTGGCTACCTCAAGCGTGAGGGCCGTCCCAGCGAGAAGGCCACGCTCACCGCGCGCATGATCGACCGTCCGATTCGCCCGAGCTTCCCGGACGGCTTCCGTAACGAGGTACACATCGTCGCCACCTCGCTCGTCGCCGACCAGGTCAACCCCTTCGACGTCATCAACGTTATGGGTGCATCCCTGGCCATGACGCTCGGCGGCGTGCCCTTCGAGGGCCCGCTTGCCTGCGTGCGCATCGGTCGCAACGTGGAGACCGGCGAGTTTATCGTCAACCCCACCTATGAGGAGCGCGAGAACTCCGACCTGGACCTGGAGCTGGGCGGCTCTGCCGACTTCATCTCGATGGTCGAGGCCGGCGCCGAGGAGATCTCCGAGGACGACATGCTCGCCGCCATGAAGTTTGGCCAGGAGGCTCTCGCTGCCTTCTGCCAGGCCCAGGACGAGTTCGTCGCCGAGTGGGAGCAGGTCAACGGCACCATCGTCAAGAAGGAGTACCCGCTCGACCAGCCCGTCGAGGAGGTCCAGGAGCGCATCTTCGCCCACTACGACGAGATGGCTGCTGCCTTGCGCGACGCCGACAAGCTCTCCCGTATCGGCAAGGTCGAGGCTCTGAAGGAGTCCATCCGTGCCGAGTTCACCGAGGAGGAGCAGGCCGCTTGGGAGCGCGAGATCCCCGTGGCGCTCAAGAAGCTCGAGAAGAAGGCCATGCGCACCATGGTCGTCGAGACTGGCGAGCGCGTCGACGGCCGTGCTGCCGACGAGATCCGCCCCATCATGGTGAAGGACAACTACCTGCCGCTCGTTCATGGCTCCGGCCTGTTCCAGCGCGGCCAGACCCAGGTGCTCTCCGTCCTGTCGCTCGGCATGCTCAACGAGGGCCAGCGTCTGGATACCATCGAGCCCACCGAGGGCAAGCGCTACATGCACCACTACAACTTCCCGCCGTTCTGCACCGGCGAGACCGGCCGCATGGGCAGCCCCAAGCGCCGCGAGATCGGCCATGGCAACCTGGCCGAGCGCGCTCTGCTTCCGGTGCTCCCCGACGAGAACGAGTTCCCCTACGCCATCCGCGTCGTCTCCGAGGTCATGGAGTCCAACGGTTCGTCTTCGATGGCTTCGACCTGCGGTTCCACGCTCGCCCTTATGGACGGCGGCGTGCCCATTAAGCGCCCGGTCTCCGGTATCGCCATGGGTCTGATCCAGGAGGAGGGCAAGACCGTGGTCCTGTCCGACATCCAGGGTCTCGAGGACTTCCTGGGCGACATGGACTTTAAGGTCACCGGCACCACCAAGGGCATCACCGCTCTGCAGATGGACAACAAGGCCACCGGCCTCACCTTTGACATCCTGGCCCGCGCCCTGCAGCAGGCCAAGGAGGGTCGCGCCTTCATCCTGCAGAAGATGCTCGATGTGATCCCCGAGCCGCGCCACACCACGCGCAGCACCGCTCCGCGCATCGTCTCCATCCAGGTCCCGACCGACAAGATCCGCGACGTCATCGGTTCCGGCGGTAAGGTCATCCGCGGTATTCAGGACGAGACCGGCGCTTCGGTCGACATCCAGGAGGACGGCACCGTCTTTGTCGGCGGCACCGGCGAGTCCGTGGACCAGGCCGTCGAGCGCATCAAGCTCATCATCAAGGTTCCCGAGCCGGGCGAGGAGTACACGGGTCGCGTGGTCTCCATCCAGCCCTTCGGCGCCTTCGTCAACCTGCTGCCCGGCAAGGACGGCCTGCTGCACATCTCCCGCGTTGCCAAGGGTCGCGTGGAGAAGGTCGAGGACGTCCTCAACGTGGGCGACGAGGTCAAGGTCGTCGTCATCGAGGTCGACGATCGCGGCAAGATCTCGCTCGATCGTCTTGACAAGCCCGAGGCCCCGGCTCGCGCCGAGGGTGCCTCTGAGGGCGACGGCGAGCACTTCCAGCGCCGTGAGCGTCCGCGTCGCGAGCGCTCCGAGCGCAGCGACCGTCCGCGCCGTCCCGGTGACAACGGAGGCCGCAAGCCCCGCCGTCACCACGACGCCGAGTAACAGCTACACATAAGCAGCTCAACAAGGGCGACTCCGGACAGGGGTCGCCCTTTTGCTATTCCCAGCGGGGGCCGCGGGCAAAGTTTCCTGCTCTACAGTCCTGCTCGCACGGAGAGCACATTAAGTGCTCTCCGACTCGTGCGGAACTCGCGATAAACTTTACCCGCGGCCCCCGCCGGGAATAGCAAAAGGGCTGGTGGATGCGGGTTTCAATTTTGTCAGATGGTCAATTCAGTTTTCCATATTTCTGAATTGTCGATAGCTGCACACCCGGTATATCCCCAGATAAAACCAACCAAAATAAACCTGTCCCTTTTGGCAGGTCTGGGGCCATCG
>DXLX01000026.1 GCA_019414515.1 Collinsella sp.
CCATATTATTGATGACGTCGACAGGCGGGGTGGTTCCCCGCGTACGTGCCATCTGAGTAACCGAGGGGAGGGCGCACATGGGAATGACGGGTGCATACGAGCGCAATCTCGATGCAAAAGGTCGTCTGTCCCTGCCTGCACCCCTTCGCGAGGAGCTTGGAGAGCACGTTCGCGTGTTCAAAGCCCTGGATGTCGATGCTCTGTACGTGTTCTCTGCCGAGGCCTTCGATAAGTGGGTCGAAGGACTCTTCGCGGGTCGTGAGGGCCACGAGGGTTTTAACCCGCGTGACATTAATGACCAGAAGCTCATGAGGGCGATCAACAAGCGCACCACGTCGATGGACGTGGACAGCGCCGGTCGTATCGGTCTTTCCGAGTCTCTCCGCAAGCAGGCGAACCTCGACCGCGAGGTCACGGTTGTGGGCAACTACGACCACCTTGAGGTTTGGGATCGCGCCGCGGCCGATGAGGACGATGACGATGAGGCCCTGCTGGACCTCTTCTTCTCGTAAGGGCAAGGCACGGGTAACGGATGGAGCGTGGGATCTTGACACAAGAATATCGGCATGAACCTGTCATGCTCGGCGAAGTGCTTGAGTCGCTGCGGCTAAAGAGCGGCTCCGTTGTCTGCGATTGCACCCTTGGCGGTGCCGGCCATTCGGTAAAGATGGCCGCGCAGGTGGGGGAGACGGGCCTTTTGCTCGGCGTCGATCAGGACGACATGGCCCTCGAGGCCGCTGGCGCCCGTCTGGACCGCGAGGTTCCCGGCGTTCCGCACCAGCTGCTGAAGGGCAACTTCGGCGACTTGGACGAGCTGCTTTGCTCGGCCGAGGTGCCCGGGGTCGATGGCTTCCTGTTCGATTTGGGCGTTTCGTCACCGCAACTCGATATCCCTGGCAGGGGCTTTTCGTATAACGAGGACGCCCCATTGGACATGCGGATGGATCCGGGCAATAACACCTTAAACGCAGCTGAGGTCATCAACACCTATAACGAACACGACCTCGCCCGGATTCTACGCGTCTACGGCGAAGAGAAGTTCGCCTCGCAGATCGCGCGCGAGATCGTGCGCCGCCGTGAGCAAGAACCGATCGAAACCACCGGCCAATTTGTCGAGATCATCAAGGCGGGTATCCCGGCTGCCGCTCGTCGGCATGGCGGACACCCGGCCAAGAAAAGTTTCCAGGCCATTCGCATCGAGGTTAATCACGAGCTCGATGTGCTCGAACGAGGGCTTGATGCCGCCACCAGGTGGCTCAACCCGGGCGGACGTATCTGCGTCATCTCGTATCACTCGCTCGAGGACCGTATCGTAAAGAACCACTTTAAGGAGATGAGCCAGGGGTGCACGTGTCCGCCGGAGATTCCGGTGTGCGTGTGCGGCAACGTGCCGATACTCAAGGTCATCACCCGCAAACCCTTGGTTGCCCAGCCTGATGAGGTTGAGCGCAACCCTCGGGCGAGATCAGCCAAAATCCGCGTGGCGCAGCGTCTGTAGGCGCGACCGCGCGATATTGGACCTCCCGCTCGCACCATAAACGAAGCTTAAACACACTACCAACGTACTCGGGATGGGAGGCGGCATATCATGGGCTACAACACTTCAAGCGCAGCACTCGCCTATGATATGAACGCCATGCCCGCCTATCGTGAGACGCCGCAGGCCCCCGTTGCTCCCCGTGAGCAGCGCGCGCCGCGCTTTGATGTCTACACGGGCGCGGGCCGTCAGGCAAACCAGGCGGTAAGCCCGGTTTTCATGAGCGTTCTTAAAACGTTTTGCATCATTGCGGCTATCTTCATGACGATCGGCGTCGCCCGCGTGGCGCTCGCCGGCGTTACGGCCCAGGTGCTCAACAGCAACGCCGAGCTTACCAGCACGCTCGAAAAGGCGACCGATGAGAGCTCCGACCTGGAGGTCATGCATTCGGTCTATGGCGCCGACACGCGCATTCGCGACCTTGCGGGCGCTTATGGCATGGTGGAGCCCAGCGAGAGCGTTACACTTGACTTTTCGCAGGATGCAGCCGCGGGCGCCAACGCGACCGCGACCGCTCAGTAGCAAGACGGTAGCTGAGTATGACAAATGACTATCGCCGCGGTTCCGATGGGGGCCGCGGTTCTGGACGTCCCTCGTCGCGGGGACGTTCTGGTTATCAAGGAACGGGTCGGCAATCTTACAACGCCGGGCAGTCCCGTGGCAACGACCCGGCGTCGCGACTTCGCGGCTCGGGCGGCCCTCAAGTGCATAACACCAGGTCGCGCAAGAGTTCGTCGACCGAATGGCTCACAGGCGCACCTCTGCCTCGCCGCAAAGCCGTCATGGGCTTCATCGGGCTTGGCTTGGGCTTGGGCGTCTTTCGCCTTGCCGACTATCAAATTGTCGAAGCCGATAAACTGCGCGAGCGTGCCGATGCGCGCCGCCTGCTTGCGCAGACCCTCTATGCCAAACGCGGCACCATCTACGACCGCAACGGCAACGTGTTGGCGTCGTCGGTCGAATGTCGCAACATCGCCGTGAACCCGCAGCTTGTCGAGGATGTTGACAAGACGGTGTCGGCGCTGGTCAAGGCAACTGGAATCGATAAAAAGACCTGCCGCAAGCTCGTTGAGTCCGATGGAACCTGGGTGTATATCAAGCGCCAGGTGGACGAAGACGATGTTGCGGCGCTGGAGAAGAAGAACCTGCCCGGCGTGCTTTTTGAGCAGGCCATGAAGCGCGTATATCCATACGGCAATCTGGCATCGCAGGTGCTGGGTGTAGTGAATGTAGACAACGACGGCTTGACGGGTCTCGAAAAGCAATACAACAAGCTTCTGACCGGCACGAACGGTTCTCTCGTACGCGAGCGCGCGAGGGACGGCAGCTATATCGCGGGCGGTGCCTATAAAAAGGTGGCTGCGGTCGACGGCGTTGATATCGTGACGACGCTCGACGTCAATATCCAGCGTGCGGCCGAGGATGCCCTAGCAGAGGCAGTTGAGAAGACTAAGGCCAAGAACGGCTCGGCGCTGGTCACCGATCCTACGACAGGCGAGATCTTGGCAGCCTGCTCGTATCCGACTTACGACCAGACCGATCTGGAAAACGCCAAGATCGAGGATATGAACTTGCGCCTGGTCACCGACGCCTACGAGCCCGGCTCGGTTTTTAAGACGCTCGTGGCGGGCGCCGGCTTCGACTTGGGCGTCGTGCGATCGAGTACGTCGTTTGAGGTGCCGGCGAGCATCAAGGTGGGCGACGATACCGTCACCGATGCCGACAAGCGCGACTATGCCATGACCATGGATGTGCGCGAGATGATGCGCCGTTCGTCCAACGTGGGCTTTGTCCTAGTGGGGCGCAAGATCGGTGCCGACGACTTTGCCGCCTATGTGGACAAGTGGGGCATCGGTCACAGCTCGGGTGTCGATTTTCCGGGCGAGAGCCTGGGTATCGTCAAGGAGCGTGACCAGTATGACGGCGCCACGCTGGGCTCGATGAGTTTTGGACAGGCACTGTCCGTCTCGCCGATTGAGATCGCACGTGCCGTGGGCGGTATCGCCAACGGCGGCGTGATGATGACCCCGCACTTCTATAAGTCCAGCAAGGGCGACGAGAAGGACTGGGGCGAAGGCGAGCGTGCGATTTCGGAGGACGCCGCATCCCAGGTGACATCGTGCATGCAGACGGTCGTGTCCGAGGGAACGGGCGTTGGCGGCGCGGTTGACGGCTATGACGTGGCGGGTAAGACCGGTACGGCCGAACGTGCCGACGAGAACGGCGGCTACCTCAAGGAGAACTACATGTCGTCCTTTATGGGCTTTGCACCGGCACAATCGCCCAAGGTGCTGTGCTATATCACGCTCGACGGAACGCCGAGCGGCTCAGATGCCGCTGCGGTGCCGTTCCAGTCCATTATGGCCAACGCGCTCGACGTGCTGGGTATCCCGCACACGAAGTAGGGGGTTACAATCTTTGGGGCGTTGTTTGTTGTCCCATATGAGGGTGTTCACATGCCCTGCACCACGCATGTGCGGCGCTGGGATACAATACGCCGATAGCATTATTAGGTTTACAGGGGAGCTGCAATGATAGAGATCGCCGTCAACAACCTCGCGGCCGCAACAGGGGCCCGAACCGTGACGGGAGAAGCCGATCGGGTATGCCGCGGGTGCGTTATCGACTCGCGCCAGGTCGAGGAAGGGACGATTTTCGTCGCCTTTCCCGGTGAAAACGTCGACGGCAATGATTTTGCTTCCCGTGCCGTCCAGTCGGGTGCCGGCGCCGTCGTGATGACGCGTGAGCCCGAGGCCGAGCTGGTCTCGCTGGCGCAGGACAAAGGATGCGCCATCCTGCTGACCGATGATCCCGAGGAGTTTCTGCTGCGTTTGGCGCACGCGTACCGTCTGGAGCTTGGCTGCCTGGTCGTTGGCATTACCGGTTCCATCGGCAAGACGACGACCAAGGACGTGCTCGCCGCTGTGCTCGCCAAGCGCTATCGTGTCTGGGCCACCAGGGGCAATTTCAATAACCTGATCGGCATGCCGCTCACGGTGCTTTCCGCTCCGGCCGATACCGAGGTCCTGGTGCTCGAGATGGGCATGAACCATTTCCACGAGATTGAGCGCCTGTCCCTGTCCGCCAATCCCAACCTTGCCATCGTGAGCAAGATCGGCACCTCTCATATCGGCATTTTGGGTAGCCGCGAGAACATCGCCCGCGCTAAGGCCGAGATTGTCCAGGGTATGTGCGCCGCTGGCGACTTCTTGCCGCTGCTGGTTTTGGGCGGCGAGGACGACTTTACGCCGTTCATTCGCGATACGTTCGCCCAGCCTGCTGGTATCGACGTGATGCTGGCCGGCGTCTCGGACGATGATGAGGTCCGTGCCCGCGACATTCGTGTTGATGACGAGGGCCGTCCGGTCTTTACGCTCGATTTTGGCCAGGGTGAGACGATCGATACCATGCTTGCCATCCCCGGCGTGCAGTCCGTTCCTAATGCCGTTAAGGCCGCCGCGGTTGCCTATCGCCTGGGCGTGACGACCGAGCAGATCGATACTGCCTTTAGGGGCCTCACGATCACCGGTCACCGCCAGGAGATTAAGCGCGCCAAGAGCGGTGCCCGCGTCATTGACGATTCCTATAACGCCAGTGCCGAATCCATGGCTGCTGGCCTCGATCTGCTGTGCTCGCTTTCGTGCACGGGGTCTCGCATGGCGATTCTGGGCGAGATGGGCGAGATGGGCGATGAGGCTCCTCGCATGCATGAGCTCGTGGGCGCCTATGCCGCCGCCAAGAAGCTCGACATGCTGGCGTGCGTGGGTGGTGAGCTGGCCCAGCTTATGGCCGATGCCGCGCGCATGATGGGTATGGACGAGGACCGCATCCAGGTGTTCTCCGATTATCAGCAGGTGCTCGAACGCATGGGCGGCGCGCTTGAAAAACATGATGTTGTACTGGTCAAGGGTTCCCGCTTTGTTGAGCTCGACCGCTTTGTGGAAGGTGTGTGCTAGCCCATGTTCGGCAATCCCTCGTATCCAACGTATCAGGCTTTTTTGGGGCTTGGCATCGCCGCTGCCATTGCGCTGCTGCTCATGCCGTGGTGGATCAAGCTGCTTAAGGTCGAGGGTATCGGCCAGCAGGTTCGTGCCGACGGCCCCAAGCGTCATTTGGTTAAGCAGGGAACGCCCACCATGGGTGGCGTTGTCATCCTCGTCGCGATCTCGCTGACCTGCCTGCTGATGGGCAAGCTCACCACCGAGCTCGTGCTCGTGCTCCTCGCCACGCTGGCGACCGGCGTGCTGGGCCTGATTGACGACCTGACCTCCGTTACGCATGGGCGCTCGCTCGGTCTGACGCCTCATGCCAAGATGATCGGTCTAACCATTATCTGTGTCACCTTTACGGTACTTGCCGTTAACTGGTGCGGCGTCGCCCCCGAGATTCGTTTTCCCGGCGGCCTGACGATTGACCTCGGTGTTCTTTCGACCACCATCTGCGGCCTTTCGTTCCCGTGGCTCTACATTGTCTTTTGCTGGCTGATGATCGCCGGTCTTTCTAATGCCGTGAACCTGACCGATGGCCTTGACGGTCTTGCTGGCGGCACCTCCATGATTGCCATGCTCGCCATGGCTGCCATGGCGTTTTTGCACGGAGACGTGAACCTGTCCATCTTCTGCACCGCGTGTGCCGGTGCCTGCTTGGGCTTTCTGTGGTTCAACTGCTATCCGGCGAGCATCTTTATGGGCGATACCGGCTCGCTTGCCCTGGGCGCCGCGTTTGCCTGCACGTCCATCATGACCAACACCGAGGTCGTCTCCCTCATCATCGGCGGCCTGTTTATCGTTGAGACCCTGTCGGTCATGATTCAGGTTGTCTACTTCCACTTTACGCACAAGCGCGTCTTCCTTATGGCGCCCATCCATCATCATTTCGAAAAGAAGGGCTGGGCCGAGACCAAGGTCGTCATCCGTTTTTGGATTATCGCTGCGGCCTTTGGTGCCGTTGGCCTTGCTTTGTTCTTCCAGTTGGGATAGTGGTCTTTCATGCCTCTTGCTGATGTCTTTAGCCTGCTCGTTTTGGGTCAGGGCAAATCCGGTCTCGATGTCGCCCGCTGGGCGCTGGCGCATCCCGAGCGCGTAAGCGCCGTTACCGTGTATGGCGGCGGCACCTCTGAGCCCAATGACGCCACGCGTGCGCTCGAGGCTGCTGGTGCGTCGTTTGTCTATGGGACCGAACAGGTCGAGGGCGCCTATGACGTATGCGTGACGTGCCCGGGCATCTCGGAGTTCTCGTGCTTCTTTAAGGCCGGGCGCGAGCATGCCGCCCAGATTATGGGTGAGCCCGAGTTTGCCTATCGCCTGTCGCCCGATAACTGGATTGCCATCACGGGCACCAACGGCAAGACGACCACCACGTCGCTGACTGATTATCTGCTTAAGGCTGCCGGCGAGGCCAGCGTTGCTGTCGGCAACATCGGCGAGCCGCCGGTCAACGAGATTGACGGCCGAGCCCACAACGAGTGGTTTGTGGCTGAGCTCTCGAGCTATCAGATTGCTACGACAACCGAGCTCCACCCCCGCGTGGCGGTGCTGCTCAACATCACTCCCGACCACTTGGGCTGGCATAAGAGCCATAAGAACTACGCGCTTGCCAAGATCAAACTGTTTGACAATATGGTCGATGACGATCTGGCGGTTGTCGACGTCGAAGACGCCGGCATTCACGAGTTCGATGAGTACATCTACACGCCGGGTCGTCGCATCTGCAAGGTTGCCTTTGACGAGCCTGAGGGCGAGGATGCCGCCTTTGTGCGCGACGGCAAGATGGTCGTGCGCCTGAAGGGCGTCGAGACCCCGCTCATCGCTACATCCGAGCTCAAGATCTCGGGCCATCACAATGTTATCAATGCCCTGTGCGCCGCCACGGCTGCCTTGGCGGTCGGTGCCGATGTCGATGGTGTCTGCCGCGGTCTTGCCTCGTTCCAGCCGCTCGAGCACCGCGTGGAGCCGTGTGGCGAGATTGACGGCGTGCGCTACGTCAACGATTCCAAGGCGACCAACACCGATGCGGTCGAGAAGGCACTGACGGCATTTCCCGATGACGACGTGATCTTGCTGCTCGGCGGCCACGATAAGGGCACGCCGCTCACGGACTTCGCGCGCGTCGTTATGGACAACGTGCGCTCGGTCGTCTGCTTTGGCGATGCGCGCGAGCGCTTCACCGCCGCTATGGACGAGGCCGATGTCGATGGCGATGTGGATATCGCCCAGGCGGATGACCTACGCGACGCCGTGGACGTCGCCCGTTCGCTGTCGAGCCGTGGTGACGTGATCTTACTTTCTCCTGCCTGCTCTTCGTTCGATGAGTTCTCGGGCTATGAGGAGCGCGGCCGCGTGTTTAAGGACTACGTGGCCCAGCTTGCCGCTGCAGCGAAATCTCAAATGGAATAGGGGTTGCGGTGAGAGAGGAGAGCCCCCGACAAGGTATGAGGAGGCCCGACTCGGACCGTGCTTCCTCACGTCGTATCACACCGCGTTCCAGCCGCGGCGGGCAGTCGTTTAGCGAACGCTATATTGCCGGCGTTCCCGCCCGTATCATGCGCCCCCGTTTGATATTCATGGCCTGCTTGTTTACCTTGGTATGCTTTGGCCTGCTGATGGTGTACTCGGCGTCTTCGGTCGAGGCGCTGCACGAGAATGGCTCGGCGACGTTTTTTCTGGGTCGACAGGCCGCGTTTGCCGTGGTCGGTGTTCTGGCGCTGATTGCCATCGTGCGCGTTTTGCCGGACAGCTGGTTTGGGGAGGATGTGCTCAGGATCTTCCTCATAGGCATGATAGGGCTACTGTTTCTGGTGTTCTTGGTGGGCAGCGGCAGCCGTGGCGCCACGCGCTGGCTTAACATCGCCGGTATTCAGTTCCAGCCTTCCGAGTTTTTAAAGCCATTTGCCATTGCGTATTCGGCCATCATGCTTGATCGCTTCTTTTCGCCCGGTGGCAACATCAACGAATTTCTTCGCAAGATGGGCATCTACCTGGGCATTTCGCTCTTTCTGATCTTTATCCAGCCCGATTTCGGTACTGTCCTGATCATCCTGTTGACCCTCATGTGCATGGCGTTGTTTGCGGGTCTCGACCCCAGATTTATCATCGGCGTGCTAATCTTCGGCATTCTCGTGATCGTGATTGCGCTTGTCGCAGAGCCGTACCGTATGGTGCGTATTCAGGTTGCCTTGAACCCTTGGGCCGACGAGTATGGTGACGGCTATCAGGCCACGCTTGCCATTATGGCCTTTGCCTCGGGCGGTCTGTTCGGCCGTGGCATCGGCAACTCAACCATGAAGTACTCGTATCTGCCCGAGGCGCACAATGACTACATCCTGGCCATCATTGGCGAGGAAGTCGGTTTTGTCGGAACCGTGCTGTTCTTCTTGGTGTTTGCGATGCTGATCTACTCGGCGTTTCGCATTGCCGAGCAGGCGACCGATCGCCGGGGCGCGCTTATGGCGTCTGGCTCCGCGGTCATTCTCGCAGTGCAGTTTTTGATTAACGCGCTGGGCATCCTCAACGTGTTTCCCATGACGGGCAAACCGTTGCCGTTTATTAGCTACGGCGGTTCGTCGATTATTGTGTCGCTCATGCTTGCCGGGTTGATCCTGCGCGTTTCGTACGAGAGCGCCCGCCGCGATGAGTATGACCGCCGCCGCGAGAGCTTTGCCGTTATGGATGAGAGTACCGCCGGCGTGCCCCACGTGCGCGGCGAGCGATCTTTGCGTAACGGTTTTACCGTCCTGGATGGCTCTGCGACCGAGCCGGCAGCCCGCCCGCGTCAGCGAACGGCGCCGCAAGGTCGTCCTCAGCGCCCCAGCCCTCGCAACGCGGGCGGCGGATATAATCGAATCGATTTGAACTCGGACTCGTCGGCGCGTCTGCGTACCGACGACCAGGGACCGCGTGTACGAAGGGACTACCATGACCGATAAAATGACCGTTGCTATTGCAGCCGGCGGCACGGCCGGGCACATCAACCCCGCGCTCGCCTTGGCCGAAGAGCTGCGTGACCGTGGCCACCACGTTGTGTTCGTGGGCCAGTCGCGCAAGCTCGAGGGTCGTCTGGTCCCCGAGGCTGGGTTTGATTTTGTGCCCATTACGGTCACGGGCTTCGACCGCTCCCGTCCTTGGACGGCGCTGACCTCGCTGTGGCGTGTCAACAAAGCCAAGCGTGCGCTCGCCAGTCATTTCTCAAAGGTCGGCAAGCCCGATGCCGCCATTGGTTTTGGTGCCTATGTCGAGGTTCCGCTGCTGGGGTGGTGCAAGGGCGCGGGCGTTCCGTATCTGCTGCATGAGCAGAACTCTGTTCCGGGCCTGGCCAACAAGATGATGAACTCCCACGCCGCCCGCGTGTGCATCTCGGTGCCGGCAGCGCGTTCGGTCTTTGAGCGCGAAGGTGACCCTGACCACGTGCTCATGACCGGCAACCCCGTACGTCGCTCGGTGATCGAGGGCGATCGCGCTCGCGGCCGCAAGGCACTTGGCGTTCTCGAGGACGCTACGCTGCTGCTCGTCTTTGGCGGTTCACTTGGCGCCCAGCACCTCAACGAGCGTGTGGCTTCGCTCAAAAACGAGCTGCTTTCGCGCAAGAACCTCTATGTGTTGCATTCGACGGGTGCCGACGGCTTTGAGGAGACCGAGCGCGCTTTGGCGCTGACGCCCGAGGAGGCGAAGCGTTACCGCGTCCAGCCTTACATCGACAACATGGGCGATATGCTGGCTGCTGCCGATTTGGTGCTCTCGCGTTCGGGCGCATCGAGCGTGGCCGAGATCGCTGCGCTCGCCGTACCTTCGGTGCTCGTGCCGTATCCGCATGCGACGGCCGACCACCAAACCACCAATGCCCGTTATCTGGTCGACGCCGGGGCCGGCGTGCTCTGCGCCGATGCCGATATCGACGGTTTTGCCTTTGCCGATGAACTGCTGCACCTGGTCGATGACGCGGCGGCGCGCGACGCCATGCGTCAGGCGGCGCGTGGTCTGGCTCAGGATAGGGCCGCCGCTCTTCTGGCGGATGCGGTAGAGGGTTTGCGTTAGTTAGACGGGATATCGTCGGTCGCCCTCGCGCTGATGCGGTAGGTGCGGTACAGTTAACGGGTTACAGGCAGTGTTTACGCAAGGAGTACACGAGCACATGGCTGATTCCCAGACTGCAACCTCCGCGCCCGAGTTTAAGAGCGCCCACTTTATCGGTATCGGCGGCGCCGGCATGAGCGGCATCGCCCTCGTTCTGCACGAGCGCGGTTATGCCGTTACCGGCTCCGACCTTAAGACGTCACGTTATATCCGCCAGCTTACCCGCGCTGGTGTGAAGGTGCATGTGGGCCATGAGGCCGCCACGATCGACGAGGTCAAGCCCGACGTGGTTGTTGTCTCCACCGCTATTCCGGAGTCCAACCCTGAACTCGTGCGCGCTCGCGAGCTTGGTATTCCCGTGTGGCCCCGTGCCAAGATGCTCTCTGCTTTGGGCCGCGGCTACACCACCGTCGCTGTTGCCGGCACGCATGGCAAGACCACCACGTCTTCGATGTGCGCCACCATGCTCGACCGCATGGGTCTGGATCCGAGCTTCTTGATCGGTGGCATCGTCGAGGGCTATGACACGAACGGCAAGAACGGCTCGGGCGACTACTTTGTCGCCGAGGCCGACGAGTCCGACAGCTCCTTCCTGTTCCTGAACCCCAACGTGGTCATTGTGACCAACGTCGAGGCCGACCACCTCGATCACTACTCGGGTATCGAGGAGATCGAGGCAACTTTCGCCAAATTCATGAGCCTGGTGGGCGAGGACGGCACCGTCATCGTCTGCGGTGAGGACCCGCATCTGGTCGAGCTCGCCAAGTCGACGGGCCGTCACGTGCTTTCCTACGGCTTTGCCGAGAGCAACGACATCGTCTGCATGCACCCGGATGTCAAGGGCATCCAGAGCGACTTTATCGTTCGCTTTGAGGACGGCACTGAGCACGCTGTGGAGATCAAGAGCAATCCCGGTCGCCACAACATGCTCAACGCCACGGCGGTGCTCACCGTCGCCCATGTCCTGGGCCTTGACATCGACGCCGCCGCCAAGGCGCTCTCGAGCTTTGAGGGCGTCCGCCGTCGCTTTACCCACGTGGGCGATATCGATGGCATCACCGTGGTCGATGATTACGGCCATCACCCCACCGAGATCAAGGCGACGCTTGCTGCCGCTTCGTCGCTGGGCTACAAGCACGTCGACGTCGTGTTCCAGCCGCATCGCTATTCGCGCCTGCAGGCCCTGTGCGACGACTTTGCCGATGCATTTGCCAATGCCGATAAACTGCTGCTGATTGATGTGTTCTCGGCTGGCGAGATGCCCATTCCGGGTGTCACCTCTAAGATGCTCGCCGATACCGTGCGCGCCAAGCATCCTGGCAAGGAGGTCGTGTACTGCTCCAGCCGTCTTGAGCTCAATCAGGAGCTCGAGCAGATGGTGGGCGAGGGCGACCTGCTGCTCACAATGGGTGCCGGTGACGTTACGACCGTCGGTCCCGAGTTTATCGAGTATCTGACTGCCAAGAAAGACGCTTAAGTCTAATGGGTCTGTTTAACGCCGTCATGGCGCTCTCGGGCATGATCGACACGGATGTGATCGAGGACGAGCGCCTTGCGCGTCATACGAGCTATCGTATCGGCGGCAAGGCCGACCTCTTTGTGACGTGCCATAGCTATCATGCCCTCCGCCGCGCCGTGGCGGTGCTCGATCGCGAGCAGGTGCCGTGGGTCATCATCGGCAAGGGCTCCAATCTGCTGGTTGCCGATGGCGGTTATCGCGGTGCCGTCATTTCGCTCGGACGTGAGTTTCAGCGCACGGTTGTTGCCGATGACGGTTGTACGCTGACGGTCGGTGCGGGCGTGATGTTTGCGCGCCTGGTCAACGATGCCCTGTCGCGTAGCCTCTCGGGCCTTGAGTTTGCCGTTGGCATCCCTGGCTCGGTTGGCGGTGCGATATCTATGAATGCAGGCACACGGACCGAGTGGATTGGCTCGCTGGTTGAGGATGTCGTAACGTTTGACCCGGCATCCGGTATCAAGCATTATGCGGGGTCCGAGATCACTTGGGGCTACCGCGAATGTAGCCTTCCCCGCAATGAGATTATCCTCGAGTGCGTGCTCAAGCTTAAACCGGCGCCCAAGGCCGACATTCGCGAGCGCATGGAGCGGTACCTGACGAGGCGCAAGCGTACGCAGCCCATGGGTCGCGCATCCTGCGGGTCGGTCTTTCGCAACCCGCCCGATGCGAGTGTGGGCAAGCTTATCGAGGATTGTGGATTAAAGGGTTTTTCGATTGGCGGCGCGGAAGTTTCGCCCGTTCACGCTAATTTTATCGTTAATAACGGAACCGCCTCGGCCGATGACGTTGCCGCGGTTATCAGACATGTGCACGGAAAGGTGAGGGAGGCGTATGGCATCGAGCTCAGACCGGAAGTTAAATTCCTCGGCTTCTAGAGCATCGAAACCCACCTTCCGCCGCGCCGGAGGGCGTTCCGGCGCGCCTGCCAAACCTCAACGCAATACCGTCGCGCACTCTAAGTCTGTCGGGCATGCTCGACAGACCAGTCGTCCGGTCGTCGGCTCTCAGCTCGGTAATCGTCCGGCCGCAAAAAAGTCCTCGCGTCCCTCGGTGACGTCAAAGCCTGTTATGGGCGCCAAGCCTGCCCGTCCCATGGCAACTCCTAAGCCCTCGACGGGAACTAAGGCGGCGCGTCCGGGTCGCACGCTGGGCGCATCGAAACCGCGCTCGCTGACATCGGTGCCGGCTACCGCCAAGAAGCCTTCGGGTAAAAAAGGCGTCAACCCGTTGTCTTCACTTGGGGCGATGGCAAATAAAACGTCAGACGCCGCTTCTCTCGTTACAGGCAAAGGCAAAATCGTGGGCGGCGTTCTGGCCGTCTTGGCCGTGCTCGTCGTCGTTGCCGTCGTGGTGATCAACTCTGGATTGTTTACCGCCACTGATATTCAGATTCAAGGCAGCGAGCATGTGACGAAGCACGATGCTATCCAGCTGATCGATTTGCCCGAGGGAACGTCGCTTTTTAACGTCGATCCCGACCAGATTACCGAGGACCTCAAGCAGAACCCGTGGGTCTCGGGCGTGGATGTCCAGCGCCAGTTCCCGCATACGCTCATCATTACGCCTATGGAGCGCAAGGTCATCGCAATTGCCTATATCAGCTCCGATGACCTTGCCTGGGCCATCGGGGATGATGACACCTGGATCGCCCCGCTGTCGACGTCGGTCGAAGTGGATGGCCAGGGCAACGTCATCACGACAGGGCAGGGCTCAAATACCCTGACCGGCATTGATGCCGCGCTGGCGCTCGCTAAGCACTATGGCGCGGTGTTGTTGACTGATGTCTCGGCGGATGTCGCTCCGGTTTCCGGCCAGGCGGTGAGCTCCAAGGCCGTTAAGGCTGGCTTGGATTATGTGCGTGGTTTTTCGAGCGAGTTCTTGGGACAAGTCAAGGATATTTCCACGCCTTCGGTCGAAGCCATCTCGGCAAACCTCAATAACGGCATTGAGGTGTCGCTGGGCGATTCGAACGATATCGTCAAGAAGGAGCGCGTAGTCACCAAGCTGCTTTCGCAGGTAGAGGGCGTAACGTATATCAATGTGCGCTCTCCGGGTAACTATACATTTAGGAACGCTCCGACCTCGTAGCGCTGGTTGATGCTTTGTTGAGGGGCCATACCACGCCGTTTATCTGGTTTGTTTGGTTTTCACGGTCAATTATTTGACTGATACGTTCATAATGTGCAAACATAATACGGTTTACCTTTGCATTTACTTTCAACCTGAAGGTTAATGTGCGCAGGGGTCGACCCATGCTATGGCTATAACCTTTGTTCGGAGGACCGACATGCACGAGACAGAGATCAACAACTACCTTGCCGTCATTAAGGTGGTCGGCGTCGGCGGCGGCGGTACCAACGCGGTCAATCGAATGATCGAAGAGGGCATCCGCGGCGTCGAGTTTGTTGCCATCAACACCGATGCTCAGGCACTCGCGATCTCTGATGCCGATATCAAGGTGCACATCGGCACCGACCTTACCCGCGGCCTGGGCGCCGGCGCCAACCCCGAGGTTGGCCGCAAGGCTGCCGATGAGTCCCGCGACGACATTGCCGAGGCGCTCGCTGGCGCCGACATGGTGTTCATCACCTGCGGCGAGGGCGGTGGCACCGGTACCGGCGCTGCTCCCATCGTTGCCGATATCGCGATGAACGAGGTCGGTGCGCTGACCGTCGCCGTCGTGACCAAGCCCTTCACCTTCGAGGGCCGCAAGCGCAAGAAGAGCGCCGAGGAGGGCATTAAGACCCTCTCCGATTGCGTCGACACCATGATCGTCATCCCTAACGATAAGCTGCTCGACATCGCCGAGAAGAAGACCACCATGCTCGAGGCCTTCGCGATTGCCGATGGCGTCCTTTCCCAGGGCACCCAGGGCATCACCGACCTCATCACCGTCCCCGGTATCATCAACCTGGACTTCGCCGATGTTAAGACCATCATGAAGCAGGCCGGTACCGCCATGATGGGTATCGGTACCTCTTCTGGGGACACCCGTGCCGTCGACGCTGCCCAGCAGGCCATCTCCAGCCCGCTGCTCGAGAGTTCCATCGATGGCGCCACGCGCGTGCTGCTCTCCATCGCCGGTTCCAAGGACCTGGGCATCCAGGAGATCAGCGACGCCGCCGACGTTGTCGCCAACGCCGTCGACCCCGAGGCCAACATCATCTTCGGTACCGTTGTCGACGAGTCCCTGGGCGATCAGGTGCGTATCACCGTCATCGCTACGGGCTTCTCCGACTCCAACGTCAACCGTCAGGACGAGCTCTTTGCTGCTCAGCAGTCTCAGAGCAAGGCCGCTGCCTCCGCTGAGCCGCAGCGCACCGCTCCTGCCACGAGTCCGGCTCAGGCCGCTCCGACCCGCAACGTCGGTGGCACCGAGCTTCCTAACTTCGGCAACGATCAGTTCGAGCTTCCCGACTTCCTGAAGCGCGGTAGCTTCTAAGTCGTTCTTTGCATTGTTGTGCACAGGGGCGTGTCCGTATGGACGCGCCCTTTTTATTTCGACTTTGTAAACTAGAACCTCCAATCTCTTTACGTTCCCTTTACGATTGCCTCCAGCGCAGCAGGTATCCTTTTAGAGAAGTATGACAGCCGTATAAACGCGGGCTGTAGCGGCGATGCCGCGGTACTTGTGTTATTAGGAGGCTTTAGTATGGCAGCACGTGCGGACAAAGTTTCGCGTGTCGACCATGATGGAGTTACGTTGGTGGAGGGCGCGACATCCGATGTTCGCTTTGCCTTCACCGAGCGTGCCGGTGGTGTTTCCGAAGATGCGTACTCCTCACTCAACTTGGGCTCGCATGTTGGCGATGACCCCTTTGCTGTTCAAGAAAATCGTCGTCGTGCGCTCGAGGCTATGGGTGCCGCCGAGAGCGAGCACAACCTGCTCGTTCCCAATCAGGTCCATGGTGATCATATCGTTGCGGTGACCTCGAACGGCGCCGATGACCTTGAGGACGTTCGCGAGCAGATTGCCGAGGGCTGTGATGCCATCGTCTGCACGGCGCATAACGTGCCCGTGCTGCTCTGCTTTGCCGACTGCGTTCCCGTGGTGCTGGTGGCCCCCGGCGGATTTGCCGTGGTGCACTCCGGTTGGAAGGGCACGATTGCACGTATTTCCGCCAAGGCGTGCCAGGCGCTTTGCGATGCTGCCGGTTGCGATGCGAGCGACGTTTCCGCCTATATCGGCCCCCATATCTTGGGTGACGAATATGAGGTATCCCAGGAACTCATGAATCGCTTTGCCGCCGAGTTCTCTTGCATCGATGCGAATACCTCTCGCATGCTCGATCTTTCCGCTGCCATTCGCGAGGCGCTGGTAGATGTCGGTGTCGACGCGGATAATATCGTGGATACCCAGCTTTCGACCGTGCGTCAGAACGACCGCTTTTATTCCTACCGTAACGAGGACGGCACCTGTGGGCGCCATGCTGCGATCGGCGTGATGCTATGAGAAAGATCGTATCGGTCCTGAGCGCCGCTGTGCTTACGCTTACGCTGTGCGCCTGTTCTTCGGGATCTTCTACCTCTTCCATTACCGTGGCCGGCTCCACGACCTGCCTTCCTATCGCCGAGATTGCGGCCGAGGGCTTTAAGGAGGAGACCGGCATCGACGTGCTCGTTTCCGGTTTGGGTTCTTCCGCTGGGATCGAGGCCGTCAGCGCCGGCACGGCCGATATCGCCAGCTCCTCCCGTGGGCTCAATGCCGACGAACAGGATCTGGGCCTGACTCCCATCGTCATTGCCCACGACGGTATTGCGGTCATCGTGAACGACGACAACCCCGTCGATAACCTCTCGACCGAGCAGCTCCGCGATATCTACGCCGGCAAGATTACCAATTGGAAAGAGGTCGGTGGCGAGGACCTGAGGATTCAGGTCATCAACCGAGACGAGGCGTCCGGTACGCGCGAGGCCTTCCGTACCATCGTGATGGATGGCACGCCGTTCGATCGCCGCTCGGCTGTTCTTTCGGGTACGGGCCAGGTGCGCGACGTGGTATCTCGTTCGCGTGGGGCCATCGGCTACATTTCACTGGGCTTCGTCGATAGCCTCAACGCCAATACCTCGGTCAAGGCCGTCTCGGTCAATCATGTTGAGGCGTTCGAGAAGACGGTCGCGAGTGGCGGCTATCCCATCTCGCGCGACCTTTACTTCTTTGTGAAGGGTGCGCCTTCGCAGCAGGCGCAGGATTACATCGACTATGTGACGTCCGAAAAGATGGACAAGCAGATTCGCGAGGCGGGCTTTATTCCCGTCACCAACGACGAGAAGGGGAGTGAGTAGCATGGAAGCACAGGAAAACTCCCAGACTGAGCAGAATGTTCAGACGCCCAAGAAGCGCGAGCTGGCGCTCGTATCGCGCAGTACCTATATCAAGGAGAAGGCGCTGCAGTGGATTTTCTTTGCCTGCGCGTTCTTGGCGGTCGTTACCGTCATCCTGATTTTTGTCTTTACCACGTACTCGGCGCTGCCCGTCTTTACTGACATCGGTCTGGCGGACTTCTTTAGCTTTACGTGGGCGCCTTCCGAGGGCCACTACGGCATCTTGTCGCTGCTTGCCGGCTCGGGTCTGGTGACCGTCGGTGCGCTCGCCATGGGCGTGCCGCTGGGCGTGGGTACGGCCGTTTACCTGGTCGAGATTGCCAGCAAGCGCGTGCGCAAGCTCATCAGCCCCGCCGTTGACCTGCTGGCGGGCATACCCTCCATCATCTACGGCTTCTTTGGCATGATCATCATCCGCCCGTTTATCGCACAACTGACCGGCGGCCTTGGTTTTGGTGCGCTGACGGCGTGGTTTGTGCTCGCCATCATGATCGTCCCTACCATCACCACGCTCACCATCGATGCTCTCAATTCCATTCCCATGGGCATTCGCGAGGCATCGTATGCCATGGGCGCCACCAAGTGGCAGACCATCTATAAGGTCGTGCTACCTGCCGCGAAGCTGGGTATCGTTGATGCCATCGTGCTGGGTATGGGCCGTGCCATCGGCGAGACCATGGCCGTGCTCATGGTCGTAGGTAACGCCCCGGTTATTCCCGACAGCATTGCGAGCCCCATCTCGACGCTCACGAGCCAGATTGCGCTCGACATGAGCTATTCCTCGGGTCTGCACCGCTCGGCGCTGTTCGGCATGGGTGTGGTCCTGTTTATCATCTCCGCCACGCTGGTGGGCATCGTCCGTCTGATTTCCAAGAAGAAGAGGGGGTAGGCTATGTCCGATTCCGTTGACACGACGGTCGATACGACCTCGTCGCGCGAGCGCATCAAGCGTGCCCTTTCCCACGGCAAGAAGGGCCGCATCAACAAGGACCTGTCCAACAAGATCATGCTTGGCGTGTTTCGTGCCGCTGCCTACATCACCACGCTGGTGCTGGTCGCTATCATCGCCTACGTGGTCATCAACGGCCTGCCACACATCTCGCTCGACTTTATCTTCGGTTGGCCCCAGGGCGTCAACGCCGAGGGCGGAATTTGGCCCACGATCGTCTCGACCGTCTACGTGACGGCGCTCGCCATGCTTATCTGCACGCCGATCGCTGTGCTGGCAGCCGTCTATCTGGCCGAGTACGCCAAGCAGGGCAAGGTCGTCGAGCTCATTCGCTACGCTGCTGACGCTTTGGCCTCGGTGCCCTCCATCGTTATGGGCCTGTTTGGCTACGCCTTGTTTGTCGAGGCTATGGGCCTGGGCCTTTCGATGGTCTCTGCCGCTCTGGCACTCGCGCTCTTGATGCTCCCCATCGTCATGCGCACCACCGAAGAGGCCATTCGCGCCGTTCCGCGCTATATCCGTTGGGGCGCGTACGGCCTGGGCGCCACCAAGTGGCAGGTTGTCTCCAAGATCGTGCTTCCTTCTGCCTTTGGCCGTATTGCCACGGGCATCGTCCTTGCCATCGGCCGTGCCATCGGCGAGACCGCGGTGGTGCTCTACACCATGGGCCAGGCCATCAATCTACCTATCTCGCCGCTCGATTCCGGCCGCCCCATGACGGTCCATCTGTACCTGCTTGCCAACGACGGCATCAACATGAACGCAGCCTACGGCACCGCGCTCTTGCTGATGGTGATCATTCTGGCCTTCAACCTGTTTGCGCGCTTCCTGTCGCGTAAGCGTCGCTAGTTAAGGAGTCCCATGTCCGTTTATCAGTCCGCTCCCACGCTGGAGCAAGCGGCCATTACGGCCAAGGATTTCAACTTTTGGTACGGTGACTTTCATGCGCTGACGGGGCTCGACCTCAACATCGCCAAAAACGCCATCACCTCCTTCATTGGCCCTTCGGGTTGCGGAAAGTCGACGTTTTTGCGCTGCATCAACCGCATGAATGACCTGATCGAGGGTACGCGCGTCGAGGGCACCATGACGCTCGACGGCAACGATATCTATGCCGAGGGTGTCGACCCGGTCGACCTCCGTCGTCGCGTGGGCATGATCTTTCAGCAGCCCAACCCGTTTCCCAAATCCATCTACGAGAATGTCGCCTTTGGCCCTCGTCTGCAGGGCGTGACTAGCAAAAGCGACCTCGATGATATCGTGGAAGAATCGCTCAAGCGCGCCAACCTCTGGAAAGAGGTATCCAATCAGCTCAACAAGGATGGTTTGGCGCTCTCGGGCGGTCAGCAGCAGCGTCTGTGCATCGCGCGCGTGCTCGCGGTGCAACCCGATGTCCTCCTGATGGACGAGCCCTGCTCCGCCATCGACCCCACGTCCGTCTCTAAGGTCGAGAATCTGATGGCCGAGCTGGCGCCCGAGATGACGATCATCATCGTCACGCATTCAATGCAGCAGGCAGCTCGTATTAGCGACTACACCGCATTCTTCTTGCAGGAAGTTGCCGGCGAGCCCGCCACGCTCATCGAGTATGGTCAAACCGACGCGATCTTCACCAGTCCGGTGGACTCGCGGACGGAAGACTATATCACCGGCCGCTTTGGCTGATCGGTGCGACTAGTCCCAAGCCGATCGGACCTGGTCCGGTGCGTATTCACTGTGCGGGCGGCATGACCGCACCCAACTGATTGGAGTGAACCATGCGCAAACTGTTTTCCCGTCAGCTCATCGAGGCCCGTCACGAGATGCTGAGTATCTACGAGGCCGTCGATCTTGCCCTTCACGACGCCGTGAAGGCCTATGTGACCGACGACCGCAAGCTCGCCACCAAGACCAAGAAGCGCACGCTTTCGATTGATGCTCGCTGCGCCAACTTGGAGGCCGTGTGCTACAACCTGATTGCTACGCAGTCGCCGGTCGCCTCCGACTTCCGTTTGCTGCAGACGATTATCTACGTCGACTTTAACCTGCAGCGCATGACCGATAAGGTTCGCCAGATCTGCCGCGCCACGCGTCACATGGTCAAGGCCGACATCTCGCTGCCTCAGGAGCTCGTCGGCACGGTTGAGGCCGAGGCCGAGGCCGTGTACCAGGTGCTGGGCTCGTCGCTGTCCGCGCTCGTCACCAACGACATGTCCATCATCTGCAACCTGGCCGTTGAGGATGAGCCGGTGCATGCGGCGTACGAGAAGTTCTTCCGTACCTTTAACCGCATGGACACAGGCGATTTTATGGACGACGACAGCAACTATGACGATCTGCGCCGCGCCATCATGGTCTCGCGCTATCTCGATCGCATCGCCTCGATTTCCATTGATGCCGCCTGCCGTCTAACCTTCCTTTTGACCGGACAGCGTATGACTGCCGGCGATATTGCGTGCACGGACGAGGATGAGCTCGAGAGCATGCGCGTGCCTTCGGGCGAGGGCGTCATCATGAGGCCTGCCGTCGATGCGCGCTTTGTTGCCAAGGTGCCCGCTAACGAGGTGAGCGAGGGTCTTCGCTACCTGTTGGATCATCTTGAGGACGAGGATGATGGTGAGGACGACGAGGAGTAGGTAGCCCCGTTCGTTGAGAGATTGTAAATACCTGAGGGAGCGCGGCCTTGCGGATGCGGGGCCGCGCTCTTGCGCTAGCATGGGATTACTTGTTGTGCTGTTAGCGGAGGCGATTGGCAATGGATAACTATTTGGATGTAATGCGCACTCGCCGCGAGCAGATACTCGAGCGTTTCTATGCCGCGCTCGATCGCGCTGGGAGGCCCCACGATGGCGCGCGTTTGATTGCCGTGTCCAAGACCGTCGGTGTCAATGAGACCATCGCGGCTATCCAGGTGGGATACCGCCATTTTGCCGAGAACCGCCCGCAAGAGCTCGTCCGCAAGCTCACGGGTCTGGCGGAGCATCCGGAACTGCCCGAGGTGCGCTTCGACATGATTGGCAACCTTCAGACCAACAAGATCAACGCGGTGTTGGGCTCGGCCGAGCTGATTCATTCGGTGGGGTCGCTTCATTTGGCGCAGGCGATCTCGAGCCGTGCCATTCGCAAGATCGAAGCTGGCGAGCTCGCCGCCCCCCAGCAGGTGCTGATCGAGGTTAACGTAAGCGGCGAGGAGTCCAAGGGCGGTTTTTCGCCCGATGAGATTCGTGGCGCTGCCGGCGAGCTTGCGGAACTTGAGGGAATTTGTGTGCAGGGCCTTATGACTATGGCCCCTCGGGGGAACAAGGATGTGGCGCGTCGCACCTTTGCCGGGCTGCGAGAGCTGAGGGATGAGCTGGAGGCGGCGCATCCCGATCTGAGGCTGCCCGAGCTTTCTTGCGGCATGAGTGAGGACTTTGAGCCTGCCCTTGAGGAGGGCTCTACGCTCGTTCGCCTGGGCAGGGTAGTATTTAGCCCGGAGTTTGCAGTAAAATAGGGCTCTGAAGTGCGCACTGGTTTACAGAGCGCCTGCACTAAACCGTGAGAGGACACAACCATGGGCTTCCTTGACGAGATTAAAAATAAGATGCACCTGGGCGGCCAGCAGGGTTACGACCAGAGCTATGACCAGGATGACGACTACGGCTACGATGACGGCTACGACGATGGCTATCAGAACAACGGTTACAGCGGCGCCTCGGGCGAAGGCTTCTATACCCAGGACGAGCCGAGTAACGGCCTGCTGGGCCAGACGCGCCGCGGTGAGGCCGAGTCTGTAGCGGTGTACACGCGCTCCGGCCAGCTGGTCGGCGATGACTCCCGTCATGCAACAACGTACAATCCGCCGTCGCGTTCTCAGGATAGTGTCGCGGGCGGCTATCGTCCCGGCGCTTACGACACGCCGTCGAGCTATGCCGAGAGCGCTCGCGCTCGCGCCGCGGCACCTGCGCCCGCTCCTGCGCCGAGCGACGCCTCGGCCTATGCGAGCAACATCATTAACGCCACGCCGCAGCTGCCTGCCTATGTTCTGCGTCCCGAGAGCTATGACGATGTCGAGACCGTTGTCCGCCGTGTGCGCACCAAGCAGCCCGTTGCGCTGATTTTTGTTGGCGTTCGCACCGAGGTCGCCAAGCGCGTCCTGGACTTTAGCTATGGCTTTGCCTGCGGCCTGGGCGCTACGGTCAAAGAGGTGGGCGATCGCGTGTTTATGGTGCTGCCCGCCGGCTGCGAGGTCAAGGATTCGGACCTCAAGAAGCTGCGCGCCGACGGCTACCTTAAGTAAACTCAAGACGAGGAGATTCCCATCAACATCTACACCATTGTCCAGTTGGTCAACACACTGTTCAACTTCTACTCCACGCTCATCGTGGTCTATTGCTTTATGACGTGGATTCCCATGAAGCAGGGCGGCCTGCTGCAGGATATCGCCGCGGTGCTCGATAGCGTCTGCGGTCCGTGGCTCAACCTGTTTCGTCGGTTTATTCCGCCGATGGGCGGCGTTGATTTTTCGCCGGTCGTTGCAATTATTGCGTTGCAGTTGGTGCAGAGGCTGATTCTGCAGCTTCTTATAGGTATACTCGTATAGTACTTGCTCAGTAACTTACGTCGGGCGCCCGGCGCCGAGGCGATGATAAAGGAGAACTTGTTATGGCTATTACCCCTGCTGACATCCAGGCTCAGACTTTCTCTGAGGCCAAGCGCGGTTATGATCCCGCCGAGGTCGACGTCTTTTTGGAGACGCTGTCCTCTGAGGTTGACGCTATGCTTGCCAAGATTGTCGATCTTAAGGGTCGTCTGACTGCCACCGAGCAGCAGCTTGCTGACACGCAGGCTCAACTTGCCCAGGCTCAGGACGCTGCCGCTCAGGCCGTTCCCGCCGCTCCTGTGGCCGCTCCCGCACCCGACTTCTCCGCTCAGGAGCGCCAGATCTCTGCCGCTCTGATTGCTGCCCAGCAGACCGCCGAGGGTATCGTCAACGACGCTAACGAGAACGCTGAGCGCATCCGCAACGAAGCCGACGCCAAGGCCCGCGAGGTCATCCGTCAGGCCCTGACCGAGAAGCAGGCCGAGCTCGAGGAGATCGACCGTCTGAAGGCTTCCCGTGAGGAGTTCAAGGCCGAGTACCTCAAGCTCATCCAGCACTTCATGGACGATGCGCAGAATTCCTTCCCCGCTGATCTTATGGCCTCCACGCCGGTCGGCTCTGCCGCTTCTCCTGCGGTGACCGTTCCCGCCGCCGAGCCGCTGCCTGTTGCTGATCCGGTTGTCCCCGTGGCTGACCCCTTCGCCCCGATCGACAACTTTGCTGCCGACGACCTGGACTAGCGCCAGAGCTACAATCTAGCGCCCTTAAGAGGAGCTCGCACTTGCGGGCTCCTTTTTATTAGATTTTTGGGACATGCCTTAATTCCTATCATTTATCAAATTAAGAATATCGTGCTCTTCGGAACGCCTGCCAGGGACTTAATTTGCATGAGAGACAGGCCAATACATTTCACTGAAGGCGAAAGCTCTCACAATTATTGACAAATTTCGATATGTCCAAAATTCATATTACGTATACGGATAAAATCATATATAGGATCTCTCAAGCAACCTAAGTAGCCGAACCGGGGCAGAAAGGTGTGCAAACAAGCCGCGACGAACAGCTTCTTCCGCATTTCCTTAGGCAAGCGAAAAGAGGGATGGCATGATGGCTAAGAGCTACGTAAGGATTGTAATTGTTGTCCTTGTAGTTGGTCTTGCAATGGCGCTATGTGCATCATTTGCGACGTATAGGTCCGAGCAGTCGTTCATCGATGGTGCTGAAAATGGGTTTGGCATAGACGGGATGTATGTCAGCGATGGCGCGACCAGGACGTCTATGGCGATTCTTGCAGGCGAAGACATGGAATGGCAAATCTGTAATGACGATGGCTCTTGTCTGAGTGGTCGTTTGGCCGCAACGAGCGATCCGAATTCGTTCGATCTTCTCGACAATGATGGAGCGGATTGCGGTTCTGTTCACCTGTCATATGCATCGCGAGATGGGATGGACGGCATTCTCTATGTCTCTCACAAGATTGGTGATTTCAAGATGCGCAGGACTAACCGCGTTCCGGCTTTTATCGAGGAATGATGGTTGCCGTGTTAGTCGCCCACGGCTCGGCCATGTATTCGTGAAAGCTGTTCCACTTGCATTTCAATAGGGAAGCGCGTGCGCCCTGAGCGCGAAAACGCCGAGCTCTGTGTACGATAGGACAGAACTCGGCGAAGGGCGCGTGGCAAAAGGTGGTTTTAGGGCATGCGCCAAAACCTACTTGAGGAGGAAGTCGGGGAGGGGAATGGTACGGGCCTCGCGATGCTCGGGATCGGCGATGTGGTCGGCAGGATAGCCGCAGACGAGCATGTGATAGGGATAAACGCCCTCGGGCAGGTTGAATTGCTCACGGGCTAGCTCGGGCTTAAAATGGCATACCCAGCACGTTCCCAAGCCCTGCTCCTCGGCCTCCATCATCATCTGATCGCAAACAATCGAGGTATCGATAGCGCTGGAGTTCATCTGGTCATAGGGACGAACCCAAGCGTCGTCGGTAACGCTGCAAATGAGGAAGATGAGCGGAGCGCCAAAGATGGATCCATCACGAGCAAACCGAGGCTGACAAGCAGCTGCCTTCTCCAGAAGCTCAGGCGTATCCAACACCATCACACGGGCTGGATGGTTATTACAAGCAGAAGGAGCAATGCGTCCAGCCTCAACAATGGCATCCACCACAGCCTGCTCCACAGCCCGAGCCTCAAATTCACGACAAGAATACCGACCCCGAGCCAGATCCAAATAAGACATACAAGCCCTCCAACAATTAAAAATCAAACAAACCCAAAGTAACCCAAACAGTACCCAAAGCAGCAATCAGCCAATCGCTCATCGAATACCAAAGTAAAACCCCGAGCAATCAAGGGCCATCACAGCAAAGGCCCCACCACGCTCAACCCCTCAGCCAAAGTTCCCAATGGTGGTACGTAAGGGAGCGGGCCCGACCACTAATACCTTTTGAACGACTCTGCTTGCAGCCGGAGTGAAAAAGGTATTAGTGGTCGGGCCCGCGACCGGTGGGATACGTACCCCCAATTAACTGTTCTTCATGACAATCGAATCCACGACATCGGCCACATTCTCGCAGCAGTCGGCGCAGTACTCCAGGAAGGCGTACACGTCACGCCAAGCGATGACCTCGAGCGGGTCCTTGCCGTTAACGTGCAGGTTGCGCATGGCGTTGATGTAGAGCTCGTCGGCCTCGGACTCGATGGTGTTGATCTGGATGACGAGCTCGCGCAGGGTCTTGGACTTGCGGTAGTTGGGCAGCTCGACCATCAGGTCCTTCATGGCGCGGCAGGCGTCGGTCACCTTGTGGGCGATGACGATGGCATCGGGGTGGATGCTCTGGATGTTGGTGAAGTAGACGCGCTGCACGACGCCCTCGATACGATCGAGCACGGTGTCGAGCGAGCAGCTCATCAGGTCTAGATCCTCGCGCTCAAGCGGGGTGATAAAGGCGGTGAGCAGGGCGTCTTCGAGCTCGTGGTGCTTCTTGTCTGCCGCATGCTCAATCGCATGCATCTTATCGAGCATGTCGTGGATCTGCGCAGGGTCAAAGTTCTCAAAAATCTTGGTGAGCAGCTCTGCGGCCTGGACGGCTAGGTCGGCGCAGGCGACGTAGTTGTCAAAGTAGAACGAATCAGGTTTCTTTGCCATGGGTGGTCCTTTCGAGGTGAAGATGGGCGGGCGAGGTAATGCAGTCCGGATGGACGTTCGGTTTGACTAGAGGAACATCATGAACAGCTTGGCCATGACAAAGCTGATGAGTCCGCAGGCGGGGAAGGTGAAGAACCAGGTGAACATCATGTCCTTGACGACACCGAAGTTGATGGCCGAAAGGCGCTTGACGGCACCGACGCCCATGATGGCGCAGGTCTTGATGTGGGTGGAGGACACGGGGATGCCGGTAAGGGTGGCAAGCAGCAGGTTTGCGGCGCCCGCCAGGTCGGCGGAGAAGCCCTGATACTTCTCGAGCTTAACCATGCTCTGGCCGACGGACTTGATGATACGCTCGCCGCCCACGCTGGTGCCGATACCCATAGTGGCCGAGCACAGCAGCATAATCCAGATGGGGATGCCTGCATCGCCGACGCTCGTCTGGCCGCTGGCAAAGGCCACGCCTAAAAAGAGCACGCCGATGAACTTCTGTCCATCCTGCGCGCCGTGCATAAAGCTCATGGCCGCAGCGCTCGCGATCTGAGCGTATTTAAAGAAGACGTTGGCGCGTCGCCTGTTGGCGGCGGCGAAAAGAATCGAGACGAGCTTGCACAGGACCCAGCCCATGACAAAGCCCAGTCCGATGGAGAGCGCCAGGCCGTAGATGACCTTCATCCACTCGTGGACGTTGACGCTGCTGGCGCCACCGAGGGCGATAGCAGCGCCGGTCAGGCCGGCGATGAGGCTGTGGCTCTGCGAGGTGGGGATACCAAAACGCGATGCCGTGGCACCGTAGACGACGATGGAGAACAGCGCCGCGCATAGGCAGGCGAGCGCCATGGTGCTGTTTCCGCCAAAGTCGACGATATGCGAGATGGTGTTGGCGACGCTGGCATTAAAATGCGTCATGATGAGCACGCCCAAAAAGTTGAACGCGGCGCTCATGAGAATGGCGGCGCGGGCGGGCATGCAGCGCGTAGTGACGCAGGTCGCGATGGCGTTGGGCGCGTCGGTCCATCCATTGACGAAGATGGCGCCCAACGCGAGGATCACGGTGACGGCAAGGACTGGGTTCGACACAATTTGGCCGAGGAAGGTTGAGAACGTTACGTCCATATATGGGCTTTCTCGAAGTTTGCAGACACGTTACAAAAACATGATAAATCGTATCACCTCCTGCGGGTTTCTTTACCGAGTTCTGATGGGAGAAGTGAACTTTTTGGCACTAAATTTGAATATTAGCCCTGTTGACCGCGGGTGTTCTTTTTGCTAACACGCCATGAGGACACGTGCGCGCGCCCCAACACCCCAAAACCACAGTCTGTTCGCTTTACAATACGCAAACATGCGTTCGATAATAGGAGGCATGGAATATCGACAGACAGACGGCAAAACTCGACGCGTGCACAAGCAGTATGTGGACGTCGTGGCTCGCATCCTCGCGGGCGGACAGGTCGTGCCGGTTACCGTCTGCTGGGTCGATGGTCGTTGCTTTACGATTGACGAGATTGTCTCGTCCACCGGTTTTGGCCTGACGGTCCACGGCATTCGTACGGCGACTTATAAGGTTCGTTTTGGCGGACATGCGACCGAACTGTATCTGGAAGAACAGGCACGCGAGC
This sequence comes from Collinsella sp., assembly GCA_019414515.1. Taxonomy (GTDB): domain Bacteria; phylum Actinomycetota; class Coriobacteriia; order Coriobacteriales; family Coriobacteriaceae; genus Collinsella. The sequence goes on from DXLX01000026.1 coordinate 27,732, forward strand.
GACCGGATGGCTCGCAGACTCATCTGATGCGTTGGTGGGTGTGGGCGTTCGACCGGACGCTTGAGAGCGAGCGTCGCAGGTAAGAACGCGTGGCGTTCGGGTACAATGGCAGGAAACTTGTCAGCTACGGCGCCGTCGCGGCGCTTTTTGAAAGGACGAAGTATGAACGATATCCAGGGCTATCAGAACGGCCCCATAGAAACCGGCGCAAGCCGTGCCAAGGAGATGTCGCCGCGCGCGTACAACCTTGTCATGTCTGCCCTGATCTTTTTGGGCTTTTGCGCCATGGGCGCCGGTGCCTACTTTACGAGCACCATGTCGTTTGCGCGCATGATGATGAGCGGCGCCGCTTTGCCGCTGGTCTTTGGCTCATTTATTTTGACCATCGTCGGCATGGTCATGATGTCGGCTGCTGCCAGCAAACAGTCCGTGGGCCTGTCGCTCGTGGGCTACGTGGTCTTTGCGAGCACCTTTGGCCTGACGGCGTCGTTTGGCCTTGCCAACTACGACCTGCCTACCATTAACACCGCCTTTATCGCCACGGCCGCCATCACCTTTGTCTTTGGTGCGCTGGGCGTGACCTTCCCCAAGTTCTTCCAGCGTGTGTACGGCATTGGTTTTGGCATCCTACTTGCCACGATTCTGGTCGAGATCGTGCTGATGTTCATGGGCGTCTCGCAGTCCATCACCGACCTGATCGTGATCGTGGTGTTCGCCGGCTTTATTGGCTATGACACCTATGTGGCCACGACGGTGCCGCCCACGCTGCCCAACGCCGTGCTCATGGCATCCAACCTGTTCATGGACATCATCAACGTGTTCCTGCGCATCCTGAATATCCTTGGTCGTCGCGATTAAAGCGCGGCATTGCGACGCTTCCTGCCGGACACGGTAAAACGATGCGAAAGGCGGTCCTTCGGGGCCGTCTTTTTTGTGCGCGGCGGGGTATGATGGATGGGAAAAAGCCGATAGCGGCAGCGACAGGAAAGGTGGCCACGAATGGCAGATGTCGACAACAGGAACCGTAACCGCAGGTCTAACCGAGCGGGTCAGCCCAATCCCAAGCGCGAGGCGCGTGCCAAGGCCGCCGAGCGCCATGTGGTGGCTGTGTCCGAGGCCTGCGCCAAGGACATCGAGCGTTCGCTTGCCGGCGTGCGCGAGTTCGATGGTATGCCTGCCGGTTTTGTCGCGGCGATGAAGGCTAAGGCCCAAGCGGCCGACACTGCCGAGGAACAGATTGCCGAGGAGTCTGGGGCCGCCGAGGTCGAGACCGCTGAGGTTGCATCCGCAGAGACCGAGGTTACGACCGGGCCTGCACCCGCAGAGGAGGCCGCGGAGGCCGAGTCCGCGCCTGCCGCCGAAAAGCCCGCTCCGGTCCTGCCCGAGGTCACCGTGCTCGACGCCTCTGCCACGCAGGCCATTCTGGATAACGGCCGAGGCTACGCGCAGTTCTGCGACATGGCCGTGCTCGCCTTTGCCTCGTTCACCAACCCGGGCGGTGGCTACATCCAGGGCTATCTGGGCCAGGAGGCCACGCTCTGTGCCGATTCGTACCTGTACAACGTGCTCGATAAGCAGCGCAAATGGTACGGCGAGAACCGTCGCCGCAACATCAACTGCGAGCTTTACCGCAATCGTGCGCTGGTGGTGCCTGCGGTGCGCTTCGACCGCAACCACGTACATGCATATGCCGACGTAATCGTCGCCGCCGCACCCAACGCCAAGCGCGCTCGCCAGGAGTATCGCGTGGGCGACGATGCCTTGCTGGATGCCCTGCGCGATCGCATCCGCTTTGTGCTTGCTATCTGCGACGAGTTGGGTCGCGAGAAGCTCGTGCTGGGCGCTTGGGGCTGCGACAACAACGGCTTTGACGCCGAGGCCGTGGCTGAGCTCTTCCGCAAGGAGCTCGCATCGGGCGACTTTAAGGTCAAGCAGGTCTTCTTTGCCGTGCCTTCTACGCGTTGGGACGAGGATTTTGCCAAGTTCGAGCACGTGCTGGCAAACTTCCCCGAGCGCAACGAGGAGTCCTATGCCCAGGTTGCCGCTCGTGCTGCGGCCGCTCACGCCGCCGAGCAAGCCCAGGCTGCTGCCGAGGACGATGAGGACGATGACGATTGGCGCAAGTACCTGTAATCGGTACGTGCCGACAGATGGGTCGGGCCGGCGGGAGAGACTGCTCCCGTCGGCTTTTTACTAAAGGAAGGGCTTACGATGAAAAACGTTCTGTGCTTTGGCGATAGCAATACCTACGGCTACGATCCGGCGGGTATGCGCGACGGCACCGCGGTGCGCTATGCGCACGATGTGCGCTGGTGCGGTGTGGCCCAGCGCGACCTGGGCGAGGGCTGGCACGTGATTGAGGAAGGCCTAAATGGTCGCACGACGGTGCGCGACGATATGTGTCATCTGGACACCAACCTCAACGGCATTCGCGCGCTGCCGATGCTGCTCGAGACCCATAAGCCGCTGGACGCGATCGTGATTATGCTGGGCACCAACGACTGCAAGACGGTCTTTAGCGTGGGTGCTGCCGATATCGCTGACGGTGCCATGGCGCTGATTCGCACCGTCCGCGCGTTTCCCTGGACCGAAGCCGCGCCCTGCCCGCGTATTCTGCTGATGGCGCCTATCAAGATTAAACCGCAGATCGCCGATGTGTACATGACCGACTTTGACGAGCGCTCCGTCGAGGCCTCGGAGCATTTTGCCGAATACTATGCGTATGCTGCCAAACAGTTTGGCTGCGACTTTTTGAATGCCGCTGATTTTGCCGAGCCGGGCGATATCGATTATCTGCACATGATGCCCGAAAGTCACGAGAGCTTGGGCCACGCCGTGGCAGCCAAGCTCAAAGAGATGCTCGGAGCGTAGCGCGACCCCAAGCAGTGTAAAAATTCCCCTTTCGGTGGCTTGATTCGTTTGTTTGTCTTGATCCGTAACAGTTGTAAGGCCGAAAACGGGCTAGATGTTACAGATTGAGATTATTTAGGTCGATATCGGTCATTTGTCTCGATCTGTAACATCTAGGGTCGATTTTGCCGAGTTACTGTTACAGATCGAGATTATCTTCTCAGCTAAATTTGAATGTCTCGATCTGTAACAGGCGGGCCGAAAAATGGATTCTAACTGTTACAGATCGAGATGTTTGTGGGAACCACCGCAAAGGTGCCTGTCCCCTTTGCGGTGGTTTTGGGCTGCGAATCTTAATACTGCCACATATGGTTAACGGGGCCGGAGCCTTTGCCCATGTCAAAGCCGGCGGCGAGAGCGCCCGTTAGGTAGGCCTTGCCGGCGTTGACGGCATCGGCAAGATCCATACCCTGGGCCAGCGCGCAGGCGATGGCTGACGAGAGCGTGCAGCCGGTGCCGTGCGTGTTGTCGGTCTCGATACGCTTGTGGCGGAACCACGTGGTGAGCGGATCGCCCAGATGGTTGCCCTCGTCATCGAGCGGCGCGGGCTCTGCTAGCACATCGTTGGCCTCGTTGACAAAATGCCCGCCCTTAACGAGGGACGCGCAGCCAAAGCGGCGGGTGAGGAGCATGGCGGCATTTTGTTGCGTGCGCTCGGAATCGACCTCGTAATCGAGCAGCGCCATGGCCTCGGGAATATTGGGCGTGATGACGGTCGCCAGTGGGAACAGGCGGCGTGTAAGCGCTTCGGCGGCGTCCTCTGCGATCAGGCGAGCGCCCGAGGTGGCGACCATGACGGGGTCGACGACGATATTTTGTGCGTCCCAGGCGCTCAAGCGGTCGGCGATAACCTCGATAATCTCGACAGAGGAAACCATGCCGATCTTGACGGCACTGGGGCGGATATCGTCAAAAACGGCATCGATTTGCGCCGCGACAATATCCGGGGAGATGTTTTGCACAACGGTGACACCGAGCGTGTTTTGTGCGGTTATGGCCGTGATGGCCGTCTCGGCATACAGGCGGTGCGCCGTGATGGTCTTGATGTCGGCCTGAATGCCGGCACCACCGCTGGAATCTGATCCTGCGATGGATAGAACGGCGGGTACCTTACTGCGATCCATGTTCGCTCCCTTGTTCGGTCGGATTCAAATGGGTCTTCTGCCTGCATTATAAAGTTGCCCGGGCCAGCTGTATGCCGATCCCGGGCGGGCGGTGCAATCTTTACGTAAATGTAAGAAAATGTTCACATGTCAACAATTGACGAACACCTTGTGGCCGTTTGTGTCTCCGGTGACGAGTTAGTCCTCCATGCCAAGATCGATCGTCGTGCCCTCGAACACCTTGTTGACGGTGCGGACGGCGCACATCTTGCCGCACATGGTGCAGGTGCCCTCGGTGGCGGCAGGGGACTCCTCGTAGCGCTTTTTGCCCGTAACTGGGTCGAGAGCACACTTCCACATGGCATCCCAGTCGAGCTTGCGGCGTGCCTGGCCCATCTTGTCGTCCATGTCGCGGGCGTGCGGCACCTTCTTGGCGATATCGGCGGCATGTGCGGCGATCTTAGTGGCCATGAGGCCGTCGAGCACATCCTGGGCGTTAGGCAGGCATAGGTGCTCTGCCGGCGTCACGTAGCACAGGAAGTCGGCGCCGGAGCTCGCGGAGATGGCGCCACCGATGGCGGCGGTGATGTGGTCGTAGCCCACACCGATATCGGTCACCAGCGGCCCGAGCACATAGAACGGGGCGTTGTGGCACAGGCGCTTCTGCAGCTTCATATTGGCGGCGATCTCGTCGAGCGCCATGTGGCCCGGTCCCTCGACCATAACCTGGACGCCCGCGGCCCATGCACGCTTGCACAGCTTGCCCAGCTCGATCATCTCGGCGGTCTCGGTGGCATCGTTGGAGTCGTAGAGGCAGCCCGGGCGGCAGGAGTCGCCGAGCGAAATCGTCACGTCGTACTCGTGGCAAATCTCGAGCAGCTCATCGTAGAACTCATAGAACGGGTTCTCGTTGCCGGTGACCTCCATCCAGCCAAACAGCAGCGAGCCGCCGCGGCTGACGATGTTCATCAGGCGGCCGGTCTCCTTAAAGGTCTTGGTGACCGACTTGTTGATGCCGCAGTGGATGGTCATAAAGTCCACGCCGTCCTCGGCGTGCGCGCGCACGACCTCGAACAGGTCGTCCTTGGTAAGCTTGACCAGCGGCTTTTCCATGTAGCCGATGGCGTCGTACATGGGGACGGTGCCCACCATGAGCGGCGTCTCGTCGATGAGCTGCTGGCGGAACTGGCGCGTCTTGCCCGAGTTGGAAAGGTCCATGATGGCGTCGGCGCCAAAGTCCTCGGCGATCTTGACCTTCTTCCACTCCTCGGCGGCATCGGCCTTATCGCCCGAGATGCCCAGGTTGACGTTGACCTTGGTGGACAGGCCCTCGCCGACACCAAAGGCGCGCATGCCCTTTTTGATGTGCACGATGTTGGCGGGAATGGCGATGCGGCCGTCGGCCACGCGCTCGCGGATGTACTCGGGGTCGCGATGCTCGCGCTCGGCGACTTCCTTCATCTGCGGTGTGATCTGCCCGGCGCGGGCGAAGTCGATTTGCGTGACGAGCTTGGGCTCGGTCTGTGTGCTCATTGGCACGGCTCCCTTCGTTGGCATTACCCATATCAGGTTTGCGGGTCAGGGCGGGCGTGCCCAATCTCAGCCTGCCGTCTTGTCCTGCAAGCTCCCCGTTATGTCATGGGCTCAAGTATAGCCTGAATGGGTACGATTGGGCCAACGAGCGTGCCTGTGGGGAGGCGAACATGGAAGACAAGCATCTATATCGAGAGACGCAATGGGATGTATCGGCCGAGGAAAGCCGCGCGCACCATGGCCTTGTCGCGATTGGTTTTGCGGTGCTTGCCGTGCTGGTGATTGCCTTTTGTATCTGGACGTTTGGCGGTCGCGGCGGCGCTGCCTGGGAGTTTGAGGCCGATGATAGCCTACCGATTATGACGGTGAGGAGTACTGGCGGTAATGCCAATACGCTCGCCATTCCGGGCGATTATTGGTACCCGCGCGATGAGTTTGTGCAGTTGCAGCTGAGTGGTGGGTCCATTCCAGGCGAAGAAATCGAACGCGTGACGTTTGACGCGGCGCTCAAAACGCTGACGGTGAAGCTCAAAGATCAAGGAGATGTGCCCACGACCATGGATATCGCCCTGACGGAATGGCGTCTGGAGCCTCCATCGGGTGTTGCGGTGTCCGAGGTTGAGCACGTCAAGATTGTCTATCAGGACGGTTCGACAAACGGGATTGCAAAGGCCGACGGTCTAGCAGAATAGGTGTCGAGCCTAGCCAGCCAATTCATAAAAGTTGCGGTGGAATAGTTCCCGATTGTGCGATAAAAGGCTCAAATAGGAACTATTCCACCGCAAGTTATATAGAGAAGGCTGAGCGGGTCAGTGTTGGGTGCCGGCTCTAGAGCATCTGTTCGTTGATGAACACGAGGGTGCCTGGGTATGAGAGTTCGGGGGCGTGGCGATAGCCGATGTTGAACTCGGTGAGACGGTCGGCGTCCTCGAGTCCGTTTGCTGCCATCCAGCGCACCATGGAGCCGCGTGCCTTTTTGCTGGCGGTCGAGCGCTGGATGGGCTTGCCGTTGCGGATGCCTTCGCCAAAGAGGCATGTGACGGCTGTGGCGTCGCCCGCGAGGTGGGGCAGAACGGCTTTGGCGTATTCCGCGCTGGCGAGGTTGACGATCGTAGCGTTGGAGCCTGCCGGAGCGATAGCCCGTGCGAGCTTGTCGCCCCAAAACGCGTAGAGGTCTCGGGCGCCGTCGACGACAAGCTTCGCGCCCATCTCCAGCCGATACGGTTCAACGGCATGAAAGGGGCGTACGCATCCGTAAAGGCCCGAGAGGATCCAGAGATGGTTTTGCAGCCAGTCGAGCTGTGCGGCATCCATGACCTCGGGCGCCATGCTTTGGTATTGGATGCCGTGGTAGGACATGACGGCGGGGGAGATTCGACGCGCGATATCGGGGTCGGCGAGGTCGGCATCGCTCAGGACGGGCATAAATTCGTGAAGCGTATCCAGGCACGTTGTAAGCAGCCTGTCGCTCACGTTCCAAAGGGCCTGCAGGCCGCCGCTGCCTTCATTCCGCTCGATATCTAGCAGTGCGCGGTGGAGGCGAGCTGTCTCGCGCACAAAGGGTGGAATGCCCAGGACTTCAAAAGCATCTTGGGCCGCGCGCATTTGCTTGGCGGGCGAAATGATGACCTGCAGCATAGACTCTCCTCTGCCAAAAAAGAAGTTGCGGTGGAATACGGTCTGTTTTGGCCGTGTATGGGCCAGTTTAGTCCGTATTTCACCGCAAGTTATAAAGGGCTGGTTAGGCGCGCTCGAGGAAGGCCTTGTAGCCGCGATAGGCCTCGTAGATATCGGCCTTGTTGGCGACCTCCCACAGGGCGTGCATGGACAGGACGGCAACACCGGAGTCGATGACGTTCATGCCGTACTTGGCCATGATGTAGGCGATGGTGCCGCCGCCGCCCGCGTTGACGCGACCGAGCTCGCAGGTCTGGAAGTCCACGCCGGCCTCGTCCATGATGTCGCGGACGAGGACCACGTACTCGGCGTCGGCGTCGTTTGAACCGCCCTTGCCGCGGCTGCCCGTGTACTTGTTGAAGCACAGACCGCGACCCATGAAGGCGGCGTTCTTGGTCTCGAACTTGCCGGCGTAGCCCGGGTCGAAGCCGGCGGACACGTCGGAGGAAAGCATGCGGCTGCGGGCGAGCGCGCGGCGCAGGGCCAGCGGGCTATCCTCGCCGGCGAGCGTCATGATCTCGGCGACGGTGTTCTCGAAGAAGCGGCTTGTCATGCCAGTGGCACCCACGGAACCGATCTCCTCTTTGTCGACGATGAGTGTGATGCTCGTGCGCTCCACGTTGGCGACGTTGATCTGGGCGAGCATGGACGGATAGGCGCAGACACGGTCGTCGTGGCCATAGCCCAGAATCATGGAGCGGTCGAGGCCCATGTCGCGGGCGGGACCGGCGGGCACGACCTCGATCTCGGCGGAGAGGAAGTCCTCCTCCTCGACGTCATACTGCTCCTTGAGGATGTCCAGGAACATCTGCTTGACGGGCTCCTTGGGAGCGTCCTTGTCGTCCTCGTCAAACTTGACAGGGCGGCCGCCCACGATCACGTCGAGGATCTCGGCGTCGACGGCGTCCTTGGCGGGCTTGGCCATCTGCTCGCTCGAGAGGTGAATCAGCAGGTCGGAGATGGTAAAGACCGGGTCGTCGGCCTTGTCGCCGATGTTGATGTCGACGGTGGTGCCGTCCTTTTTGCAGATGACGCCCACGAGTGCAAGCGGGGAGGCCACCCAGTGGTAGCTCTTGACGCCACCGTAGTAGTGCGTGTCGAGGTAGGCCATGTCGCCGGCTTCGAAGGCGGGGTTCTGTTTAAGGTCCAGGCGCGGCGAGTCCACGTGGGCGCCCAGGATGTTAAAGCCCTGCTCGAGCGGGGCGGTGCCCAGGTTGACGAGCATGAGGTCCTTGCCGTGATTGGCGGCGTACACCTTGTCGCCGGCCTTGAGCGCGCGGCCCTCGGCGATCACGGTCTCCAGATTGACGTAGCCCGCCTCCTCGGCCATCTTGATGCCGGTCTTGACGCACAGGCGCTCGGTCTTGTTCTCGCTCAAAAACTGCTTATAGCCGCGGCAAAGCTCCTCGAGCTCCTCGATTTGCTGTGGCGTGTACTTTTTCCATGCGCAGGGACGCTCCATGACGCAGGCTCCTTTCGGATTGATCGTGCTGGTTGATGTACCGTGAGCCATCGTATCACGCACGGGCGTGAGATGGCGGCGGAGCTTGATGTGCGGTGGCCGCGGGGCGGGGAGCGTGTAAACTGGGGTGAGCAAACCGTGCCCAGCCCAAAGCGAGGTATTCAATATGTCTGATAAGCGCCGCACCTTTGCCGTTATCGACGGCAACTCGCTCATGCACCGTGCCTTCCACGCCGTGCCGCCGACCATGAACGCGCCGGACGGTCGCCCCACCAACGCGATCTTTGGCTTTCTGAACATGTTTCTCAAGATGATCGATGCCTTTAACCCCGACGGCGTGGTCGTGGCGTTTGATAAGGGCAAGCCGCGCGTGCGCATGGAGATGCTGCCGCAGTATAAGGCACAGCGTCCGCCCATGGACCCCGATCTGCACGCACAGTTTCCAATGATCAAGGAGCTGCTCACCGCGCTCAACGTGCCGATTCTGCAGTCTGAGGGCTGGGAAGGTGACGATATCCTGGGAACCATGGCGCGCCTGGGTGAGGAGGCCGGCTGCGACATGTTGCTGGTGACCGGCGACCGCGACATGTATCAGCTCGTGACCGAGCACGTCAACGTGGTCTCGACTCGCAAGGGCCTGTCCGACGTGGCGATCATGACACCCGAGAGCGTGGACGACCTGTATCACGGCATTACGCCGGCCCTCGTACCCGATTTTTACGGTCTGAAGGGCGATACGTCGGACAACATTCCCGGCGTACCGGGCATCGGCCCCAAAAAGGCGAGTGCGCTCATCGCGCAGTACGGTAGCCTGGACGAAGTCATCGCGCATGCCGACGAGGTCAAGGGCAAGATGGGCGAGAACCTGCGTGCACATATCGACGATGCGCTGCTGAGCCGCAAGGTCGCAACCATTCGCACCGATGCGCCTGTCGAGCTCGACTTTGAGGCGACGTCCTTCCCGGCGTTTTCTGCCGACGAGGTCTCCGCGGCGCTCGGCACGCTCGGCATTACGGCCATGCAGAACCGCTTCCTGGCGCTGATTGGCGGCGAGGGCGGGGTCGTGCCCGCTGCCAGCACGCTTGAGATTCCCTCCGTTTTGCGTGCCGCCGCAGGCGATGCGGAGGCACTTGCTGCCGTGGCGTCCGAGGTCGCCCGCGCGATTGATGCGGGCGAGTGGGTTGCCGCCGTGGTGGACGATGACAAGGAGGAGGGTGCGCTCTTTGGCCTGACGCGTACGCTGTGGCTGGCGACGTCCAAGGGGCTCTTTGCGCTCGAGGAAGCCGATGGCGGCGCGCCTGCCGCTGTCGAGGGCTTCAATTTTGCCCACGGCGTGATCGCTGGTGTGCTCGCGCGCCTGTTTATGGAAGGCCGCGTGACGAGCCCGGATATGAAGGCGCTGTTGCACGAGCTTTCGCCCATCGATTCCTCTGAGCCCGAGCTCATGGATCCGCTCGCTGCCGATTCCACGCGTATCTTCGATACCGTGGTTGCCGCCTACCTGCTGGATTCCGACCGCTCCGAGTTTGATGAGGCGTATCTGGCTGATACCTATCTGCAGATGTCGCTGCCCGCGGCACGCGGCGCAGAGGGTGCCGGCGAGGACGCTCCTGCGCCCGCCGCTCGCACGGCTGCCTTGACGCTGACGCTGGTCGCGCCGCTGCGCGATCGCATGGCCCGTGAGAACGCCGCCAACGTGTTCGACGGCATCGAGATGCCGCTTGTGCCGGTGCTCGCCAAGATGGAGCGCGCGGGCATGCTCGTGGATCCCGATCGACTGCGCAGCCTGTCCGAGGGCCTGGCGACCCAGATCACCGAAGTTGAGCGAAGCATTCGCAACCTTGCCGGTGACGAGACCTTTAATATTGGCAGCCCCATGCAGCTTTCGCATGTGCTCTTTGATGTGATGGGCCTTCCGACCAAGGGTCTCAAAAAGACCAAGCGCGGTTACTATTCGACCAATGCCAAGGTGTTGAGCGATCTTGCCCGCGACCACGAGATCGTGCGCCTGATTTTGGACTGGCGTGAGAAGTCCAAGATCAAGTCAACCTATCTGGACACGTTGGGACCGTTGCGTCGAGGCGACGGCCGCGTGCACACCACGTATAACCAAACCATTACCGCAACGGGACGTCTGTCCTCGAGTGATCCGAACCTGCAGAACATTCCGACGCGCTCTGAGCTGGGTCGTACCGTCAAGACGGCGTTTTCGGCAGGCGAGGGCAGCGTCTTTTTGGCGGTGGACTACTCGCAGATCGAGCTGCGTCTGCTGGCGCATCTTTCGGGCGACGAGCACCTGGTGCGCGCCTTCAACGAGGGCGAGGACTTCCATGCCGAGACGGCGGCGCGCGTGTTTGGCGTGCCGGTGTCCGAGGTAACGCCCGACCTGCGCAGCCGCGCCAAGGCCGTGAACTTTGGCATCGTGTACGGTCAGCAGGCGTACGGCCTGTCGCAGTCGCTGCACATCTCGATGGCCGAGGCGCGCGACATGATCGACCGCTACTACGAGGCCTACCCGGGCGTGCGCACGTTCCTCGACAACGTGGTGGCGCGCGCCAAGCAGACGGGCTATGCCGAGACCATGTACGGACGCCGTCGTCATATTCCGGAGCTCAAGGCCAAAAACCCGCAACTCCGCGGCTTTGGCGAGCGCACGGCCATGAACCACCCCATGCAGGGAACCGCCGCCGACATCATCAAGATCGCCATGGCCCGCGTAAGCCGTCGTCTGGAAGAAGAGGGCTTTGCCGCCCACATGATTCTGCAGGTACACGACGAACTAGACTTTGAGTGCCCCGTCGACGAAGTCGAGCGCCTCACCGCCATGGTCCGCGACGTAATGGAGCACGTAGTAGACCTCCGCGTACCGTTGATCGCCGAAGCCAGCACCGGCATAACCTGGGCCGATGCCAAATAAAGACGTACCAACAACCCCAAAGTAGCCAAAAGCAGAAGGGGGCTCCTTGCCAACAAGGAGCCCCCTTCATTCCAAAAAATCAGCCAAGTATCTAGACGCCAAGACGCCATCTAGGCGGCAGGTAAGTAAACCTAGGGCCTGGCCGGGCGGCACGGGATAACTTTTCGTAGATTCCGCACGCAAAGAAAGCCACTTAATGTGGCTTTCGTCTTGCGCAGGACCTGACCGAGCGAAAAGTTATCCCGTGCCGCCCGGCCAGGCCCGATGGGACGGCTACCGAGCCGCCAAGATGGCGTCGATGAGCGTCAGTACGCCCCCGTCGTTGTTACTCGGAATGCGCCACTTAGCATGCGCGTTCATATGCTCCTCGGCATTGTCCACGATAAAGCTGTGACCGACGCGCTCCAGCATGGGGATGTCGTTGTAGGTGTCGCCCACGGCGGCAGCATCGGCAATATCGATGCCCAGGTGCTCGCACAGGTGAGCGACGCCGGCGCCCTTGTCGACGCCCAGGTTCATAAAGTCGATCCACTCGCGCCCGGCGTTGGTGACGTAGAGCTTGTCCGAGAACTCGGGACTATAGGTCTCGCGGAAAGCGGGCTCGGCGTCGTAGCCGGGGAAGAAGACCGAAATCTTGTTGGACTCGAAATCAATGCCATCAAAGGTATCGACGTAGTTGATCGTGTTGTAGTACACGCTGATTTCGTTATGATACTGATGGTCACGGGCAAGCACATAGAACTCGTCGTAGCAGCACAGCACGGGGACGGCGCGCGAATCCTCCGAGGCGCGGCTCAAGACCTGCTGATACAGTTCAGCGTCGATATTGCTCTTATAGATATACTCTCCGCGATAGATGACGCAGGCGCCGTTGTCGGGACAAAAGGCCAGGCGGTTCTTAATGCTCTCGAACATCTCCTCGAGCTTGGGGGTGGGGCGTCCGCTGGCGGGGCAGAACACGATGCCAGCCTCGGCGAGCTTGTCCAGGCGCTCATCGAGGCCCTGGGGCAGCACGCGCTCGTCGGTCAGCAGCGTCTTGTCCATGTCGACGGCGATGAGCTTAATGTTTCTGATATTGGCGTCCGATTCGTAAGTTTGCATAAAAGCGAGCCTTTCGTTTCGAAATTGTTTCAGACGTTATAACCATCAACTCGTAGTCGGGCGTATTTTCGCAGGAACGGAGCGTATTTGCACCACGCTTCACAAATTAATGAAAAAACTTTTCAGAAATTTGAATTTGTCGCTTGTACAGCAGGCGCTTTAGCGTAGTATAGCGAACATCGAAAACGGAGACGGAAAAACAACCGCTTACCGAGGAAAAGGTACCGTTTGCGATATTAGAATTGCGCCCGGCGATAGGTGAAAGGAGAGGCAGATGCAGTTCGTAAAGATCATCACCACTGCAGACAATGCCATCCGACGCCAGCGCGCAATTTCCCGACGACGATAACAATCGTCTCTGTCCGCATGGGGCGAATTGCCTCAACAGAGTCATTTTGAGGTCGTTGGGTTTTAGCACGACATTGCTGCATGTTTCTAGGGCATGTATGTGCTGATTTTTGCTATTTAACCTGATATTGCACGGTATATGACCTTGAAATGACTTGCAACTGACCGATGTTCTAACTAGCTACCAAGGGCGAAAGGAAACAGCCATGAGCAAGGAAAAAGTCGTTCTCGCATATTCCGGTGGTCTTGATACATCCGTATGTGTCAAGTGGCTCCAGGACGAGAAGAATCTCGATGTCGTTTGTGTCTGCGGCAACGTGGGCCAGGAAGAGACCGGACTGGATGCCAAGAAGCAGAAGGCGCTCGACCTGGGCGTTCTCGATTGCCAGGTGCTCGACCTGCGCGACGAGTTCTCCGATGAGTTCCTGACTAAGGCCATCGCTGCAAACTCCATGTACGAGAACAAGTACCCGCTGCTCTCCGCTCTTTCCCGCCCGCTGCTCGCCAAGAAGCTTGTTGAGGTCGCCCACGAGTTTGGCGCGACCTACGTCGCCCACGGCTGCACCGGCAAGGGTAACGACCAGGTCCGTTTTGAGGCCGCCGTCAAGGCCCTCGACCCTGAGCTCAAGGTTATCGCCCCGGTGCGCGAGTGGGATCTGAAGTGCCGTCCCGACGAGGTCGCCTATGCCCACGCCCACAACGTGCCGGTTCCCGAGGGTGCCAACGACAACCCCTACTCCATCGACGACAACCTTTGGGGTCGTGCCATTGAGTGCGGCCACCTGGAGGATCCCTGGAACGAGCCGCTCGACGACGCCTGGGTTATGACCAAGAACCCCGAGGACACGCCGGACACCCCGACCTACACCGAGATTGAGTTTGAGGCCGGCAAGCCCGTCGCCGTAGACGGCAAGAAGATGAAGCTCTCCGAGATCGTCATCGCCCTCAACAAGATCTCCGGCGACAATGGCTTTGGCCGTCTCGATCTGGTCGAGGATCGCCTGGTGGGCCTTAAGAGCCGCGAGTGCTACGAGGTTCCCGGCGCCCTGACGCTCATCACCGCCCACAAGGCGCTCGAGGACATCTGCGTCGAGGGCGACCTGCTCAAGACCAAGATCAAGCTCGAGCAGGATTGGGCCACCGCCGTGTACAACGGCCAGTGGTACAGCCCGCTCAAGAACGCGCTCGACGCCTTTATGGCCGACACCCAGAAGTTCGTGACCGGCACCGTCCGCCTGAAGTTCTTTAAGGGCAACTGCCACGTCGTCGGCCGCAAGAGCCCCTTCAGCCTCTACGACTACGGTCTGGCTACCTACGACCGCGACACCACGTTTGACGAGAAGGCCAGCGCCGGCTTTATCGAGATCGATACGCTGTCGCTCAAGACGTGGGCTAAGGTCCAGGGTCCCAGCTCTGCCGCCGCCCAGGCTTAAGGCTTCCTTTCCTTGGTATCCGCGCGGCCCATCCGCGTGATACATAACGGGCGCATGGGGTCCCTACCTTTCGTTATGCTTGCTGACACTTCTTAACATCGGTGGCCCCTACGTTCCGCCCGCATATATGATGCCGCGACTGCGGCTGAGTCCGAGCCCCGCCGGGGTTGTCCGGCGGGGCTCCTTCTATCAATTTGTCGGCCTTGCACCTATATAAATGAGGAGTATCCATTATGTTCAATGCTATTGCGCATGCTTTACTTGCCCTCGCGCCCGAGCTCGATACTGTAAACGTCGAGGACGTCCCTATGAGCCTGAAGGCTTGGATTGACGGTTCGCAGGGCAACCTCAGGAGGGAGTCCGTGGGCGCCAAGTGCATGGTGCGTCACTTCTTTGCAAATTAGCTACATGGTCCCGCACGCAGTGGGGAATGTGCAAAACTAGCGGTTGGTAAATCGCTTTAGCGACAGGGCACATTGCTTTGGGCGCTTGTTTTGGTATTTGGAGAAAGGAGACGGTTCCATGGCTCTTTGGGGCGGTCGTTTTGAGGCGGGCGTGGCCGAGGTCACGCAGGAGTTTGGTGCGTCGTTGCCGGTCGACAAGCATCTCTATAAGCAGGATATCGCCGGCTCTAAGGCACATGCCAAGATGCTGGCCGCCCAGGGCATCATCAGTGCCGAGGACGAGCAGGCGATCGCCGAGGGCCTGACCGGAATCGAACAGGATATCGATGCCGGCAACTTTACCTTCGATATCAACGACGAGGACATCCATATGTCCATCGAGAGCGAGTTGACGCGCCGCATCGGCGAGGCCGGTAAGCGCTTGCATACCGGACGTTCGCGCAACGACCAGGTGGCGACCGACACGCGCCTGGGCGTCAAGGCACTGGCCAAGGAGCTCATGGAGGCCAATCTTGAGCTGCGCCATGTGCTGGTGGATGCGGCCAAGAAGTACGACAAGGTGATTCTGCCGGGCTACACGCATATGCAGCACGCTCAGCCCGTGCTGCTGTCGCATCATCTGCTGGCATATTCCTGGATGTTCGCGCGTGACTTTACGCGCCTGAAGGCCGCCTTTGATGCCGCCGACAACTGCCCGCTGGGCGCTGCCGCGCTTGCTGGTACGAGCTATCCGCTCGATCGCCAGATGACGGCTGCCGAACTTGGCTTTGCGGGCGTGATTCCTAACTCACTCGATGCTGTTTCCGACCGTGATTTCCTGCTCGATCTGCATTACGCCGGCTCCGTCATGGCCATGCACCTGTCGCGTCTTTCCGAGGAGATCGTGCTGTGGTCGAGCTCCGAATTTGGCTTTATCACGCTTTCAGACTCTTACTCCACCGGCTCGTCTATCATGCCGCAGAAGAAGAACCCCGACTTTGCCGAGCTTATCCGCGGCAAGAGCGGTCGCGTGTACGGCAACCTGGTGCAGTTGCTCGTGACCATGAAGGGCTTGCCGCTCGCCTATAATAAGGACTTGCAGGAGGACAAGGAGGGCGCGCTCGATACCGCCCATACGCTCATGCAGTGCCTGTCCGTTATGGCCGGAATGATTTCGACTTGGACCGTCAACGAGGATGCCATGGCGCGCGAGTGCGGCGTGGGGCACCTTGCCGCTACCGATGTTGCCGATTACCTGGCCAAGCGTGGTCTGCCGTTCCGCGAGGCACATGCCGTGGTGGGCCATCTGGTCCTGATGTGCGAGAAGCGCGGCTGCAATCTTGAGGACCTGCCGTTTGAGGTGTTCCAGGAGGCAAGCCCGCTTTTTGAGCGCGACATTACCGAGGCGCTCGACATCCCGTCGATTGTTGCCGCGCGCACGACCGAGGGCGGCACCGCCCCTGCCGCCGTTGCCGTGCAGCTGCAGCGTGCCGAGGCGCAGCTCGTGGTCGACGAAGGTGTGTTTGGATCGCTAACCAAGGTCGTCGAGATGGGTCATGGGGCAAAGAAGAGGTTTGGCTGAAGCCGTTTTGGCCATGTATTGATAAATCGTTTTTTGCTTTACGGACGTCTGCTGATGTGAGCGTCCGTATTTTGTTGCTATGGGGGAGGGGCTTGTCGAGAAGTTCTGTAGGACCTTTGGGCAGGTTGTGAAGGGGGTACGTTCGCGGGCGGCAACCGACCGTCTGCTCTGCTCGATGCGGTTGATGGGCAGTCGGATGGTACTCTAATCGAGCTTCGAAACAGAAGTGACACATATGGAACGCTTCAATAAATTGCAACGTTTCAATAAACAGCTTTTTGTTTAACTGCAGCTAAAACTCTGTTACGATGCAGTCCAGGCGGGTGCCGGAATGGGACTTGGGCACGCGCGAACCTACTTGAAAGGCTACCTTATGGCTATCGAGAAGACCTTCATCATGATTAAGCCCGACGCCGTGCGCGACCGCAAGATCGGCGAGATTGTTGCTCGCATCGAGCGCAGCGGCCTTGTCATCGAGCGCATGGAGATGACCACGCTCGAGCGCGCTACCGTCGAGGAGCACTACGCCCATCTGGCCGACAAGCCCTTCTTTGGCGGTCTCTGTGACTTTATGACGAGCGGTCCGGTCGTCAAGATGGTCGTTTCCGGTCTCTCCGCTGTTGCTAAGATGCGCACCCTCATGGGCGCTACTAATCCGCTTGACGCTGCTCCTGGTACCATCCGCGGCGACTTCGCTGTCGATGTCAACGCCAACGTGATCCACGGCTCCGACTGCCTGGAGAACGCCGAGATCGAGATCAAGCGCTTCTTTGGCTAAACCAGCTTTGACTCCTTAAAGCTGTTAGCGTGTGGCTTGGGCGCCGCGGAACTCCATCCGCGGCGCCCTTTTATTCCAAAATCTATGAAGGCGCCCGTTCGGTCATGAGTTCCGAGCGGGCCCCTGCTGTTAGCTTGTGGCACTGAGATGTTTAGGCCTCGTCGACGACCTTGAGGCCGCGCGTGTGGTCGATTTCGTTGAGGAGGTTAACGCGACGCTCGTGACGACCGCCCTCAAACTCGGCGTCGAGCCACTCGTCGACAATCATCTTGGCGAGCTCGGAGCCCACGACGCGGGCGCCAAAGGCGAGCACGTTGGTATTGTTGTGCATGCGGGAGAGCTTGGCGCTGAAGGGCTCGGAGCACACGACGGCGCGTACGCCCTCGACCTTGTTGGCAGCCAGGCTAATCCCGACACCGGTGCCACAGATGAGGATGCCCAGGTCGACGTCGCCGTTGGCAACGGCCTTACCCACCTTGTAGCCGGCGATGGGGTAGTCAAAGCTCTCGGAGGTGTCGGTGCCAAAGTTCACGACCTCGCAGCCGCGCTCCTTCAGGTGCTCGGAGATGATGTTCTTGAGCTCGACGGCGGCGTGGTCGTTACCGATACCGATCTTCATGGATGGTTCCTCTCTGGTCTGTGCGGCGCAAATGCTAAAGGTGTTTACCGCGTTCGACTGCATGATAGCGCGACTTTTGCGTAAACGCTCGGGCGTTTTTTGGTCAAACGCTTTAGCATGCAACAAGACCGGCTTCTCATGAATGAATGCTGTCAGTTTGTGCTTGAGCGCCGTCCGCCGGAACCATGGTTGCGGTTTTTGATGCATTGTTATCAAATAAAGGAGCTAACATTTTTTGAGAGCCTAGCCCGTTATGCAAGCAGGAGATACCTATGCCTACCGATTCCATCCGTGATGCCGCGTTTTGCGATGTTTTGAACCGCGAGCTTGTCTGTGCACTCGGCTGCACCGAGCCCATTGCCGTTGCCTATGCAGCGGCGCTGGCGAGCCAGACGCTCGGTTGCGAACCCGATCATATGGATGTTGCCTGCTCGGGCAACATCATCAAGAACGTCAAGAGCGTGACCGTGCCCAACTCGGGCGGTATGCACGGTATTGAGGCCGCGGCCGTGCTGGGTGCCGTGGGCGGCGACGCCAAGAGCGCGCTCGAGGTGCTCGAGAGCGTCGATGACGCGGACCGCGCCCGCGTGGCCGAGCTGCTTGCCGATGCGGACTACTGCGATGTGTCGCTTGTCGAGGGTGTGCCCAACCTCTACATCAAGGTGACTGCGACGGCCGGGGGCCATACCGCGGTCGTCGAGATTACCGATCACCACACTAATGTCACGTGCCATACGCTCGACGGTATTCCGGTATGCGGTAAGTCGGCGGGGGAGTGCGCCGCCTGCGCCGAGCGCGTGGTGGCCGAGCGTGCGGCAGATAACGCCGACACGCCCATGTCGATCGAGACCATCATCGACTTTATCGAGGACGGTGACATTGAGGACGCCCGCGCTGCCGTTGAGCGTCAGATTGAGCTGAATGGCGCGATCAGTGCCGAGGGTCTCGCGCACGCTTGGGGCGCCGAGGTGGGCCGTACGCTGCTGGGTGCTCGTGCCGATGACGTCGCCTGCCGCGCCCGTGCCCGTGCGGCCGCCGGGTCCGACGCCCGCATGAACGGTTGCGCGCTGCCGGTCGCCATTGTGTGCGGCTCGGGCAATCAGGGCATTACCTGCGCATTGCCCGTCATGGAGTATGCCGAGTACCTGCGTTGCGACCACGAGCGCCTGGTGCGCGCCGTGATGCTGTCCGATCTTATCGCCGTGCATATCAAGAGCTATATTGGTGCGCTTTCGGCGTTTTGCGGTGCTATTTGCGCTGCGTGCGGCGCCGGCGCTGCGATTACCTGGCTGTGCGGTGGCACGCGCGAACAGATTGGCGCGACCGTCTCGAACACGCTCGGTAACGTGGGCGGCATCGTGTGCGACGGCGCCAAGGCGAGCTGTGCCGCCAAGATCTCGGCTGCCGTCGATGCGGCGATTCTGGGCCATGATATGGCCATGCAGGGTCGCGGCTTCCGCGCCGGCGAGGGCCTGATCCAAGATACCGTTGAGCAAACAATCGCCAGTATGGGCTACGTAGGCCGCGTGGGCATGAAGGACACCGACATCGAGATCCTCAACATCATGATCGGCAAAACCCAGGTGTGCTAGTTACGCGGTTTTACCAAACCGCGTAACCAGTCGACGCTGCAAATGCCCCTAAGCGGCAATCTGCCTTTCAATCGTCGGGCATGGCCAGAAGGCCTATGCCCTCCTCTTTCAAGGCACATTGCTCGCTTAGGGGCATTTTCGCTGACTTGTGCTCAACCTGCGGCGATATTTGGTTTGGAGCGAGGGGTCCTACGACAGTTCGTCGGCTACTTGGTGTTCGTAGAAGGCTTCGATTACGGCGTTAAAGTCGCGGGCGAAGTCTTCCATGGTTCCGCGCCAGGTGGCTCGGCCGGGTTTTCCCTGGCCAACATAGGCAGTTTGAATGCCGCAGGCGGGACTGGGGAAGTCGCGCTTGGGATCGTTGCCCACCATAAGGACCTCGTGTGGCTCGAGCCCCATCACCTGAAGCTGCTCTAGATAGTAGGTGGCATCGGGCTTGCAGCGGGTGGCGTTTCCCATGTGCGTCACGAGTTCAAAGGGGGCGTCGGCCAGGTCGCCCCAACCCATGCGGCACTCGATGGCCCCCTGGGGAAAGCTGGGGTTGGTAAAGAGCGCGCAGCGCAGCCCTGCGTCCTGTACGGCCTGGAGCGCGGCGTGTGCGCCCGGCATGGCGTGGGCGTTAATGATATCGTCGTTCTTGTACGGAAGAACTTCGCGGTCATAGTAGGTAAACGCCTCGTAGATGAGGGGATCGGAGAGGCAGATCCCGCATCGGCGCTCGACCTCTTCTTGGTAAAACTCAAGATTGGTGCGGTTGTCCGTGCCGCTGCGGCGATTGGCGTTGAGGTCGACCAGGATGGTGCCGAGGCGCGCCATCGTGCCACCGCGGCTGCGGCGCCCGATATCCGCGAGCATCGAAGAGACATCCTTAAAATAGCGAAGGATGAACGCGTTGAGGTTGATGCTGAGAAGCGTTTCGTCCATATCGAAAACGACTGCTTTGAGCACGCGGGCACCTTTCTCGAAAAATCGATCTAGAATCGTTGGCTCCGGATACTTTACCCCAAAGCCGAATGCCTGGCTGGTTATCGTCAAGTTGCGGAGACGTGTGTTCATAAGATTACGAAAAAGTCTCCACACGAGTAAAAAATCGCAGTTCACGCTTGAAATCGAACTCATTTCCCCGTAACCTATACGAACGTGATTGCATAAGCGTCACATTAGTATCTGTCGGCTCCCGAGTGTTCCTAAACGTTGTGTGCTTGTCGCACCCTTCTGTAGGTCCTAGCAATCGGGGCCCCGTAGTTCGAAAGGGGTCCACCTTTGAGTGAGATTCAGAACTCGTCCATTTTCTCTCTTGACGATGTCAACGAGGAGGAGATGAACAACCTCATCGACGGTACGATTACCGACTTTGATGAGGGCGATCTCGTTAACGGCACTGTCGTTAAGATCGAGCATGACGAGGTGCTCGTTGACATCGGATTCAAGTCCGAGGGCGTTATCCCGGTCCGCGAGCTGTCCATCCGCAAGGACGCTAACCCTGCAGACATCGTTGCACTCGGTGATCCCATCGAGGCTCTGGTACTCCAGAAGGAGGACAAGGACGGTCGTCTGGTCCTGTCCAAGAAGCGTGCCGAGTACGAGCGTGCTTGGAACCGCATCGAGGAGAAGTTCAACTCCGGCGAGAACGTCGAGGGCGAGGTTATCGAGGTTGTCAAGGGCGGCCTGATCCTCGACATCGGCCTGCGTGGCTTCCTGCCCGCCTCCCTTGTCGACCTCCGTCGCGTCAAGGACCTCACCTCCTACATGGGCACCCGCATCGAGGCCCGCGTCATCGAGATGGACCGCAACCGCAACAACGTCGTCCTCTCCCGTCGCGTCGTGCTCGAGGAGTCCCGTAAGGCCGAGCGCTCCGAGATCCTGTCCAAGCTCAAGTCTGGCATGCGTCTCCAGGGCACCGTTTCCTCCATCGTCGACTTCGGCGCCTTCGTCGACCTCGGTGGTATCGACGGCCTCATCCACATTTCCGAGCTCTCCTGGAACCACGTCAACCATCCTTCCGAGGTTGTCAAGGTCGGCCAGGAGGTCGAGGTCGAGGTTCTCGACGTCGATCTCAACCGCGAGCGCATCTCCCTGGGTCTCAAGCAGACCACCGAGGATCCGTGGCGCGCACTGGTCAAGAAGTACCCCGTCGGCGCTATCGTCGAGGGCACTGTGACCAAGCTTGTCCCGTTCGGCGCTTTCGTCGATCTGGGCGAGGGCATCGAGGGCCTGGTGCACATCTCCGAGATGGCCAACAAGCACGTCGATCAGCCTTCTCAGGTCACCCACGTGGGCGACAAGGTTCAGGTCAAGGTCATGGAGATCGACCTCGACCGTCGTCGTATCTCCCTGTCCATGAAGTCCGCTGCTGAGACTCTGGGCGTCGAGATCGAGGTTACCCCGCTGCCTTCCGAGAAGAAGGACGAGGAGACCGACGCCGAGTAAATCGGTTTGACGATCACTTGTTTTAAGGGATCCGTCCGCAATGGACGGGTCCCTTTTTGCATTTGGTGCCGAGATGCGCGATGCTGCCCGGGCTGTCCACAGGCTATTGGGTTGTCAGTGCATGAAAAATGCCGACATCCCGCCTCGGGGAGGAGGCGGGAACACACCGAGTAGACGGAGGGGTGTGGAGCGCGGTCGCGTCTCGACTGACGACGTTGCCCATCGACAGGACCATTGTAGCGCATGGCGGTTCTTGGTTTATCGTGTCGAGCGTTTGCGTTGTGCCATTGCCTGCGGCAACGGTGTGTTACACTCTTGCACTGCTGAGTGGGCCAGACGGTCGCGCGATGTGCTGCTTGCAGCACGCGTGAGGAAAGTCCGGGCTCCAGAGGGCGGGATGCCGGCTAACGGCCGGGCGGAGTGATCCGACGGAAAGCGCCGCAGAAAAGAAGACTCCCACCTGCGCCGCAAGGCGTAAAGGGAAAAGCTGAAACGGTGGTGTAAGAGACCACCAGCGTCGTGGTAACACGGCGGCTTGGCAAGCCCCATCCGGAGCAAGCGCGAATAGGAACGCTATGGGCCGGCCCGGTCCGCGTTCGGGTAGCGTGCGTGGAACTGCACGGTAACGTGCAGACAAGATAAATGACCGTTCACGACAGAACCCGGCTTATAGGCCCACTCAGCAACTATGTTGACGCTGCGACGGCGTCAGCTGGCCGATTTGGCGCTCATTCGTCGGTCGCCGCCATAAGGCGTGCTCCCTCCTCTTTCGGGCCAAATCGACTCAGCTGACGCCGTCTCGCTGCTTGTGCCTGATCATCGGCAGCCTCATTTCTGTTGCAATCTCGTCTTTCAAGGCACCTTGCTCGCGCTGACGGGTTCTCGCTTTCGTTGACGGATTCATCGGCGCCGTCATCCTTGACGTCTCACTGTTTTTGCCTGGTCATTGGCGTTGCCGTTCTATTTACTGGGGTTATCGGTACGGTCTTTGCCGTATTATTGAGGCTGTTTGTTGCTTTGCTTGTTGTTGAGGGGCTTTGTTGGACAGCTATTTTACTCTGCAATCGAATATTGAGGTTTCGGGCGAATTTGTGGACCGCAAGAGCCGGTTTATTGCCCAGCTGGTCCATATTGAGTCCGAGGATGAGGCGAATGCCTTTATCGAGACCGTTCGCAAACGTCATTACGACGCTCGACACAATGTTCCCGCGTGGATTTTGGTCGATGGACGCGAGCGTCAAAGCGATGACGGTGAGCCGAGCCGCACGAGCGGTATGCCGACGCTCGAGGTGTTGCGCGGCGCGGGGCTCAAAAATGTTTGCTGCGTAGTGACGCGCTATTTTGGTGGCACGCTGTTGGGGCCTGGTGGCTTGGTACGCGCCTATACCGCGGCGACGCAAGCGGCGGTGGCCGCGGCTCGGGAGGCCGGGCAGATCGTCGAGATGACGAGCGTCGTGCCTGTTGACGTGCATGTGGCCTATCCGCAGTACGAGCAGGTGCTTCGCTTGGCGCAGGATTCGGGTGCCAAGGTTTCGGATACCGATTACGCGGATGCCGTGACACTTCACTTGGTGTTTAAGGCGGGGGAGCAGGAGTCTTTTTGCGCCAGGATGCGCGAGCTTATGGCGGGGCGCGAGGAGATCGAGGTCGGTGCTCCCGTATTTGCCGAGTTCTAACGGCGACGGCCGGCGTGCTTTTGGATGGATCCCAAGCGCGCCGGCCGTCGTTTTTCTGTGCTGCCGTTTACTCGGCGAGCTGCTTTAGTACATCACAGGCGATTTCGACGGCATCGTCGATGCAGCCGGGGCAGCTGCGAAGCGGACCCTTGTCCGATCCGATGCCCTTGAGCGTGCCGCAGACGGTCGTCGTGTTCTTCTCGCCAAAACGCTTGGCGATTTCGCGCGACAGCTTGTAGGTCTGGCCCTTGGTCTTGGGGTTTTCCATGCCGTCGCTCATCACGAAGCCCATGATGGCCACGGCGCCCGAGATGGCGCCGCAGGTTTCGGTCATGCCGCCCATGCCGGCACCAAAGCCCTCGGTGAGGGTAAAGGCGATCTGGGGGTCGAGTCCGACGGCAGGCGCGAGGGTGCAGGCGACGGCTTGGGCGCAGTTAAAGCCGCGGGCGTGGTATTCGGCAGCCTGAGCCTGACAGGCGTTGATGTCGAGCTGGGCCGTATCGATTTGCTTCATCGTTGTCTCCTTGGTTACGGTGTACTCGCCTATGGTACCCGTGACGGTGCATGTAATCATCGAGAGCTTCATGTATGCCTCATTTTTATCTATCGAGCAAATGCCCAAGGCTTGAGATAAAACCCTTGATTAATTAGTCCCATAACCTACCTTTGGGATGGGTTGAGAGGGGTGCAGGGTAGCGGTATCGTGAACCGAATAAAACTAAAACCCAGGCAAGGGAGCAAGATATGAGCGAGCAGACTATCGGTACCACATGTGTTCAGGGCGGCTACCGCCCGGGTGACGCGGAGCCGCGCCAGGTGCCTATCTACCAGTCCACCACGTGGAAGTATGATACGTCCGAGCATATGGGCAAGCTGTTTGACCTGGAGGAGTCCGGTTACTTCTACAGCCGCCTGCAGAACCCCACGTGCGATCTGGTTGCTGCCAAGATCTGCGAGATGGAGGGCGGCACCGCCGCGATGCTCACGAGCTCGGGCATGGCTGCGAACTTCCTCGCCATCTTTAACGTCGCCGGTGCCGGTGATCACGTGGTTGCGTGCTCTGCCATCTACGGCGGCACCTACAACCTGCTGGCTCACACTATGGGCCGCATGGGCCTGACCTGCACGTTCGTCGCACCCGACTGCACCGATGAGGAGCTGGAGGCCGCTTTCCAGCCCAACACCAAGCTCGTCTTTGGCGAGACCATCGCTAACCCCGCGCTTGCCGTGCTCGATATTGAGCGCTTTGCCAAGGCCGCGCACGACCACGGCGTGCCGCTGATGGTCGACAACACCTTCCCGACGCCCGTGATGTGCCGTCCCTTTGAGTGGGGCGCCGACATCGTCACGCATTCCACCACCAAGTACATGGATGGTCACGCGGCCTACCTGGGCGGCGTGATCGTTGATCACGGTCAGTTTGACTGGATGGCCCATGCGGACAAGTTCCCGGGTCTCACCACGCCCGACGAGAGCTACCACGGCGTGACCTATGCCGAGAAGTTCGGCCGCGAGGGCGCCTTTATTACCAAGGCTACCGCGCAGCTCATGCGCGACCTCGGCCCCATGCAGAACCCGCAGGCGGCGTTCTTCCTGAACAGCTCGCTCGAGAGCCTGCACGTGCGTATGCCGCGCCATTGCGAGAACGGTCTGGCGGTCGCCAAGTTCCTGCAGGGCCACCCCAAAGTGCGCTTCGTGAGCTATCCGGGCCTAGAGGGCGACAAGTACTACGACATGGCTCAGAAGTACATGCCCAACGGTACCTGCGGCGTCGTGAGCTTTGGCTTTACCGGTGGTCGTGCGGCGGCCGAGACCTTTATGAAGAGCCTCAAGCTCGCCCAGATCGCCACGCATGTGGCCGACGCCCGCACCTGCTGCCTGCATCCCGCTAACGCTACGCACCGCCAGATGAACGATGAGGAGCTCATCGCCTGTGGCATCTCCGCCGACATGGTGCGCCTGTCGTGCGGCCTCGAGGACACGGCCGATCTGATTGCCGACCTTGAGCAGGCGCTCGAGCAGTGCTAGGCTAGCGTTCGTGCGAGGCGCCGATGCTGGCAGAAAGCTTCGGCGACCTTTCGTTCCGATTCCGTAGGCGGGGCCCCAATCGCGACTGTTTGTAGGCGATCGGGGCCCCGTTTTTTGCGTTAGGCCACTCGAAAGGATGGATATGGAGAAAACTGCAGAGCAGCTGCGCCGCGAGCACATTGCTCTAGAGGGCGACACCCATGGCAAAAACAAATGGGCGATTCTGTTTACCGTGCTCATCATGACGTTTATGGTGTGTCTGGATTCGACCGTCGTGACCGTGGCGCTGCCCGTGATGCAAAAGGAGCTGGGCGTGGGCCTCGATCGCATTCAGCTGGTAAGCTCGGTGTATCTGCTTGCGACTTGCGTGGCTATGTTGCCGTTTGGCCGTCTGGGCGACGTGCGCGGCAAGGTGAATGTGTTCCAGCTGGGCGTCATCGTCTTTTCGGTCGGTTCGCTGCTGTGCGGCCTTTCGGCCTCGCTCGAAGTTCTTATCCTGGCACGCATTGTTCAGGGCGTCGGTTGCGCGGCGGCCATGGCTAACAACATGGGTATCATCACCGAGTCGTTTCCGGCGCGCGAACGAGGCCGTGCCATGGGTATTCTCGCGACCTTCGTGGCCCTCGGCATGATGTGTGGCCCCGTGCTCGGCGGCATGCTGGTGGCAAGCTTTCCCTGGGAGAGCATCTTCCTCATCAACCTGCCCATTGGCGTGATCTCGTTTATCGTGGGACTCTACACACTGCCGCATGTTAGGCCAGAGGTCGGCGAACGCCCCATGCCCCTTGCCGAGGCCGCTCGTCGCTGCTTTGCAAATTCGGCCTTCACCATCAACCTTGCCTGCATGCTCATCGTGTTCGTTGGTATTGGCGCATCCGAGTTTATCCTGCCGTTCTATTTTCAGGACGCCCACGGCTTTGGTTCCGACATTTCCGGATTGCTGTTTTTGGCGCTGCCGATGGTGAATGCCTTTATCGGCCCGCTTTCGGGAACGGTTTCGGACCGTGTTGGCTGCGAGGGTCCTACGGCTGTCGGCCTGGGCGTGTACGTGTGCGGTCTCTTTGCGGTAAGCACGCTCGACGAGCGCTCTTCTATCCCTGTGATCGTGTGCTGCGTCGCATTTATGTCGTGCGGTACGTCGATTTTCCAGAGCCCTAACAATTCGTTGTATATGGGCTCGGCTCCGCGCGAAGCACTCGGCTTTGCGGGCAGCCTGGGTAGTTTGGCACGCTACGCCGGCATGGCGCTCGGCATTACGGCGGCGTCGCATATCCTGTATGGGCAGATGAGCGTGGCAATGGGCGAGGCCGTGACCAGTTTTGTTACAGGTCGTCCGGATGTGTTCCTGTTTGGCTTTCGCTCGGTGTTCTACGTGCTTATGGCTGTGGCCGCTGTGGGCTTTGCGCTTGCCATGGTGCGTTTGGTGAAGATGCGCGCCCGCCATTAGCGTGTTGGGAGGCTGCCTGCCACGATTCGCGCCGTCCCAAAAAGACTGGTTTGTGGTGCGATGCGGCTTGTGAGGCGGGCGGGGGTCGGTCCGTGGTAGACTATCGAACAACGTTTATTAATCGCGCGGTATCGTTGCCGCGAGAAGGGGTTGCGCCATGCAGGAGCTTGAGGATCGTATTCGCCATGACGGCATCGTAAAGGCCGGTAACGTCCTTAAGGTTGACGCCTTCCTCAACCACCAGTGCGACGTTGAGCTGTTCGACCACATGGGTGCCGAGTGGGCCCGTCTGTTCGAGGGTGTCGAGATCAACAAGATCCTGACGATCGAGGCTTCGGGCATTGGCATGGCTTGCATCGCGGCTCAGCATTTTGGCGGCGTGCCGGTGGTCTTTGCCAAGAAGGCGCAGTCTATCAACCTTGACGGCGAGCAGTATGCCACGACCATCTACTCCTTTACCAAGCAGAAGGAGTACCCGGTCATCGTCGGCAAGCGCTTCCTGTCCGAGGGCGACAAGGTCCTGATTATCGACGACTTCCTGGCCAACGGCTGCGCGCTCGAGGGTCTCATCAAGATCTGCGAGGCCGCGGGTGCCGAGGTGTCCGGTATTGGCATTGCAGTGGAGAAGGGCTTCCAGGGCGGCGGCGATAAGCTCCGCGAGCGCGGCTTCCGCGTCGAGAGCTTGGCCCGCATCGCCGATATGGACTGCGAGACCGGCGAGATCACCTTCGCCTAAGCGCGCAACACAAGCGATTGGTATGCGATGTGACAAAGGGACCGTCCCTTTGTCACATTTTTTGTATGAGGGGAGGTGTTGATATGGATGAGAACAAGATGGGCTGGCGCGAGTATGCGCGCTATGCCGAGATGTCGGTCGAGGAGTTGGCGCGCGATTGCGAGGTGCAGGTGTTTCGCGCGACGGGTCCGGGTGGACAGGGCGTGAACACGACGGATTCGGCGGTGCGCATGAAGCATATCCCTTCGGGGATTACCGTGACGGCGCGCGAGAGCCGCAGCCAGTTCCAAAATCGTAGCAGCTGCCTGCGTAAGCTGCGCGCCGAGCTGGGGCGTCGCGGGCGTCCACCGCGCCGACGCGTAAAGACCGAGGTGCCTCAGCGCTCTCGCCAGCGCAGGCTCAATGATAAGCACTTCAACGCCATTAAAAAGGCCAACCGACGCAAACCGGGCAGGGAGGAATGATCTTCTCAATAAGTTGCGGTGAAATAGGGACTGTTTTGCGGATTTAGCTGCATAAACAGTCCCTATTTCACCGCAACTTAGGTTGGGTTAGCGGGTTGGGTGCCAGACGTGGAGGGCACCGGGAAGGATGTCGACCTCGATGCGTGAGGCGACGATGGGCTCGCCGTCGGCTTGGATGGGGTAGTCTGGCTCCTCAAAGTTGAGCTCGGCATGGCGGCAGCAGCGCATGCGAACCGGCGGCAACTTGGTATGGTGGCCGTCCTTGGCCGAAAGGAACATAGGCAGGGCAACCGCGCGAGGGACAGGGCCGCAGGCGTAGCAGACGTCGAGCACGCCGTCGCAGGGGTCGGCATCGGGGCAGATGCGATAGCCCGAGCCATAGGTGGGACCAAGCTGAATCGCCATGATGATCGCCCTCACACGCTCGGTGGGCGCCCCGTCAAAGCTGGCTGTCATGGGGTAGTTGCGATAGCGCAGGCCAAATTGCTCAAGTCCCGAGAGGGTGTAGAGCGGAGCGCCGGTGAGGCCCGTCTTTTTGCGCAGCTCGGTGGTGCCCAGGCCGATGGCGGCATCGATGCCGACCGAAAGCGTCTGGTCGTAGTACTCAACGGTAGCCTCGCCGCTACCGCTTGCGGGGTTCCATGAGCAAATGCGCCCGATGTCCTGACGCTGCAGCTTGCAGGTGAGCAGCGCGCCAAAATCCTTGCCGGAGAAATCTTCGATGCCGAGCGTCTGGGCAAAATCGTTGCCGGAGCCCACGGGCAGGACGGCAAGAGCGGGGCGGGCGTTCTCCTTTTGCGTCATAAGCCCGTTGACGACCTCGTGGATCACGCCGTCGCCGCCGAGTGCGATAACGGTACGATAGCCCTGAGCCTGCGCGGCAAGCTCCTTGGCATGTCCCATGCGCTCAGTCAGCACCAGGTCAAACTGGGATGAGCGCGCGGTCATGTCCAAAAAGCGCTGCAGGCGCTCAGCGACCTCGCGCGCCGCACCCGACTGGGCGGCAGGGTTGGCGATTATGAGCGTGCGACCAAAATCAGTTGCGTGCATGGAGCGACTCCTGGCGTATGACGTGACGGTGCGGTCGCGCTCAGGTCGAATTGCCCCCGATTGTGGCTGCACGGCGAATACTAACGTCTACTCTATCAGGTCGTTGTGGCGCTCGATAGCATCCGCTACCGTACCGCCCTCATCCACAATAAGCGAACGGCGTTTAGGCGAGACAATGCGCTGCGCGGGATATACGCCGCGGTGGCCGCCGACAAGATAGCTGATAAACGCCACGATCACGAAGAAGCCGGCTGCCGTGCCGTGGAACAGGTCGATGGCCATCATACAGGTGGTGATGGGCACGTTAAGGCCGGCGCAGAAAACACCGAGCATGCCCAGCGCCGCCAGAAAGCTGGGGTCGATACCGACGAGGCAACCGATCCAGCCGCCGAGCGCCGCACCGATGCCAAACAGGGGCGTGACCTCGCCGCCTTGGAAGCCCGCACCCAGGGTAAGCGCCGTCACCACGAGCTTGATGGCTGCGTCCGCCAGGGTCGTGTTACCGGCGAACCCGGCGCTCGAGAGCCAGGTGGCAAGGCCGGCATACTTCCAGGCGTCGAGCATCGCGTATGCCGCGAGCACCACGAGCGCGCCCACGAGTGCGCGAGCAAGGTAGTTGGTGATAAAGCGACCGTATAGGCTTTTGACGGTTCGAACCGACCAGGCAAAGAGGCGTGCCGTCAGACCGAAGATAATGGCGCTGATAACAACGATGGCAACCGTCCGTGGTGTCATGTTGGGAACGCTGGCGATGACATTCGCTTCGTACTCGGTACCCAGGGCGAGTGATGTAAAGTAGCCGGTAAACGAGGCGACCAGACAGTAGATGCCCGCGGTGTAGTCGATCTTGCCGATAAAACACATCTCCATGCCAAAGAACGCGCCGGCAAGGGGCGAACCGAATACGGCGCCAAAGGCCGACGAGATGCCGGCGAGCATGAGGTCGTGGTGGTCATGCTTTTTGAGGTGGGCGAGGCTCGAGATGTTGCTGGCGATGGTGCCGCCAATCTGCACCGCGGCTCCCTCGCGACCGGCCGATCCGCCCGTTAGGTGCGTGAGCGTGGAGCAGATGAAGGTGAGGACGGCCATGCGCATATGGATGAGACGTGTGCCCAGAGCGGAGTCGATGACCAGGTTGTTGCCTCGTTTGGCGGCAAGGCCGTGGTTTTTGTACACCCACGCGGTGGCCATGCCCACGATGGGGAGCAGAGCGTACCCCCACGCATGGTGCTCGCGATAATCGGTCGCGATATTCAGCGAGGCCAAAAACGCCCAAGCGGCAACGCCCATGGCGAGCGAGACGATGACGACGAGTACGAGCAACTTGGCGCTCGCGAGTAGGTTGCGGACGTTGCGGCGCGTGTCGGCGGCCAAGAGATGCTCGGAGCGGGTGAGCTGTTGCCTGCCGGCCATGATAACGTCGTTCAGGGAGAAAAAGCCGCCGTCGTCGAGCGACCGGGAATGATCCTGCGCTTTGTTTGCGCTTTCGGGTTTGTCGGTAAAAGCCATACGTTCCTCTTTTAGGTTGCAACGCAAGCATTATAAAACGCGGTAAACGCGACGAGCCGGTGGGTTGGTTTCCATTCTGTTTCGCGGCCTGCAACCGACAGGTGTATTTGCGGGTTCAGGCCGAGTCGCGGTTGTGCGTCGGGGGATTATACTGAGGCAAGCATAAAGAATCGGCGCCTCTGTTGTGCGCCGTGGCATTAAGAGGTGCATATGGCAGAGAAACTCATTCCGCTGGAGGACGCGCAGTCGATTGTCCTGTCGCACGTTGCTCCGACCGATCTCGTCGAGATTCCCGTGTGGCAGGCCGCCGGTCTTCCCTTGGCCGAGGATGCGGTGGCCGATATCGACATCTCGCCGTTTGCCAACAGTGCTATGGACGGATATGCCGTGCGCTCGGCGGACTTGGCGCAGACGTCTGGCGAGGCGCCGGTGACGCTCGACGTTATCGGACATGAGGCCGCGGGCCATGTGTTTGAGGGCACAATCGGAGTGGGCGAGACGGTCCGCATCATGACAGGCGCGCCGGTGCCCCAGGGTGCCGATGCCGTAGTGAAATACGAGATCGTCGACGTGCTCGATGGCGACGGCAACGAGGGCTCGCACGTGAGCTTCTCGGCGCCTGCTAAAGTGGGGGAGAACGTTCGCTCTGCCGCCGAGGAGGCCCATGCCGGCGATATTGTGATGCACGTCGGCGAGGTCGTGGCTCCGGCGGGCGCGGGTCTGCTGGCAAGCGCCGGATACGCGAGCGTGAAGGTGCACGCTGCCCCACGTGTGGGCATCATCTCGCTGGGCACGGAATTGGTCGCACCGAGTAAGGTACCGGCGCGTGGTCAGATTCGCGATTCCAACTCCTCGGCGCTGATGGCCGAGGCGCTCGATGCCGGCGCCGAGCCCGTGCTCTACGGCATCGCGCCCGACGATGAGCAGGCGATTGCCGAGCTGGTGCATCGCGCCGTGCAGGAGTGCGATTTTGTCATTACGAGCGGTGGCGCCTCGGCGGGCGATTACGACTACGTGACGGCGCTCGTCCGGCGCGAGGGCGAGGTGCTATTTGACCGCATCTCGATGCGTCCGGGCAAGGCCATCACGTTTGGCTTGCTTGGTGGTAAGCCTTACCTGGGGCTTTCAGGCAATCCGGCCGCGGCGTATGTGGGCTTTGAGATGCTCGCCCGCCCGGCGATTCGCAAGATGCGCGGCTTTGCCGAGGGCGTGCGTCCCGTGCAGCAGGCGACGCTCACGCACGGCGTGAAAAAGCGACAGCATCGCCGCTTCTTCGATCGCGCCACGGTTTTGCGCGACCCCGAGACCGGTGAGCTGTTGGTGACCGAGGCTAAGACGCAGAATTCGGCGCTGCTTGGAACTATGCAGCGTGCGAACTGCCTGCTGTGCATTGACGAAGGGCCGTGCGAGCTCAAGGCGGGAGATGTCGTGGACGTTGTTCGCGTCGACCTGCCCGAGGGCGCCGTGTTGTAGGAGGAATGCTATGGAGCTGAAGATATCGATCGTGACGTGCTCGGATACGCGCGATCTTGCCCAGGACGAGGCGGGTGCTGCGCTCGAGGAACTCATCGTGTCGCAGGGCTGGACGGTTGCCTCACATGTGGTCGTGCGCGACGACGCCAGCGAGATCGGTGATGCCATTGTGGAAGCCGCCGATGAGTGCCACGCCAATGTCGTGCTCACCTGCGGCGGCACGGGTCTTTCGATGCGCGACGTGACACCCGAGGCGACGCGTGCCGTCTGC
The DNA here is from genome assembly GCA_019414515.1 of Collinsella sp. Classification (GTDB taxonomy): domain Bacteria; phylum Actinomycetota; class Coriobacteriia; order Coriobacteriales; family Coriobacteriaceae; genus Collinsella. The sequence goes on from DXLX01000026.1 coordinate 60,254, forward strand.
GATCGCGATGTGCCGGGTATTGCCGAGGCAATTCGTGCCTACTCCATGACCAAGACGCGCCGCGCCATGCTCTCGCGTGCTATTTGCATGCAACGAGGTCATACACTTGTCGTAAACTTTCCCGGTTCTACGAAGGCCGCCCGCGAAAGCTGGGAGGCCATAGCGGACCAGTTGGAGCATGCGGCTCAGATGACAGCGGGCGGCGGACATACCAACTAAGCGGTTTACCTGCGGCGGGGCGACCTTACGGGCCGCTCCGCCTTTGTTTTCCGCCGAAGCGACACCGAGGTGCACGGTAACTTGAAACTATATTCTCTGGAGAGAATAATTTCTCATAATCATTATTCGCGCAGAAGTATAATCTGATTGCAGATTAAAGCCCGCGGTGGGGTACCCGGGCACAAGATCCGAAAGGGTTGAATATGTTCGATATGGTTTCACGCCGCGGTTTTGTCTCGCTTTCTGCTGCCGCCGGCCTTGGCCTTGCCGGCTGCTCGGGCAGCAAGACGTCCGAGCCGGCCGGATCCGATGCCGGTTCTGCTAAGGCATCTTCCAAGAAAGCTGTCGAGCTGCAGGTCTTTGCTGCTAACTCCCTCGAGAAGGCCCTTCCCGAGGTCCAGGAGCTCTACACCGACCAGACCGGCACCACCTTTGCCGATACGCAGTTTAAGGCCTCCGGCGACCTCGTTGAGCAGATGCGTGCCGGCGCCACGGTCGACGTGCTCATCACCGCTTCCAAGGGCACCATGGACGACGCCGAGGCCGCCGAGCTCGTCGACGCCGACACGCGTGAGGACATGTTCGTCAACGACCTTGTGATCATTCGCGCCGAGGGCTCCGACACCAAGATCGAGGCCATCGCCGACGTCGCGAATCTGGACGGCAAGATCGCCATTGGCGACGCCAAGACCGTCCCCGCCGGCAAGTACGCCAACCAGGCGCTGGCTTCCGTGGGCCTTTATACCGGCACCGAGGGCGATGATGGCGAGTATGCGCCCGAGATTGCCGACAAAGTGGCCCTGGCCGACAAAGTTGGTACCGCCGCCGCCTATGTGTCCACGGGCGACTGTGTGGCTGGCTTTGTCTACAGCTCCGATATCTTCCGCTACGACGGCATCGAGGAGGCCTTCGTATGCCCCGAGGATTCGCACAAGCCCATCGTGTATCCGGGTGCCGTTGCCGAGAGCTCCGAGCACGCCGACGAGGCCAAGGCGTTCATCGACTTCTGCCTGACCAACAAGAAGGCTCAGAAGATTTGGGCCAAGTACGGCTTTGAGCTTTCCGCGTAGTGCGGCTTGGCGCGATAATTCCATCGCCTTGTGTTTCACTCCGTCCTTGTATTCGCTTGGAGCTTTTCGTGCTTAATAGATTTCGCGTGCTTGTCGCCTGTGCTTTGACCTTCGCGCTTTGCTGGGTGCCGGGATTTGCGTTTGCTGGGGACGCTGAGGACGGGGCCCAGGCTTCTGCGACCGCTCATGGGCTTTCCTATGGGATCGAGGGTTTTGAGCGGTTGGCCAAGGGGACCGCTCGTGCCATGGAGGGCCAGCCTGAGGGCTACCGGTTTCCCGTTGACGAGGACGTGGACCTTGTAGTGGCGCCTGCTGCCGATCGCGTTGTGGTGTGGATATCGCCTAAGGCGGTCGAGAAGTATGGATTGGATCCGCAGGACAACGAGTGCGTATCGGGTCTCAAGGCCCTCGTCTGTGAGCTCGACAGCGCAAACTGCATGGGAGGTGCGCAGCTAGAGGACGTGGATCTTCCTTGGTATGTCACGGCGGAAACAACGTTTGATGCCGGCGGGTATACCTATGGCTTTGACGAGCACGGTGCGGATGGGGACCGCTATGTGGTGATTGCATCAGCCTCGGGTGATGCCAAGGGCGGCGCGCGTTGGCTTGATAGCGCTCACATGGTAGAAGCATCGTCTGTCGTGTTGCGGGATGAGCAGGGGCCCTTGACCTCTCTGGCCTCCTTTTTGTGCGGCATCGACTATCGCCCGTTTTGGGTGTCCATAAAAACGAGCGGCCTTGCCCTGGTAATCGCGTTTGCGCTGGGCCTGTTCGCCGCGTGGAAGACTATGGGTACCTCGAGCCGCATCAAGGGCTTGCTCGACTCGGTCTTTACCATCCCTATGGTGCTGCCGCCTACGGTGTGTGGCTTTCTGCTCCTCATGCTGTTTGGCCGCTCGACCGGGGTGGGCCAGTGGCTTATCGCGCACGGCATCTCGATTGTCTTTACGTGGCCGGCGGCGGTGATCTCTGCCGTGGTGGTGTCGTTCCCGCTCGTCTATCGTACGGCACTTGGAGCCTTCGAGAGCCTCGACACGCAGATGCTCGATGCGGCGCGCACGCTGGGCTGGTCCGAGCGTCGCATCTTTACCAAGCTTATGATGCCGCTTGGTTGGCCCTCAATCGCAGCGGGCACGGTGCTCGCCTTCGCTCGCGCGATGGGCGAGTTTGGTTGCACCCTGTTCTTTGCGGGCAACTATGCCGGCATTACGCAGACCATTCCGATTGCGATTTACTTTGAATGGATGGGCGGCAACACCTCGGTGGCCCTCTTTTGGGTCGCCGTCGTGATCGTGTTTAGTTTCCTGGTCATCCTGTTCATCAACATGTACACCGCTCATTCGCAAAAGTATCGCGAACGGGGCCTTTCCCGTGCGGAGCGCAAACAGGCCAAAGATCTCGCCGGACAGGGCGATTCGCTCGACCCGGCGGGCGGCGATGCCCTGCGTATCGATCGCGAGGCGCTGGCCGAGCTCATGCACGATGAGCCCGCTATGCAGGGAGGTCGATAGGCCATGTCGCTCGTTTTGGATATTAAAAAGCGTTATCCCGGGTTTATGCTCGACATGCAGCTCGAGGCCGGCGAGGAGCGTGTGGCACTGCTGGGCGCCTCGGGTTGCGGCAAGAGCTGTACGCTGCGCTGCATCGCCGGCGTGGAGACGCCCGACGAGGGCAAGATCGTCGTCAACGGCGTGACCTTTTTTGACTCGGCGGCGGGCATCAACCTGTCGTCCCAGGAGCGAAAATGCGCCCTGTTGTTCCAAAACTATCAGCTGTTTCCCAACATGACGGTGGCCGATAACGTATGCGCCGGTGTAAAGGATGCGGGCGACGCCGCCGCGCGCAAAAAGCTCGCCGAGCGCTATCTGGGCATTTTCGGTCTGGCCGATTTTGTCGACCGCTATCCCGCGCGACTCTCGGGCGGTCAGCAACAACGTGTGGCGCTTGCTCGCATGGTGGCGGCGCATCCGGGCATTTTTATGTTCGACGAGCCCATGAGCGCGCTCGATTCCTATCTTAAGAGCGCGCTCGAACAGAACATGCTCGACCTGTTCGATGTGTGCAACCGCACCGTGCTCTACGTGAGCCACGACATCGACGAAGCGTGCCGCCTCTGCCAACGCATCTGCGTGATGCACGACGGGCATGTTGAGGAGATCGGCTCCATCGAGGACGTGGTCCGCCGTCCGCAGACGCTGGCGGCGCTGCGTCTGACGGGGTGCAAGAACACAAGCCGGGCGCGCAAGATTGGCGACGAAGAAGTTGAGGCCCTCGACTGGGGCATGACCTTTAACGTGGGTCGCGAGGTTCCCGATGACGTGGCATATCTGGGTATTCGTGCGAGCTACTTCCATGTGGACAACCGTGCCGAGCGGGGTCGCAACAGCTGCGACCTGCACGTGGCGCGCGTGAGCGATTCGCGTTTTGAGCGCCTGGTGCTGTTGGATGCGCCGCGGGCCGATGCGCCCACGCGTCTGCAGTGGAAGGTCAACAAAGTGGGCATGCCTGTCGACGAGCTACCGCAAGCAGGCGAGACGCTGCGCATGCATTTTGATGCCAGCAGGATCCATTTGGTTTGTCGATAGCGCCGGGTAATGCCGTCGGGGATATAAGCCTCGTCGGCTTTATCTTGTCGCACGACGAATGAGGGATGACAAACTCTTATCAATTAAGATAATTATTTATTAAACGACGGCACACGACGCTGTCGTACGCATGTCGGCGGTGTTCGTCTGGACGACAACCGTTGATATAGTTGACCTTAACTTGTAAAGGAGGGTGCGCACATGCCGCAGACGACATATATTCGCCGCGTTGCCGCGCGTGCCCTGTATATGGCTCGGAGCCGCATATGAGCAGGTATGTTCACGGCTCCGGGAGAGACGACGCACAACTAAATAACCGTCCGCAAGGCAGGTTCCCTAAAATTCCGGGTTTGAGCACGGCCGGGCAATCGCCGTCCGTCGTGCATCGATACCGCTGTTATCCGTTTTTGGTTCGAGAGGGGAACCGTCATGGCTGAAGAATTCGATTTCCATCCGATGTGGGAGAGCCTCGGCATGAATCTTGCCGACCACGACATGCTGCTGGGCGCCGTGGGCCAGATGTACGGCGATATGTTCCTGACGCAGAACAATCGCCCCAAGTCCACGTCCTACCTGGACTTTGTAGCCACCAACATCCACAGCGGCCGTATTAAGGAGATGCTCGACAAGAAGGAGGCCGGCGAGGCCACCAAGATCGTGGGCTCGTTCTGCGTCTACGTGCCCGAGGAGATTGTGCTCGCCTGCGACGGCATTCCCGTGGGCCTGTGCTCGGGTGCCGACTGGGCGACCGACAAGGTCGAGGAGCATCTGCCGCGCAACACCTGTCCGCTTATCAAGAGCTTTGCCGGCTTTAAGCTGGGCGAGGTCTGCCCCTACATCGAGTCGAGCGACTTGGTAGTCGGCGAGAACACCTGCGATGGCAAGAAGAAGGCCTACGAGTTCTTTGCCACGCAAAAGAACATGTACGTCATGGATATCCCCAACGTACACGACAAGTCGACGCTCGTGACCTGGAAGGCCGAGGTCAAGAAGCTCGCCGCCAAGATCGAGGAAGAGTGCGGCGTCACGATTACGCCCGAGCGCCTGAAGGCCGCCATCCACGCCGTAAATGAGAAGCGCCGTGCCCTGCAGCGCCTCGCTGCCACGCGCGCTGCCGACCCGGCGCCCATCAGCGGTCTCGACAGCCTGCTGACCGTTCAGGCCGCCTTTATGGACGACACGCTGCTCGCACTCAGCCGCCATATCGTTAATGGCTCCGGTCAGACGCGGCGTGT
>DXLX01000027.1 GCA_019414515.1 Collinsella sp.
GACCCATCGAAACACATCTCCACCGTTCCTTCAACTGGGAAAATGCCGCCCCCGGGTCCCGGATGGGGCCTCGGGGGCGTTCGGCTAACTGCGGGAATGGCCTATTTGCTCAATGTGTTCGGCTGAGATCGGAAATCAACCCTATATCATAAATCACGTCTCATATGGAGTTAAATACACGTTCAACTCCATAGATCTGCCCTATGATTATTATTCGACACCAGAAATAATGAAATCGCTTGCGGATACCTTGCATAATCCGTTTATTTCCTTCTATGAAATTGCCTTTCTTAAGCGTATTCAGAGGGAAAAAATCGAGTTTATTGGGATTTCGGTGAGCGGCTGTTTCCAATTGATTTCTGCAGTTACGTTAGCGAAACTGATTAAAGAAGAATGTCCATCTGTTAAACACGTCTCATTGGGCGGCAATTACATTACTCGTTTAGCAGATGACTGCATGAAAGAATGGCATCCCTTTTTTGAATACATTGATTCGATAATGATGTATGACGGCGAAGAGCCGCTTGCACGTCTTCTTGAGGCTCTTGACTCTGGTGATGACAATCTCGACTGTGTTCCAAACCTTTGCCATGCTAAAGGTGGAAAGATATATAAAAACCATCGGATTGAGCAAACATTTATCAACGATACAGTTCCCGATTTCGATGGCTTCGCCCTTTCTAAATACTTCATGCCTGAGTTAATATTGCCGGTTTATTCCTCTAGGCAGTGTTTTAATCATTGCGCCTTCTGCACCATTCCCGGTGCTACCGGTGGTTGTTACCGAAAGATGCCTATATCGAGAGTATTTGAAATAATGTGTCGGTTAAATGAAAAATACGGCACGAGAGTTTTCTCTTTTGTGGATGAAACATTCGAAGGCAAAAGAATGGAGCAACTCGCGGATGAAATAAACGCATCGGGAAAAACGTTTTTCTGGCATGGAGAAACGAGGTTCTCTCCAACCCTAAGTACAGACGTTTTCAACAAGATATACCAAAGTGGATGTAGGCAGATTCAGTTTGGCCTCGAGTCATACAACCAAAGAGTTCTTGATCTAATGAAGAAGAACACGAGAGTTGATTGGATTGATCGCAATATCCATGATTGTCTCAATGCGGGTATTCCTGTTCATCTATTCTTTATGATTGGCTTTCCGACCGAAACTAAAGAAGAGGCTCTGAACACCTTAGCTTATACAGAGAATGTTTTGAATTATTCAAAACAGGTATGTGGTGTTCCATATTCCACGAGAGGATTTACGAATTTTGGTCTCGTTATGGGGTCGGATGTTTGGAATCATCCCGATAAGTATGGTGTCTCTGTAATGCCGAAGTCCCAATATGAGGATTTGCGCCTCGAAGTGGATTATGTTTCAGGCACTGGTTTAACTTTAAATGAAGCAAAATCCTTATCTGATGAGCATCATATTGATTTTTATATGCAAGAAGTCATAAACGGTAGCGACACAATTGACTTGCCCCAGCGGCTTCATATTTCAGAGGTGACCTGGATCCTAGATTCTATTCACGCTGTCAGGTATAAGGGACATTTGACCAAAGTAAAGCGACGGCTGACTAGTCTAAATCCAGCTGATCGAATCTGGCTGGATTCCAAGACCTCTGTCGTGCTCGTTGAGCCATTTGCCTACTTCTATAATTCTGAATACCATCATGTCTATGCTGTTTCCCAGTTGGTATACCTTAAGTTGGCCCGTTTATTGGAGGCCGATTGTAGCATTTCTCTTATCCTTGATCAGGGCGATCTCGAGCTGACAAGGGCGATAGAAGAACTGTTGCATTATGGATTGCTGAATACAAATATCGATGCCGATTATGTAATGCACGATAATGGTTTTCAATTGGTTAAAAGTTCGTTTGTGAAAGAAGTCGGACGCTCAAAAGAGGGGTTAAGAGTACTGCTGAGTTGTGCCACCCATAGAATGTGTGCGGTTAATGATTTTTCGTTCGCTTTGCTTTCGTTGTTTGAAAAGCCGATTTCTAAGAACGAGGTGCGCGACATTTTGAAAAAAGAGGGACTATCGGCAAGCGAGGAGCAATTAAACAAGTTGGTTGATAATTGCATGAAAGCAGATATACTACAATTGATTAGATAGAGGAGGTTTCTGCATGGACGTTATTAACAAAGATCTCTTGGAGCAGCTGAAAGAGTTTCAGGAAGAGGGCGTCGTGGTAGAAGTGTTCGACTTTGAGGACTACATGGATAAATTCTGCCATTAGTTTCGGAATTTACTCGCCTCGCTTAAAGGAGAAGTCGATTATCGATTTCTCCTTTTTTAATTAAAGATATTTTTGAACTACATGCTCATAGCACAGGTTGGCCTCTCAGTAAACTGGGAGGTTGCTTTGGCTAGTTAGAGATATGTGAACGTCCGTTAGACTGAATCTCAGGGTAGAAGGGGCCTCCAGTGTCCAGATCAACAAGGCAATGCTGCGTTTCGGCTAATAAGAACGATGGCTTTTTGCGTGTGGCGGCGGCGTCGCCGCAGATTCGCGTGGCCGATGTCGAGGGCAATGCCGAGGTTGCGTTGGCGGCTGTTCGCGCGGCTGTCGAGCGCGGCGTTCGTGCTCTGGTGCTGCCCGAGCTTAACCTGACCGGTTATACCGCGGCCGATCTGTTCCATAACCGCACATTACTGCATGCCTGCGAGACCGCACTGGCACATATTCTCGATGAAACCCGCGAGCTGCCGATTGTCTTCACCGTCGGTCTTCCCGTTGCGGTTGCCGAGAATATCTACAACTGCGCCGCCGTGTGCTGCGCGGGCGAGCTTTTGGGCCTTACGGCCAAGAAGTATCTGCCCAACTATGGTGAGTTCTATGAGCGCCGTTGGTTTGCTCCGGCGCCTGCGGATCCCGTGTGGGTTGAATTTGCCGGTCAGGGTCCGGTTCCGCTGGGTTCGGGGCTTGTCTACCGTTGCTGTGATGAGGGCGTCGAGGACCTGGTGTTGGGCGTTGAGGTTTGCGAGGACCTGTGGGTGCCAGCACCTCCTTCGACCGAGATGGCGCTTGCCGGTGCGACGGTGATTCTCAACCCGTCGGCCTCGGACGAGATTATCGGCAAGGCAGACTATCGCCGCAGCCTCATCTCCAATCAGAGTGCGCGCCTGTACTGCGCCTATGCCTATGCAGATGCGAGCGAGGGCGAGTCCACGACCGACATGGTCTTTGCGGGGGAGAACCTCGTCTACGAAAACGGTTCGAAGCTCGCCGCGACGAAGCTCCTCACTTGCGATATGGCCGTCGCCGACGTTGACCTTGACCGTCTGGTTGCCGAGCGCCGTCGCTCGACGACGTGGACGCGCGCGGACGATGCGCCGGAGGCCACGACCGTTGAGTTCTCTTTTGAGAGCACACTCTCCGAGGCTCCCGTCCTGCGCAACGCCTGCGACATCGACCGTGTCTTCCCCCGTGCGCCCTTTGTGCCGGCCGACCATGGCGACCTGGCCGAGCGTTGCGAGACCATCCTCGACCTGCAGACCGCCGGCCTTAAGACCCGCCTTGCCCATACGGGCACCAAGGCGGCCGTCATCGGCCTTTCGGGCGGTCTCGATTCCACGCTGGCGCTACTTGTGACCGTGCGTGCCTTCGATACACTGGGGCTGCCGCGCACTGGTATCACAGCCGTGTCCATGCCCGGCTTCGGCACGACGCATCGCACCAAGTCGAATGCCGAGTCGCTCGCTCGCGACCTGGGTGTGAGCTTCCGCGAGGTTTCGATCCACGCGGCTGTGGAGCAGCACTTCAAGGACATTGAGCACGATCCGGCCGTCCAAGACGTGACCTACGAGAACAGCCAGGCGCGCGAGCGTACGCAGATTCTGATGGATCTGGCCAACCAGGCTGGCGGTTTTGTCATTGGCACGGGCGACCTGTCGGAGCTGGCGCTCGGCTGGGCTACCTATAACGGCGACCACATGAGCATGTACGCCGTCAACGCGAGCGTGCCCAAGACGCTTGTGCGCCATCTGGTACGCTATGCCGCCGATGTCTTTGGCGGGCGCATTGCCGAGGTCTTGCTCGATATCCTCGATACGCCGGTGTCCCCCGAGCTTCTGCCGCCCACGGGCGACGGCGAGATTGCGCAGAAGACCGAGGATTTGGTGGGCCCGTACGAGTTGCACGACTACTTCCTCTACTACCTGCTGCGTTTTGGCTTTGAGCCGGGCAAGATCTACCGCATGGCGCTCAAGAGCTTCGAGGGCGTCTACGACGCCAAGACCGTCCACACGTGGCTACGTACGTTCTATCGTCGCTTCTTTGCCCAGCAGTTTAAGCGCAGCTGCCTGCCCGATGGTCCCAAGGTGGGCTCGGTGACGCTCAGTCCGCGCGGCGATTGGCGTATGCCGAGTGACGCCAGCTCGCGTCTGTGGCTTGCGCAGATCGACGCGCTCAATCCAGTTGACTAAGGTTGGCTAAATTGAACCAATACGGGGGTTGCAAGCGTTACACTTTTGCAATCTGATGGCCCGTATCGCGCGGCGCTCTTGTCGGAGCGCCGCGTTTTTCATATCGAAAGGTGGCACCATGCAGGCATCGCAGCGTCTCGACCGCTTTGGCGCGGAGGTCTTCGCCTCACTCAACAACAAGCTTCTCGCGCTGAAGGCTCAGGGCAAGACCATTTACAACATGAGCGTGGGCACGCCCGACTTTAAGCCGTACGGCCATGTGGTCGAGGCGCTCACGCAAGCAGCCCAAGATCCCGAGATGTGGAAGTATGCCCTGCGTGACCTGCCCGAACTCAAGCAGGCCGTGTGCGATTACTATGAGCGTCGCTTTGGCGTTTCGGGCATTACGCCGTCCATGGTGCAGTCGTGCAACGGCACGCAGGAGGGCGTGGGCCATTTGGGCCTGGCCCTGCTCGATCCGGGCGACACTATTTTGGTTCCCGATCCGTGCTACCCGGTCTTTGAGGCGGGTGCCAAGATCGCCGATGCCAAGCTCGAATACTATCCGCTGGTTGCCGAGCATAATTACCTGCCCTATGTGGCGGGTATCGATCCCGAGGTGGCCGATCGTGCCAAGTATATGATCGTGTCGCTGCCCGCCAACCCGGTGGGCTCGGTGGGCACGCCCGAGGTCTACGAGGAGATCATCGCTTTCGCCCGCGAGCACGACCTGCTGATCGTCCATGACAACGCATACTCCGACATCGTGTTCGACGGCGAGCCGGGCGGCAGCTTCTTGCAGTATCCCGGTGCGCTTGAGGTGGGCGTGGAGTTCTTCTCGCTCTCCAAGTCGTTTAACGTCACCGGTGCCCGCATCGGCTTTTTGGTCGGTCGCGAGGATGTGGTCTCGGCCTTTGCCAAGCTGCGCGGCCAGATCGACTTTGGCATGTTCTTCCCGATCCAGAAGGCCGCCATCGCCTGCCTGAACGGTCCGCGCGATGAGGTCGAGGCGCAGCGTCTGAAGTACCAGGAGCGCCGCGATGCCCTGTGCGACGGTCTTGAGGGCTTGGGCTGGGAGCGCCCCAACGCGCATGGCTCTATGTTTGTGTGGGCCAAGCTTCCCGGTGGCCGCACCGATTCCATGGCGTTTTGCGAGGAGCTTATGGAGAAGGCCGGCGTTGTGGTGACGCCGGGCGCGAGCTTTGGTCCTTCGGGCGAGGGGCACGTGCGCATGGCGCTGGTCTTGCCGCCCGACCAGATCGCTTTGGCTGTCGAGGCCATTCGCGAGGCGGGCCTGTATTAGAAACCTGTTTCGGCCCGTCAATAGCTCGAAACCGATTTCGTGCAGTTATTTTACGAATACTGCAAACAATTTCGGTAAACGGTCGATTTTCGGCTGCGAATAGGGGCATAATCAAAGTCCCGATTGGATGTATTGGGATTACGACAAGCCGCTCGGGTCGTTCCCGGGCGGCTTGTTTGTGGAGAGAGATGGGAGTTTCTAATGGTTAACGAGAAGAAGGTCGCTATTGTCGGCTGCGGTTTCGTCGGTTCGTCTTCGGCGTTCGCTCTGATGCAGAGCGGTCTGTTCTCCGAGATGGTCCTCATCGACGTGGACAAGAACCGCGCCGAGGGTGAGGCTCTGGATATCGCGCACGGCATGACGTTTGCCGAGCCGATGAAGATCTACGCCGGCGATTATTCCGATGTCGCCGACGCCGCCATGATCGTCGTCACCGCTGGCGCTGCCCAGAAGCCCGGTGAGACCCGCCTGGACCTGGTCAACAAGAACGTTAACATCTTTAAGTCCATTATCCCCGAGATTAAGAAGTCCGGCTTCGACGGCATTCTGCTAATCGTCTCCAACCCGGTTGATGTTCTGACCTATGCTGCCATCAAGATGTCCGGCCTGCCCGAGGGCCATGTCATCGGCTCCGGCACCGTGCTCGACACTGGCCGTCTGCAGCAGATGCTTGGTGCCCACGTCGAGGTTGACCCGCGCGATGTCCAGGCCTATGTCATGGGCGAGCACGGCGACTCCGAGTTTGTCGCTTGGTCCAGCGCTCAGGTTGCTGGCGTTCCGCTGAACACCTTCTGCGAGCTTCACGGTCATCTGGAGCACGAGGCTGCCGAGAAGCGTATCGCCGAGGACGTCAAGAACTCCGCCTACACCATCATCGAGAAGAAGCACGCCACCTACTACGGCGTCGCCATGGCCGTCAAGCGCATCTGCACCGCTGTCATGCGCGATGAGCAGACCGTTCTGCCCGTTTCCTCGCTCATGGTGGGCGAGTATGGCCTGTCCGATCTGGCTATCTCCATGCCGACGGTCGTTGGCCGCGACGGCGTCGTCTGCCGCGTCCCCGTGCCGCTGAACGATGACGAGCAGCATGAGCTCACCGCCTCCGCCAAGGCCCTCAAGGACATCATCGACAGCGTCGACTTCTCCTGCTAAATCAAGCTCGCTAGAGCGAAAAGCTACAATGAAGGCGTCCGGGTCCACACGGCCCGGGCGCCTTTTTGGTGCAAAGTAACCTGACCCCAATGCACCATAGTTGATGGGAGGGCCATGTCGGATTCGCCTAATTTTTTGACCTATGCCCAGACAGCGTTTGATCCGTTTGAGGAACGGCCGTTCTGCGCGGTGGATAGCCTGGTCTTTGCGTGGTTGTCCTATTTGCGTTTGCCGGGTGATATGGCGGAGCTGACGAACTGGCAGGGCCTAGACGTACGCGAGCTGCTGCGCGCCGAGTGCTACCAAGACATGATTGGCGACCTGTGGGATCCGGAGGGGAGTCGTGCCCTGTTGGAGGCTGTGGCAGCAAGCCCTCGCTACCGTGGCGTTCGTGTTTGCGGCTATCGTAGCGTGAGTGATGCCGAGACAACGGAGCAGTTTGCGGCCATGACGTTCCGATTTCCGGCGGGGTTTAGCTATCTTGCCTTCCGGGGGACCGACAGCACGATTGTGGGCTGGAAAGAGGACTTTAACATGGCGTTCCGGTGTCCTGTGCCGGCCCAGGAATCCGCGGCGCGTTATGTGGACGAGGCGGCGGATGCGATTGACGGGCCGCTTTTGTGCGGAGGTCATTCCAAGGGCGGAAACCTTTCGGTGTACGGTGCGGCGATGTGCTCCGATGTCGCCCGTGGGCGAATCGAACGGGCGTATTCCCATGATGGTCCGGGCTTCGTCGAGGAATTTCTGAACGGCAATGCCTTTGCCGATCTTTCCGGTCGAATCGACAAGACGCTACCTCGGTCGTCGATCTTTGGCATGATGTTCGAGATGCAGGAGGACTATGCCATCGTTGAGAGTACCGAGTTCAGCCTGCTGCAGCACAATCCCTTTAGCTGGGTGGTTGATGGTCGCGACTTCGTGTATTGTGAGCGCCTGTCCGCCGGTGCTCGATACGTTGATGGCTCCATTCGCGAGATGCTGCTCGCAGTGTCGCCTAGCGAGCGCGAGCGTTTTGTAGATGCGTTGTTCTCCGTGTTTGAGGCAACGGGTGCTGAGCGGTTTGCGGATATCGCTGGGAATCTGCGCGAGAGCCTGCCCGTGATGCTCCAGGCTGCGCAAGGCTTTGACAAGGATACGCACCGTTTTGTTTCGCAGACCATCGCGGCAATCCTTAGATGTGCACTGCTGCCCAAACGCCCTCAGATTGACATGTCCGCTGCCGGTAAGAGTCTGGCAGAACAACTCGAGGCCTGGCAGTCCGAGCTCCTGCGCTAACCATTGGTGCAAAGTAACCTGTCTCCGATGCACCAATCTTCGATGCGCCTGGGGCGGGCTCGACCGCTATACTGGTTCGTGCTCAATTCGATCTAGAACGGAATGCCGTATATGAAAATCAATCACGCGATTCTGCATATCCTGGACTTTGACTCTGCCGTCAACGTCATGAGCCAGCGCGAGCTCGATATCGAAAGCCGTACCGTGCGCAATTTCGTAACCACGCATCTGCGCCGCGCACGCACCTCGGCCGACAATAAACGTGCCACGTTTGCCGAGAACTCTGCGTTTGGCGGCGAGCTCAAGGGCTATTTCTTTGGCGAGCGCGAGTTTGTGGACCTGTCGCAGCAGATTGCGGAGTTTATCTCCTCCGAGCTCACCAAGGCTGAGAAAGCCGAGTCCACCGACGTGCTCGTGGCTGATTTTGACGACGATGAGGATGCCCGCTGGTTTGCCGTGATGTTGCTGAGCTCCAAGCAGGCTTTTATGCACGAGGTGGGCCGCGAGGAGGGGGAGGTTCGCAACGACATCGCGCGCCACTACGCTATTCTGCCAAACCCCTCGCAAAAGGTGCCAAGCTATGCTATCGTGCGCGCGAGCACCATGGAGATCGGTTACGTGGACAAGAAGCGCAAGATTGCCGGCGAGGACCGTATGCTTATCCCCGACGGCCTGCTGCAGTGCGACACGGGTGTATCGGGCAAGGAGGTCATCGACACGGTGACGCGTGTGGTTGAGGAAGTCGCCGAGGAGCACGGTGCCAATACGGCCGTAGCGCTCGCCAAGGTTAAGGCTGCTGTGGCCGAGAAGGTTGAGGATGACGAGGAGCTGCCGCCTTGGGATATCGTCGATGAGGTCTTTGAGGACGAGCCGGTCATCAAGGAAAGCGTGCGCGCGGCACTGACCGAGGAAAAGGTTCCTGAGCGCGTTCCCGTGGAGCGCAAGCAGGTCGAGCGCGCGGCGGTGCGCAATCATAAGATTCGTACCGATACGGGCATCGAGATCAGCTTCCCGGCCGAGATGGGTTCGAACTCCGAGTACATCGAGTTCGTCAACGAGCCCAACGGCCTCATCTCCATCGAGCTTAAGAACATCGGAAGTATTGAGAATCGATAAACTGCTCTTGGACGTTGCAAAAAACAAAGGCCGAAGCCTTTTGGGACTTCGGCCTTTTTTGTTTTCGGCTTGGTTGCTGACATTGCGCCGCAGGTTGAGCTCACGTCAGCGAAAACGCCCCTAAGCGAGCAAGGTGACGTGAAAGAGGAGGGAAGCGTACTTCGGTACGCGACCGACGATTGAACGTCAGATTGCCGCTTAGGGGCGTTTGCAGCGTCGAGCCGTTACGCGGTTTGGCAAAACCGCGTAACTTCTACAGCTGGCGCAGGCCCTCTTCCAGGCCGGTCTTGCTGTCGGTCTTCTCGTCGCGCATCTTGATGGCGCGGGCGGGGACACCGGCCACGACGGCGCCGGCGGGGACGTCCTCGACGCACACGGCGCCGGCGGCAACTACAGCACCCTTGCCCACGTGCACGCCTTCCAGGACCACGGCGTTTGCGCCGATCATGACATCGTCCTCGATGATGACGGGCGTGGCGCTGGCGGGCTCCACAACGCCTGCCAGCACGGTGCCGGCGCCGATGTGGCAGTTCTTGCCCACGGTGGCGCGACCGCCCAGCACGGCGCCCATATCGATCATGGAACCCTCGCCGATAACGGAGCCGATGTTGATGATGGCGCCCATCATGATGACGGCACAGTCGCCAATCTCGACGCGGTCGCGGATGATCGCGCCCGGCTCGATGCGGGCGTTGATGCCCTTAAGGTCGAGCATGGGCACGGCGGAGTTGCGGCAATCGTTTTCAACGTCGTAGTAATCGATGGAATCGGCATTGGCGTCCAGGATGGTCTTGAGCTCGTCCCAGTCGCCAAAGACGGTCTTGCCGCGACGGCCGCCGTAGACATGTGCGTCGCCCCAGGCAACCTTCATGCCCGGCTTCTCGCGCACGTACAGCTTGACGGGCGTCTTTTTGGGCGCGGTGGCGATGTAGTTGATAATCTCCTGTGCATCCATCTCGGCTGCGTTGCTCATTTGCTATCTCTCCTTTGGGTGGATTCGGTTGATACCTGGTTAGGCAAACATGACCTTGTCGAACGTATAGAAGCCGGGTTCGCGGGTGACGAGCTTCTGCGCGGCTGCCAAGGCGCCGTTGACAAAGATCTGACGGCTCGTGGCGCGGTGGGTGAGCGTGACCTCCTCGTCCTGGCCAAAGAAGCTCACCTCGTGCACGCCGGCGACGGTGCCGCCGCGCAGCGAGTGCATACCGATTTCCTTGGGATCGCGTGCTCCGCACATGCCCTCGCGGCCATAGACGGGGTGGTAGCCTGCCTCGGGCTCGGCTTCGACGACGGCGTCGAGCAGTAGCTTGGCAGTGCCGCTGGGGGCGTCGACCTTTTGGTTGTGGTGCGTCTCGACGATTTCGCAGTCAAAGCCGGGCAGCTCGCGTGTAGCCTGCGCTACCAGATGGCGCAGGGCTGCGATACCGATGGAGTAATTGCCCGAGTGCATAACGCGGGTGTTCTGGCCCAGCTCACGCAGGCGGTCCATCTGCTCGGGGGTGTAGCCTGTGGTGCCTGAGACCAACGCCGCGCCCGTGCGCTCGACATAGGCGACGACGGCGTCGAAGGTCGCGACGTTCGAGAAGTCGATGATGACGTCGGCAGCCGGTGCGTTCTCGAGCTCGCTCAAATCGAAGCCAATCTGGGCCACGATATCAAAAACGGGCTGCCCGGCGGCGTCGACAATGCCTTCGGCGGTAGTGCGGATGAGCGAGCCCATGCGGCCCGTTCCCATAATGACGGTCTTAATCAAGTAGACCAGCTCCCTTCAGAGCATCGGTAAGTGCGGCTCGCGTGTCGTCTGCCATGGGGCACAGCGGCATACGGTAGTTTGCCTCGATCATGCCCATCTGGGCGAGCGCTTCCTTGACGGGGATGGGGTTGACCTCGCTAAAGAGGGCATTGATGAGCGGCTGGCCGGCAATCTGGATATCGCGGGCGCGCTCCACGTCACCGTCCAGATAGGCGCGGCACATGTCGTGCACGAGCTGCGGCTGAACATCGGCCCACACGCTGATGGTGCCCGAGGCGCCCAGGCTCATGAGCGGTACGGTAAGCGCGTCCTCGCCCGAGTACATGCGGAAGTCGTCTGACAGCAGGTGGGCGATCTTGGCCGCGTAGGCGACGTTGCCCGAGGCCTCCTTAATACCCATGATGTTGGGGTGCGCGGCCAGGCGTTCTACGTTGCGCTCGCTGATGCCGCAGCCACAGCGGCCGGGGATGTTGTACAGGATGCAGGGGATGTCCACGGCATCGGCGACGGTCTTAAAGTGCTGATAGATACCCTCTTCATTGGACTTGTTGTAGTAGGGGGTGATGAGCAGCAGACCGTCGGCGCCCAGGCCCTGATAGGTGAGCGACTTGGTGAGCATGGTCTGCGTGGAGTTGGAGCCCGAGCCGGCAATAACGGGGACGCGTCCTGCAACATGCTTGACCACAGCGGCGACGACGGAGTTGTCCTCGTCATCGGTCATCGTGGCACTCTCACCGGTGGTGCCCAGGGTGAGGATGGCGTCAGTGCCATTTTGCAGGTGGAAATCGATAAGGTGCTCAAGCGCGTCAAAGTCGACACTGCCGTCCTTTTTAAACGGCGTGACAAGGGCGACGATTGAGCCCTCGAGATTGCGGATATCCATGTTCTTCTCCTTCGCTTCCGCGATCTGGACGCGTTTGTTCCATTGGGCGGCGACTACTAGGCGCTCGTCCTGAGCGCGACGGCGGGCGCTTTCGGCGCGCGATTTGGCCAGCAGCTCGCGGCCGCACGGCAGCACGTCGAGCGTGGCAAAGTAATCGCCCAGGCGCTCGGCGCGGCGAATAAGGTCGGCCGAGCCGTCGGGGCGCAGCAGGACCTCGGCGGAGCGCAGGCGGCCGTTGTAGTTGTAGCCCATAGAGTGGCCATGCGCGCCGGTGTCGTGAATCACGAGCAGGTCGCCCATGTCGATATGCGGAAGCTCGCGGTCGATGGCGAACTTGTCATTGTTCTCGCACAGATTGCCCGTGATGTCGTACGTGTTCGTGACGGGGGCTGCGGTTTTATCGGGACCGTCCGGCTGACCCATCACCGTAATGTGGTGGTAGGCGCCATACATGGCAGGGCGAATCAAATCGACGGCACTTGCATCGACACCGATATAGTCCTTGTAGATCTGCTTCTCGTGGATGGCCTTGGTGACCAGGCAGCCGTAGGGGCCCATCATAAAGCGGCCCATCTCGGTGCAGATGGCCACATCGCCCATGCCGGCGGGAACCAGAATCTCGTCGTATGCCGCGCGTACTCCCTCGCCGATGGCGTGAATGTCGTTGGCCTGCTGCTCGGGCAAGTAGGGGATACCGACGCCGCCGGATAGATTGATGAAGGCGACGTGTGCGCCGGTCTCGCGCTCCAAGCGCACGGCGAGCTCAAAGAGGATGCGCGCGAGCTTGGGGTAGTAGTCGTTGGTGACGGTGTTGCTGGCAAGGAATGCGTGGATGCCAAAGTCCTCGGCGCCCTTGGCCTTGAGCATGCGGAAGGCCTCAAAGAGCTGCTCGGTGGTCATGCCATATTTGGAGTCGCCCGGGTTGTCCATGATGCCGTTGGAGAGCTGGAACAGGCCGCCTGGATTAAAGCGGCAGCTGACCGTCTTGGGGATGGGCCCCGCAACGCGCTCAAAGAACCCGATGTGGCTGATGTCGTCAAAGTTGACGATGGCACCCAGCTTGTCGGCGAGCTCAAAGTCGGCAGCCGGTGTGTCGTTGGACGAGAACATGATGTCGTGTCCCGTGATACCCAGTGAGCGGGCGATCATGAGCTCGGTATAGCTCGAGCAATCGCAGCCGCAGCCGTATTCGTTGAGAATGGAGATGAGCGCCGGGTTGGGGTTGGCCTTGACGGCAAAGTATTCCTTAAAGCCTGGGTTCCACGCAAAGGCGTCGCGCACTTCTTGCATGTTGCGGCGGATGCCAGCCTCGTCGTATAGATGAAACGGCGTGGGGAACTGCTCGACGATATGCTCGAGTGTCTCCTTGTCCACAAACGGCTGCTTGGCCGCATATGCCTCGTTGGGGGTCAATGCCATGTCCCGTAAACCTCGCTATCCAGACGGCGCCATCTGCGCATCGAATCCGCATAGCGTGGACCCAATGTCCGGATAGCGCTCCCGCATTGCTGCAGACAGTCCTGTGGGTGTTTCCCACAGGCCCACCAGGTTGTTCGTGCCCGAAAAGCCCAGTTCGGCGGGTTTCGCCTCCCCACGGGGTCAAAGCCTGCCGGCTCGCCCGTGGTTCTTCGTGCCCGCGCCTCTATCAAGTGGTAACGACCCTACCACGTTGCACTTTACCAAACAAGAGTATTCGTATATAACGTTTAAAAAATGCAGGGATATGCTGGAAACAAGTGCGCCACAATCCTGTATCACAATAAGTTGCAACAGATGTGCCTCACGAAGGGATCCTCTATGACCGAGCTCCAAGAACTCCGTCGCTATCGCCGCGATCTCCATCGCATTCCGGAGCTCGATTTCGATCTTCCGCAAACCATTGCCTATATCGAGGGCGTGCTGGCACCGCTCGCTTGCGAGGTGACCCATCCGTGCCCCAGCTGCGTCTGTGCTTTCTTCGACGCTGGTGTTGATGCCGCGCATGCCACGGCGATTCGCGCCGATATGGATGCGCTGCCCATCGCGGAGGCGACGGGAGCGGCCTTTGCCTCAACCCATCCTGGCAAGATGCACGCTTGCGGACATGACGGACACATGGCCATGGCGCTTGCCGCCGCGACGTATGTTGACCGTACGATTCGCGAACAGCCGGGCGCCATTAGGCGCAACGTTCTCTTTGTGTTCCAGCCGGCCGAGGAAACGACCGGTGGTGCCAAGACGGTATGCGAGAGTGGTGTGTTCGAGCGCTATGGGGCCGACCGCATTTTTGGCTTTCATGTGTGGCCCGATCTGCCCGCCGGCACGTTGGCGAGCTGCCCCGGTCCGCTGCTGGCGCGCTCAAGCGAGACGCACATTCATATCCATGGAACGAGTATCCATATCGCCAAGACCTACGGCGTTCCAGTCGAGGAATCGCACGATGCCGCGCTGGCAGCGGCCAAGTTCTTAGTTTCCGAGCGCGAGCTCATGGACGAGTTGGGTGCCGATGAGCCCTGCATTGGCAAGTTCGGCCTGCTGCAGGCAGGCACCGTCTGCAATGCGGTGGCGGGGGAGGCCCATGTTGCCGGTAGCTTGCGTGTGTTTACGGACGCCATGTTCGACCGTGCGCGCGAGGGCGTACGCCGTGCGCTCGACGAGGCGTGCACCGCAACGGGCTGTACGTACGATCTCGACTTTGCCGAGGGCTATCCGCCAGTCGATAACGACCCCGAGTTGTTTGCCCACATTGCGCCTGCCTTGCCCGAGCTGCAACTTGTGGACGAGCCGCTGCTGATCGCCGAGGATTTCGCGTTCTATCAGCGCCATTTGCCGGGCGTGTTTTTCCTGCTGGGCACGGGTATGCCAGAGGGCCAAGACAACCCGAGTGATTCGGATGGCTGCCCCGCCTATGCCACAAGCGCTCTGCATACCGATAGCATGCTCTTCGACGAGGAAATCCTTCTCAAAGGCCTCGATGTCTACAAACGATTGCTTGTGATGGAGTGACGATGGAACGACGCCGACAGTCTGCCGTATATAGTCCGGGTGGATGCGGGTGCGGTTTGCTGCTGCTTCCGGTCATCGCTGTGGGCATTGGCGTGATGTTTGTGCTTGCTGGGCTGGCTACGGCGGCACTCGTACTGTTTATCACTGCTATCGGCGTGACGATTTGGCTTTATCGCAGTCGTGAGCAACGTCGTGCCGACGGTAAGACCAATGTAGGATGGATTGCCTTTTTGGTCATCGCCTACCTGCTGAGCATCAGCTACCTGGCGTTCTTTGTCCTGTTGATGATCAGTGCTTTTACCGGGGAATCCGTCGCGGTGGTTTGATGCGCTGCCAGCAGACGGTCGCGCAAAGTGCGTTTGCTCGGCGTTTGGATAACTGCATTGGCCGTTTACCGCAACCTTAGCTCTCAGCTAATGAATTCAAGTATAATCCTTCCTACGATGTGCTGTGTGCCGGCACGGCCTTGATTATCAACTTCATCCGAACACCTCCCACATTCATCCGCACATGTGCGGATGAATGTGGGAACCCGATACCCTGAGGGCCGGATCGGCCGGCCCCGGGAGATCGGAGGACGGCATGTCCGGAAAGAAGAAAAGGGGCTCCGCGAGGGCGGTCCCGAGGTCCTACGGAAGGCTCACGAGGCACGAGCGGGACACGGTCCAGAGGATGCTGGAGCGCAGGGCGTCGTGCAGGGAGATCGCGAGGGAGCTGGGCAGGTCGCCCTCGACGGTGAGCGCCGAGGTGGCGTCGCACAGGTTCGTGACGGCGCCGAAGGCCAGGCGCGGCGAGCGCGTGGACGCCTCCGCCGACCTGTCGGCGGCCTGCCCGCGCCTGGCCGCGTGGCCGCGCTGCTGCAACGGGTGCGGCCGGTACCGCGCGATCGGCTGCAAGCGCCGCCCCCACGTCTTCTACGAGGCCCGGGCCGCGCAGCTGTGCGCCGACTCGGTCCTCGTCTCGTCCAGGCGCGGGATAGACGCCGACGAGCCCGCCGCGGCGGCCAGGCTGGAGGCCATCAGGGACTGCCTGCGACGGGGGCTGTCGCCCGAGCAGATGGCGGCGCGCAACGGCGGGCCCGTGGACCTGTCGCCGTCGACCATCTACCGCTGGGTCTCGGCGGGCTACGACGGCATGACCAACATGGAGCTCAGACGCAAGGTCGGCTACAGGCCGAGGAAGCGCGCCGCGGGCCGGGCGGCGACCCGCCACTCCGCCCGCAGGTCGCATGCCGCGTTCCTCGCCCTCGGGGAGGACGCGTGCGCCGCGGCCTGGGAGATGGACACCGTCGAGGGCGCCCGGGAGGACTCCGCCTGCCTGCTCACGCTGCTGCACCGCCCCAGCAGGCTGCAGCTCGCGCTGCCGCTGGCGGAGAAGACCGCCGGGTGCGTCGCGGACGCCCTGGAGGGCGTCCGGGCCATCCTCGGCGCCGACGGGACGCGCCGCGTGTTCCGCGCCGTCCTCACCGACAACGGCGCCGAGTTCTCCGACGAGGCGGCGATCGCGGCGCTGCTCGGCGAGGGGCCGGGCGAGACGAGGCTGTTCTACTGCGACCCGAGGCGCAGCGACCAGAAGGGCGCCTGCGAGCGCAACCACGTCGAGATCAGGAAGCTGCTGCCCAAGGGCGCCGGGATCAGGTTCGACCGGCTCGCCCCGGCCGACCTGGCGCTGGCCATGTCGCACGTGAACTCCGAGCCCCGCGGCGCGCTCGGCTTCGCGACGCCCGCGCGCGCCTTCAGGGCGATGCTCGGGGAGGACGCGGCGGCGCTGCTGGACGCCTACGGCGTGGGGGACGTGCCGCTCGGCGACCTCGACCTGACGCCGGGGCTCATCGAGAGGGCGCGCGCAGAGAGGGGCGATGCCCCGCTGGCCTAGCCTGGAAGAAAAACGGAATAGACGGGCCGACCGTCCGGCTGAGTCTGGGAAGAGGTGCCGGGCGGCGGGCGGAGCATGGCCACCGGACCCATCGAAACACATCTCCACCGTTCCTTCAACTGGGAAAATGCCGCCCCCGGGTCCCGGATGGGGCCTCGGGGGCGTTCGGCTAACTGCGGGAATGGCCTATTTGCTCAATGTGTTCGGCTGAGATCGGAAATCAACC
>DXLX01000028.1 GCA_019414515.1 Collinsella sp.
GATTTATGATATAGAGTGCATTTCTAAAAATGTTTTCAGCATATTGTCTTTCTTTTAGATTAAAGTATCTCTTCGATCTGAAAATATCTTTTGCCTCGTCAACATTAAGTGCTGACTTTTGTATCAACTCGATTGTTAATTGAACATTCGAACTAAACGAATCCTTTGATTCCCGATACCTTTTACAGCACTCTTCGACATGTCTATAAGATAGGAGGTCATCGTAAAATTCCACGTTTAAGTCAATGATGTCAACTTTATATTGTTCAACCTCTTGAAGATATGACTTCAAAACAGGCAAGGCAAGATACGGCCCCACTGGACTCCATCCTGGGGGAAATACTAAAAGCGTTTTAGGCATATCAACGTCACATCTTTCGCAAATAATTCAATTGAAACACAACTACCATCATAATTGAAAATACACCAAGTCCTGTAACGAGAATTGAGAACATCGCGATGCTCGTGAACAGCGAAACAAGGAGTGTTGAAATAACAACAGCAACCGATTGCAAAGACTCCCTAATTGAAAACAGGCTTATCGATTCAGATTCGTCTCTCGCCAAATCCTGCAGCGATGTTATGAGAAGCACATCTTGAATGGCGTTTCCGGCACCGACGATAAAAAGGAAAATAAACGATATCCCAGACGCATAGCGATAGCCAAACGCCAGATACGCACCGAGCGCAAGATACGTCACAAAACAATATGATTTAACGCAATCGGAACCACTAATTAAACGACCATATATTGTATTTCCGAACAACAGTCCGATTGTAAGACTACTCTGAAGGAATCCGTATTGTATCGATGACGAGTCAAATTGCAATTGCGCAATAGCTGGCAAAAGAGAATTCAGAGAGCCGAATGCCACACCACTAGAAATATCGATTAATAGGAAACCAATTGCCAAGTGCTTCGCGCTAAGATCACTAAATGCAGTCCTGTTTTTTTCATTTTTGCTTATCCCCTCTTTATCATTAACCTCGATAACCGACGGAACATCTCGCAGCAACCAGAACGACGCGGCAAAAGAAAGCGCGTCTAATGCAAGAACAGCCTCCGCCCCAAATTGAGCGACAACAAAACCGCCGGCAACTGGCCCCAGAACCATCATCAAATTCTGCAGAAACCCAAACGAATTATTAATTACGTCGCGATTGATACTATTCGTATTGGCTCTTAACAACGAGTAAAAGCAGGGCATTTCAACCGTTCGGCAAAGCGATACCGCGCACGTAATAGCAAACATACTCCATTTACTATCAACAAAAATATAGCAAACGAATAATCCCGCGCGAATTAAGTCTGCCAATCTCATGGCCTGCAGTGTCCCGATACCCATCTTCTGAGGCAGCTGCGCGAGCGCAACTGAAAACAGAGAGGGGGCAAATCTGCAGCAGACCATCAAAGCAGTTGCAGAAACATCGTGAGTTACCTCGTAAATCAGCATTGGCAAAGCAATATTCGCACACCAATTGCCTATTTCGCTTATCCCTCTAGCAATATATAGGACCCGAACCGGACGGCTAGCTCTCAATACCGTGAACATCACGATTAACCTCGTATTTCAGGCCTCGCTCATCCCTTAATAGGAATCCATAATCAACCAAGTACCGCCTCGACACGGCATAATCAGGATAGAGCTGTGACAGCACACGATTAACCTGAAGCTCCGTATAACTTGTATTTAATTCAAAGAAAGAGACGGCCCATAGCAGCATGATTCTTTTATAGCTTTCCTTTTTTGGAATTGAAACCAGCTCGCCATTCTTGAGAAATCGTTTTTTAAAGTCTATTAGCTCATCCATTCACATCCTCCATTTCATACGCATCTAATACTAAAAATGCATACGCTTTAGGTCATCGCATTCGGCTTCTATATTCGAACTAAACTCGAACTAATCTAAATGATTTGCTCAAACACTCTTCGAAAGCTCGTTTTTCACTCTGAGTAAAACGCCCTTCCCAGTCAGTCCACGAACAGGAAGGCAACTCACAGCGAGCGGAGTCGAAGCCCTCTGCCGTCGGTCGTTCAAAATGCACGACAACCTTTTCGATATCCCCATCTGTAATCAGGTCAGAATGAACGACCTCGGTACCGTCTTCGAATGTCATATACGGGTACATCACGTAAACCACCTCGCAATCGTAAATCCAGTTTAGCATCAAGCTATTGCACCAAAGACAGCAAGCCCCCTTGATGAGTTGATGGTATCTGTTAAATGTCACGTACGATTCACATCTGGTGGGTACCCTGATGGCTACACGAAACGAAGCAGATTTACACCGGGAGGACCCCGTATGACAACCAAGTACACCGACGCGCCGCGCACGCGCGTCATGACGCCGGCATCGCTCAACAACGGCGTACACGAGAACCATTCCATCGGACAGACCATGGCCATCGCGCCCAAAAAGGGCCTGTTCGACGACATTTCCATTCCCCAGATCATCGCCGGCGCCGCAGCTGCCGCCACGAGCGTCGCACTTGCCTCCAAGATTGGTATCGCTGGTTCAGTAATTGGCGCCGCCGTGAGCTCGGTCATCACCGTTGTGTCATCGCAGGTCTACCGCCACTTTATCTCTGCCAGCGCCGAAGCCATCAAAGGTACGCACGCCGCCGTCGACTACCCCGCCGGCGCCTACGAGCCCGTTGAGTTTAATGCCGAGGAGCACCTGGGCGGCGCCGCGACTACGCAGGAGATGCGCCAGATTGCGGGGCGCGCGACCACGGCGCGCGTTGCTCCCGACAGCCTGCGCGCCAAGGCGGCGGCAGAGCGCAGTCAGACGCAAAAGAAGGTCATCGTCTTCTCGATCGCCATCGCCATCGTCGCGGTCATCGCCTGCGCCGGCGCCATCCTTATCACCACCGCCGGTGAGGGTCTGGGCGAGCGCCCCGAGCCAATCCTTTCGTCGCGCACGACGGAAAGCGATGCAAATGGCAACACCCAGTCGCAAGACCAGCAGGCACAGACGGACGGCACGCAAGACAGTTCCACCTCTACCGATTCGTCCTCGAATACCCAAAACCAATCGCAGGGCGCCGATTCTTCTGTGAACAACAGCGGCGCGCAATCCGGCACGACCGACTCAAGCCAAACGACTGACGGTTCGCAGCCGAACACGGGAGGCCAGACGAGCGACACCACGTCGGGAACGGGCACAGCAGACAGCAACAACAGCAATTCGAGTGGCACCACATCGGGCACGGCATCTGACAGTTCAAGCCAAGGCACGACATCGGACAACTAGGCGCTGCATCCCCAGATAGGCAACCTGTACAACGGGCGCGAATCGATAGCGGTTCGCGCCCGTTTGCCTTGGGCGACGAGATGGCAAGCCCCGCGCGATGGTAAGATGCTTTGGTGTGTAAAGAGGAGATTTGCCATGAGCAAGACAATAGTTACGCCCACGCTTTCGCTGGGCAACCACATCTATCTGTATCGCCTGCTGCGCGATGCGATTGGATGCGGCAAGCAAACGTTTATGACGCAGGTCGAGGAGGCACTCGCCGCTGGTGACATGGCCGCTTATGACCTGGGCTTCGAGTCCACGCGCGAGCTGCTCGAGGAGCTCGACGACTGCATTAAGCTGACCGTCTTTAAGGGCGGTCGCCTGTATGCCACCGTCATCGCCAACGATGCCTGGGATGCCGCCCTTGCCAAGGGCGAGGACAAGCCCAAGGCAGCCAAGGGCGCTAAGCAGTCCTACAAAAAGAAAAAGCGCGGTGAGAAGGACCTCAAGGCTGTGCGCCCCAAGCACGTTAAGCGTCCCGAGCCCGAGCCCGTGGCCGAAGTCGCTTCGGGGCCCGAGCCCGAGATCGAAGTCGCTATTGAGGTAACGGCAGAAGCCGAAACCGAAATCGCCGCCACGACCGATCCCGAAGTCATATCCGAGCAGGAAGCCACTGCTGAGCTCAACGAGGCTCCCAAGTCGACAACCGAAGAAGCTGCTGACCAACCCGAGACGTCTGTGTTCCAAAACAGCGATGTCTTTGGCAACGAGGCCGAGGACGATCAGTCCGACGAGCCCGCCGATCAAGACGCTACCGAGTCGGCGCCGGAGCCTGAGACGCCGCAGCCCGCCATCTCGCTCACGGTCGTCTATGACCCCGAGAACGCAAACGCCGGCATCACCACCATGGCATCCACGCCCATCGAGGCAAAGTCGAGCGTCGAGAACGAGAACGCCCCGCAAGTTGAGCTCGACACCGCGACCGCAGACGCACCCGCTATCGTCGAGACTGCAGATTCCGCGGCAATGCCGAAAGTGGGCATCGAATCAGTGCTCGGCACCGAACCCATGCCCGTCGTCGAGGTGACGCCCGTCAATGAGCAGGCCTTCGCACCGGCGATGGCACCGATCCCCGCACCCGTAGCGCCCGCCATCCCCGAGGACTTCCCCGTCGATTTCGCAACCGAGATCTTCTGCCCCGGCCCGCTTCTGCACCAGCTGTCGACCTATCTCCCCTACGGCGCCGACACGCTCGGCATCGTCGGCGAGTACTACTGGATCGCCCGCGAGCGCGGTACCATCGAGGCCGCGCGAAACCGCGCAAGCTTCCCCCTGCGCTACACGCAGGACGGCGAGCGCCACGAGGTTGCCGTGCGCATCCGCCGCAACACCACCGGCGGTCTCGGAGCCACTTGGACCATCGATAAAGTCGAAGAACCCGCTGAATAGTAAAAAGGGACGATAACCCTCGAGGTTATCGTCCCTTTTTCGTTAGGTCACCTGAACTCGACTAATCTCGCGTCAGCTTACGGTGGATACGATGCGGCTGGGCTGCGTCCTCGCCAAGGCGCTCGATGCGGTTGGCCTGATAGGCCTCGAAGTTGCCCTCAAACCAATACCAGTTGCCCGGATTCTCGTCGGTGCCCTCCCACGCTAGAATGTGCGTGGCGACGCGGTCCAGGAACATACGGTCGTGGCTAATGACCACCGAGCAGCCCGGGAACTCGAGCAGCGCCGCTTCGAGCGAGGACAGCGTCTCGACGTCGAGGTCATTCGTGGGCTCGTCGAGAAGCAGCAGGTTGCCGCCCTGCTTGAGCGTAAGCGCCAAGTTCAGACGGTTGCGCTCGCCACCGGAGAGTACGCCGGCGCGCTTCTGCTGGTCCTGGCCTTTAAAGCCAAAGCTCGCCACATAAGCACGGCTCGGAACCTCGGTCTCACCGACCATCATGTGGTCCAGGCCATCCGAGACGACCTCCCACAGGTTCTTATCGGGGTCGATGCCGGAACGGTTCTGATCGACATAGGAGATCTTGACGGTCTCGCCCACCTCGAGCTCGCCCGAAGTCAGCGGCTCCAGGCCCACGATGGTCTTGAAGAGCGTAGTCTTGCCCACACCGTTGGGGCCGATGACGCCCACGATGCCGTTGCGCGGCAGGGTGAACGAAAGGTCGTCGATGAGCACACGGCCATCGAACTCCTTGTGCAGATGATGGGCCTCGAGAACCTTGTTGCCCAGACGCGGTCCGACGGGAATGCGGATGTCGGTCCAGTCGAGCTTCTGGCTTGCGCGGGCCTCGGCCTCCATCTCCTCATAGCGAGCCAGACGGGCCTTGTTCTTGGCCTGACGGGCCTTAGGGCTGGAGCGTACCCACTCGAGCTCGGCCTCCATGCGCTTGGCGAGCTTGGCATCGCGGTTGCCCTGCGCCTCGATACGGGCGGCCTTGGTCTCCAGATACGTGGAGTAGTTGCCCTTGTAGGGATAAAGGTGACCGCGGTCGACCTCGCAGATCCACTCGGCAACGTTATCCAGGAAGTAGCGATCGTGCGTGACGGCAAGCACCGCGCCCTGGTAGTTGTGCAGGAAGTGCTCGAGCCACAGGATCGACTCAGCGTCCAGGTGGTTCGTGGGCTCGTCGAGCAGCAGCAGGTCGGGAGCCTCGAGCAGCAGCTTGCACAGGGCCACGCGGCGGCGCTCGCCGCCGGAAAGCACGTTGACCGGCATGTCGGAATCGGGCAGCTGCAGGGCGTCCATGGCCTGGCCGAGCTTGGAATCGATATCCCAGCCGTCGGCGGCGTCGATCTCGTCCTGGAGCTTTCCCATCTCGGCCATGAGGGCGTCCATGTCGCAATCCGGGTCGCACATCTCCTCGCCGATCTTATTGAAGCGATCGATCTTGGCGATCATGTCGCCAAATGCCATGCGCACGTTCTCGATGACGGTCTTGTCGTCATCGAGCGGCGGCTCCTGCTGCAGGATACCCACGGTGTAGCCGGGGGTAAGTCTGGCATCGCCGTTGGAGACCTCCTCGATACCGGCCATGATCTTGAGCAGGGTCGACTTGCCCATGCCGTTGGGGCCCACGACGCCGATCTTGGCACCGGGGTAGAAGCTCAGGGTCACGTCGTCAAGGATTACCTTGTCGCCATGGGCCTTCCGAGCCTGATACATCTGGTAGATAAACTCCGCCATTTGCCTGTTTTATCCTTTCTACCTGTTGTTTCCCTATTCTTGATTCGCTTTAGTGGAAACGAAATGAGAAAACCAGCTCTGAAACGTAACGAAAAAGGGGCATGGTTGCCCACACCCCCTAATACTACCTGGGAAAAGTCCCCCGGAACATACTATGAACTGCGTACGCTAGTTTTCCGCAACCTTAACGAGCGGCTCGCTGCGATTTGCGCCACAACAGATACGAGTAGAGGTAGACGGCTCCAACCGAACCAAACGCCAGAACCGCAATCACCGCGGCGACGACTTCACTCGAAAGCACGCTGCCTGCCACGCCCATCACAATCAGGCCAATATCCAGCACCATAAAGCAGGCGCCGCCAAAACGCTGCGTACGGCGCCAGTTTTCGGGATCGGCAAGCGCCCAAGGTGTCTTGATACCGAGCGTATAGTTCTGCTTCACACGCGGCAAGTAGTTGCCTACGCCGATGAACAGCAAACCGACAACACCGGAAATCAGCACGTTGACCGAACCGACCGCCGGCACCACGCCCCAGACCGTAAGCTCTCCCAGCCAGCTTATGGCGCACATGAACAAGGTGAAGGCGATTACGAAGCCCTGGTAGAACTTGCCCGAGGTTCGATATGCCTCACCTTTGGGGTCGATGCGCGGCACCACGCAGAACATTGCGAGAAGCGCCAGAGGCAGCACGCCGAGCGCGGAGGCCATCCAGCTAGGACCCCAACCGTCGACGGCGCCGTTCGCGCCCCAGTGCGTGGGAATCTGCGCAGGCAAGCTCGGCATCACCATGAGGTGCGCTACGACATTGGCGACGCACAGAGCGACCAGCGCAATCCACACGCGCGACGATACCCCCGTGGGGTGAATGCCCTTGTTTTCGTTATTCATCCTTATCACCTTCCGTGTTTGTAAAGCCCATAAACCAGCCAATCAAATCCTGCATGACGGTGGTGTTTAAGCTGTATACGATGTTTTGGCCATGGCGCTCGTCGGTCACCAACCCGGCGTTTTTGAGCGTCGCCAAGTGATGGCTCAGCGACGGCTTACTGATATCGAAATGCTCGGCAAGCTCCCCCGCCGTGCAATTGCCCTCGCGCAGCAACTCCAAAATGCGCCGTCGCGTTGGATCGGCAAGCGCCTTAAAACCCTCTCCCGGCATAAGACCTCCTCTCATCATCTCTCATGACGCGCACACTATACTCGATATTTAGATGTTTGTCTAACTATCTAATCTTGTACTCAAAAAAATAGCCGCCTCCGCGTAATGCGAAGACGGCCACTTCTCACGCTACAAACGTGTTTTAGAGTTGGCCAACCCGCTGCAACGGGTGCCATCTGCTTCAATCTTATGCGAACCCCGATCCCATTTCAACAAGCCCAAGGGCTCAAATGGAATCGCGATAACACCTATAATGGCGATAGCTAAAACACGATTCGCTTCCCCATCGGAGGATGTCTATGACCGAAACCGCTGCCGCTCTCGTCGAGACACGCGACACCAAGCTCGAGATCATCATGGGCCGCGAGGCACTCGATAAGCTCGCCGATGCTACGGTGTTGGTGCTCGGCTGCGGAGGCGTGGGCTCCAACTGCTGCGAGGCACTCGCCCGCGGCGGCATTGGTCATTTCGTCATTCTGGACAAGGACATCGTCGCGCCCAGCAATATCAATCGCCAGGCTATCGCCTTTCACAGCACCATCGGCAAGCGCAAGGTCGATGTTATGGAAGCCATGATCCACGACATCAATCCCACCGCCACCGTTATCAAACGCACCGAATACCTGCTGAGCGACAACATCGACGAGTTCTTCGCGAGCGTTTTGGAGCAGACGGACGGCAAGCTCGACTACGTCGTCGACGCCATCGACACCATCTCGGCCAAGCTCACCATTGCCAAATATGCTCAGGACCACGACATTCGTTTGGTTAGCTCCATGGGCGGGGCCAACAAGCTCCATCCCGAGTGCCTCCGCTTTGCCGACATTTTCGATACGGTACGCGACCCCATGAGCCGCATCATGCGCAAAGAATGTAAGAAGCGCGGAATCAAGAGTCTGCACGTGCTGTTTAGCTGCGAGGAATCGGTTAAGACCCAACCCCGCGACCCGTCCAACATCCACGAGCGTACCGAGTTGGGTACCGCTAGTTTTATGCCGCCCATCATGGGTCAGATGATTGCCGGCGAGGTTATCCGCCAGATCAGTGGACGCGGCACCGAGCGTGTGCGCGCCGACGGCCAACGCCTGGACTAGCGGAGTGCGCCGAGATGGAGCCCCGGTTATTTGATGCACACTGCCATCTTGATTTGATGGCTCACCCGGACGCCGTTGCCGATGAGGCGACGGCACTGGGCTTGGGCCTATTTGATTGCGGCGTCGATCCACGTGACTTTTCGGCCGCAAACGAGCGCGCCCATCGCCAACCAAGCATCATCGCCGGCATTGGGCTTCACCCCTGGTGGCTTGCCGACGGTCGCTGCGGTCCTGCCGAAATCAATCTGCTTTGCGAAGTTGCAGCCCAAGAGCGCTACATCGGCGAGGTGGGACTCGACTTTTCTGCGCGCTTTGCCGGAAGCGAGCCGCTGCAAACACAGGCACTTGACCGGCTCTGCGAGGCTCTCGCGCAACATCCTCTTACCGGGCGTGTGATATCAATTCACGACGTTCGTTCGGCAGGAGCCGTACTGGACGTCCTCGAATCGCATGGACTACTCATCCCAAACCCCGACTCCCCCGCTATCATCTTCCACTGGTTTAGCGGTACTTCGGACGAACTCGTCCGCGCGCGTAATGCGGGCTGTTATTTTTCCGTGAACGAGCGGATGCTCGCCACCAAGCGCGGTCGCGAATACGCCCGACAGATCCCACTCGATCGTTTACTGCTCGAGACCGATGCGCCAGCCGAACCAAACACAGAAACAAGCGCGCAGTCGCTCATCAGATCGCTCGCAAGGACCTCGATGCGCATCGCCTCACTCAAAAACTGTGACGCAAAGCGCATCGAGTCGGCAGTTTTAGCAAATGCGCACTCTGTTTTTGACCTTCGCTAACTCCTGTGGGCAAAAATGCCAAGGGGCATGCAAATCGCACAACGCAGTCCCTATTTTGGAAGACAGTACAATTCGGCAGCATTACACCAATTCGTGCATGAGATCACGGTTGCGTGCATACAATTCGTCAAAGATATGACGGCGCGACGCATATAACTCGTGGGCAGTCATATCAGGCACGATTGTTTGCGCAACGCCAAGGACTTGGGCGAGCTCATCCCATGATGCATAGGCGCCACCTGCGAGAGCTGCCATGATGGCATCACCGAAGCATGCGCCCACCGTAACCTTGGCAACCGAGACCTCGCGCCCACATACGTCGGCGATAGCCTGCATCCAAACTGGATTCTTGGTTCCACCTCCGACAAGCATAATGCGCCCAATTGGCAGTCCATGTTCTCGCTCGATAATGTCGACATGGGATGCAACGGTATACGCGACGCCTTCCAAGGCGGCACGAACCATATGGGCTCGCGTATGCCTTCCGGTCAGGCCAAAGAAGACGCCACGCGCCTCGGGATCGTTGAGCGGAGTGCGCTCCCCCGCAAAGTACGGCAGACACAGGAGCCCATCGGCACCCGGCGCCACACCGGCGGCATCATGCGCCATAACCGAATATGCATCGGGGCCACCGTGGCCCTCGGCCTCCACGGCGTCGCGATACAGCTCTTGGCGCAGCCACGATGTGAGCGCACCCGCCGTATTGGTCCCCGCGCAGATCCCGTAAGTTCCGGGAATGATAAACGTCCCTGGCCACAGGCGGGCATCATCGACCATATGATCAGCTAGATAGATGAAATACGCCGTACTCCCCAACTGAACCATCATATCGCCGGGACGAAATACACCCGTCGAAATGGCCTCGGCACCAGAGTCGCCCGTTCCCACTAAGACAGGTGTCCCTGCCGCGAGCCCCGTCGCCTCAGCCGCACGCTGAGTAATCACCCCGGCAATATCGGTAGCCGACATTACCTCCGCCATCTGGTCAGGCCGGCAGAAACGAGCACATTCCCGAGCATCAACCTTCCAAGTGAAGCGGTCGTATAGGGGAAGAAAATCCTCCGCCAAATAACGGTCCACCGTAAAACGCCCCGTCAACTTTGCGCACAGAAACGATGACGCCGTCAGGAACTTCGCGGCACGTTCGTGCACCTCGGGCATATTCTCCTTAAACCACAAGATCTTGGGAGCAATATCTGACGAACAGGGATCGTGCCCGAAAAGCTCGCGTGCGCGATCTGACCCATATTCGGAAAGAAGCTCGTCAATCTGCGGTTTCGAACGTGCATCGACTCCATACAAAATCGCGGGCGCCAGCGCGTTGCACTCGGTATCGACCGGCACACAGTCGCAGCCCAATGCGGAAAGGCCCACGCATCCGATCTGTGCCGCGTTAACCCCCGATCGCGCCACCAGCTCGCGCGACAAGCGGCAAAAATCGCCCCACCAAACGGCCTCGGCATCATGCTGGTACCATCCGTCACACGGGTTGTCCGTCTCATGTCCACAAGAGGCTTGGCAAACGATGTTGCATCGATCATCGATTAAAACGCCTTTAGAGGCGCTTGTCCCAATATCAATACCCAGATAGAGCGCCATAGGTGCCTACTCCCCTCGCGCCGTACGAGCGGCAGCCATAAAACGAGCTACCCGCTCAACATCAACCGGGGCATCCAGCTTTCCGTCGCGCTTTAAGCAGGTGCCGACAAACGCGCCATCGTAGTGAGCAAATACGTCAGCCACGGTATTTTCGCGACAACCGGTGCCACATACCACGGGCACTTCGCCAACACGCTCGCGGACCTCATCGGCAAGCTCGCCCGAAGCGCCACGACCGGCAGCCGAACCGCCGATGACCATCGCATCCGGTAGGCAATTAAAGAGAAGCGAATCGGCAATGTCCGCAGTCGTGCGATCGTTGAGATAAACCTCCCCCTCGCTCGTGATGAAGTGAAAAAGCTTGAGGTCGTCCAAGCGCAGCGCCGCCTTGCGACGCATGGTGTGCGCGAAATCTCGGTTAATCAGCCCGAGATCACCGGCCCAGGTACCGCAAAAATTACAGCGCGTGAACTGCGCATCGACGGCAGCGCACAGCTCGATTGTGGCATCACCATCGTAAATAGCCTCAGCTCCCCAAGGAGTCGACAGATCATGGGACAGAGCCCCGATTACATAGCCCATCGATGCAAGGGTTGAGGGAGAAACGTGCTGCTCATAGGGCATCGAGAGCTCATTGGTAATCAAAATGCCATCGACACCGCCCTGCTGCAACGCCTCGAGATCGCGCTTGGCGGCTTCCACGACCTGTGACACGCTTCCGCCCGGGTAGTACAGTGGATCGCCCGGCAGAGGACGCAGGTGCAGCATTCCGATAACCGGCTTTTCGGTCTTGAACATCGAAGTTAGAAACGACATAATGTGCTCTTTCATAGGGTTATTGCAGGGACGTTACTCCCCCAGCACCTCGATGTACACTTTTCGCTTCTGCGGACCGTCAAACTCCGCAAGATAGATGTTCTGGGCACCTCCGCACACGATGTGGCCATCTTGAACGGGAAAGAAGCAACTGTTTCCACAAATCATGCTCTTGATATGCCCACAGGAGTTGTTGCCGGTGGCTCCATAGCTCGGCAGGAAGTGTGCATGCGCATAGGGGGCATCGAGTGGGGCGATGCGATCAAGCGTCTCCATAAGATCCGTCTCCACGCAGGGCAGCCCCTCGTTTACCACGATTCCACAGGTCGTATGCGACAAAATAATCGCTGCCAAGCCATTGGTCACCGAGCTGCGTTCGATGGCAGCGTGCACGTCCTCGGTAATATCGATGAACTGGTCCGGAGCAGTCGATAGATAGCTCAATGTCTCGAGCGTCACCATGTTTACTCATCCCCTTCAAGAAAACGCAGGGCATTACCCCAGTAGAGCCTTTCTCGCGCATCATCGCGCATGGGCACGGTATCGAGCGCCCGCTTGAGTTTGAATGCACGGAAACGCGGCGTATTGCTGGCGAACATCACTTGATGCGATAGCGCGCGCTCATACCACAGCGGCCCCATATCGACCGTGAAAAGACGCTGCATCATCTCCTCGGGCGAATCGATGTAAGTGATAGAGGTGTCCGTGTAGCAGTTGGGATACTTGAGCAGCATCGCCACGGTCTCGCGCACCCAGGGCCAGCCAAAGTGGGTCAAACTAAAGCGCACATTTGGATGCGTTGCGATTGTGTGCTCAAATGCAAGCGGGTTACTGCGCGAGAGCTCTGCGCCCGGCTCCCAAGACATACCGGCATGGAAAACCACCGGCTTGTTATAGCGCTCGCACAGCTCGTAAAGCGGCTCGGCCACAGCATCATCGGGGGCAAAACCCTGCTTTGCCGGATGCAGGCAAAGCCCCTTTGCCCCCAACTCGGTAAAGGCGCGCTCCAATTCGTCTGCGGCACCGCTCACCTGCGGATCTACGCTCGCAAATCCCCACAGACGATCGGGGTGCGCGGCAACCAGCATGGCAATCTGGTCATTGGTGCCAAAGTGCCCTCCGCATGCCGTGGTTACATCGAGCGGCATGAGCACGCTCTTCCGCACGTCGCAGACGTCCATCTCGACTTGAAGCTCATCCCAATCCATGGGGCCCATATGCCCCATACCAAATTCTCGTGACCAAAAGCCGAATCCATCAGGCTCATCACCCGGCGTACAGATCTCGCCGTAGAGCATAGGATGGACCAACATGTCGATAACCATTTCGTACTCCTTTCCAGGCATTTGGCCCTAGTACGGCTCAAACGAACCAATCACTCGGGACGACAGCTCAGCACCCGCCTTCATACACGCCGGAATATCAAGGCCATCGATCACGCCCTTGGTAAACCCGGCAATATACGAGTCGCCGGCGCCCACGGTGTTAACGACCTTCTCCGCCGGTACGATCCCGCACTCATAGAAGCGCTCACCGTCATAGGCAATGCTTCCCTTCTCGCCAAGCGTGGCAACCGCAACGCGCGGTCCCAATTCCTGCACGTGGCGTACCCAGTCTCGCAGCTCCGGAGTGTCCTCTTCAAACGACATAAATGCGTAGTCAACGTAGGGAAAATGATTCTCGCAGGCATATTCGGGATCCTGGCTGAACACCGAGAAGTCCATAACCACCGTCTTGCCCGCATCATGCCATTCGGGCAGGAGGTCCAAACAATTGCCAAACAGGTCGGTATGAATGATGTCGTGCTCTAGGATAAACGCCCGGTCGTCTTCATTCGGACGATATGTCTCCATTACGCCATCGATCGCCTCGAGATGCACGCGATCGACGCCGTCTTTCAATGCCATGAGCATTACCGAGGTGTCGCCATCCTCCACCCGCAGATGAGAGATATCGAACCCCTCAGCGGCCAGCGCCTCCCTCATCTTGTCGCCGTACTCGTCCTTGCCGACAACCGACACGGCGGATACCGAAACGCCCATTCGTGCAAGATGGATACCCCAGTCAATGCCATTACCGGTCGGATAGAACACGCCGATGTTTTGATAGACGTCCGCACAGCAAAAACCAGCCGCGCACGCTTTAATACCCATGGTCTTCTCCAATGTACAAAAGGGGACCCACCACATGGCGAGCCCCCTTTTCGCGTTTCGCTTATTGTTTTGCATCGGCCGTCCAGAGTCTCATAGCCAGACCGCCGCACGCTTTCTTAAACTATTCGACGATTGGTGCTCCGTGGCCCCAAGAACCTTCCATGCCGCACACGGTCGAGGCAAACCCGGCAGCAAAGTCGAGCGCGCGCTCGATGGCCTCGGCGCCGTCCTCGCCACGCTTGGCGGAATCGAGATAGCACATCAAAAACGAGGTGAGGAACGAGTCGCCCGCCCCCATGGTGTCCTTCATGTCCGTTACCGGTTTAGCCAGCTGGCGGTAATAACGCTCGCCGTCGTAAGCAATGCAGCCCTCGGCGCCCGCCGTAGCTGACACAAAACGCGGACCCAGGCCCTTCACCCATGCCAGACGCTCGCGAATCTCGTCCTCACTCGCGGCATCCGCCGCACTAAAGAAAGCAAAATCGACGTAGGGCGCAATCTGCTCGTAGTACTCGTCGGTGGAGTCGTCCGAAAAGTCAAAAGAGACCGTGACGCCCGCAGCCTTCAGCTTGGGCAGCTCGCGCTCGGTAAAGCAATAGTTGCCCGAATGAACCACATCGAACTGCTTCATGTACGAAAGGTCAAAGCGATCGAGGACATAGCGCGCATCGCCACGGATACCGCCCTCATTGGAGCCGAGGAAGACACGGTCACCGTCAACGACGGTCACGCGAGCCGCTCCGTTCTCGCCAATCATCTGCTCGCACTTGTCAAGCTCGATACCCTCATCCTCGAGGCTTGCAATGACATGCTCGGCAGCGGCGTCATTGCCAAAAATGCCCATGTATGCAGAGCGTGCGGCACCGCATTTCTTGGCATAAACGGCAAAGTTAACCGCATTGCCGCCAGGATACATGGTGTGGATATGCTCGTAGCGATCGACGACGTTGTCGCCAAATCCGAGCGCGTTAACGTTAAATGCCATGGCCTTTGCCCCTTCTAGTACTCGGCAACACCCATATAGCGACGGAAATCGGGATCGTGATCAAACACCTTGCCGCGTGCAGCACGCAGCTCGCAGTTCATGGCGTAGAACAGCACCGGGTCCAGATAGGCACGGACGCTCGCCGGCACGACTTCCATACCGTACTCCTTGGCATCGAGCACCATCAGCGTATCGGTATGCGTCTTAAGGAACGCCAGGGCGCGCTCGTCCATAGCACGGCACTCGCTGGAGCCCATCTGCAGGAAGTAAAAAACGCCATCCTGAGTAGCCTCGAAGGGGCCGTGGAAGTACTCGGCAGAGTGGATGTAGCTACAGTGCTGCCACTGCATCTCCATAAGAGAGCAGATAGCGAAACCGTAGGTCTGGCTAAAGTTGGGACCGCTGCCCAGAATGTAGAAGAACTCGTGCTCCTGGCAAAGCTTGGCAAAGCGATCGCCCAGCTCGGCATTTACCTTCTCGCGTGCCGGGGGAAGAATCTTATCCATCTCGGCGATACCGGCATACATATCGGCAAGATCGGCGTAGCCCTCCTGCTGATCGAGCAGCTCGGCCGCAAGCGACAGCGAAATGCCAGCGGGGACCTCGGCCTGCGGCACGCCCTCGCCCCACGGGTAGACCCACGTGGTCCACTTGCCGGAGTCAATCTTGGATCCAGCGTTGTCGGTCTGGGCGATCACCGTAGCGCCGGCAGCAAGGGCAATCTCGCAGCCCTCGACGACCTCGGGGGTGTTGCCACTGTGGCTACAAGCGATGACCAGGGACTTCTCGCCCAGACGACGCGGACGCATGATATCGAACTCGCGAGCCGTATAGATATACGAAGTGAAGGTGGTTGCCTCGCGCTGCAGAAGCTCATGAGCCGGGATCAAATCGATCATGGAGCCACCGCAAGCAATCCAGTAGACGCTGTCGAACTTGCCCTTCTCGGCAATTGCCTCTTTGATCAGATCGTGTGCGTTCATATCCAGTTCCTTTCTTGTTTGGCCCGCAATCAATGACGTTGGTTGCGTGGCCGATGGTTGTTTTAGTCAATCAGATATTTCTCGAATGCGGCCATGTTCTTGGCATCTGCCGCCGCCGGGTCATCGTAGTAACGACCGTCCGTGATTTCCTGGCCCAGCATGCCGTCGAAACCATGGGCGTTGAGTGTGGCGACGAAGGCGTCCATATCGTGCTTACCATCGCCCCACACCAGATGGCCATACGGGTCACCGTCGATAAAGTGCATCTCGTGAATTGCCCCATCACCAAAGGCGGCAAACCAGTCCTCGAGCGTCTCGCCTGCAACGCCCATCGCGGTTGTATCAACCATGGGCTGTAAGTACGGGCTCGCGACCTCGTCAATCATGCGCTTCGCATCGGAAACCGTCGTCACAAGGTTGCTCTCCTCGGGACGCAGGCTTTCCATCGTAAGCACCAGACCGTGCTCGCCGGCATACTCCGCCAGAATGGACAAGTGCTCGCGGCTGCGCTTCCAGGCTTCCTCGCGGTCCTCGTCCCAGTCGCCCCAGCCCGAGTTGATGGACATGCGGTCGCACCCAAGTACCTCGGCAAGCTCAATGCCGTGCTTAAAGTACGCCAAGCTGCGCTGTTCATGCAGCGGTTTGCGTGCGCAGTACTGCCAAGGATAGACAACATTCTCGGGACACAGAGTACGATACCTAAGCCCACGGTCTGCAGCCTTTTTCGCCAGGACCTCAGCTTCAAAGTAGCCCGTGTGGTCGAGCGTCACATGCGGCTCCGCACACCACAGCTCAATGGACTCAAAGCCCAAACGCTGCTGCACATCAAGGAAGTAATCGAGCGACCACATGATGTAGTGGATATTCATGCCCGCAATCTGCTCGCGGCGCAGCGTCGGTTTGGATTCAGGCATCTTATGCCTCCTTATTTCGATCGAACACGATTTGTCCGTCCGACATCGTCATGTCAACCGCAAGATCACGTGCGTCGCGATAATCGAGGTCGAACACATCCCGATCGAGCACGCAGATATCGGCAAGCTTGCCAACCTCAAGCGTACCCAGCTCGTCTTCGCGCATCAGGTCGTACGCGCCCCCGGCAGTCCAAGCGCACAAGAGCTCGACAAGCGTCAGCGTGTTGACCTCATTCACGGGCAGTCCGTCGTCGAAATATCCGCCGCACGCACTGTAGATTGACTCGCCCAGGCTCGGAATCAACAGCGGCAAATCCGTTCCACAGCACACTGTGCATCCGGAATCTTCCATGCCGCGGCGATTCCAGCTGTGTAAAAGTCGCGTCTCGCCAATTTGTCGACGCATCATCGACAGGCAATCCTCGCGCCGGTCCAGCGTCAGAATCTGCGGATAGACCTCGCAAATTCCACCTAACTTGCCAAACTCGACAAGATCGGTCGGGTCAGAGTTCTCGAGATCGGTAATCGCATGGCGGCGAAGCATCCGTCCATGCTCGTCTCGAGGCAGCGAGGCATAGAGCGCCACGGTGCGACGAACGGCGCCATCGCCCTGGCAATGCAAGGAATATCGGAAGCCGTCAGCATCAATTGCACGCAGCTCGTTCTCAATCAGATCCCACTCTGGCTCCTCGACGACCGTCTTGCCGGCAGCGCCCGCATCGGCCGTGTCCTCATAGGGGTCTATCATCTCGGCAAGCCCCGCCCATACGCCGCGATCGGTCATACGGTTGAAGCCAGAAAAACGAACGAACGGTCCCCGGAAGCGCTCTCGTGCCTCGCGGGCATATGCCAGATTTGCACCGGCACCCACCGGCTGCGACATCATAGAGACGCGAACCGTCAGCTCACCAGATTCCTCACGGCGAGCCATTTCGTCGGCAAAGCCGTAGTAGTCATCAAACGCCATCTCCTTGATGGCGGTAACGCCGCGCTCGTTAAGCATGCTCATGTAGTCCGAATACCCGGCACGCGCCTCGGGCAGCGCGAGGAAATCGCTCATCATGCGCCAGATCTTCTCGGCATAGCACGCCTGGGGTGTAAAGCCGTATCGCGCACTGGCGGCAGCATTGAGAACGCAGGTCTCCGCACCCGGTGTAAAGCAGACGACAGGGATATCGCCAAAACAATCGTCAAACACAGCTGCCGTATTTGCGTTCTCGGCATCCGATGCCAACGTTTCGGGTAGGTTGTGGCCAAAAGCCGCCGCGCAATCCGGATGATCTTCTTTCCATGTACGCAAGAGCGACACGGCCTCTTTGGCATCAGCGATGCCGGACAGATCAGACCCCAACGTCCGCAGCGCCCAGCCTGTATAGAAGGTATGTACATCGATCAGGCCAGGCATGACGGTGCGGTCGCCCAGGTCAACTACCTCGTCCGCCTGGGTCAAATACGAAGCTACCTCACACTTGGTGCCAACAGCCTCAATTCGATTGCCACGGACCGCTACGAAACCTTCAAACGGCAGGTCCCCCGTACCGGTAAAGACGCTCTTAGACGTCAGGACCGTCAAACAATCAGACATCACAACCACCTACACCGGAAGCATGCCAGAGATTGCCGTTACAATCACGCCAAAGACGACCATGAAAATGAAGAACTTCCAAATGGTCTTCCACCATTGGCCAAACGAAATCCTAGCCACGGCAAGACCGGCGACCGTCATGCCCGCCACGGGGCTGATGGTGTTGATGGTCTGGTTGGCAAACTGGAGCGCGGTGACGGCTGCCTCGGGATTGAGGCCCATGAGCTCGGTCAGGGGGCCCATAACGGGCATGGTGAGCGCCGCCAGGCCAGAACTCGAGGGAACCAGCAAAGAGAGCAGGCCAAGGACGATATACATAAACGTGGTGTAGACGGCGGCGGGTGCGCCGGCGAGCGCGGTAGCGAGCGCCTGGAGGATGGTGTCGATGATCATGCCGCCCTCGGCGATGACCAGAATACCGCGAGCGATACCGATAACGATGGCAGCGTACGCAAAGTCGGCGAGACCCTTAACGAACTCCTCTGCGATTGTCTGCTGGTCAAGACCGCCCAGGATACCGGCAAGCAAGCCCATGCCAAGGAACACGGCGGAAATCTCATTCATGTACCAGCCCTGGGTAACAAGACCCCAGACGATAATGCCCATACCGCAAGCAAAATCGATGAGCACGAGCTTCTGACGGATAGTGAACTCTTCCTCGATGGAGGCATCGGTCACGGAAAACTCAATACGCTTGAGCTTATCGTCCTCGTACACAATGGACGACTCGGGGTTTTTCTTGACGCGCATGGCGTAGCGCATGGCCCATGCGATACCGACGGCAGTGAAGATAACCCAAGAAACGGCGCGCAGCCACAGTTGCGGATTACCCTCGATGCCAATGATGCCTTGGGCGATCAAAACATTAAACGGGTCGATGGTCGAAGCACAATATCCCAGGTTAGGACCAAGGAAGCAGATGATGAATGCCGTCATCGAGTCATAACCGATACCCATCATGATGGGAATGAAGATGGCATAGAACGGCAGGGCTTCCTCAGACATACCAAACGTAGTGCCGCAAATGGACAGCAATGTCATCGTGATGGGAATGATGAGGATGTCCTTGTTCTTGAGCTTTTTAATCACACGGCTCATGCCGGCATTCAAAGCGTTGGTCTTGGTGATGATCGCGAACGATCCGCCAATCAATAAGACGAACGCAACGACGTCGGCAGCCTCCTGGATGCCCTTGGTGGGCGCTTGCAGAACCGCGAAGATATCCTGGCCCAGATTGATGGTCTCGCCGGTCTCGGAATCGGTGTAGTTCTTATCGACCTGTTCATAGGTTCCAGCAACGGCGACTTCACGCTCGCCCGCCGCTGTCGAAATCGTCTTGCGCTGATACTGACCAGAGGGAACGATCCAAGTCAGGACCGCAAAGACAACGATCAGCAAGAACATGATCGTATAGACATGCGGTAATTTGAACTTAAAACGTCTGTTTGTCTTCTTCGCCTTCGTATCTGACATAGATACCTCCAAAGAACTCGAGACTGCATCGTATCTCGCTTCAACGTTTGCACAATGCAAACGTTCTATGACGTTCCATAGATTACCAGCAGCTTTTTCCTTCATCAAGATAATTTCAAACTGATTGCCGCAACGCGGTTGAACGGTTGCGTTTGCGCCGTGAACGGTATGGAAACGCCCGGTGAGATGATCCACCGGGCGTTTCCATTCGCAATGTCCTAGATGTCAAAAACGTAGCGAGACCCAACGATCCGCTGACGACCGATGATAAACGGCCGCCGCTGCTCATCGAAAAAGAAGGCTTCCATATAAAACAAGGGCTCGCCAACGGGAACTGCCAACAGTCGAGCGACCTCGGGCGACGCGCACGCGATCTCGAGCGTGCACGGGTCGGTAAACGCGGGCGTGCGGCCCGTCCGGTTGCGCACGAACTCAAAAATGGATTGGTTAGATAGAGGTGCCGTTGATAGATAGGCGTTGTCCTCGTAAACATATATGTTGTTCTCGAGCATGACAGGGACGCCATCGGCAGTGCGCACGCGCTCAACGCAAATCAAGTCAGTTCCAACGGGAACACCAAAGAACTGTGCTTCGGTGGAATCCGCCGGCAGTATCTTTCTCGAAATGACACACGCCCCCGGTTCCATTCCGTTAACGCGACATGCGTCCGAAAAACTCTGGACGTCATCCTTCTGGCGAATCTTGCGCTTAAGCTTGGGGGCATTGACAAACGTGCCTTTCCCCTGCCGCTTCGTTAGATAG
Source organism: Collinsella sp. (assembly GCA_019414515.1). Classification (GTDB taxonomy): domain Bacteria; phylum Actinomycetota; class Coriobacteriia; order Coriobacteriales; family Coriobacteriaceae; genus Collinsella. The sequence continues at coordinate 20,750 of DXLX01000028.1, forward strand.
CCCTGCTGGACGAGCTCCTCAATAGCGCGTCGCACGGTAACGCGGCCAACTTTATAGCTCTCAGCCAATTCGAATTCGTTGGGTATCCGCGCGCCCGCCTTGTAGGCGCCGGAGTTGATTTCGTTTTTGATGATATCAATAACCTGTTGGTACAGCGGTATCGCTGCTTTACCGTCAGTTGGCCCTTCAGTCGGTGGCATATACCCTCTCCCAGCACAATTAATTCTAAAACGGGCTTAAGGGCATTCAACAAGCCCTTAAGCCCGCATTAGCTTAAAGTATGCTAGGTGTCGCACCAAAATGTTGGCTATTTACTCATCAGACCCGAAAAACGCGCAACTACCGCGCTCCTAAGAAAGCGTGAGCAGCTCCGGCAGCTGGTCGATAATCTTGTCCGCGGCATCCTGGCTAAAGCCAAAGCGCTCCTCGCGCTTGGCAATGACTGTCAGGCCGGCTCGCTTGCCGGCAGTGATGCCAGGCACCGAATCCTCGACGCAGCAGCAGCGATTCGCGGGCAGCCCCAGCAGGTCCAGCGCATGCAGGTAGATGTCGGGCTCGGGCTTGCTCTCCTTAAACTGCTCGCCGCTCACCACATACTCAAAGGCATCCGACAGCCCGCATGCGTTGAGCACTTCCTCGATGCTATCCATGGGAGACGAGCTGGCAAGCGCCACGCGAACGCCACGGCGCGGCAGCTCTCGAATCGTATCCACGGCGCCTGGGTTAATCAAAGCCTGATAGTCGCGCGGACGCTTATGCGCCCATTCGTCCCAACGGGCCAACGCTTCCTCACCAGTAAAATGCCCCTTACCGGCGCGCTCAAACCAATCGATCAGCATATGCAGGAAGAACTGATGCGAGGTACCGACCTGCCCATTCAACTCCTCTTGAGTCAGATTAAGCCCAAGTTCCTTGGCAAACGCGGCAGTCTCGCCCAGGTAGTAATACTCGGTATCGACAATCACGCCGTCCATGTCAAAGATAACGGCGTCGAACGGAAATGCGGACACGGCACCCTCCCTAACAAAAGGGCGCCTGTAAGCAGGCGCCCGAACCATGCATTATCGGCGATTCTAACCCAGCAGCTTATCCAGCGCCACCGCAATACCGTCTTCGTTGTTATTGGCGGTCACCATCTGGGCCACAGCCTTGACCTCGTCGACGGCGTTACCCATGGCAACACCGGTACCCGCCCACTCAATCATGGACTTGTCGTTCTGGCCGTCGCCAAACGATACGACCTCGCTGGCATCGATGCCGAGCTTGGGCAGGGCACCCTCAAGCGCACGGGCCTTGTCGATACCGGGCGCCGTGTACTCAAAGTACCAGTCAGCCGTAAACATGCCCGAAAGCGTCTGCTTAAAGGGCGCATACATCTCCTCGTAATGCGCCTGCAGGTATGCCGGGTCGCCTGCCGTCAGCAGCTTGTCTACGGGATAAGTGTCCACGACCTCATGCAAGCTCTCGACCTCGCGGATCTTAAGGTCGCAGGCATCGCGCTCGTATTTGACGATGTTTTTCTGCGAGCCATCCGGCAGCGTAATCATGCAGTGATACGAGTCCTCGACATGCAAGTCGCGACCGAGCGAGATCATGGGAATCACATCATAGTTTTGCAGATGATCAATCAGACGGTGCAGCTCGTCGGCAGGCATAGCCTGATCGAACAGCACTTCGTCGGTCTGAGCGTCGACCACATGTGCGCCATTGAAAGCGACTAGCAGACCGTCATGGTTTTGAAGGTCGAGCTCCTGCGCCAAGGCGTGCAGCCCCCATGCGGGACGACCCGAAGCCAAGATGAGCTTAATGCCCGACTCCTGCGCCACGAGCAGCTTCTCGCGCGTACGCGGGCTAATCACCTTCTGATCGTTGGTAAGCGTACCGTCAATATCCATCGCGATGGCTTTGATTGCCATATGTGCCTCCTTGCATCGTTTTTATCGCGCACTATCTTATCCGAGCCGGGGCACGTTCGCACAGCGCGCGTATGACGGTTGCAAAACCACCCCATTTGAAACAAAGGCAAAAAAGTACTTGCAAAGACGCGTTCCGACATATAAGTTGATAAAAGACCGCCGTTGCGGTTTTAAGTAGATCGAGCATATTCAGTTTCAGTTTTCAGCGTGTAAGAGAAAGAAGATCGGCAAAGTACAACCCCAAACGCAATGACAACTTAATGAGGTAACTGCCACATGTGAGGCGCCCAGGGCATTGCTGTCTCGATTTTGAGCACGATGCCTTCCGCCTTGCATGGGCCGTTCCATCCCGCCCCTGCAGCAACTGCCTCACGGGCTCATTGAAAACCGCATAGCACCCCAACGTCAGCACATCACCCGCGGCAAGCACATCACTCACGACAACCAACACATCAACAAACAGCACGAACATCAACCGATTGGAGAAGCTATGACAAACCACCACGCTGAAGACGGCGATAAGAAAAGCATTCTGGATGCCCGCATTGAGCGAGCATATGCAAACGAATATGACGCCGCCTTTGCCGCCGCGACCATCAAGAACTACGCGTCGCTACCGCTCGCGACGATCTTGGCCGACCACCCTCAACTGCTGAAACGCTGCACAAAGATCATGGGCGACCCCGACATTCGCAAGCTGACAGACCCCTATGCCCCAAAACGCGACAACGATTCGTACGTTCTTACCGTAGGCTGCCTAGCCCATATGCTTACGGCGCTCGACACAAAACTCAAGCTCGCATGGGAACCCGACGAGCGTCATGAACTCGAAAGCAAGCGGAACACCCTGCGCACCGCACTGTTCCTTCCGTTGGACGGCCTCAAGCGCTGCAACGTCGAGCTCAATACACAGGCGCGGCAAAAGCCCGGGGCCACGGGGCAGAAAACTCCAAGACCCCATGCGGCCATCGTCGACCGCAACCGATATAACCGCATGACCGCGCACTTTTCTGCCGAGGGAGCAGCCATAAGGACGCTGATCGACCTGCTGTGCCTCCTGAGCATCAACGAGCTATTTGAGGGCTATCTCGCCCTTGTTCCCGCGACGGCACCCAAGTCGGTAGCAAAGATCATCGAGACCTGCAGACGCCAGTTTGAGCGCCATCGCAATGGCAGCGAGATGAATGCCAGCATCGCGCAGTACTACGCGGCTCATTACAAAAATGACGGATGTGCCCCCGTCGAGCATCAGCTGCGGCTCGCCTACACCACGCCCGCCGCAACGCTCCATCGCTTTGGAGCCCTTGGCGCTTGCGAGCCGCACGGACAGGCAGCCCGCCCCACAACCGAGCTCGATCTGAGGCTCAGACGAACCCTGTAGCCCGCCAGCCCCTCCGCGGGCAACAATCCTATTCCACAACACAACCAACAGAAAGGAGTCCTCATGGACACCAATCATTCCCCCATCATCAGCCCCCTCACCATGCGTGAATCCGCCCGAGATATCACGCTCACCAGCATTTACGATGAGATGCTCGCCCGTCGCGAGCTCTCCGTCATGGGAAACATCGAAACCCCGATGGCCCACGACCTATGCCAGCAGATCCGCCTGCTCGATGCCACCGACCCCAGCCGCCCCATCACCATATTTGTCGCCAGCGCCGGCGGAAGCGTGCGATCGGGTCTTGCGATCTATGACGCCATGCGCCTCGCATCGTGCCCCATCCGCACCGTCTGCCTGGAATTCGCCGCGTCCATGGGCGCCGTGATCTTTATGGGCGGCGACGATCGCCGTATGGCGCCCCATGCAGAGCTCATGATTCACGACCCGCTGATCCCCCAGGGGGCAGGCGGCTCGGCACTTGCGCTGCAGGAAACCAGCCGGCGTCTCATGCAGACCCGCAAGACCCTCACGCAAATCCTCTCGGACCGCAGCGGCCTCACGCCCAAGCGCATCCAGTCCCTCACTGCAAAAGACACCTACCTTTCGGCCGAGCGCGCCGTCGAGCTCGGCTTTGCCCACGAAATCCTCTCGACCACCAAGGAGGTCGCCCATGTCTAACCTCGCCAGCCGCCTCGCCGCATCTGAGTCCGCATCGTCCACCATCCTCGCCAAGGATCGAACGCTTTCCTGCAACACCCGCCAAACGGGACTCAACAACAACGCACTTGTGATCGGCCCCTCGGGAGCCGGCAAGACCCGAAACGTCCTCAAGCCCAACCTGCTGCAAATGAACGCAAGCTACATCGTGCTCGACACCAAAGGCACGCTCTGTCGCGAAGTGGGACCCGTGCTGGCAGCCCACGGCTACCGCGTGCAATGTCTCAACTTCGCCGACCTCAACACCGTCCCGGCCCTTGCGCCCGGCATCGAGCGCTGCGGCTACAACCCCCTGAGGCACATTCGCCGCAAGGCGGACGGCAGGCCCAACCAGCAGGACATCCTCTCGGTGGCAAAGGCCATCTGCCCCATCGAGGACAACAACCAGCCTTTTTGGGATCATGCGGCGGCAAACCTGCTGTCGTGTCTTATCGCCTACGTCACCGAACAGCTACCCGCCGACGAGCAGACGATCAGCTCGGTCATCAAGCTGATCGAGCACCTGCAGGACGGTGCCACGGGTCGATTGTTTGACGACCTGATCACGACCGACCCCCAAAGCTATGCCCTCTCGCTATGGCGGCGCTACGCCATTACGCAAAATGCCGAGCGCATGCACGCGAGCATCGTCGGCATCCTTGCCGAAAAGGTCATGTGTCTGGGATTCGACGGTGCGGCACAGCTCTATCGTGAGTGCCATCAGGTGGACTTCGCTTCCATGGGACACACCCCCTGCGCCCTGTTTGTAACCGTAAGCGATATTGACCGCAATCTCGATCCGCTGACCGGCCTCTTTATTTCGCAGGCGTTTATGGGCCTCATTCGTGAGGCCGATAGGCAGCCCGACGGCAGCCTGCCCATGCCCGTGCGCTTTATGCTCGATGACTTCGCAAATCTGCAGATCCCCCAGATCGACAACGTGCTCTCGATTATCCGAAGCCGCAACATCTGGGCAACGCTGCTGCTGCAGTCGACCAACCAGCTCGATGCGCTCTATGGCGAGGCACGCGCACGCTCCATCATGGGCAACTGCGACACGCATCTGGTGCTGGCGTTCCAGGATCCCGAGAGTGCCCGGGTGTTTTCCGACCGCGCCGACGCGCTGCCCAGCACGCTCATGGCGACGCCGATCGATCGCTCGTGGCTCTTTGTACGCGGTCGCACTCCCGAACAGGTCGAGCGCTTTAGGCTCGAAGACCATCCGCTCTACGGGGAGCTGCCCGAGGCGCAGCGAGGCCATGCGGAGGCCGAGATCTAGGCGCAGGGTTCTCGCAGCGCGCGGCGCCCCGACGATGTTCCACAAAGGCCGTGCGCCCCGGGACCACGGCAAAGCAAAGGGGCCCGCATCCGATAGGATACGGGCCCCTGACTATAAGGCGCGATGCGTTAACAGCAGCGACTACTTGCGATGCGCGCGGTAGAACTCGATGAGCGCCTGGGTCGAAGCGTCCTGCTCGGCCTTGGCGGCGTCGTCGTGGAAGGCCGGGGTAATCTGCTTGGCAAGCTGCTTGCCCAGCTCGACGCCCCACTGGTCGTAGGAGTCGATGCCCCAGACCGTGCCCTCGACAAACGTAATGTGCTCGTACAGGGCGATGAGCTCGCCGAGCGCGAACGGGGTCAACGTGTCGCCGAAGATCGAGGTCGTCGGACGGTTGCCCTCAAAGCAGCGGGCCGGGACGATCTGCTCGGGCGTGCCCTCGGCGCGCACCTCATCGGCCGTCTTACCAAAGGCGAGTGCCTTGGTCTGGGCCAGGAAGTTGCCCAGGAACAGCTCGTGGACATCCTGGCCGCTGTCGGTTGCGGGGTTGGCAGTGTTGGCGAAAGCGATAAAGTCGGCCGGGACCACCACGGTGCCCTGGTGCAGCAGCTGGTAGAAGGCGTGCTGACCGTTGGTGCCGGGCTCGCCCCAGAAGATCTCACCGGTATCGGAGGTCACGGCGCTGCCGTCCCAGCGGACGTGCTTGCCGTTGGACTCCATGGTGAGCTGCTGCAGGTAGGCCGGGAAACGATGCAGGTACTGGCAGTACGGAAGTACGGCGTGGCTCTTGGAACCGAAGAAGTTGACGTACCAGACGTTGAGCAGGCCCATCAGCGCGACGGCGTTGTTCTCGAGCGGGGTGTTGCAGAAGTACTCGTCGATGGCGTGGAAGCCCTCGAGGAACTGCTGGAAGCGCTCGGGGCCGAGCACGACGATCAGCGACAGGCCCACGGCGGAGTCAACGGAATAACGGCCGCCGACCCAGTTCCAGAAACCGAAGGCGTTGGCGGGGTCGATACCGAAGGCCTCAACCTTCTCGAGTGCGGTGGAGACAGCGACGAAGTGCTTTGCCACGGCCTCGGCGTTCTGCTCATCGGAGCCGTCGATGGCGCCCTGAGCCTTGAGCTGCTCGAGTATCCAGGTCTTGACCTCGCGGGCGTTGGTGAGGGTCTCGAGCGTGGTGAAGGTCTTGGAGACGATGATCACAAGCGTGGTCTCGGGGTCCAGGCCCTTGAGCTTCTCTGCCTGATCGTTGGGGTCGATGTTGGAGATGTAGCGGCAATCGATACCGGCGTCGGCATAGGGACGCAGGGCCTCGTACGCCATGACCGGGCCCAGGTCGGAGCCGCCGATGCCAATGGACACCAGGTGCTCGATCTTCTTGCCGGTAACGCCCTTCCACTCACCGGAGCGCACACGCTCGGCGAAGGCGTACATGCGGTCGAGGACCTCGTGCACGTCGGCGACAACGTCCTGGCCGTCGACGACGAGCTGCCCCTTCTCGCTAGCCGGGCGGCGCAGCGCGGTGTGCAGGACGGCACGGTCCTCGGTGGTGTTGATGTGCTCGCCGGAGAACATGGCGTCACGGCGCTCCTCGAGCTTCACCTCGCGGGCAAGATCGCACAGCAGCTTGACGGTCTCGTCGGTCACCAGGTTCTTGGACAGGTCGAAGTGCAGGTCACCGGCGTCAAAGCTCAGCTTGTTCACACGCTCGGGATCGGCGGCGAACCAGGCCTTGAGGTCGATACCCTCGGCCTCGAGCTTCTCCTGATGAGCCTCGAGCGCCTTCCAAGCGTCAGTCGACGTGGCGTCGATAGGTGCGGCAACAGTTGCCATAAAGTCCTCCTCAGCATACGGGCGCACACCTCCATGCACGCCCGGATATTCAGATATCTCTATTCTAGCGCAGGTCAAGACTGCAATCAGCGAGCGTTGCCAATCGGCCCCCAAACGGCGACCGACCAAAAAGGGACAGGTTTATTTTGGCAGGTCAAACGCTTTACCAATCAAAAATAACCCATCCCTTTATGGCAATTATTAGGCCGCAGCGCACACACTGCCGAGCAACTCACGCAGAGGAGACCCGATGCCCTCCAGCAGCTCGGGCGCGATGATGGCAAAAACGGGAGCCTCGCCGGCTCCCACCGTAGCGGGCACCTTGCCCTCCGAGACAATGCATCCATAGGGGACAAAACCGTCCTCACCGGCATCGAGCGCCGCCATGCGGTGGGCGAGCTCGCGCGCAAAGCCGGCTGTATCGGCATCACCGATCGCCAGGACAAAGTCCACACCCTCGTCGGTCGCCAGGGCCACGGCCTCGTTGACCAGCTCGCCTCCCCCATCGCCTCCAACCGAGCCACAGCGAAAGAGCACGCGTTCGAGCAGGGCGCGATCGAGCGAGCCCAGCGCCGCCGAAACGAGCTCATCACGCGTGTGCTTGTCACCACCCAGCACAACCAGCGCCTTGGTGCCACCGTAGTGAGCGACCAATCGTCCGCACCAGCGAGCCACGTCCCCATCCGCAACAAGGCGCGTCGGCATACCAAACCCACAATTGACCATCTTTCCCACAACCCTTCCGTGCGTATAGGCGGTATCAATCGTTAGACCCATGCTACGAAGCGAGGTTTTCCGAGCTGTTTCACACTCTTTAGGGCTGCGTTAAAACCCGATGCAGCCGCACGACCATACCTACCAAAACAAACCAGTCCCTTTTTGGTTGGTTTTGACGATGTCCGGACGAGCGGGTATTATCGAACAAGTATTCGATAAGAACATGTGTTTGATGGGAGGACGCGTGGGACACGAGCGTCACACCTATATCTGCATCGACCTCAAGACGTTCTACGCCAGCGTCGAGTGCGTCGACCGCGGTCTCGACCCGCTCACCACCAACCTGGTCGTTGCCGACGAATCGCGCGGGCGCACGACCATCTGCCTTGCCATCACACAGGCCATGAAAGACCTCGGAATCCATAACCGCTGTCGCCTGTTCGAGATTCCCGACGGTATCGACTACATCAAGGCCGTACCGCGCATGCAGCACTACATGGAGGTGTCGGCGCAAATCTACGGTATCTATCTGGAATTCGTCAGCCCACAGGACGTGCACGTCTACTCCATCGACGAATGCTTTATCGACGTGACGCCCTATCTGGACCTCTATCACACCGACGCTGAAGGCTTCGCCTGCATGTTGCGCGACGAGGTCCTGGCGCGCACCGGCATCACGGCAACGGTTGGCATCGGCCCCAACCTATTCCAGGCCAAGGTGGCACTCGACATTACCGCCAAGCACGTACCCAGCCGCATCGGCATACTCGATGACGAGACCTTTCGCAAGGAGATCTGGCCCCATCGCCCCATCACCGACATCTGGGGCATTGGGCCCGGCGTGGCAGCACGACTCGAAAAATACGGCGTCTACGATCTGATGGGCGTCGCGGCGCTCGACGAAAACCTGCTCTACGACGAGCTCGGCGTCAATGCCGAGTATCTTATCGACCACGCCTTTGGGCGCGAGCCGACAACTATCGCCGATATTCAGGCCTATCGCCCGCAGGCAACCTCAACTACCACAGGACAGGTGCTCTCGAAAGGCTATGCCTATGAACAGGCCTACACCGTCTTGCGCGAGATGGTCGACAACGCTGTGCTGGACTTAGTCGATAAGCACGTGGTGTGCAACAGTATCTCGCTCTTTGTAGGCTACGCGAGCGAGCGCGCCGACATACGCCGCCTCGACGCCAGCGGCACAGCACAATATGTAGACGGATGCGGGCATTTGCGTTCGAGCACGTCGAGCATCGAACCCGCCGCAACCGACGGCCCCGAGCTCACGCCCCGCGCGCCCAAGCCCGTCCAACGCGACGACGAACGCCGACGTTTGGTGCGAGAGGCACAGGCGATTGACGGCATCTTTGTGGGCGAACACGGCGGCAAGCCGCGTGGTGGCTATGCCGCGCTCTTTGCGCACTCCAACGCCTCGCACAAGCTGCCCGAGCGCACCAATTCGTTTAAGAAGATCATGGGCTATTTCGATGAGCTCTGGGCGCAGACTGTCGATCCCAAACGACCGGTCAAGCGCATCAACCTGGGATTTGGCAACCTCATGCCCGAGGAATTTACCACTATCGACCTGTTCAGCGATGTTAAGGCCGATGAGCGCGAGCGCGACCTGGCGCGCGCTGTCCTGGCCGTGAAGGGCAAGTACGGCAAGAACGCGCTCGTCAAGGGATTAAGCTTCACCGCCGGCGCCACCGCACGCGAACGCAACGATCAGGTAGGAGGACATCGTGCCTAAGTCCCAACAACAGCCGATGCGGCCACCGACGCCTTTTGAACGTCTAGCGGACCCCGAGGGAAGACGTCGCTCCTCCGACCCCAAGCTCACCGCCAACGGCGCCGTCCGCGCCGGCCGTGCCGCGCAGTTTATGCCCTTTGCCGCCCTCACGGGATACTACGAGCTCGTGCGCAAGCAGGAAATCACCGTCGAGCCAAAACGTGAACTCACGGAAGAAAAAGCCCTCGTGCTTTCTAAAAAGCTCGAGGGTCTCAAACGTGGCGACCTGGTCCGCGTCACCTATTACGATACGTACGGCTATCGCTCCCGCACCGGCATCCTTGACGAGGTACTCCCTGCCTTCAGGCTCCTCAAGCTCAAAGATATCGCCATCGACTTCGACGATATCCAAGACATCGAGCTGCGCGGACGAGCCTAGACAAGGAAATGCATCCAAGACGGCGCTTACAGCGTCATGACGTAGTAGCCCGCGTCTTTCACGGCCGTCTCGAGGACACCGCGATCAACCGGCTGCTTAGAGCGCACGCGTGCCGTGTGGTCCGCATACGTCACCGTTGCCCACACGCCATCCAGTGCATTAAGGGCATTGGCTACGTTCTGAGCGCAGCCGTCACAGCTCATGCCGCCGATGAGCAGCTCATCGCTATAGGGGTAGTGTGACGCATCGGTATCCACCACAACAACCTTTTTGGCCTTCTTACCGCTCGCGCCATCGCTGCAGCAACTCTTCCCGTGTGTCGAAGCGGCAATACGACGCAGTCCAAAAAACATGCCGACGGCAATGACGGCCAGCACGATGAGATCCGCAGGGTTGAGCAAGTCACTCATGCGTTCCCCTTTCAAGTAGCCCTATCTAGATACCCCCATGGGGTGTCCCCATCTTAACCCAAAATCATGTCCGTTCGGTCAATTAGTTTCCCGCTTCAAACTTTTTTGTTGACCATGGCTTACTTTCGTGTATAAGTTTTCCTAGGCTAACAAGTGAGGACTCGAAAGGGGCAACGTGACTCGAACCATTGACATCCCAACATACCAAACGGCTGTCGTGCGCAACTGCTCCCCTACGCTCGCAGGTATCAAGCCGGCTTCGCTCTTTACCTATCCCGGCGTTTACGCCAACCAAAACGGAAAACTCGGCGTCGCTCAAATCGAAGAGCGACGCTCTCGCCTGCTCGCCGTCATAGCCCAATGCAACCGCGAGCTCCAGCCGCTCGGGATCCATATGAGCGTTTTGGTCTGGCGCCCCTGCGGAGCGCTCATCTATGTGTACCGCCCTGCGGACCTCATGCGATACCTCTCCGACCCCCGCGCCACGACGGCGCTTGTCGCCGAAGGTTACGATGTCCACAACCTGCCCGCATCCCTGGTGCATCTCGCCGCGCGCATCACGCTGGCAAGCAGCAATGCCGCAGAAAGCGCCTATGACGGCAGTGTCTGCGCACTCGCGCGAAATAGGCACTGCGATACGGGGTGCATGTGCGAGCTCCCCCACGAAATTGGCTATTTTTTGGGCTATCCCTACGAAGATGTCCATCAGTTTATCGTCCAGCACGGCGAAAACTATAAGGTCTTTGGCGCCTGGAAGGTATACACAAACGTCGAACAGGCGCTCACGACCTTCGATTCCTATCGTGCATGCACGCAATACCTTACCTACATCTATCAGCAGGGCTGCAGCTTGGCGCAACTTGCCCAGGCAACCCGATAGAACATAGAAGCCGCGGCAACCTGCCGCACAACTGAAAGGACTCAACATGAGCAAGATCGCCGTCGTCTACTGGAGCGGCACGGGCAACACCGAGGCCATGGCAAACTTCGTTGCCGAAGGTGCAACCGATGCCGGCGCCGAGGCAGAGGTCATCTCCTGCGCCGACTTCTCTGCCGACAAGGCCACCGAATATGATGCCTTCGCCTTCGGCTGCCCAGCCATGGGCTCCGAGGAACTCGAGTACGATGAGTTCCAGCCGATGTGGGACGAGGTCAAGGAGGCTCTCGGCGACAAGAAGGTCGTCCTCTTTGGCTCCTATTCGTGGGCCGAGGGCGAGTGGATGGACAACTGGAAGGCCGACGCCGACGAGGCCGGCGTCAACGTCGTGGACTCCACCATCTGCTACGACGCGCCCGACGACGAGGGCGAGACCGCTTGCAAGGCCCTCGGAGCCGAGCTCGCGTAACGAACCCAGGGCTTCCAAGAGAGCCTGCATCAAAGCGTATCCCCATCCCTACAAAAGAGCGGGGCTGGATTCAAGTCCAGCCCCGCTCTTTTGTAACGGCAGTTACATCAACCGGCTACGAGATATTGCCCAAGAACGCCTTGGTGCGCTCGCTCTTGGGGTGGTCGAAGACCTCGCTCGGCGTACCCTCTTCCACAATGACGCCTCCGTCCATAAAGACGACGCGGTCGGCGACATCGCGGGCAAAGCCCATCTCGTGCGTCACGACGATCATGGTCATACCGTCGTGTGCCAGGTCGCGCATGACGCCCAAGACGTCGCGCACGAGCTCAGGGTCGAGCGCCGAGGTGGCCTCGTCAAAGAGCATGACGTGCGGGTTCATCGACAGGGCGCGGGCGATGGCAACGCGCTGCTGCTGGCCGCCCGAGAGCTGGCTCGGCATAAAGTCGATACGCTCGGCAAGGCCGACCTTGGTCAGCTCCTCGATGGCAATCTTCTCGGCCTCTTCCTTGCTGCGCTTGAGCACCTTTTGCTGCGCAAGCATGACGTTCTTTTTGACCGACAGGTGCGGGAACAGGTTGAACTGCTGAAAGACCATGCCCAGGTGCGTGCGCACTTTGTTGAGGTCGACACCCTTGGCGCACACATCCACGCCCTCAACGATAATCGAGCCGCTCGTGGGATGCTCCAGACGATTGATGCAGCGAAGCATCGTCGACTTGCCCGAGCCCGAGGGGCCCAAGACCACAACGACCTCACCCTTGTGCACATCCAGATCTATGTCGCGCAGGACCACGTTGTCGCCAAAGGCCTTCTGGAGGTTCTTGATGCTGACGACGACCTCGTTCGAGTTATTGGTTTCGCTCATGATAGGACCTCCTTACAGACCGGCGATGTGATCGGCAGGCGTCGCGACAACCTGTCCGGCGCTCTTTGCGGGACGCTTCTTCTTGGTCTCGGCCGTGCCCAAAAGCCTCGCCTCAAGACCGCTCACCAAGCGAGCGAGCGGCAGGGTGATGACCAGATAGAACAGGGCGGCAACCACGTACGGTGTAATGGAGCCCGTCGTGGCCACGATGGTACGGGCGTTCATGACGATCTCGACCACACCCACGGCGGCGAGCAGCGACGTATCCTTGTAGAGCAGGATAAACTCGCTGGTCAGCGTAGGCAGGACATTGCGGAACGTCTGCGGAATCATAACGTAGAGCAGCGTCTGGAAGGCATTCATGCCCAGCGAGCGAGCAGCCTCGTTTTGACCCTTGGGGATCGACTGAATACCGGCGCGGAAGATCTCGCACAGGTACGCAGACGAGTTCATGGCCATGACGATAACGCCCAAGACGTAGTCGTCAACCTTGACACCGGCAAGCGGCAGGCCAAAGAACGCGATATAGATCTGCAGGAATGCCGGCGTGCCGCGGATGATATTCACGTAGATGCCGGCAAGGCAGCGCAAGATGCGCGATTTGGAGATGCGCATGAGCGACAGGGCAAAGCCAAAGGGGATCGCCAGCGGAAACGCCACAAGCACGATCGAGAGCGACATAAGGAAGCCCTTAAAGACGATCGGCAGACTCTGGACCAAAATGACCGGGTTCAAGAACAGGCGCAGGAACATATTGGAGTTCCATGCCTCGACCCACGGCTGTTCCTTAAGATCGGCCAGGAAGTTGTCAAAGGCCGTCACGCCTTTGATCTCGACGGAAGGAATCTTGGAAATCTTCTTGGTCGAACCGTCGGCAAGCGTATAGGTTCCGCTAAAGGCCTCATCGCCGCCCTCGACGGGAAACGTCACGCCGTAAACCTCGACACGGAAAAAGCCGCCGGCAGGCGCCGTCTCGCCAAAGTCGATCTTGAGCGTCTGGCCGTCAGCCTTGCACGTGGGCTTCATGGGCGTACGATCCATGAGGTCCTCGCCCGAGAGCATCGTCAATCGCGTGTCATCGGTACCAAACGTCGTGCCGTCGACAAACGTCAGCGAAAGACCGCTCAGCTCCTCGTCGGCATCGGCCTGAACCTCCCAGGTAATGCGCGTCTCAGTGCCGCCGACCACAGCGCTGCCCGAACCGGTATTGGGACGCGCGGTGATCTTTGCGGTCTCGAGCGCCTGGGCGGTCGAAGGCGCGGCTGTCCCCGCGCACAACAAAGCGAGCGCCACAGCTAGGGCGCAGGCTAGTTTTTGGAGCATCGAGGGCAGCGGAAAACGCCGACCCATGGCCCCTTCGTTCAATCGAGACAAGGTGGCTCCTATCGTAGAAGTTGCCGGCAAAACGAGACGGAAACGCTCTCCGTCGAGAGAAGCGCAAAGGCCCTCTCCGCAAAACGGAAAGGGCCTACGCGCAATCAAGCATCTATTTACTTGATGTTGTACTTAGCCATGAGGGCGTCAACGGTACCGTCGTCGGTCAGGTCCTTGATGGCCTGGTTGATGTCGTTCTTGAGCTTGGTGTTGCCCTGGTTGATGGCGATGGCGTACTCCTCGCCGGTGCTGATCTGCTTGATGGTCTGGCAGGTGTTGAACTGCTCGGCGGTCAGCTGGCTGGCAACGGAGCGGTTGGTGACTACGGCGTCGCCCTTATCGGACTGCAGGGCGCTGAAGCACTCGGTGGCGTCCTTGTAGGGGACGATCTTGGCCTTGGGGAAGTTCTCCTGGGCAAAGGCCTCGGCGGTCGAACCGGACTGGACGATGATGGTGGCGTCGGCGTTGTTGAGCTTCTCGCTGTAGTTGTCGGCCGTGATGTCGGTGTTATCGACCTTGGTCACGATAGCCTGATCGTCCATGTAGTAGGAATCAGAGAAAGTGACTTCCTTCTCACGCTCGGGCGTATCGGTGATAGCCGCGATGGAGACGTCATACTTGGCGCCCGAAGCGACGCCCGGAACCAGCGTGTCGAAGTCGTTGTTGACGTACTCGACATCCAGGCCCAGCTTGTCGCCGATAGCCTTGATAAGCTCAAGGTCAAAGCCCTGATAATCGCCGTTGTCGTCCTTGTACTCAAACGGAGCGTACTCGGCAGAGGTGCCGACGGTCAGCGTACCGTCCTTGACGAGCGCGTACTCCTTGGAGCCGTCGACCTTCTCGACCTTAGCGTCGTCAGAGCTGCTGGAACCGGCATTAGAACCAGAGGTGGCGTTGGACGAGCCGCAGCCCGTCAGTGCGAGGGCGAGCGCCATGGCGCCCGTGGCGGCAAATGCGCCAATCTTCTTGAGCTTCATAATCAGTCTCCTTCCGTGACCCCGTTTGATTCAGAGGTCTGCAAAAACTGAGGGTTATTATGCACCCGCTTGGAAGAATCTGCAATTAGAAAACTGATTGAAACAAACCCATAACGTGAATGGAGCACTTCAGTTTATGGCAGCCATTACTGCTGCAACGACCTTAACAGTTTGATTTCAGCCGCATAACCTGCAAGTTCGTTCGGTGTCTCCAAGATGAATGGCAATGCGCGCAAGCGGCCATTCGATACAATATTCTGTATAACCTGCATACCGCCACCAAACTCTTCACCACCCAGGTAGCCCTTACCGATACACTCGTGGCGGTCCTTATGGGCGCCGCAGGGGTTTTTGGAGTCATTGATATGCACGGCGCGCAGGCGCTCGATACCCACCACGCGATCGAACTCGTCGAGCACACCGTCAAGATCGTGGACGATGTCATAACCGGCATCATTCGCATGGCAGGTGTCTAGGCAAACGCCCAACTTGACCGACAGCTCGGGGCGCTTGTCGGCAACGCCCCCAATGATGCGCGCCAGCTCTTCAAAGCTACGGCCCACCTCGGTACCCTTTCCCGCCATGGTCTCGAGCAGCACCGTCGTCTGCTGCCCCTCAAACATCACCTGGCACAAGGTGTCGACGATCATCTGAATGCCGGCATCGGTCCCCTGCCCCACATGCGCGCCGGGGTGGAAGTTGTAGTAGTTGCCGGGCAGCGCTTCCATGCGCCGCAGGTCCTCCGCCATGGCCTCCAAGGCAAACTCGCGCGCCCGCTCTTTGGCCGAGCAGGGGTTATAGGTATACGGGGCATGAGCCACAAGCGGGCCAAAATCGTTCTGTTCCATAAGCTCGCGCAGGGCGGCCACGTCATCCATGTCAAGGTCTTTCGCCTTGCCGCCGCGCGGGTTGCGCGTAAAGAATGCAAAGGTATTGGCGCCAATTGACAACGCCGTCTCCCCCATCGCCCGATAGCCCTTCGTCGTGGATAGATGACACCCAATCGTCAGCATCTCCAGCTCCCCCTCATCAGTTGCGGTGAAATAGTTCCTGTTTGGCCCCTATTCTGCCGCAAACAGGAACTATTCCACCGCAACTTATAAAAGGGGCATCAGAGATGCGGGCCACCAAGCACCACGGTCGCCGGCGTCATGATCCCCTACGCGTCAGCGCCAAGTCCTAGAGGGCTAGACGGATTGCATCGATAATGCGCGCGCAGCGCTGTGTGGCGGCAAGGGGCATGACGGGACTCTCGAGTTTCCCCGCCCGGATGAGCTGGGTCGCATGCTGGATTTCGCCGTAGAAATCATCGACCTCAAACGGGGCATTTATTTCGAGCATTCGTCCGTCGGAGTACCTCACATGGGCGAGCTCGGGGCGATGGAGGCGCTCGATTTCCAACGAACCCCGCTCGCAGGCAATCGTTAAGCGGCTTTCATATGCTGCTTTGCCGTCACACACCATATGAATGGGTATACCGCCGACGCTCATATGGACCTCGTCGGCCCAATCGACGCGGCCGCCCGATACGTCACGCCAGCGAACTTCATGGGACGAAACCTCGCACGCGCCCGCAAGCAGATCCTCAAACCACCCGACTGCATAGCAGCCCATGTCATATAGACAGCCACCCTGCAACGGATCGAGTAGATAACTCGAAGGGGACTCACCATAATCGAGTTTTTGCACGCTTTCGATCGAAACGATACGGCCGAGCTCGCCCGACGCAAGCAAGCCCTTCACGCGAGTACGCATCGGACAAAACCGATTTTTCATCGCCTCCATAAACGGCACACCGCACTCACGGGAAACGGAGGCGATCGCATGGGCCTCTTCTTCATTCAAAACGGCCGGCTTTTCGCACAGTACGGCCTTTCCCGCGCGCAGTGCCCGACAGACCCAATGCGCATGCATGCCATGCGGAAGAGCCAAGTAGATTGCGTCGACATCGGGGTCGGCAATCAGCGCATCATAAGCCGCATCGCCGTTATCGTCGACCGAGGCATGGCCATGCGCAACATCAATCGAAAACGCTCGGCAAAATTCCTCGACATGTGCAGGAGTGCGGCCGGCCGCAGCCACCAGCCGTGCCCCGTCGACCTTCTTGAGCGACGATGCAAATCGATGCGAAATGTGTCCAGCGCCCAAAACGCCCCAACGAACCTCACGCAAATCATCACATGAATCCCGATGGCCCACGACAGCCCCCTTCAGTTGCGGTGAAATAGTTCCTGTCGATGCCTTATTCTGCCGCAAGCAGGAACTATTCCACCGCAAGTTATAAAAGGGTCACGAGGGGCGCGTTTTGCCGAAGGCCTTAAGCACCGCCGTCACGGGGCCAGGCTGAAAACGGCGGCGTACGTCGTCCAAGCGCCCGGGGATATCGATATGCTGTGGGCAATGCCGCGCGCATTTGCCGCACTTGACGCAATTGCTCACCAGCTTGGGCTCGTTCGTCCGCACCGCGCTCGCCGTAAAGTATTGAGACAGCCCCGTAAACCAGCTGTGCGCATAGCTTGCGTTGTAGGCAGCAAAACACCCAGGGTTATTGATGCCTTTAGGACACGGCATGCAATAGCCGCATCCCGTGCAGGGCACGCGATTCGATTTTTCAAACTCCCTCAGCACGCGTGCGATGGCATCGAGCTGAGCAGCCGTCATCGAATCCGGCAGGGCCCGATCGGCCAACGCCGCGTTCTCATCCACTTGCGCGGTATCGGTCATACCCGAAAGCAGCATCGTCACCTGAGGATGGTTCCACACCCACGAAAGCCCCCAGGCGGCCGGAGTGCGCAAATGCGGGTCACGGGCGCCATCGAGCACAGCGCGTGCCCGCGGCGGAAGTTTGCCCGCTAGACGACCGCCCAGCAGTGGCTCCATCACAAACACCGCAAGACCGCGCTCCGCAGCCGCCATGAGTCCTGCCGTTCCCGCTTGGTAACGCTCGCCGGCATAGTTGTACTGGATCTGGCAAAAATCCCAGTCATATGCGTCAAGCACCGTCAGGAAATCCGCCGCGCTGCCGTGATACGAAAAACCAATCTGGCGAATGCGCCCCGCCGCCTTTTGACGCGCGATCCAGTCCTCGATGCCCAACGCCACCACACGTTCCCACTGGGCGGGCGAGGTAATGTTGTGCATAAGGTAATAGTCGATACGGTCGGTCCGCAGCCGACGCAGCTGCTCATCAAAGAAACGGTCGAAATCCCCCGTGCATACACACGAGGCGTGCGGCAACTTAGTCGCCAGCAACACCCGGTCGCGCAGCCCCAAGCGCTCAAGTGAGGCGCCCACGCACACCTCATTACCGGGATAGAGGTACGCGGTATCCAGATAATTAATCCCCTGCTCCACCGCACGGGAGATGATGGCATCGGCTGTCTTCGCATCCGGATGGCCCGGCGCACCGGGAAACCTCATACAGCCCAGGCCCAGAGCAGATATTCGGTTACCACTTTTGGAGTCAACGCGGTATTGCACGGACCCTCCCTTCGCCATCAGCGCTCGGCAAGGCGAAACACAATGGTCACGCGGCCGAAACATCGTGGAATCGCAATCGAGAACGTATCGTAACGCAGCAGAAATCGAGCTGTCACGGCACCGCATTAACATCAGCAAAAAGCCCGATGAAAGGAGCCACCCATGCCCGCGCTCGACCTTTGGAACCTCGCATCCCAGCTCAAAAGTACCGATTATCGCTGGGTTGACCTCACCCACACGCTCTCGTGCGACACCCCGCACTGGTTTGGCTTT
This sequence comes from Collinsella sp., assembly GCA_019414515.1. Classification (GTDB taxonomy): domain Bacteria; phylum Actinomycetota; class Coriobacteriia; order Coriobacteriales; family Coriobacteriaceae; genus Collinsella. Next base: position 39,474 of record DXLX01000028.1, read on the forward strand.
GAGCCGTGAGTTCCCATGCGTTTGTTTTTCTAAATACGGCTATCCGGCACACGCAACATGCTCCGGCAACACCAGAGTTGAGGCTAACTTTGAGACCCCACGATCTCGTCCTCATCATCGCGACAAAGGACGACGCCGGCGCTTCCCAGCGCAGCGACAGCAATCAGAGCCCCCACAACGACAGGAGCAGCTCCGCACGAGCCCTGCATGCCCGCGACAAGCGCGGCCGTAGGACCAAGACAACCCAGTGCAAGTGCGACGGCGGCAATAGCGATATCTCGAGCGTTCATGGGACCACTTCCTCCACGGGAAAGACCTTGCTTCTCATGACTTAGTGTGCCCCGCGCCCATATGCCCAACGTAGTGCCACGGTAAGGGCTCTGTTAACCCAAGCGCATATATAAAACAGGCGCCTTTACGTTGCCCGAAAGCTCGGTAAAGACGCCCGTCAGTCGCATCAAATCGGTGCCGAAAGATTACCAACCGGTGTAGTAATCGGTAGTTCCGGCTGCGCAGCCCGAATCGTAGACCTTGCACTCGCCCTTAGAGCCCGTAAAAGTCGAGCCCTGGGCCTTATCGCCCGCAGCCACGACGTAGTAGCCGTCAGAATCACGCCAAAAGCCCTCGGAATCCTGCGTCCACTCGCCCGTGCGGTGATGGTACAACACATTGCTGCTGTAGTAGGTCTCACGGCGGCCATTGTAGTTGTTAACGCCACCGGAGCGCGTCAGGCCCGAGCCGTTCGCATAGAAAGCAGCGGCAACGTAAGACGAACCGTAACCGGCGTTGTAATACGAAGCCTGAGCGGCCGCGGCCGCGGCCTCGGCGGCCTCAAGCTCAAGCGCCTCGCGCTTAGCATCCTCGAGCGTGGCGCGCAACTCATCGAGCCCGGTCGACTTGGCGTCGACCTCCTCCATCGTCAAAAGGCTGCCCGTGCCGTCAATGCACTCATTAAGCACGGCACGCTCGTCATCGGTGGCGTAGTCGCCATACATGTTCATGATAATTTGGGCGCGAACTTCCAAAGAGTCGCGCTTGGCCTCCATAGAGGCGTTCCACTCCTGCATGGAGCCAAAACCGTCGCCGCGATAATCGACGGGCTGCATCAGCGTCGTCTCGGAGGACGGGGACCCAACCGCGTCGGACAGCGTGGCCGCGTGGGCCTCGGTTGCGCCGGCACCCACCAAAAGCGCCACAGCAAGCGTGGCAGAAAGGGCGGCGGCCTTCGGTTTTCGTGAATCGATCCTCATGTAGCTGGAAACCTCCGTAGTGCGTTTTTGCTGCGTTTAAGCTGCGTGTGATTCGATCGCGCTGCATAGTACCCCGAGCAATTCGCGACCTGCGGTTTTTCTCAAAAGGTGCACGTCATTTGCGTAAAACTCACATTCACTTAACAGGAGTTTTCCATATCTAGATTGGATATTCGACGCTAAAAGACCTGTTTTTTAGGCATTCCTATGCAAAAAGGCGTCTGCGCAAACATTGTTCGCACAGACGCCTTGAGCAGGCATTTTATGCAGTTATACCTATCGAGTCGCAAGGGGTCCTTGCACAAGTCGCCTTACTCGTCCAGCGCGGCGAAGGCCTGCTTCAGATCCCAAATGATATCCTCGGCGTTCTCGGTACCGATAGAAAGACGGATCGTGGAGGGCGTGATGTTCTGCTCGGCGAGCTCCTCGGCAGAGAGCTGGGAGTGCGTGGTGGTAGCCGGGTGCACGACGAGCGACTTGACGTCGGCCACGTTGGCGAGCAGCGAGAACACCTGCAGATGATCGATGAACTTCCATGCAGCTTCCTGGCCGCCCTTGATCTCGAAGGTGAAGATCGAGGCACCGCCGTTGGGGAAATATTGCTTGTAAAGCTCATGATCGGGGTGCTCAGTCAGGCTCGGGTGGTTCACCTTGGCGACGTGGCTGTCACCAGCCAGGAACTCAACGACCTTCTTGGTGTTCTCGACATGACGGTCAACGCGCAGCGACAGAGTCTCGGTGCCCTGGAGCAGGACCCAGGCGTTGAACGGGCTGATGCAGGCACCCTCGTCACGCAGCAGGATAGCGCGGACATAGGTCGCGAAGGCGGCAGGGCCGGCAGCCTCGGCAAACGAAACACCGTGGTAGGAGGGGTTGGGCTCAGCGATCTGGGCGTACTTGCCACTCGCCTTCCAATCGAAGTTACCGCCGTCGACGATCACACCGCCCAGCGAGGTACCGTGGCCGCCGATGAACTTGGTTGCAGAGTGGACGACGATGTTGGCACCATGCTCCAGCGGACGGAACAGATACGGGGTGCCGAAGGTGTTGTCGACGACAACCGGCAGGCCATGCTTCTTGGCGATCTCGGAGATGGCGTCGATGTTGGGGATGTCGGAGTTGGGGTTACCGAGCGTCTCGAGATAGATGACCGTGGTGTTGTCCTTGATGGCGCCCTCGACCTCGTCCAGGTTATGGGCATCGACGAAGGTGGTCTCGACACCAAACTGGGAGAGCGTGTGCTCCAGCAGGTTGTAGGAACCGCCGTAGATGGTCTTCTGGGCGACCACGTGGTCACCGGCCTGGGCGAGGGCCTGCAGGGTATAGGTGATGGCGGCGGCGCCAGAGGCGACGGCGAGGCCAGCAACGCCGCCCTCGAGCGCAGCGATACGGTCCTCGAAGACGCCCTGGGTGGAGTTGGTCAGACGGCCGTAGATGTTACCGGCGTCGGCAAGACCAAAGCGGTCGGCGGCGTGCTGGGAGTTGCGGAACACATAGCTCGTGGTTTGATAGATAGGCACAGCACGGGAGTCGGATGCAGGATCGGCGCTCTCCTGGCCAACGTGCAGCTGCAGGGTATCGAAACCAAAGGTGTGCTCGGGGTTGTTGATAAACTGGCTCATGATGATCTCCTTGATCGAAGAAAGTAATAAGAGTAAGAGAAGTAAGTCGCTGTCTCCTGATCACGCCGACGGGCGCAAACAGGAGCCCGGCATTCGTCTTGGTAAGCAATTCATATGCGGGCCTCCTTTCGCATCCCGGTTCCTTGGTCGGCTTAATTACCTACCGCCTTTGTGTGTTTTGAATAGTACGAGCATTGTTTTGCTCGGTCAATCACTTAAAAGCGCTAACTTGTTATCGGTTTTTTAGATAGCTATCGAAAGGATGGGCGCCGATGACCCTCCAGCAACTTCGTTTTTTGATCGCCGTGGCAGAGTCCGGATCGATCAACGCCGCAGCCCAGCGCCTTTATACGGCACAGTCCAACATCTCAAACGCTGTCAAAAGCCTGGAACAGGAGCTCCATCTGGAGATCTTTACGCGCTCCAGCCGCGGCGTCACGCTCACCAACGACGGCACCGAGCTATTGGGCTATGCGCGCCAGGTCGTAGAGCAGGCCGACATGCTCGAGGCACGCTACGAGGACGGCGGCACACCCCAGGCGCGCCTTGCCGTCTCGGCCCAGCACTACGCTTTTTCGGTCAAGGCCTTTGTCAACGTCGTCGAGCGCTGCCGCGACAGTAAGTTTGAGTTCATCATGCGCGAGACCACCACCTCGCAGATCATCGACGACGTCCGCGCATTTCGCAGCGATATCGGCATTCTGTACCTGGATGACTTTAACGCCCGCGTTCTGCAGAAGGCCTTCGCCGATGCCCGCGCAAGCTTCCATCCCCTCTTCGACGCGACGGTCCACGTCTTCGTTAGCGAACGCCACCCGCTCGCACGCCGCCCTCAGCTGTCCCTTGCCGACCTCACGCCCTATACGCGCTACAGCTTTGAGCAGGGAACCTCAAACTCCTTCTATTACGCCGAGGAACCTTTTAGCTATATCCCTTGCGACCGCAACATACGAATCTCGGACCGCGGAACACTTACTAACTTACTTATCACGTCGAACGGTTACACCCTGTCGACCGGTGTCCTTTCCAATGAAATGCAGTGGGGTATGGCATCGATCCCGTTAGCAGACGCCCCAACGATGCACGTAGGATATATCATGCACGACGAGCGCAAGCCCTCTCCTCTCTTGCGGCAATACCTCGACGAGCTCAACCGCATCATCCATGCCAACTAACTGTCGGAAGACGGGATAGAAATCGTAAATTGCTAGCCCCCGGCAGGCATGGCGCTACAATGGTCACTCACACGAAGCGTACCCAACGAAAGGAACCATGTGAAGGTCATCATCTATACCGACGGCTCGGCCCGATCAAATCCGGGACGCGGCGGCTACGGCGCCGTGCTCAAGTACACCAACCCCGCCGGCAAGACCTTCACCTCCGAGCTTTCGCGTGGCTACGCCAAGACCACCAACAACCGCATGGAGCTCATGGCGGTCATCGTGGCGCTCGAGGCACTTAACCGCCCCTGCGAGGTCGAGGTCCATTCCGATTCGCAATACGTCGTCAACGCCTTCAACAAACACTGGATCGACGGCTGGAAAAAGCGCGGGTGGAAAACTGCCAACAAGCAGCCCGTCAAGAACCGCGACCTGTGGGAGCGCCTGCTTGCCGCAAAGAGCAAGCATAAGGTGGAGTTCATCTGGGTTAAGGGGCATGCCGGTCACGAGCTCAATGAGCGCTGCGACGAGCTCGCCACCACCGCGGCCGACGGAGCCAACCTCGATATCGACACCGGCTTTAGCGAGAGCGACCTGTAACGGCGTTTTCGCACGCTTTTATGTCCTCCCGCGCTACACTCGTCCTGTAGGCCAAACAACGCAAGGGGGACACATGCTGCGCATCGCAACCATCGGCACATCCATGATCACCGACGACTTTATCCAAGTCGTCAATGCCAACGACCAGGCTACATTCGTAGGCACGCTCTCGCGCGACGCAGATCGTGGCGCCGCCTTTACCGCCGAACACGGCGGCGAACGCAACTTCACCGCACTTGACGAGCTTGCGTCCGCCGACGACGTCGACGCCGTCTACATCGGCAGCCCCAACGCGCTCCATCACGAGCAGGCGCTCGCCTGCATCGCCGGTGGCAAGCACGTCATCGTCGAGAAGCCCTTCTGCGCCACCGAAGCGCAGGCACTGGAAGTCTTCCGCGCTGCCGAGGCAGCAGGCGTCGTGGCCCTCGAGGCCATGCGCCCGCTTCACGACCCCGCCTTCCACGCCATTGAGGACGCTCTGGGCGAGATTGCGCCCATTCGCCGCGCCTCACTGCGCTTTGGCAAGTATTCCTCACGCTACAACGAAATCCTCGCTGGACGCGCCACCAATATCTTCGACTGCAATATGGCATCGGGTTCCCTCATGGACATTGGCGTCTACGCCGTCGAGCCCATGGTCGAGATTTTCGGCATGCCCTCTGGTCTCACCAGCATGACCACGCTGCTCGACCCCTCAACGCAAGAGCTCACCCATGGCCCCATCGACGGTTGCGGTTCCATTCTCGCCAGCTATGGCGGTGGCCGTATCTCCGTCGAGCTCGCGCACTCCAAAATTACGAATGACCTGCTGCCCTCGCAGATCGAAGGCGAGCGTGGCACTATCCAGATCGACCATCTGTCCACGCCCCGCAACGTCCGCATCGACTATCGCGGCGACGTCGTACGCGGCTCGGCGACCGAGGCACCGCGCGAACAGGACGACAACGGCCGCGCGCTCGATCTGCCCAAATCGAGCAACACTATGGAATACGAACTCATAGACTTTGTCACCGCCATCGGTAACATCGATAACGTTAAGGAAGAGATCTGGGAGACCCCAGCGGGACGCCACGAGCTCGGCCACTACCGCGATGTCACGCTCGTCTCGCTCCGCATCATGGATGCCGTGCGTCAGCAGGCCGGCATTACCTTCCCCGCCGATTCAGTCAAGCAGGCCTAGCGATGGGCCTCTTCGATACGTTCTTCTCCAGCGTCACCGGCAGCAGTCGAGAGCCTCAAAAACCATCAAACATCGAGCTCGAGCTGCGCCGCAGGCTTACTGTGCTCGCAAGCGACGAGGCCACTCAAGACACTCCGCAGCGCTATTTTCTGCGGTGGGAGGGCCAAGTCCAGGGCGTTGGTTTTCGCTTTACCAACACCAACCTCGCGCAGGCACGCGCACTCACCGGCTGGGTGCGTAACATGGAAGACGGCTCCGTCGAGATGGAGATACAGGGGGCTCCGGCAAACATCCTATCTCATCTCGAGGCGCTTCATGCCTCCTACGAGCGCATGGGAACGCGTTTTCGCCTCGCAGACGCCCAGGCCCGAGCCCCACTTACCAATGAAGACGGTTTCAGTCCTCGTTATTAGTATTGTGTGCTAAATACGGTATCATTTACCTACGACCGTTGACAGAAAAGAGGCGAGGCGCATGGCGGTGCAAAGAAGAGACACCAAGCAGCGGAAGCTGGTTCTTGACGCCGTGCGCCAAAGCTATAACCACCCCACCGCCGATGAGATCTACAACGCCGTGCGCGCGCAGGATGACAAAATCAGCCGCGGTACGGTCTACCGCAATCTCAATCTCTTGGCCGACGCCGGGGAGATCCTCTCCATCAAGACACCGGGCGGCAGCCGCTTCGATCGCACCATCGAGCCGCATGCGCATATCATCTGCACCTCGTGCAGCCGCGTCATCGACGTACCGCTCCCCTTCGATGCCCAACTCGACGCCAAGGCGTCCGAGCAAATCGGCTGGAACGTCACCTCGCACTACACCATCTTCGAGGGCCTCTGCCCCAACTGTAGGTAGATTTTGGGACATGCCTACTCAGCAAGTAGACGACGCAGCTCTTCTTCAACCGCGCGCACGTAGCGGACACGGTCATTGACACCGCGCATGCTGGGATTGCAGTCCTCCATCAGATAGGGATGGCCCACCACGTTGAGCATGTCGCAATCGTTTTCGTTATCGCCAAACGCCATCATTTCGTTAGGTGAGATCCCCAGCGCGCAACCATAATCGGCAAGCGCGGACCCTTTGCCCGAATCAAAGCCGATAAAATCGGTCCATTCGGTTCCCGACGTCATCACGTCGACACGGTCGCTAAAGAGGCGCTCGAAATACTCCAGCGCCGCCGGCTGCTCTGTCTCGGGCGTTTGAAACGCAATCTTAATGACGTCCTCGTCGATGTCCTCGGGGCGGTCGACCACCGCCACATCGCAGTGGACCTCATAGCGCAAATGATCGACGAACGCATCGTTGCCGCTCATGGTGTAGAGGCGCCCCTCACACGAAAGGGTTACGTCGGCATGGGGATAGGCGACCACGGCATTCGCGATATCCATAGCAAGGCTACGCTCCATGGAACGCTTGACAACGGCATGCCCCTCGCTCATCACCAGGGCTCCGTTTTCGCATACATAGGCGAGCTCATCGGCCACCGGGGCAAACAGATAGCGCAAGCTCGCATATTGACGGCCGCTCGCCGGCATAAACACAATACCGCGACGATGCAGCTCATCAATGAGCTCAAATGCCTCAGGGCGTGGCTCGCGCTCCCCCGGATGCAGCAACGTGCCATCCAAATCGCAGGCGATCAGCTTGATTCCCTCAAGACCCATATGCTTCCCCCAAAGCCTCTCATCAACAGCAAGACGGACTTTGAATGGCAATCCCTCAAAGCCCGTCTTGCGCATACGCGCGCTTAGCCGCGCGTCTTTTTTACGATCGTAAAGTCTGAAGCCATGCTCACAACAACATCCGCCGCGCTCGATGCAAAGCGTCGACTGGCATCGAGCTCGCGTGCGACCACCGAGAGCCGAACGCCCCCAATGCCCCGGAGCATACGACCCAAAACCGGTTGCACCGGCGTATACATGCGCACGGTATGCTCGTCCGAGTCACCCCGGAAGAGCGGCGCATGCATGTTGCCGATCTCCCAGCACGCATGTGCGAGCACAATCGGATCCATGCGGTCGACTTCGACCAAATAGACCTCGGCGCTGCGCAGGCGTACGACAACCGCTACGGGCACCGTGCCCGTGCGGTCGACAGCGAGCACGTCACCGTCGGCAAGACGCTCGCCATCAGTGGCATCCAGCCGGGCATTCACCGTGCGCCCCAGCTCCGTCACGCCCACAAACAGGCGCGCATCAGCCTGGTCCCAATCGAGTAGCAGCTCGTCAACCTCAAAGACGCCACCCAGCTCCCGACGAAGCAGGAGTTCATAGGACGGGTCGTTGAGATTTCCCAAGCGCTCCGTAGCTACCAGGTCCACGGACATCAACTAGTCCTCGACCTCAACGAGCTCGATATCAAAGTTGAGATCCTTGCCGGCAAGCTCGTGGTTGGCATCGAGCGTCACGGCCTCGGACGTCACATCGATGACGACAGCGGGGACAGGCATGCCGCTCGGCGTGGACAGGAAGAGCTTCATGCCCTTCTCGATCTGCTCGATGTTGGGAACCTGCTCGGCCGGGAAGGTCAGGACCATCTCGGGGTTGTGCTCGCCGTAGGCATCGGCAGCAGGAATGTGCACGGACTTCTTCTCGCCCACCTGCATATCGATAACGGCGGCGTCGAAGCCCTTGATCATCTGACCGGCACCGCAGGTGAACTCCAGCGGCTCACCGCGATCGTAGGAGCTATCGAACTGCGTGCCGTCATCGAGCGTGCCACGATAATGGGTCTTGACCTTCTTGCCCTGGTTGGACATGGTAACCTCCGTGATAAGGGCGGCGCACAACGCGGGCCGCCGTGAACATATGGCGCTAACTATACCCTAGTCATACAATTCATTGACAGTTTGCAAAGAAACGCTGCAACCGGAGGAACCATGGCATATCCCGTATTTGACCTACACTGCGACACCGCCGACCGTATCGGCTGGGCCACACTCGATCTTGACCTGCGCTTTACCGCCGGCACCGACGGTTATTTCCCCGGCGACGAAACGCATCCGCAGGATTTCGACCTTATCGAGGGCAACGCCTGCGCCATCTCGCTCGCAAAGATCGGCAACACGCCGTGGGCGCAGTGCTTCGCTACGTTTGTCCCCGACGAGATTCCCACCGCCCACGCCGCGCGCTTCCAGGCGCAGATCATGGCGCATATGAGCGGCCAGGCAATGCTCAACCACGACCGCATGGTCAACGTGCGCAGCGCCGCTGATATTCGCCCTGCGCTCAAAGACGGCAAGGTCGCCTGCATCCACACCATCGAAAACGCCACGTTCTTTGCCGAGGACCCCGCGCTGATCGAGGTGCTCAAGAGCTTGGGCGTGCTTATGTCGTCACTCAGCTGGAACGCGCAGGGACCGCTCGCGAGCGGCCACGACACCCACGCCGGCCTCACCGCCGCCGGCATCGAGGCACTTACGCAGATGGAGCACGCCGGCATGATACTCGACGTCTCCCACCTCAACGACGAGTGCTTTGACGAGGTTGTCGCCCACGCCACGCGCCCCTTCGTCGCCAGCCACTCCAACTCCCGTGCGGTTTGCGGCGTCAAGCGCAACCTCACCGACGACCAGTTCCACACCATTCGCGACATGGGCGGCATCGTCGGCCTCAACTACTGCAGCGAGTTCCTATCCAACGATGCGACCGACAAGACCACCGCAGACGTCACCTTCGACCAGCTGGCAGCCCATATCGAACACTGGCTCGACCTGGGCGGCGAAGATGTCATCGCACTCGGCGGCGACTGGGACGGCGCCAAGGTGCCCGCTTTCCTCTCCGATGCCAGCAAGATGCCCGAATTCCAGAACATGCTCTCCAAGCACTTTGGCAAGACCGTGATGCAGAAGCTCTGCAGCGATAACGCCCTTGCCTTCTTCGAGCGTTATTAATTTCACATCCCTTGAGCGGGCCGGCATACCGAACGGTCGAAATGCCGGCCCGTCCCCAATCTGAAGGACCGCTTTTGACGCAGCAGTTTACGATTTTCCTACCCCGACCGGATGGGATGCCCATCCCCGTCGTCGTTACCAAAAAGCGCGTCAAGAACTTCAACCTACGCGTCACATCGAGCGGTGAGGTCCACGCCAGCGCACCGCTCGGCGCCAGCCGCGAGCGTATCGAAGCGTTTGTGAAGCGCAACAGCGCCTGGATTATCAGCCGACTTGCCCAGCGCGAGCAACGTCAGACGACGGCACAGGAGCCGCTCAGCCCCTCGTCCATCATTGCGCTTTGGGGCAAGCCCATCACGGTACAGGACGCACTCGATCACAACTTTGTATCACCCGCACCGCGACCCCAGCAGGCCACCTTCGCAAGTTTTATGGGTACCGACGAATCGGACGAAGGCCCACAGGCCAAGCGGCTCGCAATCCTCGACGGTCTAACGTCCGACGAGCTCCAAGCCCACATCGACCAGCTTTATACGTCCGAAGTCACATCGGCGCTGCGCGATATGGTGCACGCATACGAAATCGCAATGGGTGTCGCCGTTTCCCGCGTTTCCGTACGCAGCATGAAAACGCGTTGGGGCTCATGCACGCCCAAATCCGGCACCGTTCGCATCGCACGAGAACTTGCCGCCTACCCCGTCGAATGCCTCGACATGGTTATCGCCCACGAGCTCGTCCACTTGCTCGAGCCAAGCCACAATCAGCGGTTTCACGCCTTGCTCGACACGTACTGTCCCAACAATAGAGTTTTGTCGCAGCGGCTCAAGCAACCACCCATAGAGACGTATTAGAACCGGTTAACGCACGCGCTCGATCTCAACACCGCAGCTTGCCAGGGGAAGACCGACGGGCGCCCAAGGCTTATCGAGCTTAACACGCACGCCAAGCAGCAGGGGGTAACGACGTAGCAGCATCTGGGCCACACCCTCGGCTGCAGCCTCGATAAGCTTAAAGGTATGCTCACGCAGATAGCCATCGACATCGTGGCACACCGAGCCGTAGTCAATCGAGGCGTCCAGGTTATCGTGCTCCCCCGCTGCACGCAGGTCGGCATAGAGCACCAGGGACACGATGAACTTCTGGCCCAGCGCGTTCTCTTCGGGATACACGCCGTGGTTGGCAAAGACCTCGAGACCGTCGATAGTAATGCGATCGGCATGGCGCAGATCGTCATAGCTCACGTGGGGCACCGCCGTTGCAGTGGATATTTCGCCCCTTCCACGGCGGGCGAGTTCGGCGCCTTCAGTCTTAGTTGCATTCTCGGGCAGTTTCTTGTTACTCATCGCGATCGTCTCCTTCGTTTAGAACCCCGACCGCGCAAACTAACTACACGCGAATCGACAGGTTCTTTTTATCATCGCTCCAGTTGCAAGCATTGCGCGCGGGGCATGCAAAGCAGGCGCGCGACGCTTTGTCGGCTGCATAAAGCAGACGCTCGAGCGGCTGGCTGTTCACGCGCAGCTTTCGATGGCCCAGAATGGCCGTCTTAATAGCTGCGGCATCGGCCGGCTCAAACGCCACGTCATCGGGCATGCCGCCGAGAATCGCATCAGCGACGCGCTCGCTTGCAACATCATGGGATATACCCGATTCATACTGTTCATCTTTGCCGATATCGTGAAGAAGTGCCGTAGCGTAGATGACCTCGCGGTCAAATTCGAGCTGTTCCTCGAGATTCTTAATCCACATAATGCGCGCGACATCAAGCAGATGGTCAATACCGTGGCGGCAAAAGATGCGCCCCGATTCCAACTGTGCAATATTGCCCAGATGCCGCCGGAACAGCCCGTTGGCACAAATGTAATCAATGCGAGGCATGGCGCCAAAGGGAGTCAGGCCCGAAGCCATAAAGCCGCGACGCGGCGTTCCCTCATCGGTCTTCGATGTAAAGTCGTTGACGGCCCCCATGCTAACGGCCCAACATCCTAAAGAACCGCTCCTCGAGCGCGGGATCGGTCTCAAAGACGCCGCGGCGAGCGAGCGTCACGGTCTTGGTGCCGGGCTTTTGCACGCCGCGCATGGTCATGCACATATGCTCGGCTTCCATCAGCACAATCGCCCCTTGGGGAGCTAGATATTCCATGAGGGCATCGGCAACCTGTGCACACAACTGCTCCTGCAGCTGCAGACGACGGGCATAGACCTCAACCGTGCGAGCAAGCTTAGACAGACCCGCCACGCGACCGTTAGGGATATAACCGATCGCAGCCTTGCCATAAAACGGCAGCAGATGGTGCTCGCACAGCGAGTAAAACGTAATGTCGCGCTCGATAACCAAATCGTTCGAAGCGACGGCAAAAGTTTTGGACAGGTGTTCCTCGGCACTCTGGTCCATACCGCCGGCAATCTCGCCATACATACGGGCGACGCGTGCCGGCGTCTCCAGCAGGCCCTCACGAGTTGGGTCCTCGCCTATACCTTCAAGCAGCAGCTTAATGGCAGTCTCGACTTTTTCCTGATCGACCATCTGGGCCTCACTTTTTTCGATTTCGCGTTCGCGCTATGGTACCACGCCGGCACGCAGCCTCTGCCAGCTACATAGTATGGGTCGAATAGACCGGATCGTCTCGCCAAAGCTCCACAGCATCGCAAAGCGCAACGCCCTCACGCGCAGCACGAGCGCGCGTGGCGTTCATGTCGATCACGCGCTGATTACTCGAGCCCCTAAAACGCAACGAGATATCGTACAGGTCTTGAACGAACGGACCATCCACCAACATGTCGAGGCAGGCAAGGATACGGTCCGTCACCTCGGTATGATGACGGCCGCCCGGCACAAGCTCCTCGAGCACGTCGCCGGTAAAGCACCAAATGGTCTTCCCCGACTCCACAGGATAGGCCGCACGCACGCGTTCGACAAAGTCAACGAGCCCCACCTGGTTCTCGGGTTCCATAGGCTCCCCGCCCAGAATCGTCAGGCCATCGATAAAGGGATGGTCGAGACTCTCGATAATCTTGTCCTCGACGGCGCGATCGAACGGCTCACCCGCAGCAAAGTCCCACGCAACAGAGTTAAAGCAGTTCTTGCACCCACGACGGCACCCACTCACAAACAGAGAAGTACGGACGCCTTCCCCATCAGCAATATCGAAATACTTAATGTTCGCGTAGTTCATAGGTAACTCTCCCGGGAGGCCGGGACATATCATCCCGTCCTCAAACATTCTCGGCCTTCGGCCTGCGAAACTGCGGGCGGGACGATATGTCCCGGCCTCATGCAAAGGGTAACTCAATGAACGAAGCGAACATTGAGTATAGGGTTCGCGGTCCAATAAATACTCAGCTGCAGCTCAACCGCCATTGCAAGCAGATCGTCATTGCAGCTCAACTCATTTCCGCTAAGAACTTCGAGAAGCGAGCAGACCGCATGCTGCATCTCAGCTACGTCAACTTGGCTGAGCCGAGAGGGCCGCTTGGGCTTTTGCTCGATATGAGTTCCGCACGCAAAGAAGGCCACTTAATGTGGCCTTCGTCTTGCGCAGGACTGTCCGAAATAGCGAGCAAATGCCCAAGCGGCCCTCTCGGCTCAGCCCCGGAGCGGTATTAGAGATGCAGCACGCGGTCGCGGATCTCCTCGGTTCGACCCTGGTTCCAGAACTGGGTGCCGATGTAGCCGCACGTACGACGGGCGACGTTCATCTTCTCTTGGTCACGATTGCCGCAATTGGGGCACTCCCACACTAGCTTACCGTCATCCTCGACAATCTTGATCTCACCGTCGTAGCCGCACACCTGGCAGTAGTCGCTCTTGGTGTTGAGCTCGGCGTACATGATGTTGTCGTAGATGTACTGCATCACGCGAATGACAGCCTTAAGGTTGTCCTGCATATTGGGAACCTCGACGTAGGAGATGGCGCCGCCCGGCGAAAGCTGCTGGAACATGCCCTCAAACTTAAGCTTATCGAAGGCATCGATCTCCTCGGACACGTGAACATGGTAGCTATTGGTGATATAGCCCTTGTCCGTCACGCCCGGAATAATGCCAAAACGGCGCTGCAGGCACTTGGCGAACTTGTACGTCGTCGACTCCAGCGGCGTACCGTACAGCGAGAAATCGATATCGCTCGCGGCCTTCCACTCCGCGCACTTGTCGTTCATACGCTGCATAACTGCCATGGCAAAGGGCGTACCCTCCTTCTCGGTGTGGCTGTGGCCCGTCATGTACTTGACGCACTCATACAGACCGGCGTAACCCAGGCTGATGGTGGAATAGCCGCCCACGAGCAGCTTATCGATCGTCTCGCCCTTCTTAAGGCGTGCCAGGGCGCCGTACTGCCAAAGAATCGGCGCGGCATCCGAAAGCGTGCCCATCAGGCGCTCATGGCGGCACAGCAGAGCGCGGTGACACAGCTCAAGGCGCTCGTCGAAGATCTTCCAGAACTTGTCCATGTCCTGGTGCGAGCTCAGTGCGACATCGGGCAGGTTAATGGTCACAACACCCTGGTTAAAGCGACCGTAATACTTGGGCTTGCTCGGGTCATAGTTCAGCGCGTTTGCAACGTTATTAAAGCCGTTGCCCGAGCGGTCGGGCGTCAGGAAGCTGCGACAACCCATGCAGGTGTAGCAATCGCCATTGCCCGCGGTCTCACCCTTCGAAAGCTTAAGCTCGCGCATCTTCTTCTCGGAGATGTAGTCGGGCACCATGCGCTTGGCGGTGCACTTGGCGGCCAGCTGAGTCAGATAGAAGTACGGGGAATCCTCGTAAACGTTATCGTCCTCGAGCACATAGATAAGCTTGGGGAACGCCGGGGTGATCCACACGCCCGCCTCGTTCTTAACGCCCTCATAGCGCTGGCGAAGCGTCTCCTCCACGATCATGGCAAGATCGTGCTTCTCCTGGACCGAGCGGGCCTCGTTGAGGTACATGAAGACCGTCACGAATGGTGCCTGGCCGTTGGTGGTCATAAGGGTCACGACCTGATACTGAATCGTCTGGACACCGCGACGGATCTCATCACGCAGACGGTCCTCTACGACCTCACGCACCTTCTCTGCGGGAGCGGAAACACCGAGCTCCTCAAGCTCGCGGGCAACCTCGCCGCGAATCTTCTGGCGGCTCACCTCGACGAACGGGGCAAGATGGGTCAGCGAAATCGACTGGCCGCCGTACTGGGAGGAAGCAACCTGGGCGATGATCTGCGTCGCAATGTTGCAGGCAGTCGAGAAGCTATGCGGCTTCTCAATCAGCGTGCCCGAGATAACAGTACCGTTCTGGAGCATGTCCTCCAGGTTCACCAGGTCGCAGTTATGCATGTGCTGGGCAAAGTAATCCGAATCATGGAAGTGAATCAGGCCCTCGTTGTGCGCATCCACGATCTCCTGGGGCAGCAGCACGCGCTGGGTCAGATCCTTGGAGATCTCGCCGGCCATGTAGTCACGCTGAACGGAGTTGACGGTCGGATTCTTGTTGGAGTTCTCCTGCTTGACCTCTTCGTTATTGCACTCAATCAGCGACAGAATCTTGTCATCGGTCGTGTTCTTTTGGCGCTTCAGGCTCTGAACATAGCGGTAGATGATGTAGTGGCGAGCGACCTCGTAGCAGTCGAGACGCATAATCTCGTCCTCGACCAGATCCTGGATCTCCTCGACCGATACGGTGTGGCCGGCCTTCTCACATGCCTCGGCGACGTTTTGTGCCGCATAGATCACCTGGCGGTCGGTAAGGCGAGAGCCTTCCTCGACCTCCAAGTTTGCGGCGCGGATCGCATTGACGATCTTATCGATGTCAAAGGTAACCTCGGTGCCGCTGCGCTTGATGATCTTCATCCTCTTGCCTCTTTCGCATCGTAGCCTCATTGCGCTTCAGAGCCAAACGATGCCCGGCAGGGCTTACCCTGTCTTGCGGCGCCGTCGCGCAATCTGTGTTTTCGATAACCATAGGCCCTCATGCGGACAATCCTCGCAGCCAATCAAGGGGCTCAAAGATCCATCCAAATAATGGGGCGAATAAGGTTCTCGTTCTCTGTCCGCCATCTATCATACGACAAAGAGGCATCTATATCCTGTATTCTTTTTTTAGGTCAAACACAACATATAGTGTTTCAGCAGGTCAAAGCAATTGGTCAATTTGCAGACGCATTATAAATGAAGGCCTCTTGGCAGACTGCTAAAACGTTATCAACCCAACTACCTGCACAGCAGTTTTGAAACCCCCTCAACCGTGCCGCCGCCAAATAGCACCAAAACCAAGCTGCTCGCGCCAAAAGAATCCAAAAGATTGTCCTTGACCAACATGTTGCGGTCATGATGGGCCAGGACACATGCAATCTGCCGGCACCCCTACGGGATACAAAGACCATCGCGTACGGACCTTGGATCAATATTTGATGACTTATTTGGCGGCGCGCTTGGTGACAAAAAACAAAACAGCCCAGAGGACATAGCCTCTGAGCTGCGAACATTTGGTGGGCGTTAGAAGATTTGAACTTCTGACCTCTTCCGTGTCAGGGAAGCGCTCTCCCCCTGAGCTAAACGCCCAAATGGAGCGGACAACGGGGCTCGAACCCGCGACCCCAACCTTGGCAAGGTTGTGCTCTACCAACTGAGCCATGTCCGCTTACGAGGATTAATCTTACGTGATGCCCGCATCCTATGCAAGAACTTTTTTTGAAAAGTTTTGCGACGCCCTCGCGAACCTCGCGAAGACATCAGCCACCACGGAAGGCGCAGGCAAACGCAAACTCGCCGCAAGAGGCCCTTACATCTCACCGAGCATGATCCAGGCAGAGCTGTCCTGCGCGAGTCTGCCGTCTGCAAGCGCTGATGAGGTGAGCAGGACCCTGCCCGCCGGCAGCTCCACGGGTGCTGCACCGAAGTTCGTCACGCACGCCCAGCCGTTATCGCGGCGATAGGCGATGACGCCGCCCTCAGCGCCCTCGGCACCATCCGCAAGACCGGTGCGCCCGTCAAGATCGAGCCACGCAAGATCGTTGGCGCACCCGCGCAGCTTGCGCCGCAGCCAGAGGGCGTCACGATAGAGCGCAAGCATCGATGTCGGGTCCGTTTCTTCCCTATCGGCAGCATAATCGGAAAACCATGCAGGCTGCGGCAGATGGGGCGCCGCATCAGCGTCCGCCGGCGAAAACCCAAACGATCCGCCCTGCGCGGGATCGTCCGCCGCTACCCACGGCAGGGGCACACGACAGCCGTCGCGCCCCTTCTCGCGCTTCGGTCCGCGCGTATTGGTTGCACTGGGATCTTCGAGTGCAGTCCACGGGATATCAGCCACCTCAAAAAGACCGAGCTCCTCACCCTGATACACGTATGCCGAGCCCGGAAGCGCCAGTTCAAGCAAAAGAGCCGCCCGCGCGCGGCGCTCGCCGAGTTCACGGTCCTCGTCATAAGACGACCCGTCGCGTAAGAGCCAGTCGAGCGCAATCTGGTGGTAGCGCGTCGCCTTGATTTGCGGCAGGGCATAGCGCGTCGCCACGCGCGGCACGTCGTGGTTGGAGAGTACCCAGGTCGAGGCGGAATCGGATTCGATAGCTGCCTTCAAGCCCTCCTCGATTGCAGCGTGCATGTCATCATAGGTCCAAGTGGCCTTGGCAAACTCAAAGTTGAATGTCTGGCCAAGCTCGCTGGGACGCGCATAGAGATACTGGCGCTCAGGCAGCACCCACGCCTCGGCAACGGCGCTGCGCGGCGGATTATAGCGGTCGAACACGCGGCGCCACTCGCGATAGATCTCGTGGACCTCGTTGCGGTCCCACAGCGGATGGGCGCCGTCGTCAACCATGTCATCGCCCTCGGCGAGACGCCACCGGTCGAGGTCATCGCGGTCGAGATCCTTGGCGAGACCGTGCGCCACATCGATGCGAAAGCCATCGACGCCTCGATCGCTCCAAAACGCCAGGACGTCGCAAAAGAACGCGTGAACCTCGGGGCATGACCAGTCAAAGTCCGGCTGCTCGGGCGTAAACATGTGCAGATACCATTGACCGTCCGCAACACGCGTCCAGGCGGGGCCGCCAAAGTTGGCATTCCAATTGGTGGGAGGCAGCTCGCCATGCTCGCCGCGACCATCGCGAAAGATATAACGGGCGCGCTCGGGCGATCCGGGGCCGGCGGCAAGAGCGGCTTTGAACCAGGGGTGCTGGTTGGATGAATGGTTGGGCACGATATCGACGATGACCTTGATGCCGCGCGCGTGAGCCGCAGCGATCATGTCATCGAAGTCGTCAAGCGAGCCGAGACGTGGGTCGACATCGCAGTAGTCCGCCACATCATAGCCGCCATCGACAAGAGGCGAAGGGTAAAACGGGCTCAGCCAGATGGCCTCGATGCCCAGCCGCTCAAGATAGTCCATCTGCTGGGTAATGCCCGCGATATCGCCCAGACCCGAACCGGTCGAATCCTTAAACGAACGCGGGTAGATCTGATAGATCGCGGCATCGGACATCCATGAGCGCGAAGAGGACTTTTCTGCAGCCATGGGGTGAGCCTCCCTTGCAACGAGGTTTTGCGAGATGCCCACGATGATACGCCCAAAGCTGTCATTCGAGGCAAACAACGCCACAGCCACACCCCAAAACGCTCGCTCCCTCTCGGGCTCGAGCCTCCTGGGACGAATCGATCGATTAGTGAAAAGAACGGAAGACTCACTCCCCCGGCCACAACAGCGAGCGGGCTCCGGGTGCCCCAGGTTGCCGCGAAAGAGGAGGGAAGCGTACTTTATGTACGCGACCGACGATTGAGGGGGCAAGATGGGGTGCCCGGGGCTCGCGCAGCGTCAACAAAAAACGCGGTTCGTTAGAACCGCGTAAGATAGTTGGAGCGGACAACGGGGCTCGAACCCGCGACCCCAACCTTGGCAAGGTTGTGCTCTACCAACTGAGCCATGTCCGCATATGTAAAACAAAACGGGCGCCGGAGCGCCCGGATGTTGCCTGGAGGCGAAGCCCGGATTCGAACCGGGGGTAAAGGCTTTGCAGGCCTCTGCCTTACCACTTGGCCACTTCGCCGAAAAAGGACCGCCTAAACGGTCCGGAAATGCAATGGAGCGGACAACGGGGCTCGAACCCGCGACCCCAACCTTGGCAAGGTTGTGCTCTACCAACTGAGCCATGTCCGCTTGCGGGTTATTAATTTACGCGAGTTATCCAAAAGACGCAAGTACTTTTTTCAAAAAAGTTGCCGGCCGCGTGTTCTTGGTGGCTAAACGCGCTAAAGCGATTGGCTAGGCACGCGATTCCAGTGCTCCGCTAAATAGCTTCACCATCTGCACGCGCGTGCCAGTGCCGTCTGTGCGACGAGCAACCTCCACGTTATCGACAAGCATACGCATAAGCTTGATACCACGGCCGCGTTCCTCAGATGCGACCGGTTCGCTCGCTCCATCGATAGAATAGCCGGCACCCCGATCAAGCACCTCAACCACGACGCGATCGCCATAGGCCTGAACCGTCAGGACGCACCCGATACCGCCCGCATGGTCATAGGCATTACCCAGCGCCTCCCCCGACGCCAACGCGACATCGTAGCGCTCGTCGCGGCGCAACGGAAGCGATTCAAGGAGTTCGGCGATGCGATGTCGATAGTATGGAAGATTCTCGATACCCTGTCGGACCTCGACGCTCTTGCTCCATCGTGGCAACTCTCCCACCGGAATAGCGGGAATCGACTCACGCGCCGGACCCGCAACATGAAGGATGTCGACAAGTCGGGCAATCTCCAAAAAGCGAATGACCTCATCGGAGGCGTTAACGAGCGAAAGCAGGCCCTCTCGCCTCATGAGCTCTCTGGCACGTGTAAGCAAAAACGCCAAACCCGTCGAGTCGATAAAGCCCACGGCCTGGCAATTGATGACAACGCGACGCACGCCCCGGTCGATCAGATTATCCAACCGTCGGCGCAGCACGGACACCGAGGCGATGTCGACATCACCCGGTGGCGTCAAAACCGCTATGTCATTCCACTCATTCATACGACCATGGTTCCCCAAAAGAGCTCGCTCGATGTATACATATCTGCAGCTGCGCAGATTTTGCCCGTCAAGTATCGCGGTCTACGATCGACCCCGTAAAAACTCAAGGGAAACCAGCGCAATGTCATCGTCCAGCGCCGACTCGGTAAAGCGGTCAAGCTCTCCCAAGACCTTACCGCAGATTCCCGATACACCCTCACCCGAGACAGAGAGCAAAAGGTCACGAAGGCGCTGCTCGCCAAAGAAAGCACCCGAGCGATCACGTGCTTCGATTGCTCCGTCGGTATACATGAATAGCATGTCACCAGGAGCGAACGTAAACACGCCTGTCTCGTACACCATGCTCTCAAAGGCACCGATCACGCCCGATTGGCACCCAAGGAGCTCCACTTCTCCCCCTCGGGTTTCTCCGCCGCCAAGCGGCGTCGACGACGGTCTAATGACCATAGTGGGAGGATGTCCCGCAGAGCAGTAGGTAGCGCGACCCGCTTTAAGATCAATCTTGGCGATAAACGCCGTCACGAACGTCTCGACCCTCGAAAAGCCCATGAGCATGCTATTGAGCGAGCGGGCCATACGGGCGGGCCCAGCACCCTCCCAGGCATAGGCCGTCAGCGCCGTCTTGACGAGCGCTGACATCGACGCCGCCTCGATTCCTTTGCCGGATACATCGCCCAAAATCATAACGGCGCAATCGTCGGGAAGACGGACAAGAGTATAGAAGTCGCCGCCAACCAACGCCGAATTCGTTGCCGAAAGGTATACCGAATCGGTCGCGATACCCGGAACGTCACCAAGCGAATTTCTCATGCCAATCTGGAGGGTCTGAGCGATATGGCGCTCCTCGCGCTTTTGAGATTCGCCCTCGTAGATCAGTTCAAAGTCATGCGCCAAGTGCACCAAGTAGTCATATTCAAGGTCATCAATCGGCTCTTGACTACCGTCACGAAGCAGAAGCGCGCGCGTCGTCGGGCCTTTCGCAACAGAAGCAGGAACGATCGCGTCGTTGCTGTGTTTGCCATCACCCTCAGAGCGCGGGCGCCCCGCCTCGATGCCGGTGTCGACGTAGAGACCCTGGCAAGGCAGACCATGCGCCCTAAGCCAGCCTCCCATAGGCATCGATTCGTCAACGCGAGTTATACGGACGTGTTTAAGATCCTCGGCACTCGTGCCGCCCAAAACAGACGCCTCAAAGCCATCAGAGCCAACCCCCAAACGTGCCGCTGGCGCCGTCGTGGAAAAGAAAAGTTTCTCGGGATCGTCCGGCAAAGCAACGCGACTGCCGCCTTCAAAATCTATGACATAGGAGCCCAGACTGGCGTCATACTCAACAGGGCAAAAATGACAGTTGAGCATATTGCAAATCTCGGACGATATAGCCTGGGTAGCCGCGGCGGAATCGTCTAGAAAGGTAAACAACTCATCACGTAAGACATTGAGCGAGCGGCCAAGCTCGGCCGTGCGACGAGAGCGAAGGCTCGATGCCATGCCGACCAGCTGGATAGACAGGTAATCGCAAATGACCTCGAGTACATTAACGTCATAGGCGAGCGGTGCCTGAGGGCGCTTCCAACCAACTTCCAGCACGCCAAGGATCTGCGTACCGTAAAAAACGGGAAGACAGATCTCGCTGCGGTACGGAGGCATATCCTGCACGCGCAACAGGTGCTTAGAACGATTGTCCAGGTCCATGAACATACCGGAGGCAGCCCTATCACCCTCAAGGTCCTGTTGAATCGACAAGCGACAGGCACGCGACTCGCGAAGAACATACGTCGGAATGCCAGCGCCATACGGCAAAAACTCGGGCAGGTAGCTGTCGTGCAGCTCCTTGGAGACACCGCGAAGCTTAAAACCGCCGCTCTCAGAAAAATAGATAGCGGCACCCGAAGCATCGAGCGTTCCTACAAGCTGGTTCAAAACGATATCTAACAAACTGGGCAGCTCATCGGAGCCCACCGTGCTCATAATGACCGACAATGTACCCGAGAGACGCTTATTCGCCACTCTAAGCTCCGAAAGCGCACGCTTGAGCTGACGGTCGTGCGAATACTGTTCTTCGATGCTATGGAGTGCCACCAGAACGCGCGGCGCACGGCGGCCAAAGATTCGAGGCGGCGTAACCGAGCCGGCACAAACCAGGACGGGAATAAACGATCCGTCACTTAACTTGAGCATCAACTCGCTCTTTGTTCCATTGGTCTCAAAAGGAAGCCGATGCTCTGTCGCGCGTTCAAAAGCCGACGAGTACAAGAGGTCTTTAACGTCCCCGTTGATCACATCGGAACGCTCCTCGCACATCAAGTCGAGCAAGCGATTATTTACATGCAAAATGGTTCCGTCGAGCTCGCAGATAATGACAGCATCGCTCGTGATCTCGACCAATTGGGCAACGTCCGCCCACTCATTGCGCTCAAGCGTTTCCATCGTGAACCTCACCGTCTATCGGTAACAAAAAAGCCTCCGAAGAGGCTTCTCAAATGCGATGGTGTCGGAGGCGGGACTTGAACCCGCATGACCAAAAAGCGGTCACTAGCACCTCAAGCTAGCGCGTCTGCCAATTCCGCCACTCCGACATGCTATGTTGTTGATTCGCGGTTCGCTTTGTTGAACCCGCGCGTTTAACGAGGAAGATAATAACCTATGTTTCGAGAACTGCGCAAGCACTTTTTTGAAAAAAGTTTACGAATTTGTAAATGCGCAGGTAGACTGACCTGTTCGGGCAGGAATGAGGTTGCTTTCCAACGCGTCCTCGGGCATGCGGCATTATTTTGATCCGCGCTTCGCGCTACAAAATAATGCCGCCCCCTGCGGAATGCGTTGGAAAGCAACCTCATTCCTGCCCTAGGGGCACGTACTCCAGGCACCGTTCTCAAACATGTTTTGAGGGCTGATGCAAATTTAGTGGCTCTGCTTTGCCGAGCCCTTATATGGGGAGGCCGGAGCCAAGGCTCCGGCCTCACACAATTCCCTATCAGATTAAGCGAGCGATCAGGGAATCGCACTCCCCTTGCCGAGTTAACGTAGGGCCCGCCCTGGTGTTACTTTTCAGAACACTCCGCAGGACGCAAGAAACCCCCGCCGCACGAAGTGCGCAGCGGGGGTTTCTTGCATGTCCGAGGACGTTCTGAAAAGTAACAACAGGGCGGGCCCGGACGAGAACAAACAACTACAGGTCGATGTGCGATTCCTTGATCGGGAACGGCTCCGCGAAGTGACAGGCGCAGCAGTGACCCGGTGCAACTTCCTTAAACTCGGGGAGCTTCTCGGAGCAGATACCCTGCGCGATCGGGCAACGCGTATGGAAACGGCAGCCGGTCGGCGGATCCAGCGGCGACGGCGGATCGCCAGCGAGGATGATGCGCTTGCGGGTCTTCTGGATATCAGGATCGGGAACCGGCACGGCAGACAGCAGCGACTGCGTGTACGGATGGTGAGGCTCGCTATAGAGCGTCTTCCAGTCCGAAACCTCGACCATCTTACCCAGATACATAACGGCAACGCGATCGGAGATGTGCTGTACGACGGACAGGTCGTGTGCGATAAACAGATACGCGGTACCGAACTTGTCCTGCAGTTCCTTGAGCAGGTTCAGAACCTGGGCCTGAATGGACACATCCAGAGCGGATACCGGCTCGTCACAGATAATCAGCTTGGGCTTCAGCGCAAAAGCGCGGGCAATACCGACACGCTGACGCTGGCCGCCCGAGAACTCATGCGGATAGCGGTTGATATGCTCGGGGTTCAGTCCAACGACGTCGAGAAGCTCACGGACGCGCTCAATGCGCTCCTCCTTGGTACCCACACCATGAATGGTCATGGGCTCGGAGACAATCTCACCGATGGTCATACGAGGGTTGAGCGAAGCATAAGGATCCTGGAAGATAAACTGCATCTCACGACGCATGTCCTTGATCTCATGCTTGCTCATCTCGGCAACATCTTTGCCCTGGAAGAACACCTTGCCGGCGGTCGGCTTGGTCAGACGCATGATAGTGCGGCCCGTGGTGGATTTACCGCAACCAGACTCGCCAACCAGACCAAAGGTCTCGCCAGGATAAATCTCAAAAGAGATGTCGTTTACAGCAGAGACGACGCGCTTGGAAAAACGCTTGGCGAACATGCCGGACTCTGCGGGAAACTCCTTGGAGAGGTGCTCGACCTTCAGCAGTGGAGTGCGCTCGTTATTGTCTGCCATTTACGCCTCGCCTCCCTTCTTGGAATCCTTGCGCGTACGGGACGTCTCAGGAGCGTTCTTGAGGAACTCGGGGTCACCGGAATAGTGGCACGCAGAATAGTGACCGGACTCGGTGACAACGCGCTCAGGGCGCTGCTTGCGGCACTTGTCCGTCGCGTAGGGGCAACGAGGAGAGAAGACGCAGCCCTCAGGCAGGTTCATGAGCGAAGGCGGGTTGCCGTGAATCGGCGTCAGCGGCTTCTTCTCTTCGATTGCCTGCTCCGGGATGGAGCGGATAAGACCCCAGGTGTAGGGGTGGCGGCTCTCGTAGAAGATTTCCTCAGCAGTACCGAACTCAACGGGGCGGCCGGCGTACATAACCATGATCTTATCGGCCATATCGGCGACAACACCCAGGTCATGGGTAATCATGATGATGGCGTTGCCGTTCTTCTCCTGCATCTCCTGCATGAGCTCGATAATCTGAGCCTGGATGGTAACGTCCAGGGCAGTCGTGGGCTCGTCGGCAATCAGAATATCGGGATCGCAGGCAAGGGCCATGGCAATCATGACTCGCTGACGCATACCGCCAGAGAACTGGTGCGGATACTCATTGACGCGCTTCTCGGGCTCGGGGATACCCACGAGGTCCAAAAGCTCGGTGGCACGCTTGAGCGCCTCCTGCTTGGAGTAGCCACGGTGCAGACGAAGACCCTCGCCCACCTGCCTGCCGATCTTATAGACCGGGTTCAAGGAGGTCATAGGATCCTGGAAGATCATCGCGATATCGTTGCCGCGAATGTGCTGCATCTCTTCCTCGGTCATTTCGAGGATGGAGCGGCCGCGATAGCGAACGTCACCGCCCTCGATCTTTCCCGGAGGCATCGAGATGAGGCCCATGATGGTCATGGCGGTCACGGACTTACCGGAGCCGGACTCACCGACGACGCCCAGGGTTTCGCCGCGATCGAGCGTGTAGGAGACACCGTCGACAGCGCGAACAACGCCATCCTCGGTGTGGAAATACATCTTAAGGTCATCGACCTCGAGCAGATGCTGGCCCTCAGGAACCGGCTGATCCTTCAGGTCCACATAGTTCTTGTTCTTCTTCATCCTTATGCGTCCTTCATCTTGACGTCGAGGGCGTCGCGCAGACCGTCACCCAGCAGGGTGAAGGCGAGCACCGTCGAGAGAATTGCCAGACCGGGCATGATCATCATCCAGGGAGCGGTCAGAAGATACTGCTGACCGTCCTGAATCATGGAGCCCCACGAAGGCGTAGGCGGAATAACGCCCATGCCGAGGAAGGACAGAGCGGACTCGGTCAGAATGGCGCCACCAATGTTCATGGTCGCGTAGACCACGATGGAGGCGACGGAGTTCGGGAAGATGTGACGCACGACGATACGAGCATCAGATGCACCCATCGCGCGCGCTGCATCAACATAGTCGTTTTCCTTGACCGTCAAGATTGCAGAGCGGAAGACGCGCGCAATCGAAGGCCAGCCAAGAATGCCGATGGCGATAAAGACGTTCTGAAGACCACGGCCGATAACGGCGATCATGGCGACAACGAACAGCACGTACGGGAACGCCAGGAAGATGTCCGCACAGCGCATGATGATCGTATCCCAAATGCCGCCGTAGAAACCGGCCAGGGCGCCCATGACCAGGCCGATCAATGTGGAGATGGCGGTGGCCATGATACCGACAGAAAGCGAAACGCGTGCACCGTAGATAACGCGGACGAGAATGTCGCGACCGAGGGCATCGGTGCCAAACGGGTGCTCGGCACACGGAGCCAGTAGCGATGTCTCGGCCATGGTGGTCGAATCGGAAGCCGTCGGCGAACCGAGCCAGGGCTTAGCCCACAGATCTGCGGTCAGGGCAACCACAACGACGATGATGATCCAGCAGACACCGATAACGGCGAGCTTGTTCTTACGAAGACGCTTAAAAGCGTCGCCCCACAGCGTGCGGGACTTGGCGGGAGCAGATGCGACCTTGGTGGCGGTAGCCTGCTCCTGAGACTGAGAATCAGTTTCCTGCATGAGACGTACCTCCCTTAGGCCTTATCCGACGGACCGCCAAGGCGGATGCGCGGGTCGAGGAATGCATAGCTAATGTCGACGAGCAGGTTGATCACCATGACGACGACAACGATGAGCGTAACGCCGCCCATAACGATGGGCCAGTCACGCATGCTAATGGCGCGATAGACCTCATAGCCGATACCGGGCCAGTTGAAGACCGTCTCGGTCAGGATGGCGCCCGAAAGCATGCCGCCAAAGTCGACACCAATATAGGTAACGACGGGGATGAGTGCATTCTTAAGCGCATGCTTGACGATGATCGCACGATTGGAGAGACCCTTGGCCTTTGCCGTACGGATGTAATCCTGGTTCATGACGTCAAGCAGCTGCGAGCGCATAATGCGCGCAGCATAAGCGGTCGAAACCGAAGCCAGCGTAATGGTCGGAAGCACATAGTGCATCCAATCCTGATACTGAGAGCTGGAACCGCCGGCACCCGAGATCGGCATGGAGATTGCACCGCCCGTGGCGTCCTTGAGGATGACGCCAAAGAACAGCTGCAGCAACATACCGAGCCAGAAGGCCGGGACCGCAACGAGGATCGACGTGGTGAGCGTTACCAAAATATCCCAGAAGGAATAACGCTTTACCGCCGAAATGATACCCGCACCGATACCCATAATTGCCTCGAGCACGATGGCGCACGCGGCAAGTTTGACCGTATACGGATACTTCTGGGCAAAGATTTCCGTAACCGGCAGCTTGCGCTGATACGAATTGCCCAGATCGCCATGAAGCAGGCCGTTCATGTAATACAAGTAACGGTCCACGAGCGACGTTTGAACGGGGTCGCCGTTCTCGTCAAGGATCGCGTTGCCGTCATCGTCCGTCTGGACCAGGTGATAGCGAACGCGAAGCTGAAGCTCCACCTCGGGGGACAGAGCCTTGTCTCCACCGATCAGCTTGATCGGATCTCCCGGCACGATATTCTGGAGGGCGAACAGAATCAGCGTAACGCCCAAAAACACCGGGATGAACTGAAGCACACGTTTAACGATGTACTTACCCATACCACTCCCCTATCTAGGGATTAACCTAAATGGGATGCCGATCGCCAGACCGGCATCCCAAAATTACCATCAGCCAGTTTACCCCAGGTTAGGGAGAACTGTATGTTTCCCATGAGGTCTACGTAAATACTTGACCCTCACGGAAGCTGCAAACTCTTAGGCGAGCTCAGCGGTACCCAGATCGGCGTGCTTCTGCGGATCGACATAGAGGTGCTTAATGCGATCGGAGCCGGCGATGGTGTGCGTGTAGAACATAATCGGGATGACCGGGCAGTCGGCAGCGACCATTGCGTCGGCCTCCTGCATCTTAGCGACGCGCTCCTCGTCGTCAACAATAGTACGAGCCTCGTCGACCTTGGCGTCGAACTCGGGGTTGTTGTAACCGGAGCGGTTGTCGCCACCGAGGGAGTCGGAGTGGAACAGCGGATACAGGAAGTTGTCCATGATCGGGTAGTCGGCAATCCAACCCAGACGACCGAACTGATAGTTAAAGTTCTGATACTGCTCGAGCAGGGCAGACCACTCAGGGGTATCGGAGACAGCGGTAACGCCAACCTTGGCGAGGTCACCGATGATGGACTCCATGATCTCCTTGTGACCGCCGTCCTGGTTGTAGGACAGGGTCACGCTAATGCCACGATCCCCGTTAGCGCCAGCGGGAGCAACCTTGTCGAGGTACTCGTTAGCCTTGTCGACATCGTAGGCGCAGAACTCCCATGCGCCCTCCTTGTAGCCATCGATGCCCGGAGGAACAATGCCGTCGGCAGGAGTACGGGTACCCTTGAAGATGGTCTTGCAGATGGCCTCACGGTTGATGGCCAGGGAGATACCCCTGCGCAGGTCGGCGTTGCTGAACGGCTCGGCCGTGGTGTTGCAGGTCAGATAGTACGTGGAAGGCTCGGCGCCGAGCAGCATGCGCTCGCCGTCACCCATGGTGTAGCCGTCCTTGGACACGCCGCGATCCTTCTTGGCGGCGTCGATCTGAGCGACGGGAACGTCGCAGACATCGAGGTTACCGGCCTGGAACTCCTTGTAGGCGGTCTCCATGTCCTTGATGACCTGGAAGTGGATGCCATCGATCTTGGCCTTGTCGCCATAGTAATCGTCGAACTTCTTGACGTTGATCTCCTGGCCATCCTCCCACTTGCCGTCCATCATGAACGGGCCGTTACCGACCGGGGCGAGGTAGAAGCTCTTGACATCGGACTCGGCGCACTCGGGAACCGGGGCCAGAGCCGGGTGAGAGGCGACGAAGGGGAAGTCGGCGTAAGCGGAAGCCAGCTTGACGACGAGGGTCTCATCGTCGGGGCAGGTAACACCGCTGAGCTCGGTAGCGTTACCGGCAAGCAGATCGTCATAGCCCTCGACCATGGAAAGGTGATAGGAGACCTCGGAAGGGCCGTACTCGGTAGCGACAGCCGACTTGGTGTTGACCAGACGCTCCCAACCGAGCTTGAAGGACTTGGAGGTAACGTCGTCACCGTTGTGGAACTTGGCCTTCTTGATCTTGAAGGTGAACTCGGTGGCGTCGTCGTTGGCCTCGAAGGACTCGCAAGCCAGCGGAACGATCTCGCCCTTCTCGGCGTCATAAGAGGTCAGAGCATCAAAGAGCTGGTACTCGACCTGAGTGCCCTGGTCCTCCTGGACATTGTAGGGGTCGATGCAGACCGGGTTGTTGATGTAGAAGTTCAGCTTCGAACCGGACTCAGAACCGGAAGCGTCGCCGCCCTTCTTGCCGCATGCGGCAAGAAAAGCCATGGAGCTCGCAGCAAGGGTACCGCCGACAAAGGCGCGACGACCCATAACGGGCTGGTGGAACATAGAATCAGCCATGCCATCCTCCTTATGAGATAGGACAAAGAAATGTTCAGTCGGACACATGTCGAGACAATCCGATCCGAACCATCAAAACGCCGCCCGTTGCTATGGCTGGTTATGCACAACGAACCAACGTTTCTCAATACAGTAGCGCATTTTATGCACGATTTGGGGCTAATTCCGGTCAACGGTCGAGAATTTCTTTAGTTGGGCGAAGTATGTGGGGATATTTTGGCTCTGTTACAAATATGTAAACAAAAAGGGTCCCGCACTTGCGGAACCCTTTTCAAGTATTTATGTGGCTCGTGCTTAGTAGCCGACGATACCCTGCGGGAAGAAGAACATGCACAGGACGACACACACGGCAAAAACGACGGCCATAATTACCGTCAGGCGATCGAGGTTCTGCTCCATGACGCCCGTGGCAGAGCTGGAGTTATACAGCGAGCTAGCGATCATATCCGAAACGCCGGTGCCCTTACCAGAGTGCATCAGGACGAGAATCGTCAGCGCCACGGCAGAGACAGCCCAAACGACAAACAGAAGAATCTGAAACGGACCCATAGATAAGCTCCTTAATAGAACAATTCAAACTCCAGTACTGTACCACAACCCCCAGCACTCCCCCATCAGCCATTTGGTGACGAGGTAGAAATAGCGCAAAAAAAGAGGGTTGTCCGGTTGTGGACAACCCCCTTACTAGAAAACGGTATTTGTTTTCTATTAGGCCTCGGTGGCGAGTACGCGACCCGTCATCTCGGCGGAAGGCTCAATACCAGCCATGGTGAGCATGGTCGGAGCGATATCGGAAAGACGGCCGTCCTCGATACCGGTGAGCTGTGCCTTCTCATCAACGATGATGAACGGCACGCGGTTGGTGGTGTGAGCCGTGAACGGATGCTTGGAACCGTCGGAAGCAACGTCAAACATGTGATCGGCGTTGCCGTGATCGGCGGTAATCAGCGCAAAGCCGCCCTTAGCGAGAATCGCCGGGACAACCTTGGACAGGGCATCGTCAACAGCCTCGACGGCCTTAACGGCAGCGTCGAAGACACCGGTGTGACCAACCATGTCGCAGTTTGCGAAGTTCACGATGTAGAAATCAGCGCGATCCTCGTTGATGGCGGCGACAAGCTTCTCGGTAACCTCGGGAGCGCTCATCTCAGGTTGCAGGTCGTAGGTAGCGACCTTGGGAGAAGCGACGAGCACGCGCTCCTCGCCCTCCTTGGGCTCCTCGATGCCGCCGTTGAGGAAGAACGTCACGTGGGCGTACTTCTCGGTCTCGGCGGTGTGCAGCTGCTTCAGGCCATTGGCGGCGATAACGTCGGCCAGAACGTTCTCGGGGAACGTCTTGGGGAAGGCGACCTCGACGTCAAACGTCGGGTCGTACTCGGTCATCGTCACAAAGTGCGAAAGCTTGATCTGCTCGCGCTCAAAGCCGTCGAACTCCTTGTCCGTGAACACGCGAGTCATCTGACGAGCGCGGTCGGGACGGAAGTTGAAGAAGATGGCCGCGTCGCCCTCGTGGATGCCCTCGTTGTGGGCAGCGAAGGGCTCGACGAACTCGTCGCCGCGCGGATCCTTCTCGTAGTAGGCCTTGATACCGGCAACAGGGTCGGTATCGGCATCGGATGCGTTGACCATGACATCGTAGGCGCGCTGGATGCGCTCCCAACGGTTGTCGCGGTCCATGGCCCAATAACGGCCCGAGACGGTGGCAACGCGAGCGTCGCAACCGGTCTCCTCGGAGATCTTAGCCAGGAAGGCGCAGAACTCACTCATGTAACCGGCACCGGACTGCGGGTCAACGTCGCGACCATCCATGAAGGCGTGGACGCGAACGGTCTTGACACCGTGCTCGGCAGCCATCTTGACCAGAGCCTCGACGTGGCTCATATGAGAATGAACACCGCCAGGGCTCATAAGGCCCATGAGGTGGAGAGTCTTGCCGTCAGCCTTGACGTCGTCCATAGCCTTGACGAAGACCTCGTTCTTGGCGATGGAGCCGTCCTTGATGGCATTGTTGATGCGCGAAAGCTCCTGGAACACGATGCGGCCGGCACCGATGTTGAGGTGACCCACCTCGGAGTTGCCCATCTGGCCATCGGGAAGACCCACGTCCTCGCCCGAAGCGCCGAGCGTGGTGTGGGGGTACTTCTCGTACAGGCTATCGAGGAAGGGCGTCTTGGCAGCGGCGACGGCGTTCTCGCCATCGGCCGGAGCCAGGCCGCAACCATCCATGATGATCAGGAGTGCAGGAAGATGACGCTGTGCCATATGTCCTACTCGCCTGCCTTGACGACCATAGAGGCGAAGTCGGCAGCCTTGAGCGAAGCGCCGCCCACGAGGGCGCCGTCGACGTCGGGCTTGGCGACGAGCTCGGCGATGTTGCCGGGCTTGGCAGAGCCACCATAGAGAACGCGGATGCCGTCGGCGAGCTCCTCACCGAACATCTCCTTGAGGGTCTCACGGATAGCGCCGCAGACCTCCTGAGCGTCCTCGGCGGTAGCGGTCTTGCCGGTGCCGATGGCCCAGATGGGCTCGTAGGCGACGACGACCTGCTTGGGGCAAGTGATCTCGAGACCCTCGAGACCAGCCTTGACCTGGTTCACGACGTGCTCGACATAGGTGCCGGCCTCGCGGACCTCAAGGGACTCGCCGCAGCAGAAGACAGGAACAAGACCGGCGGCAACGAGGGCCTTGGCCTTCTTGTTCTGATCCTCGTCGGTCTCGTGGAAGTAATCACGACGCTCGGAGTGACCGATGATGCAGTAGGTGCAGCCAGCGGACTTGAGCATGTCGCAAGAAGACTCACCGGTGAAGGCACCCTTGGCCTCCCAGTACACGTTCTGTGCACCGAGGGCGATGGGGGCAGCCTGAATACGGTCATGAACCGTGGTGATGTCGATGGTCGGAGGGCAGACGAGCACCTCGACGCCAGCCGGAACCTCGGGCAGAGCCTGAGCCAGCTCGTCGGCGAGCTTGGCGGCCTCGGCGACGTCGTTGTTCATCTTCCAGTTACCAGCGATAAGAAGGGTGCGATTAGGCATCGAGAAGCGCCTCCACTCCGGGCAGGGCCTTACCCTCGACGAGCTCCATGGAAGCGCCACCACCGGTAGAGATCCAGCTCATCTTGTCGGCCAGGTTGAACTTGTTGACGGCTGCGACAGAGTCGCCACCACCGATGATCGAGGTGCAATCAGCCTCGGCGACAGCCTCGGCGATAGCCTGGGTGCCGTGAGCGAAGTTATCGAACTCGAAGACGCCCATGGGGCCATTCCAGAACACAGTCTTGGCACCCTTGACAGCCTCGGCGTAGAGCTCCTCGGTCTTGGGGCCGATGTCCATACCCTCACGGTCGTCGGGGATAGCGTCGGAAGCGACAACCTCGGGGACAGCATCCTCGCCAAAGTGATCAGCAACGCGGTTGTCGATGGGGAGCAGGATCTTGACGCCCTTCTCCTCGGCCTTCTTGAGCATCTCACCGGCGCGCTCGACCCAGTCCTCTTCCTTGAGGGACTGACCGACGGACAGGCCCTGAGCCAGGAAGAAGGTGTAGGCCATGCCGCCACCGATGATCAGGGTATCAGCGGAGTCGATGAGGTGATCGAGAACGCCGATCTTGGAGGAAACCTTGGAACCGCCGACGATGGCGACGAAGGGGCGCTCGGGCTCGGCGAAGATGCCGGTCAGCGTGTCGACCTCCTTCTCGAGCAGGAAGCCGGCGACGGCAGGCAGGTAAGCGGCGGGGCCCACGACGGAACCCTGGGCGCGGTGTGCGGTGCCGAAGGCATCGAGAACGAAGACGTCACCATAGGAAGCGAGCTTCTTGGCGATCTCGGGATCGTTCTTCTTCTCACGCTTGTCAAAACGGACGTTCTCGAGAACGAGGACCTTGCCCGGCTCGACGGCGGCGACAGCCTCGGCGGCCTTCTCGCCATACGTGTCGGCAACAAAAGCAACGTCAAGGCCAGAGAGCTCAGCGAGCTTCTTGGCGACAGGCTCGAGGGAAAGCTCGGGCTGGAAGCCAGTGCCCTCAGGACGGCCGAGGTGGCTCATGAGGATGACGCGAGCGTTGTGCTCAACGAGGTAGTTGATGGTGGGCAGGGCAGCCTTGATACGGGTGGTGTCGCCAACGACGCCATCCTTGATAGGCACGTTGAAGTCAACGCGGACGAGAACGCGCTTGCCGTCGACATCGATGTCGCGGACGGTCTTCTTGGTAAAGGCCATGTTTGCTTCTACCTTTCGTACGTGTCTGCCTCCCATTACGGCAGACGATTTCCTATAAAAAGGGCGCGACCCTAGGGTGTAAGCCCTATGAGGCCGCGCCCTTCTTTAGACGCTCAACGAGCTATTCGCTAAAAGCTAAATTAAGCAACGAACTTCTCGAAGTACTTGATGGTGCGGACCATCTGAGAGGTGTAGGAGTTCTCGTTGTCGTACCAAGAGGTGACCTGAACGAGGGTCTGGCCGTTGCCGAGATCAGAGCACATGGTCTGAGTGGCGTCGAAGATGGAGCCGTGGGTCTCGCCGACGATGTCGCGGGAGACGATCTGGTCCTCGTTGTAGGCGAAGGTATCGGGGATGGTCTCGGCGTAGGCCTTCATGGCAGCGTTGACCTCGTCGACGGTGACCTTCTTGTCAACGACGGCGTAGAGGTTGGTCAGCGAGCCGGTCGGCGTCGGGACGCGCTGGGCGGCACCGATGAGCTTGCCGTTGAGCTCGGGGAGAACCAGGCCGATGGCCTTGGCAGCGCCCGTGGTGTTCGGGACGATGTTCTCGGAGCAGGCGCGGGAGCGACGGAAGTTGCCCTTGCGCTGCGGGCCGTCGAGCGGCATCTGGTCGCCGGTGAAGGCGTGGATGGTGGTCATGATGCCGGAGACGATGGGAGCGAAGTCGTTCAGGCCCTTGGCCATCGGGGCGAGGCAGTTGGTGGTGCAGGAAGCAGCGGAGATGATGTTATCCTCAGCGGTCAGCGTCTCATGGTTGACGTTGTATACGATGGTGGGCAGATCGCTGCCGGCCGGAGCGGAGATGACGACCTTCTTGGCGCCAGCGTTGATGTGGGCCTGAGCCTTAGCCTTGCTGGTGTAGAAGCCGGTGCACTCGAGAACGACGTCGACGTCGAGGTCGCCCCAAGGCAGGTTGTTGGCGTCGGCCTCCTTGTAGATCTTGATCTCCTTGCCGTCAACGGTGATGGAATCCTCGCCAGCGACGACCTCGTGATCGCGAGCATAGTTGCCCTGCGTGGAGTCGTACTTCAGCAGGTAAGCGAGCATATCGGGAGAGGTGAGGTCGTTGATAGCGACGATCTCGGAGCCCTCATGACCGAACATCTGGCGGAAGGCCAGACGACCGATGCGACCGAAGCCGTTAATAGCAACCTTTACTGCCATTGTGTCTCCTTTCGTAAGGCCCCCGCAAGCTACAGCGCCTGCCGTTGAGGCCCACAAACTAACCACTCGCCTAATATACCTTTTTTTTGGCTTGAATTTCACGAGAATGCTCGAAATTGAAAATCAAATTTGCGTTAAAACGCTTTAACGTATAAAACAGCAGTTAAACCACCATAAAAGCTATTGCGTTAAACTACCCGCTTGCTTCAATGAGCTTTTCAAGGCGCAAAACACGGTGATACAAGGCCGACTTCGACAAAGGAGGGTCGGCCATTTCCCCCAAATCTCGCAGTGAGAGATCGGGGTAACGCTCGCGTAAGTCACAAAAAACTGCCAGAGCGTCCGGCAGCGTTTCGCGCAAACCGCGCCGATCAAGCTCATCGATGAGCGCAAGCTGATGTTGGGCGGCACCGGCACTTCTGGTCTGGTTGGCAAGCTCTGCGTTCACGCGACGATTCACGTCGTTCTTCACCAGCTTAACCGCGCGGGCCTCTTCAATCTCGGCAACGCTGCGCTTGGCGCCAATCAGCTGTAACAGACGTTTAATCTCCTCGGCACTCTTGATGTACACGGCATACGAGCCGCGACGCGCATTGACGCGGGCGTGAACTCCAATCTGCTCCAGAAGGTCGCAAAGTCCCTTTGCATACTCCTCGCCCTGAACCGCGATCTCCAAATGAAAATCGCCACGCGGGTCGGCAACAAAGCCTCCGGCAATCAGCGCACCGCGAATATAGGCGAGCCTGCAGCAAGGACGGGCGACGATGTGGCGCGGCACACCCGCGACGAGCCCTCCCCTACGGTCGAGAATGCCCAGCAGCACCAGAGCCTTATCCAAATCGGGCTGATCGGGCAAGGTGATGAGATAGTTTCGTACCTTGTGCAGGACCGACTTACGAACCGTGAATTCGGTCTTGAGCTTAAGGATACGATGCGTCAGCGCAATCATCGTGCGCGCCACAGCACCCGTCTCGGTCGCGACCGTCAAGCGGTACCGTCCCGAGCCCGCCAGCGAAAGCGTGCCGCTCACACGCGTTAGCGCAGCAAGCGTCGACAAATCGCAGTATTCGCATTCTGGTTCGCAGCGCGCAAGCTCGTCACGCACCTCAGCGGTAAACGACATGTAAACCTATGCCTTCGTGTTGGCACGCGACAGGTCACGGTGGGAGATGCTCACATGATACTGAGCACCCTCCAGGTAGCGGGCCGTGGCCTCGGCAATGGCGACGCTACGGTGCTGTCCGCCTGTGCAGCCGATAGCAATGGAAAGCTGCGGCTTGCCCTCTGCGATATAACCCGGCATGACCGTATCGAGCAGCTGAGTCCAGGCCTTCCAGAACTCCTGGGTCTTGGGGTGGTCCAAGACAAAATCGGAGACCTTCTTATCGAGACCGGTCATGGTGCGCATCTCGGGATCGTAGAAAGGATTGGGCAAGAAGCGAACATCGATCATGATATCCGCCTCGATGGGCATGCCATGCTTAAAGCCAAACGAGAACACGTGGACATCCATAAGCTGCTGGTCGGACAGCTCGGAAAAAGCCATGCGCAGCTTGTTGCGCAAGGCAGAAGTGCGCAAGCGGCTCGTGTCGATAATCATATCGGCTCGATCGCGAACGCCCTGCAGCTGCAGACGTTCACGCTGAATAGCGTCGGCCGTGGTCTCCCCCGGCTTTGCAATGGGATGGCGACGACGGTTTTCGCTATACCGGCGAATCAGCACCTCGTCAGACGCCTCGAGAAACACAATGTCGCAGCTCATCTCGCGCTCTTCCAGTGCGGCAACAGCATCGAGCAGTTCATCGAACAAGCCCTGGCTACGCAGGTCGCAGGTAACGGCAAGGTGCCTGCCCACGCCCGTATTGATGCCAACGAGCTCAGCAAGCTGGGCAATCAGGCGTGGGGGCAGGTTGTCGATACAAAAATAGCCCATGTCCTCAAACACATGCATGGCTTGCGTTCGGCCCGAGCCGGACATTCCGGTGATGATAACGATATCGGGGATACGCTCCGAGCGCTCCGCCGCATCCATGGCATCTCCCTTTTGCATGTGTGCCTCCTAAAATAAGCGCGGGACCCGGCCAGCGGATCCCGCGCGATCAATTGCCTTTATTGAGTATACCGCCCCAAGCGGATACAAGGCCCGTCTTACGCCTCAAGCGCAGCCTTGAACCAACTTGTAATACTCGTGGGGTGCGTGATAGCGGTGCCGACGACAACGGCCCACGCGCCGGCGTCGATTGCAGCGCGAGCCTCCTCGGGCGTATGCACGCGACCCTCGCAAATGATGGGAAGGCCGGGAAATTCCTCGGTCGCCTGACGCAGGAGCGGCAGGTCGGGGCCATCGGCCATGGTGCAGTCGATGGCGGCGACACCGTGAGAGAGTGTGGTGGATACCAGGTCGAAGCCCATATCAACCGCACGGCGAATGTCCTCGATGGTGGCACAATCCGCCATCAGGAGCACACCCTCCTCGTGCAGCGGGCGGAAGGTATCCTCGACCGACTTGCCATCGGGACGCGGACGATCGGTGGCGTCGATCGCCACGATATCGGCACCCGCAGCAACGCAGGCACGAGCGTGACGCAGCGTCGGCGTGATGTAAACGCCCTCGTGCCCGTCCTTCCACAGACCGATGACGGGAACCTCACAGCGACCCTTAATGGCGGCAATGTCGGCAAGGCCCTGGCAGCGAATGGCGGCGGCGCCGCCAAGCTCGCAAGCGCGAGACATTTGAGCCATGGTCTCGGGCGTACGAAGCGGCTCGCCCATATACGCCTGAACGCTCACGACGAGCTTGCCCTTCAGGGACTGGATCAAAGGATCAACGGTCATGTTCGACTCAACCTTTCTCAAAACAGCCTTCTGAGACACCGCACCTTGACGTTCAAACCGTCGCTCGCGTACCGAAGTACGCTTCGCTCCTCTTTCACGTCAATCTGCGGCACCTCAGAAGGCGCACTTGGTAGTTATGTTTACTTCAACGATGCAAGAAGGTGTTCGGCGGCACCGATGAGCGGCGCGTCGCCCTCCAGAGAGCCGATGAGAATCGGCGTGTCCTGAAGCGGGTCGAGCGCCTGGCTGGCATAGCCCTCGTGCACCGAGTCCTTCCACGTCTGTGAACGCCAATCGGGACCTTGGTGAATCACGCCGCCCGAAAGCACGATGACCTCAGGGTCCAGGATGTTAGCGAGCGAGCCCAGGCTGGCGCCCAGCGCAAAGCCGGCGTCATGAATGACCTCGGTCGCCTTTGCGTCGCCTGCGCGGCACAGGTCGTTCACGTCACGGCCGACCGAAGGACGGCTGGGGTCGACGCGGCCAAAACGCTCATCGTACATGCGCCCGATTGATGTTCCGGAAGCAACCGACTCCAGATGGCCGGAACGCCCGCAGGCGCAGGGAATGCCGGCGGCAGCCGAGCACTCGATGTGGCCCATATGGCCGGCAGCACCATGGAAGCCCTGCATCACGCGGCCGTTCTCGACATATGCGCCGCCGATGCCCGTACCGATGCCCAAACACAAGACGGAGAACTTGCCCTTGCCGACGCCCCAGTGGGCCTCGCCCAGAGCATGAGCCTGCACGTCGCCTACAACGGCAACGGGAAGGCCGAGGTCCTCGCGCAGACGCGGCCCCAACTGAACGCCGGACCAGCCGGGCATAATCTCATTGGCATACGCGATGGCGCCCGTCTTGGGGTCGACGACACCGGCAGCGCCGATGCCAACTCCGAGGACCTCGACATCGGGATTTGCCTCAAGAGCTGCCTTGATAGACGCCTCGATGCGCTGGAAGACCGCTTCGCCACCCTCCTGGGCCTCGGTGGGAACCTCAGCCTCAAAAACGGGATGGGGCACACCGCCGTCAGCCGGGTACTCCATGATGGCAGTCGCGATCTTAGTTCCGCCGATATCGACAGAGCAGACGTACTTGTTCTCCATGTCGTTCTCCTTCGGAGACAAAACAACTACAGGAAATGCGCCGTCAGGCTAGCCGTCACAGCGCGGTAAAGGTTTTCCAGGTGCCCGAGATCGCCGAGAAACCGTGCGGCCATTGGCCTAATGGGTCATGGCCGCACGGTTGAACGGCGAGGTCGGGTGCCTGGGAAAGCTTTAAAGGAGACCGTTGTCCTGGAGGACCTTGCGAATCGCCTCGACGTTCTCACCGGTCATGGCCTTCACCGGGCGCGGCATGGTCGGGCTGTCGAAGATGCCCATGAGGTTCATAGCGGTCTTGAAGGCGCCGACGCCACCGGCATAGCCCTGGACGCCCGAGGTGACATCCCAGATGTGCGAAATCTCATTGAGGCGATCCTGTTCGGCCTTGACGGTAGCCCAGTCACCAGCCTGAGCGGCCTTCCACTGACGAACGTAGCCCTCGGGCTCAACGTTGGCGAGGCCCGGAACGGAACCGTCGGCGCCACCGAGATAGGCACCGTCGACGACGACCTCATGGCCGGTAAGGATGCTCATCGGATGGCCGTTCTTCTCGTTCTCCTGAATGAGGTAGCGGAACGAGATGTCATCGCCCGAGGAATCCTTGACGCCAGCCAGGACGCCCTCGGCGCCGAGCTTAGCAAGGAGCTTCCAGGGGAGCTTGGTGTGGACGCACACGGGGATGTCGTAGGCGAAGATGGGCAGGTCGAGTTCCTCGTGAAGGATGCGGAAGTGCTCCTCGACCTCGGTCATGCCCTGCAGGGCATAGAACGGGCAGGTGGCGACGAGCGCATCGGCGCCCAGCTCCTGAGCGACCTTGCCGTGCTCGATCATGCGCTCGGTCTCGGTGTCGATGATGCCGACCAGAACGGGAACGCGGTGGTCGACGATACGGACGGCCTCTGCGACAATCTGGCGACGGCGCTCGTCGGTGGAGAAGACGACCTCGCCCGAGGAGCCCAGGAAGAACAGGCCATCGACGCCGGCATCGATCATGCGGTTGATGCTGCGCTCAAAGGAGGCAACGTCGAGCTGGTGGTCTTCGGTATCGGGAACAACGACGGGAGGGATAACGCCGGTGAATTTCTGAGTTGCCACAAGAATCTCCTTAGTTGTCTGGCGGGCAGCCCTATGCCGCCCACTCTTGTTGGCGGTGTCCAGGCCGTCTAGGCCAAAGAACACGAATAGAACGTTTGGTTAAAGAAGTCGACGACTTCGTTTTCGAACGCATTGATGCGCTCGTGAGCGTATTTGGCATAGATGATATGCCTCCGGTCACACTCAAGACCGTTGAATACGGCAAACTGGCCCTTGGGATCACTCACGGTATCCATGAGCGATGTGCCCATGAGCACCGAGCCACGAACCCGAGGCGACAGCGTCTCGAGACCGCTGGGAAGCGGATTGGCAAGCGCCGTGCAGGCAAGGCCCCGCTCGTCCAGAGCAGAAACCGCCAGCGCGACACCGCCGCCAAGGCCCTCGCCCCATGCAAAGATGCGGTCGGGATCCATGCCATCAAGGTTGCGCGCAACCTTCGCCAACGCGCAGCCCCAACGGACACGCTCGACAAAAGCAGGCGAGGTAATCCCCTGCTGCAGATCGCTGGATCCAATAGTCTCATCGTCCAGCGCAAGCACGGCATATCCCATGGCGGCAAACCGCGTCATGTGATGCCATCCCCGCACAGGTCGGTCGATGTCATGGAACATCAGGCACAGCGGAACAAGCTCGGATCTTCGGGCGCAACCAGAGGGCTCAATCAAACGGCCGTGCACGACATACCCGCCGAGCTCAAAGGAAACCTCGGAGTAGCGCGCGCACGGATTGGCGAAATCAATCGCCGTAACGGTCAGCCCGCAAACCTCAAGGTCCGAAGCGGCTGTCTCCAACTCGGAAACATCCGCAGAAGCATCGCCGCGCCAATCCCGGAAATCAGAGAGCCTTGACGAAACCGTCCCAGCAATTCCCGCAAGCTCGGGGACAATCAGCTCATCGATATTGCTCTCGCACTTAGACATGAGCCTCCCCTCCCTTGCAGAAAAATGGAATGATCAGATCGTCAAAATCCTGAATCTCCTCGTGACCGAAGCCTTCAAAGAACTCATGACGCTTTTCACAGGTCAGGTTGTTGTAGACTGCAAACTGCGTCGCCGGAGGACAGACGATATCGGCTGTGCCCGTGCCAAACAGCACGGGGCATTTGACTATGGGGGCAAAGTTCTTGGAATCGAAGTACGCCAGCTTGGCATAGGCCTCGTCAATACGAGTCGAGTCCTCGTCAAACCAGCGAGACCAATAGCGCAGACCCTCGTAGGCAATGTCGTCGGCATCCAAATCCCAGACCAGGCGGAAATCCGACAGGAAGGGATAGAGGATGGCGGCGCGATTGATAAGCTCGCTGTTAAGCGCACAGGTCGCAATGCCCAAACCGCCGCCCTGCGATGCGCCGTTCACAAATACACGGGCAAGATCGATGCCCTCGAGCTCACGAACAATACGGCAAAGAATGCGGATATCTTGGTGCAAGCGGACATAGTAGAGGTTGGCCGGGTCGCCGTCGATACCGGCGACGATATGGCCCGCGACCGTCGTGCCCTCAAATCCACCAATGTCCTCGGAGGGACCTCCTTGGCCGGGGCAGTCGAGGGCGATGAGTGCCATGCCCATGCCCGCAAACGACGCCTGCTCAAACCAGCTGCGGCTTGCACCCGGATACCCATGGAACTGAAGTACCAATGGCACGGGCTCGTCCGAGACAGGTTTAAGGTACTTGGCGTGCAGGCGAGCGCCGCACATGCCGGTATACCAGAGATCGAAAAGCTGGCAGGTCACGGCATCGGTGACCGATGCCGCCTCGATCGCATAGTCAAGCCCGACGGCGTCAGCCTCGGCCATGCGATCCTTCCAAAAGAGATCGAAATCTGATGGACGGGACATAGCGCCTCGATATTCACCAAATTGATGTTGTAGCTCCTGAGCACTTGGCATGGCTCGTGAACCCAACCTTTCGAAATCGCAACGGAGGTGCGCCCGGCAAGGGAACCGGGCGCACGGGAGGGAAAGCGAAGTTACTCGCCGAGCTTGGGATGCAGCAGCGACGGCGCAGCGCCGAGCAGCATCTTAGTGTAGGGGTCTCGAGGATGCTGGAAAACCTGCTTGGCCTCGCCCTGCTCGACGATCTTGCCGCCATTCATGACGATGATGTCGTCGGAAATATAGCGGACCGTCTGGATGTCATGGCTGATGAACACCATAGCCAGGCCGAGTTCCTTCTTAAGGTCGGTCAGCAGGTTGAGAATCTGCGCGCGGACCGAAACGTCCAGAGCCGAGGTGGGCTCGTCGGCGATGATGGCATCGGGGTTCAGCGACAGGGCACGGGCAATTGCGACGCGCTGGCGCTGGCCGCCCGAAAGCTGGCCGGGAAGAACCTCGGCGGCGGAGGAGGGCAGACCGGTGAGCTCCAAGAGCTCCTTGACGCGCTTCTCCTGCTCGGCCTCGGTACCCAGGTTGTGGACGCGCATGGGGTCGAGCAGTTGCTCGCGAACGACCATGCGAGGGTTGAGCGCCGTGGCCGGGTTCTGGAACACGACCGA
Organism: Collinsella sp.; assembly: GCA_019414515.1. GTDB lineage: Bacteria > Actinomycetota > Coriobacteriia > Coriobacteriales > Coriobacteriaceae > Collinsella. Next base: position 81,188 of record DXLX01000028.1, read on the forward strand.
GATGACGCGACCCATGTGGCGACGGTCCTCGGCGGTACGCTTGGTGACGTCCTTGCCCTTAAAGTAGACCTTGCCGCTCGTGGGGGCCTGCAGGCCGCACATGACGTTAGCCGTGGTGGACTTTCCGCAACCGGACTCGCCGACGATGCCGATGGTCTGTCCGGGCATGAGCTTAATCGTTACACCCTGGACGGCGTGAACCAGGTTGGGGTGCAGAATCGAGCCGGTACGGGTCCTAAAGGTGACGTGGACGTCATCAAGGAAGATGATCGGCTCGACGCCGTTGACTGCGGTCTCGCTCATCTACATCACCTCCGCGTGAGGGGTCAAACCATTTGCCTTGAGCACCTCGTCGGGGAGCTCGGAATAGAAGTGCTCGGTGCCGGGCACGCGCTTGAAGACCGGACGGGTGTCCAGGCCAATGCGCGGATGGCTCGAGCGGGGCGCGAAGCGATCGCCCTTGGGGAAATCGCGCGGGCTCGGAACGGCGCCGGGCACCTGGTGCAGGCGGCCCGAACCGCTCTCGATGGACAGGACGGAACCCAGAAGGCCGCGGGTGTACTCGTGAATCGGGTTGGTGAGCAGCTCCTTGGTGGGCGCCTGCTCAATAACCTGGCCGGCGTACATAACCGTGATGTTGTGGGCGACCTCGGCGACCAGCGCCAGGTCGTGCGAAACGAAGATCATGGCAAAGCCGAGCTTGGCCTGAAGGTCGTTGAGCAGCTTGATGACCTGCTTCTGGACCGTAACGTCCAGAGCGGTCGTGGGCTCGTCGCAGATAACCAGCTTGGGGTCGCGGGTAAGGGCCATAGCGATCAGAACGCGCTGACGCTGACCACCGGAAAGCTCGTGCGGATAGCTCTCGAGCGTACGCTTGGGGTCGAGGCCCACGAGCTCCAGGAGTTCCTCGGCGCTACGGGTGCCGCCGCGCTTGGTGAGCTGCTTCATCTGGGCAGAGATGAGCATGGAGGGGTTGAGCGAGGACAGGGCGTCCTGATAGACCATGGCGATATCGGTACCGCGCAGGCCGAACCACTCCTTCTTGCTCATCTTGAGCAGGTCGCGGCCCTCCCAGAGAACCTCGCCGGAAAGATGCTCGTCATCGTCGGTCAGGCCCATGATGGCCAGCGTGGTGATGGACTTACCGCAGCCGGACTCGCCTACCAGGCCCATGGTCTGGCCGGGACGGACGTCAAAGTTAACGTGGTCGACGACGTTGATATCACCGTGGTGCTCAAACTGGATGCAGAAATCGCGGACCGAAAGGATCGGCTCAACGGACTCATCGGGCACATGGCGGTCGTTACGCTTGAGCTCGACATCGCGCAGTGCGCCAAGACGGGCGGACAGGGACTGAGCCTGCTCCTTGTAGGCACGAACGGGGTCGGAAACCAGCAGGTCGGCCTCGCGGCGCTTGGAGGAATCGGTCGGATCCAGGGCGGCGGAGGGAGCAGCGGCCATGGCGTCGGTAATGCCCTCGGAGAGGATGTTGAGCGCCAGGCAGGTGATCATGATGGCCAGGCCCGGGAACAGTGCCTGCCACCAACGGCCAGCGAGCACGCCACCGCGTGCGTCGGCGAGAATGTTGCCCCAGGTAGCGGTGGGCTCCTGGATGCCGGCGCCGATGAAGGTCAGCGAGGCCTCGAAGATAATGGCGTCGGCGACCAGGGTAACGGTGAAGACCATAATCGGAGCGATGCAGTTACGCAGAACATGCTTGATCAGAATCCACGGAGCCTTGGCGCCGGACACGATGACCGCGCGGACATAGTCCTCACCGTACTCGGACACGATGTTGGCGCGCACGATACGGGCGATCTGCGGGGTGTACATAAAGCCGATCGCAAAGATGATCGACGGCACGGAATTGCCCAGGATGGAAACGAAAACGGCTGCGAGGGCGATACCCGGGATGGACATGATGATGTCCAGGATACGCATGATCGCCTCAGAGATAGACTTGCGCGAAACCGCTGCAAGAGCGCCGACAACGGAACCACAGACCAAAGCCATGGCGGTAGCACCAAAGCCGATAATCAGCGAGTAACGTCCGCCGTAGAGCATGCGCGACAGAATGTCGCGACCCTTATCGTCGGTACCGAAGATAAATCCGTTGCCGGGAGCCTGGCGAGCCGTAAAGATCTCGACCGGGCTATAGGGGGCAAGAAGGGGCGCCAAAATCGCAGTCAGGGCGACCAGCACCAGCACGACGGCGGCAATCTTAGAAGACAGCGTCATCTTCTTCCAGCCACCGAGCTTGAGCCCCTTGGAGGCAGCCTTCTCGAGCTGCTCGGTTTGCTTCTCTCGAATCTTTACCATAATCTACACCGTCCTGATGCGCGGGTTGATGAGCAGGTAGAGCATGTCAACCACGATGTTGATGATGATGAAGGCAAGAGCAACGACGATAACGACGCCCTGAACCAGGTTCGCCTCGTTGCCCTGAACGCCCTGCAGAATCGCAGTGCCCATGCCGGGGAGGTTGAAGATAACCTCGATGACGACGGCGCCGCCCATGAGGTAGCCGATCTTAAGACCGAGGGTGGTGACCGGGGTGATCAGCGCATTGCGAAGAACGTTGATGCCGACGACGACCTTCTCGGGAACGCCGGCGCCACGAGCCATACGGACATAGTCCTTGTCGAGCTCCTCGACCATGGCGGTACGCACGATACGAGTCATCTGGCCCGTCAGCGGAAATGCCAAGGCGATAGCGGGCATGATCATACGTCCCAGATAGCCAACCGGATTCGTGGTGAAGTGAGGCAGAGCACCCGATGCCGGGAGCACCTTAAGGTAGGAAGAGAACAGCAGGATCAACAGAACGGCAAGCCAGAACGACGGGGTTGCCAAGCCGGCGATGGAAAAGACGCGGATCACTTGGTCCGGCCATTTGTCGCGATACAGTGCCGCGATGACGCCGAGCAAAAACGAAACGACCGCACCGATGGCAAGACCGATGAAGGTCAGCTGCATCGTGACGGGCAGGGCCGTGGAGATGCGCTTGGCAACGGAGTTGCGGGCAGCGCCGTAGGTACCCATGTCGCCATGAATCAAATCGCCCATATAGCGCACGTAGCGCACAGGCCAGGGGTCGTCCAGACCATACTTCTCATGGTACTCGGCAACCGCCTCGGGCGAGGCACCGTCACCCAACGCCGTGTAGGCGGGGTCGGTCTTGGAGAACGACATAAGGAAGAACACCAGGACGGTGACGCCCAATGCCATGATCGGCAGCGCCACAAGACGCCTTCCAATCAAACGTAGCAAGTTGTTCACGTTCTCTCCCCTTTCTTTTGTCGGTAGGACCAACTGGTATATGAGTACGGATACTCATTACAAGACCCGAGCGACATCGTTGCCGCCCGGGTCTTTGTTTCAACTATGAGGATACGGTCCCAACGGCCGACATCCTGCATACAGACTCAAGCGAGTCTTACGCCTTGACGGTCGCAACGCCCCTGAAGGACATGCTCGTCGTGCCGATGCCCTTGAAGCCGTCGAGAGCCTCGCCGTTGGGCGCGGTGGACGGATCGTCCCAGGAAGCGGAGACGGTCTTGACGTGGACAACGGGGTACAGAACGGCGTTGTCGGCGATGATGTCGAAGCACTCGTTCCACTTCTTCTGCTGCTCGTCGCCCTCGGCGGCAAGAGCCTCGTCCATGAGACCGTGAAGCTTCTGCCACTCAGCGGACTCCTTCCACGGGCAACGGGTCTGCATCCAGACGTTGTCGCCATACCACCAGTTGAGCAGCAGGTCGGGGTCAGCGCCGAAGCAGGAAGGATCGCCAGGGGCAAGGAGGATATCGTAGGCCTCGCCGCCGTCGATGGCAGCGTAGGTGGCCGGCGAGGTATCGGTCTGGATGGTCACCTCAAAGCCGAGAGCGTCGAGGTCGTTCTTGACCTGGGCGGCCATGCCCTTGATCTGCTCGTTGTCGGTGGTGCGCAGGGTGATGGCACCCGGGGTGATGCCGGACTCCTCGATGAGCTTCTTAGCCTTCTTGGCGTCGGTCTTGTACACCGTGGAAGCCTCATGATAATTGGTGAAGCTCTTGGGCAGGTAGCAGCTGGCAGCGGTGGCAAGGCCGGCAAAGGTGTTGCTGACCATCTTCTCGGTGTCGAGCGCATACATGACAGCCTGACGGACCTTGACGTTGTTCCAAGGCTCCTTGGCGACGTTGAACATGATGAAGCGGGTGCCGAAACCCTGAACGTTATCGATCTTGCAGCCGGCGCTCTCGAGCTGGTCGACGGCGTCAGCGGTAACGAGCTCCATAACGAGCGTGGAGCCCTCCTGCTGAGCGGTAACGCGAGCGGTGGGGTCGGTCAGGATGCTGTACTGGATCTTCTTATCCTCGGCAGCATACTCACCGTTGTACTCGGGGTTGGGAACCAGGGTGATCTCGGTATCGGAGATAGAGTCGTACATCCAGGGGCCGGAGCCGATCGGCTGCTTGGCGCGATCCTCCTCGGTCTGGGTGGCCGGGGTAACGCGGATGATGGCAAGACGATCCTTGAGCAGAGAGAAGTTGGGGACCTTGGTCTTGACCGTCACGGTGCTGGCGTCCTTAGCCTCGATGGACTCGAAGGGCTGGAAGAACGGAGCATAGGTAGCGGAAGCGGCGCAAGCGGTGTAGGAGGCAACGACATCGTCAGCGGTGACCTCGGTGCCATCGGAGAACTTGGCGCCCTTGCGGATGGTAACCTCGAAAGTGGTGTCGTCCACAGACTTGGGGTCGTCGGTGGCGAGCTCGTTGAAGGTGCTGTAGTCGTGGTAATCGATGCCGTAGAGGCCCTCGACGACGTGCCAGTTAGCACCCAGGCCCACAGCGGAGCCGGTGCTGGCGGGGTCGAAGCTGGACGGAGCGTAAGCGGAACCAGCGGTGATCACGCCGCCGCCACGGTTGGCGGAATCGGTGGAACCGGAAGCGGAACCCTCGTCGCTAGAGCTGCCACCGCAGCCGGTGAGACCAAGGCCGGCGACAGCAGCGACGCTGCCGGTGAGGCCGAGGAACGAACGCCTGGACATACCCTTGTTGATGATGGCCATGTCTTCTCCTATCAATAGAGAATCTTACCCGGGAGCACCTAGACTTGCCCCCGCGCAACTTGCGGACGATATATACCTTACCTACCGACAAACCCAACTTGGGTGCCGCGCTCGGCGACCGATACATACATACGCTTGAACGGTATTTACTACCGTTCACCGAATTCATTGACAAACGATTCGACAGACAGTATGTATCGACGAGGTGAGATATCAGTCTTCGTCAACCCGCAGGATAGCAGGGTTATTCACCATGGCTAGTCAAACGTTTTAGCGTTAATAAAACCCGAAATCAGCAGGTAATCGCCGCGAAATAAATGATTGAAAATCAGCCAATCATGTATATCAGTTGTTTAGAAGCGCGTTTAGTTTTCGGAACGGCTGGCCGATGCTTGGGCGCGCTCGGCATTCCATGCAACAAGTGCCTCGTGGACCGCTTTGGCGACATCGGCCGGAACGCCTCGAACTTCCGCAATCTCCTGCTCGCTTGCCGCGCGCAAACGCTTCATCGAGCCAAAATGGCGCATAATGGCACGTTTTCTGGTGGGTCCCACGCCCGGAACGTCGTCAAGCACCGAAACCGTCATAGCCTTATCGCGCAACTCGCGATGGAACGTAATCGCAAATCGGTGGGATTCATCGCGAACCTGCTTGATCAGATAAAGCGAAGCGGAGCCGGTCGGCAGCACGACGGGGGTCTCGTCCCACGGCACGAAAACTTCCTCATCGGCCTTTGCCAAGCCACAAACTGGTATATCGAGGCCAAGCGCCTCAAGTTGCTTAATTGCAGCGGTCAATTGCGGTTTGCCGCCATCGACAACGAGCAAATCGGGGCGCGAGCCAAAGCGCTCGTCCGCCATGCGCTCGGGAGCATAGCGACGCCCCAGAACCTCGGACATCGATACGAAGTCGTTCGCCTCGTCCAATTCGGCCTGAATTTTAAAGCGACGATACTGGCCCTTGTCGGCACGGCCGTTGGTAAATACCACCATCGAAGCGACGGTAAAGGTGCCGTGCAACGTCGAGATATCGAAGCACTCGATGCGCAACGGCGGCGCAGGCAGCGCCAGCGCGCTTTCGAGCTCCAGGAGCGCCTGATTAGTGCGATCGTCAGCATACCCCGTGCGCATCATGTAGCGCATGAGGGCATGGCGCGCATTTTTGGAAGCCATATCGAGCAGGCGGTGCTTTTCGCCGCGCTGCGGCCTATGGAGATGGCAAGAGCGTTCGCGCTTGCCCGCAAGCCACTCCCCCAACGCTTCGGCGTCCTCAAGCTCGACAGAGAGATTGATCTCGGCTGGAATATCAGCCGTCTCGTCGTAATAGCGCTTAAGAAAGCCCGATTGAAGCTCTTCCTCGTCGACATCCAGGCCTTTATCGAGGATGAACTCACAAGTTCGAACCGTTCGGCCCTCGCGAACGACAAAGACACAGGCGGCAGAGATAGTCTCTTCGCGATAGAAGCCGATGACGTCGATATCGACGCTCGATGGAAAAACGACCTGTTGGCGATCGTCCAGGCCCCTAATGACTTCCAGGCGACGCTTGACGCGCGCCGCACGCTCAAAATCGAGCGTCTCGGCTGCCTCCGTCATCTCGGACGTAAGCTCGTCAACGACATCCTTGCGATGGCCCGACAAGAAACGTTCGACACGTTTGACGTTCTTGGCATAGTCGGCAGGGGAAATCGCGCCGATGCATGCGCCCGGCCCGCGCCCGACATGGTAGTCAAAGCAGGGACGCCCGTTTTGCGCGCAAATCATATTGACGATGTCTTCTTCGCCCTTATGAGATTCGACGATGCGGCGGCAGCGGCGCCATTCCGCACAGGATGCCGAGCAAATAGGAATAACCTTGCGTAGCGTATCGATGGTCTCACGCGCCGCACGGCTATCGGTATAGGGGCCAAAATAGCGCGTTCCCGGTTTATGACGCTCTCGCGTGTATTTAATAGCCGGAAACAAGTCGCTCTTGGTAATGGCGATAAAGGGATAGCTTTTATCGTCTTTGAGATCGACGTTAAAGTACGGATGGTACTGGCCAATCAGATTGCGCTCGAGCACCAATGCCTCGTGCTCGGTCTCCACCACGATATAGTCGAAGCTCGCCACCAGCTGCATCATGAGCGGGATCTTTTGACGCTCGTCCTGCAGCGTCACGTATTGACGCATACGGGCACGCAGGTTTTTTGCCTTGCCCACATAGATGACATCACCCTTGGCATCTTTCCAAAGGTAGCAGCCGGGTTGCGTGGGAACGCGCGAAACCTGCTCGGCAAGTGTTGGAATGTTGTCGTGACCTGCCACGCGCACCTACTTGCGACGAAGCAGCGCCGAGACCTCGGGCATCTTAAAGACGAAGGCAAGACCAAAAGTTACAGCGAGCGAGACGACGCCTGCAACACAAACGTAGCCCAGGGTAATGAGGATCGAGCTGCCAAGCGCTCCGACAAAGTGCTCAAGTGCCCACATGACGCCGGCGCCCGCGGCAGCGCCCAAGCCACCGAACAGTAGGCCGAAGAAACCGCCATGCAGGATAGACTTGACCTGAAGGCCATGCAGACGACGGCGCAGCCACCACAGTGAGCATCCGACCAAGACCACGTAGTCAACGACGTACGAAAGCGCAATTGCCGGCATACCGTAGCCCAGCACCACGCCAAACAGCAGCACAGAACCGGCCTGGCCGATAGCGGAGTACAGGCAATAGCGGCTATAAGGTTTCATATCGAGCAGGGCCGAGAAGCTCTTCTGCATCAGCACGACCACGCCGTAGAGCGGCAGGGAAAGTGCCAGATAGATAAGGAACTCCGACACCAGCGCCACACCGGATTCATCGAACTTGCCGGCGCAGTAGATCATGTTGAGCGGACGGGCGAAGACGATCAGATACATCGCAAACGGAATCAGGAAGAAGAGCATCTGGGCGACACCGCGCGAAATGCCCGTGCGGACGCTGTCGTAATCCTTCTCCTGCGCATCGTGAGAGAGTTCGGTATAGAGTGCCGTCGAAAGCGAGGCGGCGATCAGCGCATAGGGCAATGTGTACCACAGGCGCGCATATGCGATGACGGAAGGGCCGGTCTCGGGCTGCACCACCAGCGCGGCGGCATTGGTAATGGAGGTCGAGACAAACATGCACACCGTGGCGAGCAGCGTCGGGATACCAAGCGCGATCGTCTGTCGCAGCGCGGGATCCTTAAAGTCGATATGGATATGAGGATGCACGCCATGCTTGCCAAGCGCGGGAATCTGGCAGGCCATCTGGACAAAGACGCCGAGGGTCGTACCAACTGCGATCAAGATAATACCGGCCTGCTCGCCAAATTGTGCAGACACGGGAGCAAAGCCCATAAAGCTGGCGATGACGATGACATTGTTGAGAACCGGGGCAAACGTCGACCAGAAATAGTCGCGGTGTGCGTTGAGAACGCCCGAGAACACCGAGCCCAAGCCATAAAACAGAATTTGAATAGCAAAGAAGCGGAACATGAACGCAGCGGTATCCATGCTGCCGCCATCGCCCGAAAGGAACGACTGCGTCCAAATAAAGCCGGGAGCAAACACGGTGCCCAGCAGCGAGATACCGCCCAGCAGCAGAAGCAGAATACCAAGCAGGTTGCCGACATACTCGTTCGATGCCTCGCGACCCTGCTCGCGCCTCACACCCATATACACCGGCAAAAACGCCGTAACGAGCATGCCGCCCATCACGAGCTCGTAGAGCATGTTGGGCAGGTTGTTGGCAACCTGATAGGAGGACGAGAGCAGCGACATACCGATGGCGGCCGCCATGGCCCACGTGCGGATAAACCCGGTGACACGCGACACGATGGTCAGCACGGTCATAAGGCCAGCAGAACGACCAACCGTGGAGTAGTCCGACGAACCCATATCGTCTACGTCGTCCTGAGAGTCCTCATAAACCTCATCTTGTGGCGGCAAATCGTCCACGACGGCAAAGGAGCCGGTCATCGCAAAGGGATCGTCAACCAAAACGGCGTCATCAGCAGGTGCGGCGTCATCGCTGTTCGGCATGTTGTTACCGGATACGGCATCATCATCGAATATGGCATGGTCGCCAAACACCGTGTCAACTTCATTGGCGGCGACGGTTCGGGCAGAAAACGACAGAGGGTCCCAGTCGTCATCACCGTCGATGGCCACGCCCTCGACGGGATCGGTCGAACCAAGCGGCGACCATTCGTCATCCGAAAGAAGCGGTTCGCCATCATCATGAGCCGTGGGCTTGGCGGAATGAGCGGCAGGAGCGCTCTGCGGTGTGCTCTTTCCCTGGGCTGCCATCAAAAACACCGCCGTCTCATCGGGACGCGGCTCACGAGGAGCCTCGGAGGCGATCGGCATCACGCTGGCGCTCGATTGAGCGGCGGCCAAAAAGACAGCCGTCTCATCGGGACGAGCCGAAGAAAGAACCGTACGGGGAAGTGCCGTGCCGGCACCGGCGGCACGCAAGTACACGGCCGTCTCGCCCGGGTCAGCGGCAGCGGACCAGGCGTTTCGAATCTCGTTATCGAACGAAGCGGCCTCGGGCGCGGGCGTCTGAGGAGCCGACCCTTTTGCAAAGTGAGCTCCGCGCTTTGATTCTTCCTGCGGCATCGCTCAGTCCTCTCTCGTGATCGGGGCAACCGTCGCCCCGCAAAATGCAACTAAGTCATCGGGAGCAAGCTCAAGCTGATAGCCGCGCTTGCCACCCGAGATAAAAATGGTATCCCAAAGGACGCATGTCTCATCGATCAGAGTCCGGAAGCGTTTTTTCATACCGACCGGACTGCAACCGCCGCGGACATACCCCGTCGCGGCAAGCAAATCTTTGACATGCATCATGGTCAGCGACTTTTCGCCTGCGGCGCGCGCGGCGGCCTTGAGGTCGAGCTCGTCGGCAACGGGAATGCAGCACACGACATGGTCGTTGGACGGCGTCGTGCAGACCAGGGTCTTAAATCCCTGACCGGGCTCCTCGCCAAGCTGCTCGGAAATCGCGACGCCCAGCCCCGACGATTCGTCGTCATCGTCTTCGTACGTATGGAGAACATAGGGGATGCCGGCGCTTTCCAGCTCACGCATGGCGTTGGTCTTTGGCGTCTTCACGGCCTTCGGCATGGCATATCCTTTCCCTCATATAAGAACGCAATTTTTAAGTATATGTCCATTTGCGCGGCATACGCTATCTCGACAAAGAGAGCGCCACCGAATCGCAAGGAATCGGCGGCGCTCATGTTTCAAAAACACCTATGTATTAGGCATCGAGTTGCGCTTGACGCTCCTTATCGCGTTTGAGCAACGGCGCCAAGAACTTGCCGGTATAGCTCTGCGGGCATGCCGCAACCTGCTCTGGCGTACCCGAGACCACGACAGTTCCGCCACCGTTGCCACCCTCGGGACCCATATCGATCAGACGGTCGGCGACCTTGATGACATCGAGGTTGTGCTCGATCACCAACACCGTATTGCCCGCATCGACTAGACGCTGCAACACATCAAGTAACTGGCGAACGTCCTCAAAATGAAGACCGGTCGTAGGCTCGTCCAAAATATAGAACGTCTTACCCGTCTGACGGCGATGAAGCTCCTTGGCGAGCTTTACGCGCTGCGCCTCACCACCCGAGAGCGTCGTGGCGGGCTGGCCCAAGCTCACATAACCTAGGCCGACGTCATACAGGGTTTGAAGCTTTCGCTTGATCTGCGGAATATTCCCAAAGAAAGCCAGTGCCTCGGCCACGCTCATGTCAAGTACGTCCGAGATAGTCTTGCCACGATAGGTAACCTCGAGCGTCTCGCGGTTATAGCGCTTGCCGCCACAAGCCTCGCAGGGAACATAAATATCGGGAAGAAAGTGCATCTCAATCTTGATCTGGCCGTCGCCCTTGCACGCCTCGCAGCGTCCGCCGCTCACATTAAAGGAGAAGCGTCCCGGCGAGTAGCCACGCGCCTTCGACTCCGGCGTGCTCGCAAACAGCGCGCGCAGATCATCCCACAGGCCAATATAGGTCGCAGGGTTCGAACGCGGCGTGCGACCGATCGGCGACTGGTCAATGTCGATCACCTTATCGATGCACTCGATGCCCTCAATCTTCTTGTACGGACCCACGGGACGCGTCGAACGGTGGATGGCATTCGTAAGCGCGGGCGCAATCGTATCGGTGACCAGGGAGCTCTTGCCCGATCCCGAAACACCGGTAACGACTGTGAGCGTACCGAACTCAATCTTGGCGGTAACGTTTTTGAGGTTGTTGGCGCGGGCGCCCGTGATCTTAAGGCAGCCGCGGCCGGGCTTGCGGCGCTCGTCTGGCACGCGGATCATCCGCTTGCCGGTCAAATAAGCACCCGTCATGGAATCGGGGCACGCCATGATATCGGCAGGCGTTCCCGCGGCGACCACGTGCCCGCCGTTGACGCCCGCGCCTGGCCCCATATCGATCACATAGTCGGCAGCGCGAATCGTGTCCTCATCGTGTTCAACGACGATAACGGTGTTGCCGATATCGCGCAGGCGCTCGAGTGTCTTAATCAGCCGCTCGTTGTCGCGCTGGTGAAGACCAATCGAAGGCTCGTCCAGAATATAGAGAACGCCCATGAGGCCCGCACCGATCTGCGTAGCCAGGCGAATGCGCTGCGCCTCACCGCCGGAAAGCGTCGCCGAAGCACGATCGAGCGTCAGATAATCAAGGCCGACATCAACCAGAAAACGCAAGCGTTCCAGGATTTCCTTGACGATACGACCGCCGATGAATTGTTGACGCTCGGTGAGCTCAAGGTCCTCAAAAAACTCGAGCGACTCGCGGCACGACAGGCAACAAACCTCATAAATGGACTTGCCGCCCACGGTGACGGCGAGCATCTCGGGGCGCAGGCGAGCACCATGGCAGCTCGAACACGGCTCCTCGCGAATGTACTTCTCCAGGCGCGCCTTAGTGTTCTCGTTGGTCGTCTCGGTATAGCGCTCGTACAGGATATTGCGCACGCCCGAAAACTTGGTGTCCCACTGGCTGCGACGACCGTCGAGCTTTTGATAGTCCACCGAAATCTTCTTGTCGCCCATGCCATCCAAAAATGCACGGCGCACTCGCGGAGGTAGGTCTTCCCACGGTGTATCCGCGCTCACCTTAAAGTGCTTACAGACCGCGGCGAAGATCTGGGGGTAGTAGTTCGAATTGCCGAACAGGCTTCCAAAGACCCCATCGGCAATCGACTTCGACGGGTCCTCAATCAGCGCCTCGGCATCGACCGTTTTCTTAAAGCCCAGACCATCGCACTCGGGACACGCACCATAGGGCGCGTTGAACGAAAAGTCGCGGGGTTGTAGGTCGTCGATGGAGTGCCCGTGCTCCGGGCACGCCAGAGCCAACGAATACTCCAGCAGCTCGCCCTCGGTTCCCTCGGGAGCATCGCGATCGGGCAGCATGTACACGTTCACATTGCCGTGTGCCAAGGCAGTCGCCTGTTCAACCGACTCGGCGATACGGCCCAGAGAGTTTTCCCGAATCACGATGCGGTCGACTACGACCTCGATATCGTGCTTGAACTTTTTGTCCAGATCGATGGGGTCGTCGAGCGAGCGTACTTCGCCGTCGACACGCACGCGGCTAAAGCCCTCAGCCCGAAGATCCTCGAACAATTTTGCGTACTCGCCTTTGCGCCCGCGCACCACCGGTGCCAGCACAAACGCACGACGACCCTCTCCCGCTGCCAGGACCTTATCGGCGACCTGGTCGGTGGTCTGGCGTTCGATAACGCGACCGCACTCGGGGCAGTGTGGCGTGCCCACGCGTGCAAAAAGCAAGCGAAGGTAGTCATAAATCTCAGTTACAGTACCCACCGTCGAGCGCGGATTCTTGGACGTCGTCTTCTGATCGATCGAGACGGCCGGCGAAAGGCCGTCGATCGAGTCTAGATCGGGCTTGTCCATCTGGCCTAAAAACTGGCGCGCATAACTCGACAGGCTTTCCACGTAGCGACGCTGACCCTCGGCATAGATCGTGTCAAACGCCAGCGAGCTCTTGCCCGAGCCCGAAAGACCGGTAATGACCACGAGCTCGTCGCGCGGGATGGAAACATCGATATTGCGCAGGTTGTGTTCGCGCGCACCACGGATAACGATAGAAGAATCAGACATGGAAGCTCCTTGCCTCCTATAACCTCAAATCACACTGTCGATGAGTTTAACGCACTCAACGCGCACAGATGTTCGTAATACAAGATTCGCAGACCTTTTGCTTTGCGTGTCGGGTGCTTTGTTTCTCGAAATGCCGTGGAAAGGTTAGAGTAATCTAAAACTGAACTTAATTTGCTGTAACAGAGGAACGTCCATGACCGAAGATATCCCCCTTGAAATCACTTCGAGTGGCATGGCCAATCTGCCCATATTCATCGCCGTCCTTATCGTGGCCGCCGTCGTCGTGCGCGTGTATTTTTCAATCAGACACAACGAAAAACCGCCCATTGCCCGCGTCTTTTGGTGCGCGATGCTCCTCATCCCGCTCGGCATGGTAGCTGCATGGATTACGAATCAATTGCTCGTAAATGAGGACTGTTCCCTATGGGTCCTTTCTTATTCGGCGCTCGGTGCTGCCGCCGTCATACTTCTTGTCGAGCCCTTGGTTTCGGGACTTATCGACCAAACCGATCTTGCGACGGGAACGGTTGCCTGTATTTGCCGCGACATCCTTGTCGTCGCCGCTGTTTCAGCGCTCTCGTTCGTTTCACTCGAAATTGCCTGCAACGAAACGTTCTATCGCATTCCCGCCAACTCATTCGGGTTTTCCGTTGGGCTGCTCGCGACGGTTCTGCTCTCCCTTTATTTGCTGGGACAGCGTCATGGAGGCGTCATGGCCCTCGTGCCCGTCGTCTGTTGCACCCTTGGCATTGCCGAGCACTTCGTCATAACGTTTAAAGGCGAGGCCATCCTGCCGAGCGACATTTTGGCATTGGGCACCGCAATGGAAGTAAGTGAGGGATATGAGTTCACCTTCACTGCAGGAATCGTAACCTCACTCGCCCTGCTGGAGATTTCCCTGGGGCTTCTTTCGCTTATCCGACCGCGAAAGCTCCGTACGCCCGCCCATGTCTTCCCCGCAATCGCCGCTAACCTCTGCGCTTTTCTGCTAGTGACCGTTGTGGGGCTCTTGGGCTTTTCCAACATCGACTTGGAGCAGTCGCTGGATTTTGGATTTGACCGTTGGCAGCCCATCACCACGTATGCGTCTCAGGGTTTTATCACTTCGTTCACCGAAATGGTCAACGAGTTGCCCATTGAAAAGCCCGAAGACTATACGCCCGATGAGGCGCAGAGCATCGAACAGGAGCTCGCCGCCGCCTACGACAGCACGTATGGCTCGAGCGAGCAGCGCGCGGCGGCCGTTGCCCAGTTCAATGAAATCAAGCCGACGATTGTTGCCGTCATGAACGAGAGTTTTAGCGACCTTTCGTGCTTTGAGCAGCTCCAGGCGGCCGGGTACACCGGTCCCGCATTCTACAACTCGCTTCCCGACACACTTGTTCGCGGCACCATGCTCGCTTCGGTCACCGGTGGCGGAACGGCGAACTCCGAATTCGAATTTTTGACCGGAGCGACAACGGCCTTTGTCGGATTAGGCAAAATCCCCTATCAGCTGTATCAGATGAATAGTGTCAACAGCCTGGCAAAGGACCTTAAAGAGCTTGGGTATACCACTACCGCTATGCACCCGCAAAACCCCGTCAACTACCATCGAGATAAAATCTATCAGCAGCTGGGTTTTGGAGACTTTCTTTCAATCGGCGATTTCGAAGGTGCGCCCTATTACCATGCCGGCGTATGCGACTACGCCACCTACGACAAGATACTCGACCTGCTCAGAACCGACGAAGCCCCGCAGTTCATCTTTGACGTCACGATGCAAAATCACGGCGGCTACGACTATGGCACCGTTCCCGCCGAAGAGCTGACAAACTATTGGGTCGAGGGAGCCAGCGAGGGCGCCAATAGCGCGCTCAATACCTATCTCACCTGCATCAATGCATCCGACCGGGACCTCGAGTACTTTATCAATGAGCTCCGCAATATCGGCAGACCGGTTGTTCTTGTCTTTTTTGGCGACCATCAGCCGAGCGCCGCAACGACTCTCAACGACGAGCTGTACCCTCAGGAAGATACGGCAAGCCACGCTTTCCGTATCTATCAGTCGACCTATTTCGTCTGGGCCAACTATGAAATCGCCGGCAATACCGAGCTCAACGTCTACGACACCGTCGGGGCAAACGAGATTGCAGCTATTACCCTTAATAAGATCGGCGCCCCGCTCACTGACTATCAAAAGGCCCTGCTTGCAACAAGGTCAGATGTGCCCACCATCAATGTCGCCGGCTATATTGGTGCCGACGGGCTGCGCTACGACTTGGAATCTGAAGACAGCCCATACGCCTCGACGATCGACAAGCTGCAGCGCATGCAATACCTCGAGTTCGCCAGCAAAGTTCAGTAAGCCCGCCCATTCGCTTGGACCCATCGTATTGCAAGCACGCTCGGCCCAAATGCATCGCAAATGACTCCCGCTCGCAAACGAGGGTACAATGACGCTCGTGTCACACCGCGGGGCTCCGGCCCCAACATATACAAAGGAGTCATACATGGGTTGCGAGCACGCACAAGCAGCCGGCGGACAATCAACGCCGTCGCAATTTGAAGAGAATACGCTGTCGGAGGTCAAGCGCGTTATCGCTGTGCTTTCCGGCAAGGGAGGCGTCGGCAAGTCGTTTGTGACGGGCGCCATCGCAACCGAGCTCGCCCGCCGCGGCAACAAGGTTGGCATTCTCGACGCCGACATCACCGGCCCCTCCATCCCCAAAATGTTCGGCATGAGCGGACGCCATGTCCATGCCCTCGGCAACCTCATGCTGCCCGAGATCTCCGAGCACGGCGTCAAGGTCATGAGCTCCAACCTGTTGCTCCAAAACGAAACCGATCCCGTCCTTTGGCGTGGCCCGGTTATCGCGGGCGCCATCAGGCAATTCTGGAGCGAGACCTCGTGGGGCCCCATCGACTACCTGCTGGTCGATATGCCTCCGGGAACGGGTGACGTCGCGCTCACCGTTTTCCAATCGCTGCCCGTCGATGGCATCGTCATCGTCACGAGCCCGCAAGACTTGGTCTCGATGATCGTCGCCAAGGCAGTCAACATGGCCGAGAAGATGAACGTCCCTATTCTGGGCATTGTCGAGAACATGAGCTATATCGAGTGCCCCGACTGCGGCAAGAAGATCGAGGTCTTTGGTAAGAGCAAGCTCCCCGAAGTCGCCGAGCGCTACAACCTCGACATCTTGGGTCAGCTTCCCATCAATCCGTCACTCGCCGAGGCCTGCGATAAGGGTGAAGTCGAGACCGCACTGCCCGATGACATGCTGCCCAAGGCCGTCTCCGCCGTTGAGGCCATCGCCCCGCACAAGACAGACGAGGCCTAAGTGAACGCAAGCGCCTTCTATGACGTCTTGGTGATCGGCGGCGGGGCCTCGGGCCTCGCCGCCGCCATTACGGCGGCGCGTGTCGACAAAAGGGTCTGCGTCGTCGAGCGCGACGTCGCCTGCGGTCTCAAGCTGCTCGCAACCGGAAACGGCCGCTGCAACCTCTCAAACGAATCCATCGACATTCGGCGATATAACCGCCCCGCCTTTGTCGAATCCATCATGGGCCCCCAACCCGAGCAAGATCTCGAGAGTTTTTTCTCCTCGCTGGGCATCATGACGATCCGTGAGGAAGGCCGCCTATACCCGCGCTCCCTTCGCGCCGAGTCGGTTCGCGATGCACTCCTCAATGCATGCGAGCGTTTGGGCATCACCCTACTCTGCGGAACTAACGTCATTGCGGCTCATAAGGCTTCCGAAGGCTGGACGCTTCAGATCGACCGTCCCGCTCATGTACTCAAACCCAAAAAGCACGGCGACCGAAAGACGGAGCTCCGTTCGCTTCGAAAGGCGTTAGCCGATACTCCTCGCACGAGCGATGCCCTGCAGGCAAGGGCCGTGGTTATCGCTACGGGCGGCAACCCCACCGGCATCGCCGAGGTGTTTAGCCTTCCCTTGACGCCCCTGCGCCCCGTCCTGTGCCCCGTATCGGCATCAGTCGTCGGCGACCGGACGGCACTCGGAACTCTGGATGGTCTGCGCGTCCGAGCCCGCTTAACGCTCTCGCGCAGCCACGAAGAGCTCTGGCGAGAAGATGGCGAAGTGCTGTTCCGTGCCTTCGGCATCTCAGGCGTCGCCGCCTTCAATCTCTCTCGCCGTATCAACCAGGGCGACACTGTTCTGATCGACTTCTTTCCAGATTTCTCCAAAGATGAGCTGCTCGATACGCTCGAGCAGCGTGTCAACGTGCTCGGCGATTTTTCGCCCCGAAACTCCCACTGGCTTGACGGCATGCTCGCCCCGCAGCTCTCACACGTCGTCTGTACGGCATTCGAGCGGTGCCATCCCGGCTCGCGCGATGTCATCCACCTGGTCTCAATCCTCAAGCACTTTAAACTGTCCGTCGAAGGGACGGCAGAGGAGCGCTCAGCACAGGTCACGCGTGGCGGCATATCTATCGAGTGCGTCTCGACACCCAATCTTTACGTGAACAGCACCACAGGCGCCCCGCTTTACGTCTGCGGAGAAGCGCTCGACATCGACGCCGATTGCGGAGGCTTTAACCTTGCGTGGGCCTGGATCTCGGGTATTCGCGCTGCAAGCAGCCTGTAGCCGCGCAGTCTATAATCAAAAACGCATTCGGGCCGTCTGGGATACCGGACGGCCTCTTTCTTGCCTCTAAGGAGACCTCGATGATCGAAATCACCCAAGTCAACGCGACGCTCGATGAGGCCGGCGACGAAAACGCCTGCCTTGCTATTGGCAGACGCGCCGTCAAACGAGCCCTGCGATGCGAGGATTCCCAGATTAAAGCCATTGAGCTCCATCGCAAGTCAATCGACGCCCGTAAAAAGCGAGATGTTCATTTTATTTTGAGCTTTCGAGTTGAGCTGACAAGCTCCCGACTCGAACAGGAAGTGGTCGACCGCGTCGCCGAGCGCAACCGCTCGCGCATCCGCATGGTTGACGGCGAGGCTCCTTCATTCCCCAACCCCGTCCCGAATGCACCCAAGGGGCGTCCCGTCGTTGTCGGCGCCGGTTGCGCCGGTCTCTTCGCCGCCCTGACCCTTGCCGAAGCGGGCCTTAAACCCCTGCTCATCGAGCGCGGCGACCCGGCATTTCGCCGCTCACATGCGATCGACCTCTTTCTAAAGGAGCGCATCCTCGACCCCGAGAGCAATATCCAGTTTGGTCTGGGCGGCGCGGGGACCTTCTCGGACGGCAAGCTCAATACGGGAACCAAAAATCCCGCCCATCGCCTTATCCTCGAGACCTTCGTCGAAGCGGGCGCTCCCCGCGATATTCTATGGGATGCAAAACCGCATATTGGCTCCGACATCCTCCCCGCCGTCGTTACCAGCATCTCCCAGCGCATTGAACAGCTCGGAGGAACCGTTCGCTATCGAACGAAACTCGTTGACATTCACACTGACACATCTGGCGCCATTGTCGGTATCGACATCCAGTCGTCCCACGACGCGACAAGCGAGTCAATCAACACAAAGCATCTCATCCTTGCTTGCGGTCATTCTGCCCGCGACGTATTCGAGGTTCTCAAAACCCATGATGTCGCCCTCGCTCAAAAGACGTTTGCCATGGGCGTTCGCATCGAACACCCGCAGTGTGATATCGATCGGGCGCAATATGGCCCCGCGGCGGGTCATCCCGCGCTCGGAGCAGCCCCCTATAAGCTCGTTACCCATCTTCCCAACGGCCGCAGCGTATTCTCATTCTGCATGTGTCCTGGCGGACAGGTTGTCGCAGCCTCTTCAGAGCCCGGCCATCTGTGCGTCAACGGCGCCAGTCTCAACGCCCGCGCCGGCCGCAACGCAAACGCCGCTCTCCTCGTTAACGTCACGCCCGACGATCTCCCCAGCGACGATCCTCTTGCAGGCGTAGAACTCCAGCGCATTTGCGAGCGGGCTGCCTATCGCCTTGGCGGCTCCAACTGGAACGCACCGGCACAGCTCGTCGGCGATTTCCTTGCAGAACGCGCCAGCACGACATGCGGCAAGGTAAAGCCCACCTATCCGCTCGGCGTGACTTGGACAGCAATCGATGAGTCATTGCCGCAACATATCATCGAGTCGCTTCGTCTGGGAATTCCCTTACTCGGCAAAAAACTGCGTGGCTACGACCATCCCGATGCCGTCCTCACCGGTGTTGAGACACGCTCGAGCTCTCCGGTCACCGTTACTCGAGACCGTCAATGCCACGCTGTATCGACCCCGGGGCTCTACCCTTGCGGCGAGGGGGCCGGATATGCCGGAGGAATCATGAGCGCAGCTACCGATGGCATCCGTTGCGCCGAAGCCCTGATCGCAGACCTCTAGCGCACGAATTCCAGCACGCAAAAGACACAGGCCCCGAGCTCCACAGGGAACTCGGGGCCTGTTCGCTATTTCTTAAACCGTGCACCCTGGCGTTTTCTGCCCGATGCGAACGTGGAACCCTTGCGGGCCTGCGAACGTAAGCGCTCGATCGTCTCGTCCTCAGACGCACCCTCGAGCATCGCCCGAATCTGAACGACAGCATCGCGCAGGCGCGCCGCCTCCTCAAAGTCCATGGCGGCAGAAGCGTTGCGCATATCCTCTTCCATGGTTTCGACGATCCGCACAAGCTCGTCATGCGGCAGTTCTTCCAACTGCTCCGCAAGTGTCTGCTCGGGTGCCACCGTTTCCGGCACGCCGCCCTCGCCCGACTCATCGGGCGTATAGAATGCGCCATGGCCAAGGGAGTCGCCCTTCGAGCGCCCCTTGGAACCCACAGTCTTTTCGGCCTCGGCAATAAAGCTCGAAATGTCGTTAATGGCCTTGCGGACCGTCTTGGGCACAATGCCATGCTCTTCGTTATATGCCATCTGAATCTCGCGACGGCGCTGCGTCTCCTCGATGGCTTCTTTCATCGAATCGGTCACAACGTCTGCATACATGATGACCTCGCCGTCGGCATTACGGGCCGCACGGCCAATCGTCTGAATCAACGAACGGCGATTGCGCAAGAAGCCTTCCTTGTCAGCGTCGAGAATTGCCACCAGCGAGACCTCGGGGAGATCCAGACCCTCGCGGAGCAGGTTGATGCCAACGAGAACATCAATCTTTCCCTCGCGCAGCGTTCGCAGGATCTCGACACGGTCCATCGTCGCTGTATCGGAGTGCATGTAGTTGACCTTAATGCCGGCATCGAGCAGGTGATCGGTCAGATCCTCGGCCATGCGCTTGGTCAGCGTGGTCACCAGCACGCGCTCCTTACGGGCCACGCGCTCGCGAATCTCGTCCTCAAGATCGTCAATCTGGCCTCGGACCGGACGAACGTCGATTTTGGGATCGAGCAGGCCGGTCGGTCGAATGATCTGTTCAACATCGTTTTGACTCACACGCAACTCATAGTCGCCTGGCGTGGCCGAGACGTAAATGAACTGCGGAATCCTCGCCTCAAACTCATCGAAACGAAGCGGGCGGTTATCGAGCGCCGACGGAAGACGAAAACCATGCTCAACAAGCGTAACTTTGCGCGAACGGTCGCCTTCGTGCATACCGCGAATCTGCGGCACCGTCACATGGCTCTCGTCGATGATGCAAAGCATATCCTTGGGGAAGTAGTCAATCAAGGTAAACGGCGGTTCACCCGGCTTACGTCCATCCAGATGGCGCGAGTAGTTTTCGATGCCGTTGCAAAAGCCCATCGTCTCGAGCATCTCGAGGTCATAATCGGTCCGCTGCTGCAGACGTTGCGCCTCGAGCAACTTGTCGGTCGCCTTGAGCTCCGCCACGCGCTTCTCGCACTCTTCGCTGATTGATTTCAGGGCCGCCTTGACCTTTGGCTTCTCGGTCACGTAGTGCGAAGCCGGCCACACGGGAATCGCTTCGTACTCACGTAGCATTTCGCCGGTGACCTCATCGATCTCGGCAATCAGCTCGACCTCGTCGCCAAAGAACTCAAAGCGCAACGGATGCTCGGCATAGGGCGGATATACGTCGACAACATCGCCGCGCACGCGGAAGGTGCCACGTGCCAGGTCATAGTCATTGCGGTCGTATTGAATGTCAATGAGCGCATGGATGAAGTCGTCGCGCTCGAGCGGCACCTTCTTATCGACGTTCGGCGCCAGGCCCGCATAGTCCTCGGGAGAACCGATGCCATAGATGCACGAGACCGATGCGACGACAATCACATCCCGTCGAGAAAGCAGCGATGCCGTCGCCTGATGGCGCAGCATCTCGACCTCCTCGTTAATCGAGGAGTCTTTCTCGATATACGTATCACTCTGCGGTACATATGCCTCGGGCTGATAGTAGTCGTAGTACGAGACGAAGTAGACCACGGCGTTGTTGGGAAAGAATTCTTTGAGCTCGCTCGCGAGCTGGGCGGCGAGGGTTTTGTTGGGGGCCATGACCAGCGTTGGCTTACCGAGAGCTTCGATGGTCTTGGCCATGGTAAAGGTCTTGCCCGAGCCGGTTACGCCCAGCAAAACCTGATAGCGGTCTCCGTCCCTCACACCCTGCACAAGCGACTCAATGGCCTTTGGCTGGGAACCTGCAGGCTCATAGGGAGACACGACCTCAAACGGCACCTCAGAGCCCTCAACGCCAAAGCGTTTGAGCTCTCCGCCAACACGCTCAACTTCAAAATCCGCCATGGATACTCCTAACTCATACATCTGCAGTATACGCAGGCGGCAGGCATAGTCCTATACGAACCGGTCGGGATAGAGGGTCTTATAGCGAACCCAGGCATTATTGACACGAATCAAATAAGCTTGCGTCTCGGGGAAGGTAATCGCGTTATGGAGCGATGTGTTTTGCTGCGCCCACCCATCGACATTGCCCATTCCGGCATTGTAAGCAGCAATAGCGCTATCCGTCGAGCCATTGAAATATGTCAGCAGGTACGAGAAATATGCGCACCCAAATTCAATATTCGAAGCGGGGTCATTCAGGTTATCGGCAGAATACTCGTCCCCGTCGACAAGGCCCTTGGCGATCATATCCTGAGCGGTTTCGGGCATAAGTTGCATGAGACCTTGGGCGCCCTGGTTTGATTCCGCCTCGGGATCCCAGTTTGATTCCGACTTGATGACGGCACATACCAGATACGGATCGAGATTATGCGAAATGCTGGACTGCTTTACATACGCCTCATAGTCAATCGGATAGAACGGTTTAAAGAAAGCGGCGGGAGCACACGAGTAAACGAGCGAGATAAGGCCAAAGACGAAAACGACAGTCAGGGGCACAAGGCGATACCACGTAAAGAAGCGCGTCTTAGGCATCTGTCGTCCCCTTATCCGTAGCGTCCATAAGGCCATGGCGGGCAAGCCATGCGTCCAGTTGTACAAAGAGCGAGCTATCGCCCGCCGCGTTATCAATCACGGTAGTGGCTAGACTGCAAAGCGAAGACTCATCGGGCTGGCAAGCACAGCGAGCATCAAAATCGGATGCCTCCATACCACGGTGAATAGCGCGTTCGCGACGGACCTCCAAAGGAGCGCTAACAACCATAATTTCATCCGCAAGGCCAAAGGCGTCCTCAAAGCCAGCTGGAGCAGATACTTCGACCGCCGCAAAGGGATAGCGAGGAGTCGAAACCGTACAGCAGACAGGATCGAGAATCCTCAGCGAAAGCTGCTCAATGAGAACGGGGTGCACAATGCTATTGAGCCTTGCAACCGCATCAGGAGAGGCAAAAGCTCGAGAAGCGAGGATGTTACTTCGAACGCCGCCCTCCTCGTCCAAAATATCCCAGCCAAACTCTTCAGCAAGAGCATTGACGATATCCGACCCCGGCACGTACAGCGATTTGGCAAGAACGTCTAAATCGATAAGCAGGGCTCCGCGAGATTCCAGATAGCGGCAGGCAGTCGATTTACCCGAAGCAATATTGCCCAAAACAAAAACGGTAAACATCAAGCCCTCCCTAACGTCAATGCGAGATATTATCGCGCAAATACAAAGCGACAGTTCAAAAAACAGCCAAACAGTAAGAGAGTCAAAAGAAGGGCCCGTTCACAAGGGACAGCTTGTATATAACGCAAAAAAGGGGGAGGCCGCGAGGCCTCCCCCTTCTACATTCCCAATGGCGGCTCGGTGCCGTCCACCGGTCAGCGGCGCCCTGGCCTCCCACGGGCTGACCCCGCAGTACTCTCGGCGCGATGGGGCTTAGCTTCCG
>DXLX01000029.1 GCA_019414515.1 Collinsella sp.
AGCGTCTTTCACTTTGGAACCTTCAGCATTCGCCAGGTGAAGGAGTATATGGCGTCGCAGGGCATCCCTGTGAGATTGGACTTCTAATGCTGCGGCTTGTCCAGGCAACGCATCTTGCCGTTCAAACCGTCGCTCGCGTACCAAAGTACGCGTCGCTCCTCTTTCGCGGCAACCTGCGGCACCTGGGCAAGCCTCGCCGACCTGCGATGTTCACGGTAATTACTTGGGAGGAATGATGACTGAGGTGGTAAATGCTACCGAGCTGAAATACGACGCCCGTGGGTTGATTCCTTGTGTGGTTCAGCAGTATGACACCGGCGAGGTGCTTATGGTTGCCTGGATGAACGAGGAGTCGGTGGGGTTGACGCTCAAGACCGGCACCACGTGGTTTTGGAGCCGCAGTCGCCAGGAGCTCTGGAACAAGGGCGCGACGAGCGGCAATATGCAAGCGGTCAAGGAGCTCTGGGCCGACTGCGATAGCGATACGCTGCTGGTCAAGGTTGACTCGCCGGGTCCGGCCTGCCACACCGGCAACCGTACCTGCTTCTTTAAGAAACTCGCGTAGGACGGGCGCTCGACTAGGCGCTTGGCCAACCAGAAAGGATTGAACCATGGGTGTGCGCACTGCGAATGTTCAGGATGGAAATATCGGTGAGACGCTGACGGGGTTGGCCGAGGTGATTCATGGTCGTCGCGACGCATCGCCGCAGGAGAGCTACACCGCTCGCCTGTTGACCGACGTCGAGGACGAGCTGCTCAAGAAGCTTGCCGAGGAGGCGAGCGAGGTCATCATGGCCTGTAAGGATAACGACCACGATCACATTCGCTACGAGGCCGGCGACCTGGTCTACCACCTGCTCGTGACGCTTGAGCGCTACGGCATCACCCTCGACGAACTGGCCGGCGAACTCAACGCCCGCCGCCACTAGTCATTGGGGACGTTCTTAAACGACTAGTCGTTTGGGACAGTCTTTGCCGGCGCTGCCAAATAGCATGCCCAATTACTACGATGAAACTGGATCTGCTGACCACACGTCGATTTTGAGCAAATCGTCAACGCTTCTACCTGCGGTTTTATTTTCCACATTAAGCCGATGGTCGGAGGTTTGCGGTTCATCGTAGTAAACGGGCGTTCTTTTTGGCGGGTGGTGTTGCACGGGCGTCGGTGGTGAGCAAAACGACCTGTTTTCCTCCGTCCCCAAGGGGTCATTTGTGAAGAGTGTCCCCAACGACTAGTCTTAGGCGAGGGGCGTGGGCTCCCATTCTCCGGTGAGGTGGGGGATGTCGAAGGTTCGATAGCCACAGTCGTAGGCGTGGGCCTGGGCCTCGCGGATGTTCCAGCAGATATCGCAGGCGCGGTGCGCATCCGAACCAAAGGTAATGGGCACCTCGGCATGGGCAAAGCAACGCAGCAATCCGGTCGCGGGGTAGTAGTCGTCGAGCCCCTTGCGCGGCGCGGCAGTCGAGACCTCAACGCGGCGGCCCGTGTCGTGTGCACACTCTGCCATCTGCTCCCAGAATGGCGCGGGGTCAAAGTCGGGCGCAAAGCCTTCCTTCGAAAAGCGCATGACCAGGTCGGGGTGGGCCATTACATCAAAGTTAAGCGGGCTTTCACAGGCGCGGCACCAGTTATCGACATAGCGCTCCCACACGCCGCGTACGCCCAGGTTTTCCCAAACATGCAGGTCGGTGTCATCGTCGACCCAGCCACAAAGCGAATCGGGCGTATCGGGACGAGCGACGTCCTCCGTCCCCGCCGTGCCCGCAGCACCGGCCATGATATCGCCCGGATCGCCAGTCCAGTGCACACTGCCCAAGCGCACTATGGCACCCGCTGACCAGCGCTCGACCAAAGGCTCGCAGCCCTCGTACCAATCGCATTCAAAGCCATAGATAAGCTCGAGCTCCGGCGCAATCTGCGCGGCAAGCTTGCGGGCGTCCTCAAAGGCCAGGCGATGTGCCGGCAGGTCGCCCTCGACAACCTGCACTTCGCAGTTGGCGTCCATGCTGGCGGGTAGGGTGAGGTGGTCAGTCGAGACCATGACGTGGCACCCGGCCGCAGCAGCGGCGCGAACGTTGTCCTCAAACGAGGCGTGCCCGTCCGAAAACGAGGTGTGGGTATGGCAATCGACCAGCGGGCAAGCAGACATGGCAGCTCCTTTGCGTCAGGCGAATTCGCTCCATTGTAGCGGCGCGGCTCTCGATGCGACGAGCGCGCCGGGGTGTCGGTTTCTTGCGGACAGGGAAAATCGCGCTTATCGCGCTCCGCCACATCCACGCCGCCCGCGATGTGCTAGCGTTTGAATGAACAAAACGAGCCCGTGCGGAAAGGAGCCGGACCGTATGCCATGCGATAGCAAATCTCCGCTGTCCCGCGAGACCGATGCGCCCGAGACCATCGTCAAGCTGGAATGCGATATCGACGACGCGTCGCCCGAGGTGCTCGCCTACGCCGCCGACCGCCTGCGCGAGGCCGGTGCGCGCGAGGTGCACTGGCTGCCCCTCTATTGCAAGAAGGGCCGTCCCGGCTGGCAGCTGCAGGTAATCTGTACCCACGAGGATATCGAGCGCCTACAGACGATTATCTTTTTGGAAACCACGACCAATGGCATCCGCCGCCAGGTTATGGAGCGCGTTTGCCTACCACGCCGCTTTGAGCGCGTAACAACGCCATGGGGCGAGGTGTCCGTCAAGGTGGCGACCCTGCCCGACGGTAGTGAGCGTGCGGCGCCCGAGTACGAAGACTGCTCCCGCCTCGCTCGCGAGCATAACGTGCCGCTCCAGCGCGTGATGCAGGCGGCACAAGCCGTGGCACTGCGATTTGAGTAACACGGCCGAGCGACGCGCCGCGCCCGGCCACATCAACCCCACCCGAAAGGACCACCATGAAATACCTCATCGCCTCCGACATCCACGGCTCGGCATACTGGACCGAGCGCCTGGTCGCCGCCATCGAGTCCGAGCAGCCCGACCGCATCGTCCTGCTGGGCGACCTGCTCTATCACGGTCCGCGTAACGACCCGCCGCGCGATTACGCTCCCAAGCGTGTGATTCCGCTGCTCAATGCCCTGGCCGACCGCATCATCGCGGTGCGCGGCAACTGTGACGCCGAGGTCGACCAGATGGTGCTCGATTTCCCGGTCATGGCCGACTACGCCACGCTGTTTGACGAGACCGGCCGTGAGCTGTTCCTGACGCACGGCCACGTCTTTGGCGCCGGCATGCACAACAGCGTCGACCACGCGCCCGCGCTGCCCGAGGGCTCCGCGCTCGTCTACGGCCATACGCACATCAAGGTCAACGAGGAGAGCGCCGCGCACCCGGGCCTGTGGCTCTTCAATCCCGGCAGCGTGAGCATTCCCAAGGACGGTACGCATAGCTACGGCATCTACGAGGGCGGCGTGTTCCGTCACGTGGTCCTGGAGGAGGAATAACTATGGCGCAGCACATGGCTCAGCAAAATGCCGAGGGTTCGCGCGACCTGTCCACGCTGGTCGACGCGTCGGCCGAGCTGCAGCATCTGGTGCAGACTATCTGGCGTCTGCGTCAGCCCGATGGCTGCCCGTGGGATCGCGAGCAGACGCATCAGAGCATCGGCAAGAACATGATCGAGGAAGCCTACGAGGCGCTCGATTGCATCGAGGCCGATGATGCCACGCATCTGCGCGAGGAGCTCGGCGACGTGCTCATGCAGGTAGTACTGCATGCGCAGATTGCGGCGGACGCCGGCGAGTTTACGCTGGCCGACGTGGCGCGCGATATCGACGCCAAGCTCATCCGCCGCCACCCACACGTGTTTGGCGATGCGGACGCCGAGAGCTCCGACGAGGTGCTCAAGATCTGGGACGAGGTCAAGCTTGCCGAGAAGGTTGCCAAGGACAAGGCCGTGGCAGCGGGCGAAGCTGCGCCCGAGGGTCTGCTCGACGGCGTGCCCACGCATCTGCCGGCGCTGATGCAGGCGCAGAAGGTGTCGCGCAAGGCGGCTGCCGTGGGCTTTGAGTGGGAGACGGTCCAGGATGTGTGGGACGAGGTAGCTGAGGAGCGTGCCGAGTTTGAGGCCGAGGAGCCCGGCTCGCCCGAGCGCGAGATGGAGTTTGGCGACCTGCTCTTTGCCCTAGTCAACGTTGCGCGCAAAGAAGGAATCGACGCCGAGAGCGCCCTTCGCGCCAGCACGGCAAAGTTCCGCCGTCGCTGGGCTGCGATGGAGGCCGCCGTGCACGAGGCGGGCGATGACCTCGCCGCCTGCTCAACCGCTCAACTCAACGACCTGTGGGACCAAGCAAAAGCAAGCGAGTGAGGCCTGCGTCTCTCACGGCATCCATTCGTAGAGAGGTCTCTACAAGCAAAAAGCCATATACAACGGAAGATGTGCCAGCTGTGCTTCGGCATCCCACTCGAGTTGTTTAGGGTGCAACACGTAAGCCATCCCAATCTTCTTGTTAAAGCGCGCGCGGAATCGGTCGAGGGAGATGGTTCCGTATCTGCGTGGCGACTTAACTTCGATGGGGCTGATGCGCGGCTTTCCGGCGGCATTGACATAGGGTCGGGTAACGAGGAAGTCGATTTCCATGCGCTCCTCCCCCTCCTTCTTTCCGCTTTGGGAATAAAAGAAGAGTCTGTATCCATTGGCCTTTAGAGATTGGGCAACGTAGTTTTCGGTAAGCATTCCTTCGTTCAATCCGATGTCGCCGCGAAGCACGGCCCTGTAAACGTCTTCATCGGTATCGTTGTTGTCAGAGAAGGCAAGCGTTACAAGCAGGCCGGTGTCCGCCATGTAGCACTTGAGGGCCGTTTGCTCCATGCTGAGTGAAAGGCCCACGCTCGGTTCGCTTGCGGCATAGCAGATATTGGCAATTCGCGCGTCTGCCAGCCAAAAGAAGGCTTCTTCGTAGGTGCGCATGCGTGCGTTTTTATCAAGTGAGGAAAGCTTGAATCGTTTTTCGTGCCTAGAGAGCTGACCCGGGATGCCATCGAGTACGGAGACGACTTTGAATTCGTAACCGGTTGCAAAACGAGAGATATCGTTGCGATAGAGCTGGACGATTCGGCGCTTCGAAGCGTCGACGGGCGCAAAAGCGCGCTGTTCAACATAGATGGATACCGGCTCAGGCATGCCGCCTACGAGCATGTATTCGCGCATAAGGGAGAGCGCTCTGCGATGTAGGGCATCGGGGAGCGGCTTCATCTTGTTAAAACTCATGCGAATGAGATCGGCCAGCCCCTTTTCGTCCATGCCCCAAAGAAACTCCTCAAAGTCGAGGGGCTCAAGTTCCAGAGACTCTTCCTCGGATGGGATGACGATATCTTTAATGTTCTGCTTGATGCTGAGCAGGGATCCAGTTTCGATGTAGTCGTAACGTCCGTCTGCAACGAGATACTTGATGAGTCCGCGTGCTTGCGGGTACATCTGGACCTCGTCAAAGACGATAAGCGTCTCGTGTTCATAGAGTTTGACGTTATAGAAAACCGAGAGATAGAGGAAGAGCGAGTCGAAGTCAGTGCGATAGTCCTCAAAATATTGCTTAACTTCGGCAGGTGCTTGAAAGAAATCAATGACAAGGCAGGACTTGTATTCGGTTTCTCCAAACGTGCGGGCAAGCGTGCTCTTGCCGACGCGGCGGGCTCCTTCAATAAGAAGTGCTGTTTTACCAGCGCTTTCATGCTTCCATTTTAGTAGTTTGTCATAGGCTTTTCGTTTAAGCATGGCTACCTCGTACACGATATCCAGAACTTTTATAACCTGATTATGCACGATATCCAGAACTTCAGACCCTTAGAATTGCACGATATCCAGAACTTTGAACGATGTAAAAGCACATTATTGGCTCTTTCATTCGCAAGCCAGGTAAAGACGGTATGCCGATAGAAGAATTTAATGGGGGGGGGCGACCTCTAGAGATGAATGCTCGGTGCAAAAACAAGCGCCCCAAAGAATGATTTCTCCAATTCATATGTATCCCTCGGCTAACTTAGGGCATAATGCAAAAAGTGCGACATGGCTAACTTACGGAGGCGCACCAATGGTGCACAGTCGGCCAGTCGCTTGCATCAACCGTTTCCAAGTGAGAGGGAGACAACATGAGTGACATTTTGGATGTCTACGGTCGCGAGGTGCTCGACAGCCGCGGCAACCCCACCGTAGAGGTCGAGGTCGTGCTCGAGGACGGCAGCTTCGGTCGCGCGATGGTGCCTTCGGGCGCTTCGACCGGCGCCTTTGAGGCATGCGAGTTGCGCGACGGCGACAAAGGTCGCTATCTGGGCAAGGGCGTCTCGCAGGCCGTCGAGCACGTCAACAACGAGTGCGCCGATGCCGTCGTGGGCCTCGATGCCTTCGACCAGCGTGCCGTCGATGCCGCGCTGATCGCCGCCGACGGTACGCCCAACAAGACCAAGCTCGGCGCTAACGCCATCTTGGGCGTGTCGCTGGCCGTTGCCCGCGCTGCGGCAGAGTCGGCGGGTCTTTCGCTGTACCAGTACCTGGGCGGCGTCAACGCTCACCTGCTGCCCACGCCCATGATGAACATCCTCAACGGTGGCATGCATGCCGACAACAACGTTGACTTCCAGGAGTTCATGATCATGCCCGTGGGTGCTCCGAGCTTTGCCGAGGGCCTGCGCTGGTGCGCCGAGGTCTACCACACCCTCAAGGGCGTGCTGCACGAGGCCGGCCTTGGCGGCGGCGTGGGCGACGAGGGCGGCTTCGCGCCCAACCTCAAGACCAATGCCGAGCCGTTCGAGTACATTACCAAGGCCGTCGAGAAGGCTGGCTTTAAGCCCGGCGTCGACTTCATGTACGCCATGGATCCGGCCTCGACCGAGTTCTACAACGCCGAGACCGGTATGTACGAGCTCAAGGGCGAGGGTGTTGAGTACACGAGCGCCCAGATGGTCGATTACTGGGAGAAGCTCGTCGACACCTACCCCATTATCTCCATCGAGGACGGCATGGCCGAGGAGGACTGGGATGGCTGGGTCGAGCTGACCCGTCGCATCGGCAACAAGGTGCAGCTGGTGGGCGACGACCTGTTCGTTACCAACACCGAGCGCCTCAAGAAGGGCATCGAACTGGGCGCTGCCAACGCGATTCTGGTCAAGGTCAACCAGATCGGTACGCTCACCGAGTCGCTCGAGGCCATCGAGACCGCCAAGGAGGCCGGCTACGCCTGCATCGTGAGTCACCGCTCCGGCGAGACCGAGGATTCCACGATCGCCGACCTGGTCGTGGGCGTCAATGCCGGCCAGATTAAGTCGGGTGCCCCGTGCCGTAGCGACCGTATCGCCAAGTACAACCAGCTCATCCGTATCGAGGACGAGCTCGAGGGCAGCGCGCGCTACGCCGGCAAGTCTGCGTTCTACAACATCCGCTA
Organism: Collinsella sp.; assembly: GCA_019414515.1. Classification (GTDB taxonomy): domain Bacteria; phylum Actinomycetota; class Coriobacteriia; order Coriobacteriales; family Coriobacteriaceae; genus Collinsella. The sequence continues at coordinate 7,368 of DXLX01000029.1, forward strand.
AACAAGTGGTGCCCGTGGGGGCGGGGTTGACTCGGCTCCGCTCCACTTCTGATGGTCGCCATTGGGCGCTGGGCCGTGTGGCTCAGCGCCTTTTTTATGTCGAGCAAAGGCTGGCGAAGGCGGTGCGGGTGCTCGTGCTATAACTAAGGGACTTAGCGCAAACAAACCTCAACCGCACAAGGCGCACATGGATCAGATTTACGACAACAGGTACTATTCCGCCGGTTCGCGTGAGCCGTCGTCTCGTCGTGCGCGTACCGCGCAGCTTGGCGGGTCTGGTTATGCTGGTGCTGATCGCTCCAGGTATAGCTCGCCGGCGACTTCGCATCCCAATGTTCAGCCAAATAGTTCCTCGGATAGCCCGGTGCGCCCATCGCGTTCCGCGCATGCGTCGCGCCCTTCGACCCAGACGTCCGACAAGCCGCGCCGTCCCTCAAGCCGTCTTTCGGGCTCGGACTTCATGCACTACGCCAACGACAACGCAGTGGTCAAGGCAATTTACGACTTTACCCACGGTCCTCAGCGAGGGCTATTCATCGGCATTGTCGTTGCCCTGGTGCTCGTGAGCCTGTATTTCCCCGTGCGCGATCTGTACGTGGCAAAGCGTTCGAGCGATATCTTGGCCAAGCAGGTCGAGATTCGCCAGCAGTACAACGACGAGCTGCAGAAAAGCGTCGACAAGCTGCTCTCGGAGGAGGGTATCAAGGACGCGGCATCCGAGGACTTGGGCCTGGTGATGCCCGGCGAGAAGAGGATTGAAGTGCGGGGCCTGGACGACGATTCGGATTCGTCTTCGAGCAAGAAGTCGTCGAACGCCAAGAAGGCCAGCGAAGTTGCCAAGGAAATCGAAGAAGTCGGTAAGGACGCCCCGTGGTACATCCAGGCGCTCGACATGCTGTTTGGGTTTAACGGTGTCGAGGGCCAGACGGTCGTGTCCAACGGCAAATAGCGCCCGGAGGGGAGCCGGCAATGGCAGATTGCAAACGATATAAGGTGGCGGCGATCGATCTAGGAACGGTGTCGTCGCGACTGGTGTTGGCCCAGGTCGAGGGCGGGGCGATCGTGGAATCGTCCAAGCATACCGAGATTACCGATCTGGGCGAGGGCGTCGACGCGACAGGTCGCTTTTGCGAGGCGGCTGTCGAGCGTGTGCTCGCCGCGTGTCGCATGTTTGTGGACGAGGCGCATGCCTTTGGGGCCGTGTGCATCTGCACCACGTGCACGAGTGCCGCGCGCGATGCGTCCAATGCCGCCCTGCTGCTGGACGGCCTGCGCGAGCTGGGGCTCGAACCGCAGGTGATTCCGGGCGAGGTCGAGGCGCGCCTGACGTTTTTTGGCGTGGCGCACGACTTTGCCGGCGAGCGCATTATTGTCGCGGATTCGGGCGGCGGGTCCACGGAACTCGCGACGGGTGTGTACGCACCGGAGCGTGGGGTCTTTGCGCTGGAGGGCACGCGTTCGCTGGACATCGGTTGTCGCCGCGTGACGGAGCGGTTCTTCTCGGCGCTGCCGCCTGCGGACGGCGAGCTTGCTGCTGCTGCCAACTGGGCCGGCGAGCAGTTCGCTGCCTATTTTGAGGGCCTGCCCGTCGATTTTGAGCGTGCCGAGCGCTTGGTCGCGGTGGGCGGCACCGTTACCACGCTCGTGGCACTGGTTCACGAGCTGGAGCCGTACGACTCGAGCTTTGTGCACCTGCGCGAGCTTTCGATGGAACAGATTTCGGCCGCTATCGAGCGCATGTCCGCGCTGGACGCGGACAGCATCGCCGCGCTGCCGGGCGTGCAGCCCAAGCGTGCGGGCGTGATCTTGGCTGGCGCCGTGGTGATTCGCGAGCTCATGCGTGCCGGCGGCTACAAGACGCTCACCGTAAGCGAGAATAGCCTACTCGCCGGCATGGCCGCCACCATCAACGAGACTCTCGACGGTGCAACCCCCACCATCGCCTGGACCCCGAGCCTCAGCACCCTTTAACCATTCCCTCATAAGTTGCGGTGAAATACGGACTAAAAATCGCCAAACAGTCCCTATTCCACCGCAACTCACCATCTGTATCGGCATCCAAAAGAAACAAGCCCGCATCCCCAGGGGACACGGGCCCGTAAAAGCCACATGGTAGGGGCGGTGGGACGTCTGCGTATTTGCTGCGCAAATCCGCACCGGCTTCGGCTGCCTGCCGGCGCCCTCGCCGGCTCGCTACGGACGCTGCGCGTCCGCTTGACGCTCGCCCCCTCGCGGGTTCGAGCCCCACCGGCATCCAAAAGAAACAAGCCCGCATCCCTGGGGGACACGGGCTCGTAAACAATACATGGTAGGGGCGGTGGGACTCGAACCCACAATCCTTGCGGCGAGAGATTTTAAGTCTCCTGCGTATGCCAATTCCGCCACGCCCCCGTGAGACTAGAAGTCTAGCACAAGCCGTCCGTTACGCGTTGACGGCCATCGAGTGTTGGCCCGACTTCTCGAGGAACTCTTGGAACTTGGCCTCGTCGCCCTTGTTTTGGTACTGCAGCGCCAGCAGATACTCCAGGCGGCAGCGCTTGACCGGGTCGTCGCCGGCCTCCTTGAGCATGCGCTCCAGCTCGGGAATGTCGTTGTGGCGCTTGAGGATCATCGTGTCATACATCAGCTGGCATTCGTGCGCGACTGCCTCGGCCTGGCCGCCCTCAAAGCCTTTGATCTCGCGCAGCAATTCCTTGGACTTTTTGCGGTCCTCCTGACCAACGTAGTAGTTAAAGGCCTTAATGACCAGGTCGACGCGCTGCATCTTGGGCAGATTGAGCCCCAGCAGCAAATCGAACATCTCATCGGCGCGCTTGTGGTCCTCGCGCAGCAGATAGGAGTTCAGGCGCAGGTAGTCGCGGTTGTAGCGCGGGTACAGCATGCTGGTGAGTTTGCCGTCGAGCAAACGATCGAACTCGTCCCACTGCTTAGCGGCCATAAGCTGCTGCAGGCGTTTAAACGTGGTGCGTTTTTTGACGCTAAAGAACACCGACACGGCGATGCAGATGATAACGACGGCGGTCCAGAGTGTGCGGGAATCGGGCATATTAGGGTCCTTAGTCACTCATAAAGCGAGCGGTATGACAACACGTACTGGATGTATTATACGCAGCGCGCAAGCAAACTGGCATAAAAGCTCATCGAGGCCGAGTGCTATCGCTCGCTGCGGTACACTTACCTAAAGTAAACCATGAAGGGAGACATTACCTATGAAGAAGATCGTTTTGGCTTGCGGTGCTGGCGCTGCTACTTCCACGCTCGTTGCCCAGAAGGTCGCCACCTTGCTCGACGCCAACGGTTACGCCGGCAAGTACGAGATCGTGCAGTGCGCCATCTCCGAGGCCAAGGACTACTGCGACGAGGGCGCCGACCTGCTGATCGCCACCACCGTTGCCCCCGAGGGCCTCACCTGCCCGTACGTGAGTGGCGTGCCCTTCATGACCGGCATGAACCGCGTCGCTGCCGAGAAGGCCGTTCTCGACGTTATGGCTCAGTAGGCGCTGCCTGTATGAATGAGCAGAACGCCAACCCGGTAGAGCTCTTTGGCATGCGCGTCGCCCACGTGGGCATTAACGCCACCGACCCGGCCGATGCCCTGGAGATCGCGGAGCTGTTCTCGACGATGATGGGCCTGCCCGTTATCGAGACCCCGGTTTCGTACTTTAACGATTCGCTGATCGAGGTCATGAAGCAGAACGGTCGTGGCACCAAGGGCCACATCGGCTTTGCCGTCAACGACATCGATGCGGCCGAGAAGTGGTTTGCCGAGCGCGGGCTCGAGGTCAACGAGGAGTCGCGCGTGCTGCTGCCCGACGGCGGCACCAAGCTCGTGTACTTTAAGCGCGAGTTCGCCGGCTTCGCCGTGCACCTGTGCCGCGAGTAGCGCACAAGCTGCCATAGCTAGCAAAAAGGGATAGGGCCGCGTGGCCTTATCCCTTTATTTATGCCGAGGGGCTTCCTATCGTGGCAGGCGAATCGTAAAGCGGCTGCCGACCCCTTCGACCGAGGTCACACCGATGACGCCGCCGTGGCTGTCGACGATCCACTTGGCGATCGCAAGCCCCAGACCCGAACCCTGTGCGCCGGCATCGCGCGCGTTGTCGGCACGGTAGAACCGCTCGAACGCGTGAGCTGCGGATTCCTGGTTCATGCCGATGCCCTCGTCCTCAACACTTATGTCGATCGTGCCCGCGCCCGCATCTGGCGTTATGCCAAATGTGACGGTCGTTCCCACATCCGAGTACTTGGCGGCGTTTTGCACGATCACGCGCAGAGCCTGCTTCACGAGCGCCACGTCGACGGGCGCGTCGCAGCGCGGGTCGCTGGCAAGCGCAGCGTCAGAAGCCAGCCGATACGTGTGCTCGGTATCGATCATCTGCGATTCTTCGCATACCTCGCTGACCAGTGCAGCCAAGTTGGTATGCGCGCGCCGCAGGACCGTGCGCCCGGCATCGCCGCGTGCCAAAAACAGCAGCTGCTCCACAAGCTCTTGCATGTGCTCGCTTTCGGCTTTAAGGGACGCGATGGATTCCGCCAGCACGTCCGGGTCGTCCTTACCCCAGCGGTCGAGCATGTTCACGTAGCCCTGAATCACCGCGATGGGCGTGCGCAGCTCGTGGCTCGCGTCGTTGACAAAGCGCATCTGCTGCAGTTTGGCCTCTTGCATCTGGCGCAGCAGGCGGTTGAGTGCGACCTCGATGCTTGCCAGGTCGGCGTCGCCGGTGGTGACGCTCGGCGAGTCGACGCTTGCGCGCTCGATGGCCTGCTCCAGTGTTTCCATTTTGCCGCCGGCGAGTTGCATGCGGCCGAGTTCGTCCACGCGCAGGGCCAGATCGTTGAGCGGCGCCATGGTGCGGCGCACGCGGCGGGCGCCGCCGAGCATGTTGAGCACGCTGATGACCTGCCAACCCACAACGACAAGGTAGAGAGGCCATAGCGTGACGAGGTCCTGCGCGAGGGGGAAAGTCTTGGTGGTACGCGCAAGCTCGACGGTATAGGTGAGTGTTGTCAGGTCCCAGCCGCGCGCGGGCGTCAGCGTCATGCCGCGAACGGTGGCGCTGGGGATCCATCCTGCGGTAAACGCGCCGTTGGGCAGCGTCTGGTTGTATCCATAGACAAGGATCGCCGCCACAATCACTACTAGCAGCAGGTCGAGCCAAACGTAGCTCATCAGGCGGCGCCACATATAGCTCCAGTTGATGGCGCGGGCGATGGAGGTGACGCGCTTGGCCTCGGCGTTACGCGCGGCAGACATAGCCCACCCCGCGCACGGTCTGGATGATGCGGGCACCGCCGGCGTCTTCGATCTTGGCGCGCAGGTGCGCGATGTGCACGTCGACGTTGTTGGTGTCGCCCATGTATTCGTAGCCCAGCGCTTCGTGCGCGATGCGTTCGCGCGTGAGCACGGTCTCGGCATGCGCCATAAGC